>CAZGGA010000014.1:0-84755 GCA_964524555.1 uncultured Acetatifactor sp.
TGCTTATAAGTGCAATCCGGGATATAGGGTATGGAATTTCAGATTGCAATTGAGGCTGTTGAAAGTTGTGGCCTTTTAACCTCACTATTTTGTGTAGTTGATTCTACCTGTTTTGAATTGTTTTCAACTGCTTTCTTTTTTTCCTTATCATTTACATTTTGTGTTGTATAATTGTTATATAAACCGCCTATAACTGTCATTGACATATTCATTTCCTCCTTGACCTTGAATTTTGAAGTCCCTTTACTGTTACGCCTGTAAATCTAAATTAGCACCCACACCCGCCTGCTGTTTTGTTTTTGCCTTGCCTGCATTATCTTCTTTGGCAGCTTCGATAATTGTCTGCATATCTGTATCATACAGATAAATTATGCCGTCTTTGGAAGAAGCTATTTTTTCTTCTAAAAGCTGTTCTGCTTTTTCTGCCATTTTCTCCGCAAGCTGCTCCGCATTTTCACGGACTTTTTCTCTTGACTTTTCAATCCGTTCTTCTGCGTTTTCCTGCGCTTCTTTGCGAAGTTTTTCGTTTAATTCATCTTTTCTAACCGAAACAGAATAATGAAAAAGATTACCATTTTCGTCAATATAATCATGCCTAACAATTACCGTAGACCCTACTGATTTTTTATAATTATCAAGCCATTTCAAGGCTGATTCCACATCTTTTAATCTCTGTGTATATTCCTTTGCTGCCTTTGGATCATTCTGCATTTTCTCCAAGAGCTTAGGGTTGACATCTACAACATTCACTTTGCCGTCATTATTTGTATTAAGTCCATATCCAATTTGTAACTTCATATAGGGTACTTGTTTTTGCAAAGTTTTAAGATATTCCTCATTCCTACTTTCCTTTGCTGTTTCAGTACTTTTTTGTGTAGCTGCTATTTCTTTTGTTTCCTCTTTCTTTGCTGCTTCCTTTCTTGATGAAGCATATGTGCTTTCATAAACATTGTTGTAATTGCTCACTCCTGTAATTGCCATAATATAATCCTCCTTGATAAAAAATTATTTGAAATCCATTTCCATATTACATTTATAGTATTTTAAGCAACTTTACTCTCCAATCACTCATAGGATTTTCATAAGGAATTTTAACTACCTGTTCTTTTGAACCAAATTACAAGCTGTATCACATAATAGACGGCGCATAAATATAAAAGACCTATTACACTATTCCAAAATTCCTGTACTTTCATTACCCTTATCTAAGAAACAATCGGTTTCTTTGCATTGTTCCAAAATTTCTTCCAATTCCCTGAACTGTTCTTCTGTTAGCTTTGCATTCTGCAACAATGCCGCCATTGCGTTCTTCCTGCTGCCCTCAAAATAGCTGTCTACAAACTTCTGGCTTTTTTCTTTCTGACATTCCTCTTTTGATTTCACGACAGAATAGTGATAAACCCTTGAATCATGTTCATCTACAGTATAGTTTAAAACGCCTTTCTGCCACAAACGATTTAGCAGGACACGCACCATTCTGGGCGACATATCTGATTTTCCCTGCATTTTCTTGATAACTTCCTTTGCGGTCATGGTAGGCGTATCATTCGCCCAAAATACTTCCATAATCAGCCATTCACTCTGACTGGGAGTAGTTTCTTTTTCCATGTTGTTTAGCCCCCTTTTTTATTATGTTTATATGTATATCGGACAAAATTATAATTTGTTAATGTTTGTTCCGCAAATTTATTAATGTTTGTTGTACTTTTTATTTTTGTGTTCTCCTGTCTCGTTCCGACTGCTTTGTCTGCATTTTTGCATAAAAAAAGAACCGTCCCCAAGGCTCATACGTCCTCAAAAACAGTCCTCAGTGCACCGCCAGGGGCTCGAACCCTGGACACCCTGATTAAGAGTCAGGTGCTCTACCAACTGAGCTAGCGGTGCATTTCATACTATTGTCTGCTACAGCACAAAAAATATACTAGCACAACCTTCCAAAGATTGCAACAACTTTTTTCCATTTTTTTAAATTTTCTTTAAAATTTTTTAATATATCATGCAAAAGGGCGAAATGTAAATTTGCTGTCCTTCTCCGTGTATTCTTCCCGAAGCTTTCTTAAGGCAGCTTCCACTGCTTCATGCAATTCTCCCGCAGACATGCGAAGCGCTCCGGCACCCCAGATAATCATCTGTTCCAAGGCATCGGAAGTAGCTACCGTTACCTGATACTTGTCCGCCATCTCATGAACGGCTTTTTCAATATATTGGTCGGCAGTCTCAGCCTCTTTTGTGTAAATCACGTAAATATTGTGATAGCGCATGGCGCTGCCGGGATTTCCCTTCACCTTATAGGCATCAAAAACCAGAATCAGCGTCCCTCCCAGCATTCCCTGATAATTGCTCATGATATCCATAAGGCGGTCTCTTGCGCTGTCAAGGTTTATCTGTGCAAGCTCGCGAAGCTCTTCCCATGCAAAGATAATATTATATCCATCCACCAAAAGACAACGCTCCTTCACCTCTTTCAATCCATGAAACTCCGAATTCCTATTTCCGCCGTCATAGACATCCCTCCGGCTTACATGGTAGCGCCTTCTTGCTTTTGTATCCTGTTCCCGCTTTCCATAGGTCTGCCTAAAAATGGCATCTATCTCCTCTTGCGTGATATACCGCTCCGATGCGCTGTTTTCTGAATGCTGACCTGCTTTCCTGGCAAGGGCTCCCTCTTTTCTGTTTTCTACAAAAACTCCTCCTAAAGACCTGTCTGCATCAGGAAAAGTATCCCCCTTATACTCCATGTCCTCTTCAGCTCTCACAAGTCCCCAAATTTTTTCCGGAATCTCCACATGGGCATATTCCGGCACTTGATTCCATGGAACCACAAAGCCTGCCCCATGGGCGCAAAACACCGACCCCGTAGGATTTTCCAAATCTCCTTCCGGGTCATAACCGCACTCACCGATTACTTCCTCCGCATTATGACAGGGCTCATAGCCGTCTAAGATACAGGACAGATGCCCCTCTCCATGCGTGTATGCATTCACGTCCTTTTGATAATCCCTCATGGCAGCCACAGGCGCCCTGCCCTTGAGCACACTGCGCCCGCCGTCCGTCTCCGGTGTATCAAAATTTCCGTGCATTCGCTGCACATCCGACATGGCACGTCCCAGATGCTCTGTGGGAAGCTCAAGCACAAAAGCAAACACAGGCTCCAAAAGAATGCTGTCACTACTCCTCAGTCCCTGTCTGAGCGCTCTGTAAGTAGCCTGCCTGAAATCTCCGCCCTCTGTATGCTTAGCATGCGCCTTGCCTGTCACCAGAAGAATCCTCATATCTGTGATAGGTGAACCTGTGAGCACCCCCACATGAACCTTCTCTTCCAGATGTGTAAGCACTAATCTCTGCCAATTTCTGTCTAGTACATCCTCGCTACATATGCTGGCGAACTGCAAACCGCTTCCCCTCTCTCCGGGTTCCAAAAGAAGCTCCACCTCCGCATAATGCCGCAGCGGTTCAAAATGTCCAATCCCTATGGCCTTCTTAGCTATGGTTTCTTTATACACAATGCTCCCGGAGCTGAAATTCACCTCTATCTGAAAGCGTTCTGCAATCAGCTTGCGCAATACCTCAATCTGCACATCACCCATTACCTGAGCATGAATCTCCCGATTCTTCTCCTGCCACAGAATATGCAAAAGAGGTTCTTCCTCCTCCAACTGCCGAAGCTGCCCCAATACCCTCACTGCATCTTCTCCTTCCGGCAGCTCCACCCGATATGTCAAGACCGGTTCCAATATAGGCACTTCATGATTCCCTTCTTCACCCAGACCCTGCCCTGCAAAAGTCTTTGTCAGTCCCGCTACGGCACAAATATCTCCTGCATTTACACGCTCCACCGCCTCATATCCACTTCCATTATAAAGGCGAAGCTGGTCTGCCTTCTCCTGAAAATATTCCTCTTCGGAAGATGTGCTTGCATGGTTATCCATCTGCATTTTCACTTGGAGTTCTCCGCCCGTGACTTTCAAATGTGTCAATCTGACACCGTTGACATCACGGGAAATTTTAAATACTCTTGCTCCAAATTGCTTCGGATAAAGCGGCTGCATCCCATATTTTGCAATGCCATCCAAAAGCGCCTCAACACCCTCCACCTTGAGCGCAGAGCCAAAATAACAGGGGAATATCCGCCGTTGCGCAACCGCCTGGGCAATCTCCTGCGGCAGCAGCTCTCCCTGCTCCAGATAGCTGTTCATCAAATCCTCTCCGCATGTGGCTATCTCTTCCATAATCTGCTCTGTCATACTGCTTGTAGACTTGCCTTGTACATCTTCATACTCCATCTTGGAAAAAGCCACACAATTTTCATCTAGCTGGCGTTTTAAACTTTCCATGAGAGCAGCTCCCTCTGTATCAGGCTGGTCCATTTTATTGACAAACAAAAAAACCGGTATGTCATACCGCTCCAAAAGCCTCCACAGCGTGCGGGTATGTCCCTGCACGCCATCTGCACCGTTTATTACTAACACCGCATAGTCCAGAACCTGCAAAGTCCGTTCCATCTCCGCCGCAAAATCTATATGCCCCGGCGTATCCAAAAGTGTAATCTCTATATTCTTCCACTGCAGTCGTGCCTGCTTGGAAAAAATAGTAATTCCCCTCTCCCTCTCTAGTGTAAAATTATCCAAAAAGGCATCTGCATGGTCCACCCTGCCAAGCCTGCGCAACTGTCCGCCCAAATAGAGCATAGCCTCCGCCAGCGTGGTCTTTCCTGCATCCACATGCGCCAAAATTCCCAACACCAATTTCTTTGATTCACTTTGCCCATCAGGATACATGGTGGCAGACACGGCTTTTCCTCCTTATTATCAGAATAAAACATAGCCTCTTCAAACAAATTTTCTAGTTCCCTTAAGACACTACTCCGGTGCCTATTAACACCATTAAAACAAGCGTTAGCACTCCAATCACTCCAAACAGCAAAAGTGCTCCGTTTGACTCATTTTCCGTTTCCATACAAATTACTTTTTCTGTTTGAGGGTCTATCAGTATATGTACTTTTGCACCACGCTTTTGTTTATTTGTGTTTACATTGCTCTTCAGCTGCTTCGTTACACCATTCCACTCGTACTCATAAATAGGAAAATACGCATCGGATGCATCGTCATCGCTTGCTTCGATTACCTCATAATCTACCACAACACCCGAAACCTGATGCATCGTTTGTATGCTTTTTGAGAACTTTACCTTTCGATAGATTCCCAAGATTCCTACTGCTATAAAAGCAAAACCAACAAAAACTCCAAAAGCTAAAATTGCTCCTTCTGACATTTCTTTTTCTCCTTTCGTACCATCCGTCAAAAAAACTTCCAAGGTAAAATTTCTATTAGGATTCCTGCCGCTGCGCCAATCAAATACAACAATCCCACAACCTTTAGATTCTCTTTCCTGTCATGATTCACCCGAAATAACACAAGCAGCCCCACGCCTGCTCCTACCAGCAGACCGGACATCATTGCCCCTGCCCCCAAGGCATCCACCAGATAAAGCTCTGTAATCGCTACCGAAGCAGCGCAGTTGGGAATCAATCCCACGATACCCGCTAACACCGGACCTAAAATAGGTCGATTCATCAACAGGTTTTTTAAAGTATCTTCCCCGATGAAAAAAAGCGCTAAATCCAGCAGAAAAGTAATCACCAGCAAAAAAGAAGCAATCTTTAGGGTATGACGAATTGCCGAGCGCCAGACCCCTTCCTCACAATGGCAGTGCTCCTGCTCGCAGATATCATGAATATGGATATGCTCTTCTTTTCTTTTAAAAATCATATCCACAATAAATCCTGCTATTATGCCAATCACCGCTTTCATTGCAAGAATCCCCAAAATCACCTCCCAAGAAACCTTGTCCCTAGGTGCGGAAATCAAAAGAAACAGCATTTCATCGGAAGTGGACAGATAAATGGCAAGCAAAGTCCCCAGCGTAATCAGCTTCCCCGCATAAAGATTGGAAGCCGCCGCCGAGAAACCGCATTGGGGCACCACTCCTGCCAAGCCCCCCACAAGGGGACCCCATTTTCCTGCTCTCTCCACAAAGTCCTGTGTCCGTTCCCCCATCTTATGTTCCAGATACTCCATTGCCAGATAAGCCAAGAACAAAAAAGGAATTAATTTAATTGTATCTATACACGCATCCAAACAAATGTCCAGCAAAACATCAACCATAAAAACCACAATCTGCCTTTCCCAAAAGCGATAATTTCTTCCGCAGAACCCTGCTTCCGGCCATTACACTTCAACCTCTTCTGCCTTAGCAACTATACCATATTTTCCCTATTTGTCAAGCCAGCCAAAGATTTTATATCGGCGCATGGTTTTCTCCCCCAATCTCCACTTCCGCCTGCAAAATGCAGTGGTCGGATGCATTGCCCACATGAAGCTGGAATTTCCCCGGCTCCACCCGGAAGGCTCTCCTCTCTACATCATAAAAAGCAAACGCCCGCTCCGGCAGCTCCATGGTTACTTTCTTTGTCTCTCCCGGCTCCAAAAATACCTTTCTGTATGCTTTTAATTCTTTCACCGGACGTTCCACGCTGCACTCGCAATCCGTCACATAGCACTGTACTACCTCTGCCCCTGCCATGGTTCCTGTGTTGGTTACATCCGCCGACGTTGTGACATGTATGTCATTTTTATCCCCAACAGCGCATCTTCCCTGCTCCCATTGCTCCACTTTCAGATTCTCTATTGCAAAAGTAGTATAAGACAATCCATATCCAAAAGGAAACGCCGGTTTCACATTTTCCTTCTCATAATAGCGGTATCCCACAAAGATTCCTTCCTTGTATTCCACCTTGTCTTCTAAGCCAAACTGCCCATTCTTTGCAGTGACAGTATCTGCATAAACCACAGGGAAAGTCTCCGGCAGCTTCGCAGAAGGATTTATCTGTCCCAGCAGCACCTCCGCCAGCGCCTTGCCGGTCTCCATGCCGGAATAATAACACCATACCAACGCTTTCACTTTGGCAAGCCACGGCATTTCCACCGGTGAGCCCGCCACCATCACTACAATCAGATTTGGAGCAACCTGCAGCAGGGCATCTATCAGCTCATCCTGCCCATAGGGCAGCTTCATATCCGGACGGTCTCTGCCCTCCACGTCATAGTCATGGTTTAAGCCTCCCACAAAAATCACCTCGTCCGCCTCTCTTGCCAGCGCACAGGCTTCCTCTCTCAAACGCCTTCTGTTTTCTTCGATTTCCAGGCGAAGCGCCCGTTGCTCCTCTGACTCCTTCTCCGCTTCCGGCATTCCCATAATAAGCTGCTCCAGACTAGCTTCCTGCCAATTTACCTCGCTCACATCCTTTTTTTCTGGGATAAAATATCCGGGAGCATACGCAATATCCACATTGCCCCCCAGCGATTCCTTTAAACCAAGCAAGGGGGATATCTCATACAAAGCCTTAATCTCTGCACTTCCGCCGCCGTTTGCATGACAACGCTCCGCATTCCTGCCAATCACGGCAATCTTGCGCTTGCAGGGAGCCGCCCCTACACCGTTCTGCTCAGGCTCCCAAGTCATCTCTAACCTCTTTTTTGTAAGGGGAAGCAGCCCTTCTTCATTTTTTAATAAAAGAATCGCTTCCTCCGCAATTTTCAGGGTTCCCTGCCGATGAGCCGGAGTATTGTAAGCACCCGTTTTTCTGTTAAGCGCCTCCGGTCCCAACATCTTTAAGCGAAACATCATACGCAGAATATTCCGCACCTTTTTATCAATATCCTCTTCTTTCACTTCGCCTTTTTTTACCGCTTCAATCAGCGGATTTGCAAAATAATATTGGTCAAAATTGGCCACAACGCTCATTTCCACATCAATGGAAGCTTCCGCCGCCTCTCTGGTGGTATGCACAGAGCCCCAATCACTTATGACAGTTCCGTCATATTTCCACTCATCCCGCAGTACCCCATCCAACAATTCTTTGTTTTCGCTGCAGTGAACTCCGCGGAATTTATTATAAGCATTCATCAGGGAATAGCTTCCGCCCTCCTGTACTGCAGCTTTAAATCCCGGAAAATAAATCTCCCGCAATGTCCTCTCATCCACTATAGTATCCACCATCAGACGGTTGGTTTCCTGATTGTTTACGGCAAAATGCTTGACGCACGCCGCCACATCACTCTCCTGTATCCCCTTTACCAAAGGCGTCACCAGCGTCTCTATCAGATAAGGATCCTCACTCATATATTCAAAATTCCTGCCGCACAAGGGGTCTCGCTTAATATTGATACCTGGTGCCAGGATCACATCCTTGCCTCTTCCTCTGGCCTCTTCGCCCAATATTTGTCCCCCTTCATAAGCAAGTTCAGGATTCCATGTAGCTGCCAGAGCGCTGTTGCTGGGGCAATATGTGACATAGTCGTCAGAATTTCCCACAGGGATCCAACTGCCATCAGGAAACTGATGCCTCACCCCCATGGGTCCGTCCGACATCACAAGCCCCGGAACCCCCAGACGCTCCACAGCCGCCGTGCGAAAAAATCCTTGTCCATGAAGCATGGAAACCTTTTCTTCCAAAGTCATCTGCTGCAGTATTTCCTGTATTTCCTTTTCATAATCCAGCATTTTTTCTGCCTCCTTGCTGCCTGCTATACTGTTCATTTCACAACCTCCGCATCTGCAAAACCGGGTACTTTAACTTCTCAAGAACTCATCCCGGATTTCTTTCATTTTACATACATCCTGCTCACTGATCATTCTTGTGCCATACCAATATGGTTCTGCTAATTCTGTAATGGTTTTCAAATTCCCACTCATCTCATCCGTCATCTGTTCCATTTCACAAAGCCGTCGAAAGTATTCCCTCACCGTCTCCTCATCCTTCCTGGCCACATACTTTTTCCCCAAGATGGACAAAATATGTGCCAAAACCACATCGGGATTATTACTTTTCCGCTGTCGGATTTTGTGATAGACAAAAGCGAACAAAAACAGAACTACTGCCACAACTGCCATTCCGCCAAGCAGCATGCCCAAAAATAATCCCACATCCGCTTGTCCCTTGCCTTGGACTGCTTCCTGCATCTGCTCCTCTTCATCTGACAGTTCGCTTGATTCAGTTTCTTCCTCCTCTTCTTCCTCTTCCTCCTCTTCCACATCCCCCACTCTCACATCGGAATACCACTTTTCATAAGCGTTTCCAGCAAAGGCAACCGTTGGCTCCAGCCTGATCCAGCCGACTCCGTCCAGATATGCCTCCACCCATACATGAGCGGAATTGCTGGATATGGAATACAGGTTTGATCCCACACGATTGTCATATTCTACTAAAAATCCCTCTGCTATCCGGGCTGGTATGCCCTCACAACGCAGCATAGCTGCCATTGCAGTGGCGTAATGAACACAATAACCCTCTTTTCCCTCAAACAAAAACCAATCTAATACATTTGCATCATCAGGCACATTAATATTTTTATTATAATTGTATTGATATAAGTACTCTTCTAGTGCCTTGCACTTCTCATAATCATTCCTGCATTCTGCCGTAATGGAATCCGCAAGCTTTTTGACCTCATCCGATACTGCATCCCCCAAAGTTGTGTACTGTTCTTTTACCGCAGTCCGTCCTCTTGCAACATTTGCCACAAAATCCGAATAGGGTATTTTTTCCATCCTGATGCCATAATACTGCCACATTTTATTATAAAGCCCATCATAAGTCTCTTCATTGTACGTAATGTTCTTACTGCGTGTCATAACTTCAATCATCGCTTCGCTTGCATAATCCACATCCACAAAGCGATAAGTATAAACACTCCCCCGATTCAGCACTCTGTTCGCCCTGAGATTATCGCCCTCCACTTGAATATTTTGTGCAGTAAGCTCATATGTTTTAAGTGGACAAAACAGGGATTGGCTCTTAATATTCTGTATGGTGAGTTCCTGCGTGTACACTTTTACAAAGCGATGAAGTTCCTGCGCGTTCTGAGTATAGTCAAAAATGGCATAAAGTGTCATCAAAAAGTCTGTCTGATAATCCATGGTTTCCTCTGCGACTATGGTCTCCCAGCTGTCGCCCGTATAAGTGTCACAGACATTTCCCTTTAGATATAAATTCCTTGTGGTCTTTACTCCCCAAAGCGTCATCTGTTCAATAGACCGGTCACCCACTCCCACGGACAGGTCCATGGAAGAATCGGAGTATCCCGTAACCCCATAGTGGAATACTCCATCCCATCCCCATTTTTTCAGTTGATATTCCGTCTCAACAGAAATCGTTTCCGCCACCTTGCTTATAGTATTGCCTATAGTATTCACTGCACTGATTACAAAGCGCCACGAATAGGCTTCTTCCGGCGCTGGTGTAATCATCACAACAAGTGCTAATACAGCATAAATCACAATAAAAGAATTGATATTGGAAAGACTCTCCGAGACAGAATATAAAAAAAGAAATATCGCTAGTGCAATAATTCCTTTAGAAAAATGGATATCTGCAAATTCAAAGCCTATCAGAACAGACAGCGCAGCATACCCAGCCAACACCCTCACAAATTTATGCTTTAATAATTCCCACAGCACAAATACAGCTCCCAGCCCCACAATTGCTAGTACAGTGTGTATCTGATACTGTCCCTCCTTATAGCCGTAAAACCATGTGGCAACTATCATCACATAAATTCCTATACCCACTGTCACCATGGCGCTATGCACATATTCCCTGATTCCCACAGCAATGACAGACATAATTCCCCAGAGAACATAGTAAGCGATGCTCACCTCAATTTCACTGAGACTTATGACTACCAAACCTATAAAAAGATATAATGTTAGCGGCACTAAGGCATGTGTCAATATGTCTGTATACCTATATCCTTTTATCTTCTCCTTCATAGCAATACCCTGCTTACCTTTCCCCATGTATCGCATCTTGAAAATCCATTTCATCCACATTAATTTGATTCACATCAATAACATGAATGTTTCTGAATGCCTTCATTTCATTTCTGATTTCTTCGGAAATTCTCTGTGGGCTGGCGGATATGATAACAAAGGGAACACCTTCCTGAACTTCCTGATTTAGACGAAATAAAGTCTCCTCCCATCCCCCCGGATGTTCAAATCCAAATCTTGTAATCTGGCTATATAGCTCGTTAAAATCTGAGATAGAATAAATTTCTTTTTCATAAGAATCACTTAGCACAGCATATACCAGATATCCTGCACAATGAATATAATGCACCAGCGCCACCATAGTTTCCCTTAATTTGTCACAAATAATAATTTTATTTTTATAATCCAACTCTGCCATATTTGCATCCAATATCACGGTATAACCGGATATCTCTTCATCCGCCGGATTCCGCACCATCAGTTCCTGCCTTTTGGCAGAATTCTTCCAGTGAATCAGCTTTCTATTGTCTCCGGAAACATATTTTTTGACTTCATTGTCTATCTGATATTCACTTTTACCCCTTTGACTGCTGCCGCCTTGTTCTTCTTCCTCAAGCAGAAAAGAGACATTGGTTGGCTCCATCATCCGAGGTTTTATTGTCACCCTCATTTTCTGTGGCATGGGAAAACGGATTCGGAAGATTTTAAAATAATCCATGATTTCAACAGTGTCCACACCCGCATAATAAATGCCTGAATATTTACATAAAATTTCTGAATGGAATTCCATTTTCTGACCGGGCTCCAAATTGATAATTCCCAGCTTGTCCTTTTCCATTATCTGAGACAAATCATCCATAAAGCGCAGCCGGATGCTTCCATATGCAATAATGCCTTCGTTATTCATTCTGAGATGATAGGCAACCGTTTCGTTCTTGGTAATATCCACTTCGGGAATGTTTTGGAATATTGTAATAGTATTAAAAACATATAAAATATGTGCATATGAAAACACAGTATTCATTACCATCAAGAAAAAGAGCATATATGGGAGATTCCCTCCCTTAATGCTGATGAATACCAAAGACAGAATAAACAATGCCACATATAAAATTCTTCGAATCAGCAGACCTTTACTTTCCAACGGGTACTTTTACCTTTCTCAAAACTTCTTTTATAATATCCACTTCTTTATTTTTTTCCTTGGAAGAATGCTGTACCAATGTAAGGCGATGCGCCAGCACATACGGTGCCAATGACTTCAAATCATCCGGAGTCACATATTCCCTGCCTTCTACAAAGGCATATGCTTTCGCCGCCCTGATCCATAAAAGCAGCGCGCGGGGACTTGCACCCAGCTGTACTCTCTCGTCCTCCCTCGTCCGGTCCACACATTCCGCTGCATACTCTATTAACTTGTCACTCATCAAGACCTGCTGGGACTGCTCCTTTAATTGATTCAGCTCGTCCACATTTACAATCTTTTCTACTTGAGAAACCTTCACTCCGTCAATCATGTTTTTTACAATCTGCACTTCCTGTGCTTTTTTCGGATATCCCATGTTTATTTTCATCATAAATCTATCCAGCTGAGACTCCGGCAGATAATAGGTTCCCCGCTGCATAATAGGGTTCTGCGTGGCAATCACCATAAACGGCTGCGGCAGTTCATAAGTCTTTCCATCCACTGTAACCCTGCCTTCCTCCATGGCTTCCAAAAGGCTTGCCTGAGTCTTCGGGGAAGTCCTGTTAATCTCATCCGCAAGGACAATATTACTCATGATTGCGCCTTCCACATATTCAAACAAATGCTTTTCATAATTATAAATGGAGGAGCCTGTAATATCGCTTGGCATAGTATCCGGCGTGAATTGGATTCTTGTAAACTTGCAGTCCACAGTTCTCGCCAAGGCATTCGCAATGGTTGTCTTTCCCACTCCTGGTACATCCTCAATCAACACATGTCCTCCCGCAAGCATGGCCGTTAAAAGCAATTTGGACACATCTTCCTTGCCTACCATTACCTTACTAATATTTTCCAATATCTTTGCTACCATAAACGACTCCTTTCAACATGCCCGCAAAAGCTTCACTGTTCGTTCACTACCTGAAAAATATAGAACTTCAAATAATAGCTCTGGTCTGCCGCCCATAAAATGGGATGGTCGCAGGCCTGAGTGCGGAATTCCACCTGCCGCAGGCGTTTATGGGCGCCGGCGGCAGCTTCCCTTATAGTCTTGGCAAAAAGCTCCGGCTCCATAAAATGAGAACAGGAACAGGTCACCAGATAACCGCCGTCCCTCACCAGCTTAAGTCCTCTCACATTGATTTCGCGATAACCCTTCACTGCGTTTTTCACCGAATTTTTGGATTTTGTAAAGGCAGGCGGATCCAGAATTACCACATCAAAGCTTTCCCCTTCCCTCTCTAGTCTGGGCAGCAGTTCAAACACATCCGCACACTCAAAGCTGACTCTATCCTCCAGATGATTCAGTTTTGCGTTTTCCCTTGCCTGACTGACAGCAAGCTCGGATGCGTCCACACCCAATACGCTCTCTGCTCCTGCAATTCCCGCATTTAAAGCGAAGGAACCGGTATGAGTAAAACAATCCAGCACCTTTTTTCCTTTACAAAAAGGGTGGATGGCAGCACGATTGTTTTTCTGGTCCAGAAAAAATCCGGTTTTCTGACCGTCTTCCACATCCACCATATATTTGACACCATTCTCCAAAATTTCCACTTTAGTATCAAAAGGCTCCCCTATAAAACCCTTATGACGCTCCATTCCTTCCTGCTCTCTGACCTTGGCATCGCTCCTCTCATATACGCCCCGAATCACGATATCGTCCTCTGCCAGAACCTTCTTCACCGCTTCCACAATGACCGTCTTCCATCTGTCAATTCCAAGCGCTAGAGACTCCACCACCAGCACATCCGAAAATTTGTCAATGACAATACCCGGCAGAAAATCAGCCTCCCCAAAAATCAGCCTGCAACAGGAAGTATCAATCGTTTCCTTCCGATAATTCCACGCATCCCTTACTCTTTTTTCAAAAAATGCCTCATTAATAATGCTATCTTTTTTTCGGGAGAGGATCCTCACGGTAATCTTGGATTTGGGATTAATATATCCATAGCCCATAAAATATCCGTCAAAATCATGGACCTCCACAATATCTCCGCCCTGAAAGCTCCCTTCCATGCGCTCTATTTCATTGTCATAAATCCACATTCCGCCTGCTTTCACAGTGCGTCCGCCGCCCTTTTTCAAGATTACAGCGGCCAATTGCCCGTCAGTATTCCTCTCCACAGCCATCGTCAATCTCCGTCTTCAATTAGTTCCCATATCATTAATAGTTGTCTGCAGTTACCTCAAAATAGCTCTGGGGATGATTGCAAGTCGGACATACCTCTGGCGCCTTGGTACCCACCACAATGTGTCCGCAGTTGCGGCATTCCCATACCTTTACCTCACTCTTTTGGAATACTTCTGCCATCTCCACATTTTTCAAAAGTGCGCGATATCTTTCTTCGTGGTGCTTCTCAATAGCACCAACCAGACGAAACTTTTCAGCCAGCTCCGGAAATCCTTCCTTCTCGGCAGTTTTGGCAAAATCCTCATACATATCCGTCCACTCATGATTTTCACCGTCTGCTGCCGCAGCCAGATTCGCTTTGGTATCACCTATTCCGTTCAACTCTTTGAACCACATTTTGGCATGCTCTTTTTCATTGTCCGCCGTCTTTAAAAAGATAGCGGCAATCTGTTCATATCCTTCTTTTTTTGCCACGGAAGAAAAATAAGTGTACTTATTTCTTGCCTGTGATTCTCCTGCAAATGCTGCCTCCAAATTTTTTTCTGTCTGTGTTCCTGCATACTTGTTCATTCTTCTGTTCTCCTTTTCATCTTGATAGTTTTAGGTGTTTATGAAAACCGGAAGCTTCCTCAACCCCTGCTAAAAACGGAATTATTGTAAATATAATTCATGGTTTTTAAATAGTCAAGCAATTTTGTGGTTTTCACTTGACAATCTCTCCGTTTTTATTTATTATTTTATAGTGGAAAGCGGCGCGTGGCTCAGCTTGGTAGAGCGCTACGTTCGGGACGTAGAGGTCGCGTGTTCGAATCACGTCGCGCCGATTTCATCTCCTCATAGTTTCTCAATCACCTGTTTTTCCGCAAAAAACTTTCTCCCATCCCCATAATGATAAATATAGTTGCGGCATTCATGGACTGCTGGAAACTAAACATATTGTTCACTGTATATGCCAGCACACAAAAGCCGCAGGCTCCTGCCGCCATACTGATTTTTCTCTCTTTTAGCAAACGCTGGATGGCGCTGCACATCATCCCCACATAACAAATACACCCCAATACTCCCTCATTCACCAAAATCGTCAACCATTCATTATGAGCATTGGTAAGTCTGCTGCCTGCAAACCATCTTTCCGCCCATTGGGTCAGCTCCTGACTTGCACCATGATACAAAAAGGCAGACATACAATCTGGTCCTATCCCCACTAACTTATGTAAAAAATCCTGCTGCAAAAAACATCGAATCCCTGCCGTCCATGTAGCGCCCCTGTTACTCCCCCATGAATCTGTAAACATCAGCAAATTTTCCTGCGGAAGGTTCAGCGCATTGGAAATCCTTCCTCCGGTAAAGGTATTGACCGCTAACAACACCACAAACAAAACAAGCAATCCTGCTCCTGTAAAGCCCAAAATCTTTGCCCACTTCCGAAATAGGAATGCGGGATAGTTGTTGTTGCGATTAGCAAAAATTATATATAGAAGCATCGCAAGTGACACAAATGTCATAATCGCAGAAAAATAGCTATTATTTAAAAGGCAAAACAGCCCTTCTCTGCTTTCTTGCACACTAGTCTTTACCAAGCCAATCATCTGAATCAGCCAGCATATCAGGCATCCTGTGGACAAAAGCAGCGCCGCTTCCCAAAATGCCTGCATTAATCTAGCGTTCTCCACCGACAGACAAAACATCACAAACAACACTGCCACTAATGCCACAATGCCGCTGCTGCTGCCTTGAGTCACCAGGCTGGTAAAACCAATGAAAACATAAACTGCAAGCAACAGCCTGTATTTCCACTGTTTTCTGTCCATTTGCCAAAAAAGCGCAAGTCCCCCAAAAAACACTGCAGTCAGATATCCGCAATACCAATTAACATTTCCAATGGTTGAGATAAAGGCGTTATTTTCCACTTTCATATCTATAGGATAAATACCAAAACAGTTTACGATTCCCAGCAAAAATACAACTATCGAGGAAGAAAGCGCTAACAGAGCCATACTATACTCTTTTTTCCACATCCTCGATATCAGGAAATAAACCCCTATAAATGTCAGCTGCGGATACAATCCCATATACCAGCCCGTGGTCCCGATACGTGCTTCCGCTTTATAGGAAGAACAAGCATAGGATAGTAACACACTGACTCCATACAAAAGAGCAAAGCAATCCGTGACCGAAAAATGCGATTTCAACCACGTTTTCATTTGAAAGGATGCACTTCTTTTTTCCTGCACAAATACAACTCCTGCTGCCACAAAATACAGTGCAAGCAGTGGAAGAATCAAGAATGTAAACTTCTGACTGCATTGCCGGAAAAAATAAGACTTGTCCGTCCCAATATGGGAATATCCCTCCTGATTATAAAAAGGCATTACCGCAAAAATAAGAAACATATAAATGCAGATAACCCAATCCAGAGCCTCCGCAAAAAAGTTTTTGAGTATTTCTGCTACGGATTCTCTTTTGCTCCCTTTCTGCTGCTTTGTTTTCGCCCTACGGCTGCTCATAACACATTCCTCTCTTGTAATACTGATATCTTTATGATAATCTGCAGACATCCTTTCGTCAATCACAATTTCAGGCTATATTGATTCTCTTCTCCGCAAAATGCTTTTGTATGCCTGATAAATAATAATAAATCCCAGCGGCCCCTTTATAATTCCCCAAATGCCGAAAAGCCGGATGCCCGCATATAAAGAAATCAAAATGGCAATGGGCTTCACTCCGATTCTTTGGCCAATCAACTTAGGTTCTAAAAATTCTCTTAAAATAATACATACCACATAAAGAACAATGCATACTACGGCTAAGGCATACCGCCCTTGAAAAAGCTGCGCCAAAGAGAGAGGAACCAGCACGATTCCTGTACCAACAAAAGGCAGAGCATCCAGAATCCCTGCCACAATCCCCCAAATAGGCCCATGGTGGATTCCCGCAATTCCCAAAGTCAGAGCAGCAATGCCTGCAATGGCACTCATAATAACAAGTTGCGCTTTTACATAAGTTGCAATATAACGAATCATGCCGCAAATAATCTCAAGCAGAACATGATATTCCTCCCTGTCTAACAACTGATTCATAATACTGTCATAATCCCTTGCCAAAAGCACCGTCGCTATCATAAAAGTCACCAGAAACGCTCCTATTGCCCCTGCTGCTTTGACATATTCCAGAGATTGGGACAACATACCTGGAAGCATCTGCATCTGAAAATGGTCCATGCCCTTCTGAAATTGCAATAGAATCGTGTCTTCCAAAAATACACTATCCATGTTCAAAAAATTTCCCACAGAATCACAAATCTCGTGAATAATATACACAATATCCTCTTCCAATACATCCAATTGTGCCATCCATTCCGGCAGGCTTCCCACAATCCACGAAAACAACACCCATACTAGCAAGATGACAACGGTTCCTGCAAGCAGCAGCAAAATAGAAGCTCCCACCTGCCTGTGTATATGCAGTTTATTATTTAATTTCTGCAATGTTGGCCCAAAGATAGTCACAAACAACATTGCCACTAATACCGGAGTCAGAAGCGGGGCAATATACTGCAAAAAAAGATAAACTGCTCCTGTAATCAGAAGCAGCAGCACAAGTTTATTATTCTTCATTTTTTCAACCATACCAACCTGCCTTTCTAGATTAGTATGGTTCATAGTTCTAAAATAATACGGAAATCTTTACGTTTCTTCCTGCATTGCGCGCCCCCATGCAAGAAACAGCATGGTAATGCTTAAACTGCCCACACCCCAGGAATATTCCAACAGTCCAAACACTGCCGGAATCAAGATATAATACAATGCGGCAATATCCGCTGTGGAAGCCTGCTTTCTGATCCGCTTCCAACAAACAGTGCTTCCCCACACAATTAAAACGGCAAACAATATCATAACCGGAATTCCAAAATCCGTGCCATACTGCAGGAAAATATTGTGGGCATGACCTATCCAATAATCCCAAAACAATTGGAATCCCTGCTCTTCATAAGGATGTCCCCGCCAATTCAGGTGTGTGAAATAATATTTATAGATGGTACTTCTGACCAAAAAATCATCATATTCCTGCTCTGGTGAGAATACCGCATTTTTTAATTTGGAATCATCCTCCGCCGGAACCGCTTCCGCTGCATCCGCCTTGATGGCAAACGGCGAATGTTCTAACAGACTCTTTACCCCGCCTGCAACCCGGCCAAATGCTGTCTCCAACAACTCATCCATATCTACATACTTTTCTGAGTTCCATGGATCCCAAGAATGCACCTTATCCTCGCTCCACTCTCCCCAGAACCAAATGGGATGATGGAATACCGGAGGAAAATACCTTGTTGCTCCAAAGGTTATTGGAAACATTAAAACAGCACAGAGTACCAGAATTATGCCATTTCTCACAAACTGTTTTTTCTGTAGAATCAAATTCAAAAATCCCAGAAACAAGAGTCCCAAAATAAAAGCCGTAATCCATGCTATCCTTCCTATCGTCATGAAGAGAAAGGATGACACAACTCCTGCCAGCAGCCAATAAAACACTTTCAACCATTTGGATGCATGCTTTTTTGTAAGGTAAAGAATTTTGGTAAATACTGCCGCTAAAACTGCCAGATAATACAAACCATTCAAATTACAGTTATTATGAATTCCGACATATCGTTCCATGTCATATGGCCGAAACACACAGCAGAAACCTTGAAATAAAATAAACGACAAAATGATTCCATCCAGACAGCTCTGCCATAAATCTTCCTGTTCTTCCACGGTAAACCCGGTAAAGTAAAAACACCCAAACATTACCATATAGCAAAATGGCCAGATATAATGGCTTCTGGACACAATCATTAACATCATCATGATGCTCCAGACGATTAACATCTTTCTGTTCAGCTTGGGATATTTCTTTTCCAGCACTACCTGTATAAAGGTATGTATCAGAATATATCCCCATATTACCACATTCACAAGAATAGCAATCCTGTCATTGAGAAAAAGGTATCTGTCAATACCCCAAAATGCACCTATTGTCCCTACTACACTCACAATTCCCCATACCGCATAAATCCACTTGTATTTTACAAAATCTTCCCACTTATAGTGGGAGAAAATAATGCACGCCAAAACAATACCTGTAGCTTCCCTGAAAGTTTCAATCAGCCCATCCAGACCCGAAGCGGTTTTGGTTCTCTGATCAATAACGCAAAACATCACAAAACATAAGGTATAGAGCAGTCTTCTCCAGAAATATTTTCCGGCCGCTACTGTTCTTACTTTTAAAAAGCTTTCATTCATGAGGCTTATCCTTCTTTTCTCCAAATTGCCTTATCCCTAACAATATTATTCTTTTCTGATTATAACAAGATTATTTCTTTTTGCATAGCAAATTTTGCTATGCAAATTTTTAATATTTCATTAAAGTAAAGCATTACACAAATATGTGCCTTATTACATTGAATTTTCTGATTTCCTTAGATAGGGTATTTTTGTAACTGAAAACTCATTTTATACAAAGGAGGATGACTTATGAATATTGCAACTACTTTAAGAGAACTTCGTGAAGAACACTCACTATACCAGAAAGAATTGGCGGCATACCTGAATGTGTCCATAGGTACCATCTCTAACTATGAAAAAGATGTACATCAGCCTGATTTGAACACTTTGATTAAACTTGCTGCCTTTTATGGTGTAACCACAGACTATCTTTTAGGGCTGACCAGCTATCCTCATCGTCCGGAAGCTTTATCACAACACATCGCCAAATCTTACTCCATGGCACGGTTTTTCCAGCTGCTGGATCACTTGCCTGAACAGCAAAAAGACTTTCTTGTACAGTTTCTGTGCTGTCTTGAAACGGCAAACGGTCTTACTTTTCGCTTTTAAAAGATGTGTTTTTGTAAACTAAGAGCTGCCAATGATTGACATTGGCAGCTCTTTTCTTTGTATCACAACTTTCCATTTTGTCCTTCGTTTACTAGTGATAAATAAAGTCAAGGCTGACAAATAATTATAATCCTTCTGCCACTTCCACCAAATACTTTCCGTAATTTGTCTTCATCAGAGGCTCTGCCAACTTTAAAAGCTGTTCTTTGTTAATGAAACCTCTTTTATATGCAATCTCTTCGATGCAGGAAATATACAGTCCCTGCCTCTTCTGGAATGCCGCCACAAAATCCGACGCATCCAAAAGGGCATCATGATTGCCCGTATCCAGCCATGCAAAGCCTCTTCCCAATGTCTCTACACGCAGGGTTCCTCTCTGCAGGTATTCGTTGTTGATGCTGGTAATTTCGATTTCACCTCTTGCAGAAGGCTTTACATTCTTTGCAATCTCCACTACATCATTGTCATAGAAATACAGTCCCGGTACCGCATAGTTGCTCTTGGGATTCTCCGGCTTTTCTTCAATGGAAAGTGCCCTGCCGTTTTCATCAAACTCTACCACACCATATTCTCTGGGGTCACGCACATAGTAACCAAAAATGGTGGCTCCGCGCTCTCTTGCCGCCACTTCCCTGAGCACCTTGGAAAAGCTCTGTCCATAAAAAATATTGTCCCCAAGCACTAGTGCCACACGCTCTTTTCCAATAAAATCCGCACCGATAATAAAAGCATCTGCTAGTCCTCTGGGCTCTTCCTGTACTGCATAAGAAAGCCCCATACCAAGCTGATGTCCGTCTCCCAACAATTCTTTAAAGACCGGAAGGTCTCTGGGAGTGGAGATAATCAGAATCTCACGGATTCCTGCCAACATCAGGGTAGACAGGGGATAATATATCATAGGCTTGTCATATACTGGCATAATCTGCTTGGAAATTGCCTTTGTCAACGGGTACAGTCTGGTGCCGGAGCCTCCGGCCAAAATAATTCCTTTCATCTTGCATCCTTTCTGCTTAACAGACGATTATGCCTGTTTCTGAGCAATGTAATCTTTTATGCCGCCCCATACTTTATCCTTGTCGGACAAAATCAGGTCGTCTTCTGTCATGCCTTCCGGCATGGGCCATTCTACACCAATTTCCGGATCCTTCCACAATAGTCCGCCTTCATCATTGGGATGATAAAAGTCCGTAACCTTGTAACAAAATTCTGCATAATCGGACAATACTACAAATCCATGGGCAAAGCCCTTGGGAATAAAAAACTGCTTTTTATTCTCTGCAGAAAGAATTACGCCAAACCACTTTCCAAAAGTCTCCGAACCCTCCCGCAAATCTACCGCCACATCAAATACTTCACCTTTTACTACCCGCACCAACTTATCCTGTGGAAAATTAATTTGAAAATGCAGACCTCGCAGCACACCCTTTTTGGATGCCGACTGATTGTCCTGCACAAATTGACAATCCATTCCTGCCTCTTTGAAATCATTATAATTATAAGTTTCCATAAAATAACCGCGGTCATCTCCAAATACTGCCGGCTCAATGACCCTCAATCCGGCAATCCCATTGCAGTTTTCTGTAACAGTTATCTTACCCATTTGTCAGTCCCTTTCTTGTATTTGAGCTTTATCCACTCGCAATGAATATCGCATAAATCAAAACTGCTTTATATCTACATTGTTCCTATGACTCAATTACCTTAATAAATCAACTACGAACTCTTGGTATATCTGACCATTTTCTGTGATAATATAAAATTTAATATTATCTGCATTTTGTAAAATTCCTTTTGCGATGTAAAATTTAAAACCACATTCACTATATTTTTCATCCATTTGAGCCAAATCATCCCTATAATAGAATTCAGCATTAAAATATTCTCCATCCACTTCTGCCACAACCATGTTCGGTTTTGTATCATTCTTTTCATCAAATGCCCAGCCTAAAATTTCTAATGCACTTTCCTTTTCCAATGGTAATTTCCCATCTTTTAATATCGGAATATCAATGTAAAATTGCGTTTTCTCATTAAGTTTTTCATAGTCTTCAATATTTATTTCAAATTCCAAAAAATTCTTAAATCTGCCCATTTGTGCAAAATAAGGCTCATTAGCTACTCTTTCAGCCACCTCAAAAACAAATATGGTTGGTTTTATCTCCTGTGCTAATTCTACAATAATCTCTGCATTCGTATTACGCACAAAATATACATCTGCAAAACTTTCTGCCAACATTGGAAGGATAAAACTATATATATAGGAATCACCTACAATAAACAAAGTCTCTGAATTATTGGCCTCTTCATTTTCATAGTGATAAAAATTAAGATTGGGATTTATTTCTTTTCCATTTAATGGAACTGCATCTATAACAGAGTGATACCCCCCCTTAATGTTATACTCATATATGATATCTCGAAATGAAAAATTATCATGCAAAACTTTAATATCTGTATAATACATCATAAGTCCGGAAAACGCTGTTTCTATAACTTCAAAATCATCTTTATCTAAAACCTTTATATCTGGATGGTCTTTCTTTATTTCCTTCATTAACTCTTGATATCCCACAAATGCACCATTCATATTCCAATGGGACGCGTCATATGACTTATAATATAACTGTTCCTCTTTCTGATTCATTAGGGCATCCTTTATATTCACAACGGTCATATCCGTATTCCCTAACATATATTCTGTTAGTGAATCTAAATGACCTTCACCCGCATGGTAAACATTGGGGTCATAAAACTCGTCATATATAGCCTCTTTTTATTAGGAATAAACATATTATATGTCGTACACCCTTGTTGCTCAAAATACTCATTCATATATCCTAAATTCGTAGCCATATTACATATACGCTTTTCTGAAAAGGCATTCTGTCCTGTATAGGTAAGGATATCTTCACCATCTGTTGTATAGAAAAAATTATCATCCTCACCCAATAACCAATTAGGAATATCAAGCACACCAAACAACTTATATTTCAAAAGTATATTTATAGCAAGAGCCTCTTCCTTAAAGCCAATATTATCATTAAAATAATTTTCAAACTCTGTAACATAGGATGCATTTAATTTTCCATCTGCTAAATATAATTCTGGTTTCGGTGCCAATGTTTTGTTTTCAATAGCAGAAAATTTACCCTCCACATGATTAAAAAATAATAACGGTAAGGTTAGTATTGCTATAAACATAATAATAAATATACTGTTGACTATTTTGTTTTTTTCCTTCATATTTTTCCTCATTAAAATCTAAAATATATAAATGGATTATAGGTTGCAACCATAACATATATTGCACAAACTAACATCAAAGCAGTTGCAAATATATTACGAATTATTATATATCCTTTTAATTTCATGAGTTGTTTATTTATCCAGCAAAATCCACCTATTGATGTTACAATTGCTAAAATAATAACAAATATTCTATAGGAATTCAAATAATACACTGGCTGATAATATACCCTTGATGTTTCATTTAATCCAAACATTCGTCCTATAAAGCCTATCGCATAGGTTAAATCTTCAGAACGAAACATAACCCATCCAATCATTACAATCAACATAGTAACAACGTATTTTATTACTACAGGAACTTTGACCTTAACAATTTGATGCTTCACATTAACTCTTTCTAATATACGAAAAAATCCATTCCATAATCCCCATATCACAAAATTCCACGCTGCGCCATGCCACATACCAGTCAAAAAGAATACAATACTCAGATTTAAATACACATTTCCTTTTCTATTACCTCCTAATGGAATATATACATAGTCTTTAAAAAATGAAGAAAGAGAAATATGCCATCTATTCCAAAATTCAGTGACACTTGTGGATATATAAGGCAAATTAAAATTTTCTAAGAAATCAAAACCAAACATTTTTCCAAGTCCTATTGCCATATCACTGTATCCACCAAAATCAAAATAAATCTGTAAAGTATAACACAAGATTCCCAACCAGGCAGTAAGCACAGCATGCTCGTGATAGGGGGCATTAAAAATCTCATCTGCAATTATCCCTACTCCATTCGCAAGAATAATTTTTTTGGTTAACCCCATTACAAATCGGAAAATTCCTTCCGCCATTTTTTCAACAGACTCTGTTCGTTCATCAATTTGTTCCGCAACATCTTTGTATCTTACAATCGGTCCCGCTATCAATTGTGGAAAGAACGATACATATAATGCAATTTTTAGTGGGTTCTTCTGTACTTTAATATTTCCCCAATATAAATCTATTACATAAGATAACCCTTGAAAAGTGAAAAAAGAGATTCCAATCGGTAATGCAATCTGCTCAACAAATACATTCGCTCCTGTCACTAAATTAAAAGAGTCTACAAAAAAATTAGTATATTTATAATAAATCAACAAACCCAAATTTAGTACAACAGCCAATATCAATATGTACTTTTTCTTATGCTTTCCATCAAAATAATCAACCAATAACCCCATAAAATAATTAATCAAAATGGAAGCTATTATAATGAAAACATTTATTCCCTCACCCCAAAAATAAAAAAATATACTTGCTACAAGCAACCATACATTTTTATATTTATCATTCAGCAAATAATATATTGTCAATACGATCGGTAAAAATCCAAACAAAAAAACACTTGCACTAAATATCAAAATTCTCTTCTCTCCCCATTATAATGTATATTTACTACTGCATTTATCTTAACGCTGATTTTTACACTTTCCATCTATGGGGAATCAACAGCTTACCTTCTCCTAAATAACCATCCTTTACAACAAATGAACCAAACCTATCCCTATATTCAAATGCAACAGAAGCTGTTCTGTCAAATATAGCCGCAGTAATATAATAAGTACCGCCAATCAGACAAATTCCCTTATCATAGCACAACCGTACCTCATTCCTGCCATACTTCCAAGGAATGGTCTTTTTGTCAAGCAGCGTATTTAATCCACATAAATACTCATTATCAGCGCCGTATATTGCAATACCTACGACTGCATCCGGAATGCTTTCATCATACACATCATATGACAAAACAATTTCCATCGACTCATTGATAGACACGCCATCTACAGTTGATCCATATTCGTTCACGACCTTGACGCCTACCAATTCTGCAATGCCTTCCTTGGGAACAAAGGGCTTACTCCAAACCTCTTCCATGGTCATAACGCCATCGGAATTGGTGCTAATAGCTGCGCTGGATGTAACTTCACTTTTACTTTTCAGGAAATCCGTATATCTGTCGGCAACCTCATTAATATCTCCCTGCATACGGAGTTGTCCCTTATCCAGCCAAATTCCTTTGCTGCAAAATCGTCTCAATATATTAGTGTCATGGGATACAAACAGGATGGTGGTACCCTTCTCCATTAAATCCTGCATTTTATTTATACATTTCAACTGAAAACGAATATCTCCTACACTAAGGGTCTCATCAACAATTAATATCTCCGGCTCTACATTAATAGCAACAGCGAATGCCAATCGTGCAAACATACCGCTTGAATATGTTTTGACCGGCTGATTAATAAAATCGCCTATATCAGCAAATTGAATAATGTCATCCTTCTTGGCCTCCATCTCCTGTCTGGAGAATCCCATCATAACACCATTAAGATATATATTCTCTAATCCGGTATAATTAGGATTAAATCCAGCTCCTAATTCCAACAACGCTGAAATTTTACCATTCACTTCTATGGTGCCCGCAGATGGAGCTGTTACTCCTGTCAACAACTTTAAAAGTGTTGATTTACCCGCACCGTTTTCTCCCACAATACCCAATATCTCACCATGACGTACTTGTAAAGAAATATTATGCAGAGCATAGTAGGGTGTATAATACTTCTTCGAACTAAAACTTAATGCCTCTTTCAGCATATCCGATTTTTTATTATACATTTTATATTCTTTTGATACATTATCAATATTTATTGCATAGTTATTTCCCATATATCATTCCTTTTCCAGCATATATTCTCTTTTCGCAACTATTTTAAAACCTCTTGATACAAAGCATAATAGTCATCTACCATTTTTTGTACGCCAAACAATTCCTGCGCCCGCTTTTGATTGTTCTTTCCAATCTCTACACATTTATCATAATCATCCAACAGGCTTACTAATATATTCGACAGTTTCTTCACATTACCCGGCCCTGCCAGCAGAGTTTCATTATTAATAATCTCATTTAAAGCTCCTACACGATAGCCCGCTACAGGCATACCCATACTCATGGCAAACGGAGAAACTTGTCCAAAACTCTCCTGCCATACCGGTGCAACAAAAATAGTAAACTTTTTATACCAATCAGGCAGGGTTACATAGGGAACATATCCTGTAAACTCAAAATTGTCAAACACCTTTGCGGCCTTAACCTTTTCAATATAATAATCATACTGAGGTCCGCCACCGACAATAATCGCTTTAGTCTGAGGTCTTTTCTGAACAGTTCTGATAAATACATCTATTGATTGATGATTTAATTTATCATATCCTAATCTGTACACCATACCAATGGTGTCATGCGCAAGATAATTTTTTTCCTGCACATCCCGGGTAAACATTTCAAAGTTGGAACCCGGATAAATAACCGTTGTCCGAGGGTCATTTACATTATAAAACTGTTCCACAACATAGTTGCTTACAAAAACATACTTCTTTATATAATCACGCACAATGGGCGCTACAGGGGTATTGATGTTTTCAATAACAACTCTGTCCTTCACTTCATCCAGAATATCAAAAACCTTATGATACCATTCACTTCCCCAGATATGTACATGAATAATATCCGGATTTTCCTGTGCTATTTTCTTTAGAATCAAGTCTTTCTTTTCTACATCAATTACTTCTACATCAATGTTTAAAAACTCTTCCTCTCCTCTATACGCCATTGTAAATATTTTATTGTCATATTTATGTCCATAGTATTCAATAATATCAACGATTAATCTGGAAGAACCTCCTGTATGGAAGTTCTCTATAAAATGTAAAACTTTTTTCCGCTCTGGCTCTCTCTCTTGCTTTAAGGTAACTTTGTAGGGTACTACAACCTGCCGGGTTGACTTTGGATTCTGGTCAACTGCAGTTTCGCCCTGTACTATTTCCACAACATGTGCTACAGTTTGTCTAATTCCAAATTGTCTTATATAAGGAACCACCTTCTTCACCTTGTGCCAATTATGAATCAGATTGGAAAGTGAAGATTTAGAAGGTGTCCCTGCCAGCTGCTCTATTTCTTCTCTCGTGGGCATTGAAATTTTAAAATCTTTTATTTCAAATTGTATAGGCTGTGAACCAAAATCAAAACGAAAAGCGTCAAAGGTATCCGGAAGATTGACAATCCTCTCATACTCCTCTCCCGACATAAATCCAAGCTCCAGCGAATGCTCTTCCTTAAACTCATTATTGGGATGCTTTGCATAATACATTTTCAAACGGACATTGGGACAATTTGATTCAATGCAATGTCTGATTTTTATGGCAGAATATCTTTGTGAAACATGAGCAATGAACAAACCACCTCCTACAGGCGCCACATAGCCATCATTGCCATCTTCAAACTGGTAGCAAACCACATCCTGTATATCAGCATTATCTTTACTCAAATTTTCCATAAACTTTTGTTCAAATATGTTCATTCTAACCCTCCCAAATTTTCTATCACCTGTTTTAATGCTTTACTAAACGCTTCATCTGTAAAATTATTCTCATAAACTTCCCGTCCACATTTACCAATCTGTTTCAATTGGTCTTCGTTGTGTATTGCAAAACGAATTTTATCTCTTAAACCTTCAACATCTTCACTCTTAAAGGTCAATCCATTTTTACCATCCTGTAACAACGCATATGTTCCGGTATTTGTGGAACATATCACAGGAACACTAAGCATCAAACATTCCGTCATAAACACAGGCATAGGGTCATCCCTTGATGCACAAATCACTACCTCACTCTGCTTATAAACATCTACTATTTCACTATGTGTCACCTCTGTAATCAAAAGGACATCATCTGGAAAATCATTTTTCAAGTCCTGTACCTTTTGGTACACAGCTTCGTCATTGTCTTTTCCTACAAAAACAAACAAACATTGTTCTCGTTCTTCCTTATCCAGCAACCTTATCGCATCTGCCAAAACATCCTGACCCTTACGTTTATCAACACTTCCAATTGTAGAAACAATTTTCCTGCCTGCAGGGTTAGGAATTTCATACAAAAGCTTCTTCTCCCCCTCTGCCATTAAATCAGGCACATTATACAAAAGATTTCTGGCACTATAGGCAGGGCGATAATGGTTCACAATGTCACATGCATATTGACCGCCGGCATATACATGAATATTATCTGTAAGTTCCTTAGGCAATAGTGCATTGGCCCCCAACTGAAAGCTCATCTCTCCATCGTGTATCCACCAAAGTACCGAAATCCCGGTTTGCTCTAATTGCTCAATATTATAGTAGGGAACAACTGTATTGACAATAATCAAATCAAAATCACTTGCCCAATTTAACCACTTGGTATTATCTCCAATGCCAGAATCAATCACAACCGCAATATCCTCCGCAACAAAATCCTGTACCATGGCACCATCCCGCGGAGACAAAACTGTTAGAAAAATTCCCTCTTTCTTTAATTGCTTTGCCATATTTAATAGAGCTATCGGTGCTCCCGTCCTACTCATTTCATGGCTTAATAGCAAAACACTGTTCATCTTTATTAATCCTTGTTCTCATTCTCTTTCATACTTTGGAAAGTCTTATATATTTCTTTTCCAAATAATTTAAACCACCAATTGTCAAAAATCTTTACAAGAAATTCATTTGTCGCTGCAAGCTGCATTATTACCTGATTTTTTCATTTTCCAGCTCTTTTAACATATTATCATATTGTTCTAATTGTGTTTGATACGCCTGCTCTCGTTCCGTCATAGTCCTTAGAACAAGTTCTTTCTCCTCATTCAGTTCGCATAACCTTTGCTCTAATTCTCCTGTTTTTGCAAGCATTTCTGCCTCTGTTTGTTGAACACGCTTCACCCAATCTTCCTGAGTCAAGAAGAAAAATGTTCCGGAAATTTCAATTTGTCCGATATTCTCTCCCTGTGCATACTCAATTTCTAGTCCGGTCTTTCCCTCATAAAAATAATATACATCTTCTTTTATTTCACCACCAATAGTGTTTACACTTAAAATTTCGGCGTTTGAATGGATTTTCAAATTTTGTATAAGACCTGAGGAATTTATCAAATCAATCCTTATTTTATCAACATTTATACCTTCCGGAATAGCAAACGATGCTTTGAAATCATTTCCATCAAAGGAAATTACTTCTATTACTTTTCGACTTTCATCATAACCATTCCCCTCAGAATAATATAACGCCGCATCTACAGATAACATGGGTCTGGATGCAACTATAACATCAGCAGCATTCTCCTGCTTTCTTCTAAGCGTAAACAAGAATTGATTTACAGAACCATATTTGCGTGATTGTAAAGCCTTCCAAACATCCGGATGAATATCCCTTTCCGAATTTTCTAAGCCAGCATAATACTGCACTCCCTTAATAATAGCATCCTCTTCTTCTACCTCTAAATCATTTTGTTCAAACATTCTTACTGCGGAATCATGGGTAAAAAATCTCAAATGTGTGCTATCCAAAATTCCGGTTTGGCAATATTCAAACTTATTGTTAAACAAATCAATCAGAACCGCATTGTGAGCAATATTCGGAATCGAAATCAATACCTTTCCGTCTTCCTTTAGGAATTTAGATGCAATCTTTAAAACTCTCCAAGGATCTGTTAAATGCTCTAACACATCTGCAAATGTAATGTAATCAAACTTCAAATCCGCAAACAACTCAACCCACTCATAATCTTCAATATTGCCACAAAGACCACCCTTGCCATATACACGGGCATTTTCATATGCTTCTTCGTCAATTTCGACAATATAAACCTCGCACTTTAGTACTTCCTTCATATACTTGGTCATGTAGCCTGTGGCAGGACCAAATTCGAGTACTCTGGTTCCCGTCTTTATCTGCTTTACAATATATGTTAATGAAGAATTTCTCTCCATTGTAACATTTGTATCATATTTATTCATTTTCTGAACCCTTTCAAAAAACTGTTGAGTAACTCAACATATTGCTAATATACAATACAGCATTCCCGTTAACCTAGTCTTTATTACAATAAATCCACCAAATACGGGCGAGTCCTCTTAAACAAAAAACGTCCGACAATATAGAACAAAATAACTTCTCCCCAAAAAATCAGCATGGATATGGGCTGCTCCCAAAAAAAGCTTTTTACCAAAAAACTGTCCCTATATCCCTGACATACATAATACATAGGATTCAATTTCAGTAATGTTTGCACAAACGGTGTCGCCATATCCACCGGAGACCAGCAAATCGGTGCTGCCCAAAAACCAACTGTCATTGCAATACCTACAAAACTTGCAATATCAGGAATAAAAGCGTTTAATGTCGCAAACAATATCCCAAGTGCAATCAAGAGACAAAAAACACTGATAAAGTAGTATACTACTTGTACGCTGTAAAAGGTAATACTCACCTTATTAACTGCCAGCACAAAATACATAAACACAACAAATACTACATGAACAAATGTAGCAGACAAAATTTTAATAATAGGTATAATTCCCACCCTGAAATTTACCTGTTTCAGCAAATATTCATATTCTCTAAAGCTGTTTGTGGTAGATGTAAAAGCATCCGAGAAATAAGACCATGCCAAATATGCAGGAATAAACCATACAATGAATGGTTGTCCTTCCACTGGCTGATTTCTTAACCCCACCTGAAAGATAAACCACATAACCAAAATCATAACCAAGGGTTGAACAAATGCCCAACTCACTCCCAAAAAGGATGTTGCATATCTTGCCTTAAAATCATTTTTTGCCAATCCCCAAAGAATATCCTTGTCCTTTAGAATACCGCCCCACTGTCCTTTTCTCTTACTCATATTATTCCTCTTATTTCCTCAATAATATTTTTTTCAAACTGCTCAAGCGACAAGTGCTGTTTATATGTTTCTCTAGCATGTTTTCCTATATCCTCTAACAATTCCGGATGTTCCAAAACCAATTCTATTTTTTCTGCAAGCTGTGCCGGGTCATTATTTTCATATACATATCCATTATAGCCATTCTTAATCAAAGATGCACTTCCGGTATTTGCAGAACAAATAGTAACTTTATTCATTAACATAGCTTCTGTGATAAAAACAGGCATAGGATCTTCTCGCGAACTACAAATGACACAATCTGCCTCTCGATACATATCCATCAGTTTTTCCCGGTTTACCGGTTCAAGGATTTCTACCATCTCAGGATATTCCATATGTAAATCAGACACTGCTTTAAATATATCATCCTGAACAGGCCGGCCTATAAACCGAAATTTACATTGCTTCTTCTTTGCATCAGGTATTTTTTTGATTGCCTCCACTAAAATGTCCTGACCTTTTCGTCTCTCAATCGTACCAATGCTATAAAATATAAACGGCTCACCTGCAACAGTCTTACTTTTATTGGCAGAATTGTAATCCGGCACTCCATATATAAGGTTCTTTGGTTCTATCCCTTTATAATTTTGTTTAAAATTGTTAAGCGCTAATTGTCCTCCACAATAAACATGCAACTTATCATAATCAGCATCTATTTCATATTTATAATTTTCGTAATATTCTGAGGCTTCATGAATCCACCACAATATCTCTTTATTGCAGTCCATCAGCTCACTTACTTTATTTCCCATAACTATTGTACTCACAAAGATCAAATCAAAATCCTGTGCATACTCCAACCATCTGGTTGAAGTTATCACAGTACTGTCAATAATGTATGGGACATCATCCTTCTTTAATTCTTCTTCAATGCCACCCTGTCCCGGCAATAAAAACAGCACATAATATCCCTGATTTTGAAGTACCTTGGCAGCATACTCCAACGCAATGGTTGCTCCTCCTATAAGGGAATCATGGCTCACCATCAAAATGTTTTTTTTTTCAGAACTCTTTCTGGCATATATTTTAATGTTTTGAGGAACGCCTCTTAAATACTGTCTTATCATTGTGTCTGTAAAGGTCAAATCCTCTGACAGCTCCGCCGCATATTTTTTCAGCAAATGCAGGCATACTCCCTTCTCTGTTTGGTCATAAAAGCTGTCATACCAATTCTGTGAATAAGATGTCAAGGTTACATCTGCACAATAGAAGCAGGCATAGCCTAATCTTTCAATCTCATAGGAAAGAGTAACATTGCTAAACTTTTGCGGCGTATTCTGTGAATCAAAACCACCAATTTTTTCAAATATTTCTTTTCTCACAGCAATACAGGTAGCTGACAGTATGGATACTTCCCTGTTTCTGAACGCAGGATCATTCCAACCTTCCACGCATACATTTTCATCCCCATTAAATAAAATAGGCGTAAAACCAAAACCGCCTGACAATAGACCTGCATACTTTATGGTATTTTCAGGTCGTATAATCTTAGGTGAAATCGCTGCAATATATTCAAAGGCAAACATCTTATCAAACTGATACAGCCAAGCTTCATCCAATATTCTGTTGGCACTATCATAAAATACTAGTACATCTCCATTTGCATGACCGGCACCGATATTATTTCTTTCCGAAAAACTTCCATCAGCTTGTAAAATACAGATTTTCTTATCTCCCGCATACAAAGCCTGTGCTGCCTTATAGTTGTCTGCATCTGAGGTAATTGCAATGATTTCTCTCTCCACATATTGGGTTTTCTTTATAATATCGTCCAATGCTTCGATTAAAGCACCTGTATCATTTACTATAATAGAATATTTTCTTTTTGCCGCCATGCCAATTATAGCTACATGGTTTCCACTATTCATTGCGCTCAACTCACAATGAATATCCTGCAAACACTCATTTATAAATTTAACTCGGGCATCGGTAATAATAGTCTCATCCTGACGAAGCAACAATACCTTCTCGACATGCTTAACTGGTGCCTCAAACACGGCAAGCATGGACAAACTGAATATCAGACTATCTGTTGTATCCGTAACCGCCTTTTCAAGCAGAGGCAATATAAGTTCTCTGGGAAACGCAACTGCTCGTCCCATTTTCCCCTGAAGCAGCCACTCATATAACGAATATTTCGCTTTCAGCATATATACCTTGGCTTCACCTTTTCCAATGCATTCATCACTGTACAAAAGAGGCAAACCGCTTTCGGAAACATTACCCCAAAATTCATAAGCCATATTGGGTGCAACCACATCACCATTCTTTATAAAAAATACATAATCATAGGTCTCAAAAGCCAACAGTTTTTTCAGATGCATAGTCCAATCATTAACAACCTCAATCACCTTATCCTGCTGTGCACACTGATAGCCTCTGGGTGCCAAAACCACCTCGCGCTTATTAATATTTTTCAACTGACCAATTGACATCAGAGTCTCTTCACTATCAATATTTACATCTTCCACAAGCACAACAAACAATACAGAGCGTTCTGCAAAATCATTAGAAAAGCCTTTTGACTGCTGAAACTGATAAAGCTCCATTTCCTGTTTTTCACCATTCTCATAAGCTCCATTAATAGCTCTCTTAAGTCCTCCTAACCCTTCTTTTCTGAGAACCTGTATCGTCCGCTTAAATATTCTGTCTTTATGTTTTGTCCTCTGATACGCTCTCAGTAATTTTTTTATCAGCTTCATCACCCTACCTCTTTACCTTTACAATAAACACCATTATATCATACACCAAAAAGAAAGACAAATCAACTACCCCATTTTTTAAGGTTTTGGGAAAATATATTTGCAATATCGGACTAGATATGGTACTATATGGAAAGAATCTGATAAAGTGATTTTTGTTTTCTAAAATGAGTCAATGGAAGCAAAAATCAACATATAGATGAGAGCGGATGAAAGGGATAATATGAATATTATTTTACTAGGCGCAGCAGGGTTTATAGGAACAAATCTTACAATTCGCTTAGCGCAGGAATCTAAGGATCAAATAACCTTAGTTGATAGAAAGTTGGAATATTTCTCACATCTTAAATCAATAATGACAAACAACCATAATATAGATTATCAAATATCAGATCTTTCAGCAGAGACGAATTTTGATGAACTTCTCAGAGGGAAAGATATTGTATACCATCTGATAAGCACAACTGTTCCATCCAACTCTAATCAGCAGATTTCTCAAGAATTACAAGCAAACGTCATTTTATCATCTAATCTTTTTGAAGCATGTGTTCGGCAAGGGGTAAAGAAAGTGGTATTCCTTTCATCAGGAGGGACGATTTATGGAAAAGACGCAACTTGTCCCATAAGCGAAAATACATCTACGTACCCAATCACATCTTATGGCGTACAGAAAATAACAATTGAAAAACTGTTATATTTATATTGGTATATATATGGTTTAGATTACAGAGTCATAAGATTGTCAAATCCATATGGCCCCTATCAGAAACCAAACGGAATAGTGGGAGCAGTCACGACATTTATTTATAAGGCTTTAAAAGATGAAGAAATCGTGGTATATGGAGATGGGTCAGTAGTGCGCGACTATATCTATATAGACGATGCAGTTCGCGGAATCTTGAATATCGTGAACAGTACTGATATGTATCGTACTTTTAATCTCGGATGTGGATATGGAACAAGCATAAAACAAGTAATCAACGCAATAGAACGAGCATTAGATATTCATCCGAATATTGCTTATAAAGAAGCACGCAAAGTGGATGTTCCCACTAATTTTCTTGACATTGGAAGATATGAAGCGGCTTGTGGTACTTTAAATCCATTGCCACTTGAAGACGGAATCAAAAAAACAGCGGCTTTTATGAGAAATACGGGAATAGTCTGACTGCAAATTGTGTCATTTATTCCGCTCCTTTTGTGGATAGCAATGCCTTTTGATAAATCTCTCTATAAGATTCTACCATTTTCTTAGTAGAATTCTGCTGCCTCATTATTGTTGCCAATTCCTCGCCTTTCTTGAGACGGTCGTCCTGCGCCAGCACCCGGCGTATCGCCTCCGTAAAAGCCTCCCCGTCACCGATTGGCACCGCCAATCCCTTTCCATCCGCAAGCTGTTCCGGAATACCACCTGCATCAAATCCCACAACAGGCGTTCCGCAAGCCATGGACTCCAAGGAAACTGTGGCATAATTCTCTGCCAGGGAAGGTAATACAAACACATCCGCCAGGCTGTAATATTCTGCCAACTTATCTAAATCGGCCGTTGCCGGAAGAGTTTGGATATTCTCAATTCCCTGTATCATATAATCATTTTGTTTTTCCCATCCGATTAAAATAATCTTCGCCTCATCCTTCAGGCTTTTTGCTGCCTGAACAATGTATTTGGCACCTTTTCTGGGGTCGCTGTAACCTACTGCTATACCCAATACAATTTTATCGTCCTGAGCATAGCCATATTTCTGCCGACAGGCTTCTTTGTCCCGTGGGTAAAAAGTATTGTGGGTGTCAATGCCGTTTCGAATGGTAATGCATTCATATTTTCCCATAAAAGATTCCCGGGCTTCTGAGGTGAGCCAATCCGACGGAGTAATTACCGTCAATCTATGAATACCTGTAAAATATTCTTTTTTCTTTCGCCACATATAGGCTGTAAAATCAAAAAACTGGCTCTTGGGGTAATTATGGATGTAGGGACATTTTCCACATCCGTCTTTCCACTTCCCACAGTCAAAAAAGTAACCACAATTCCCCACAAAGGCATGGCAATCGTGAAAAGTCCACACACAGGGAATATTCTTTTTCTTAAGGTATGTAAACAACATGCCAAAGTTCAAATAATAACCATGCAAAGCATGCATGTGGATCACATCGGGATTCACTTTTTCAATATATTTCAACAGCCTTTTGGTTGCCATCCGGTTCCCCCAGCCATTCAGTCCTGTCAGCCGACTCACAAACGCAGAAATATAAATCTCTGGCGCACAGTTAAAGCGATATACATTCTCATCCTGAGCCTTTTTGCCTCGTCCATATGCAACATAGGACTCCTGTCCGTCCTGTAAAAGCTGTTTGTGAATGCACGCCACTATCCTTGCCGCACCGCCCTGATTATAATGACTGTTAATCTGTAAAATTCTCATGCTTTTGATTCCCTACACCTTGAAATGGATATCTGCTAATACTCCCCGGTTCTCACCCTAAAATCCACTTTCCGACTTCAATCACAACACACTCAACCAAATACCACCTACTGTAACCGTTCACACGATAACAGTACCGATACCGGTCACTAATCCGCTTTTTCGCTGCCCGGAAACTCTTTTGGTTGCTGGCACCTCCCATTCGGAAATTAGCCAGCACTTTATCTAAGGTAACAATCTTTCTGTTCTGCTTTTTCATTTTCAGGAAAAATCCGTAATCATCGTGAATGCCTTGATTCAGGAAGGGATTTTCTTTTTGGAGTTCTGCCTTTACGAAGGTAGTTGGATGATTCCAATCCCGGGAGGTATCAAACTTTCGAAGGCGCGCCTTTTTGATAAGGGTACTGCCATTTGCCCTGTGAATGCGAATATTGGCAAATAAAAGTTCGCAGTCCTGCTTGGAAAAAACATCTGCTACGGATTCCAATGTGTCTGCTTCGTACCAATCCCCGCTGTTTAGAAAGGCAATCACATCGCCGGTGGCACATCTTGTTCCCTTATTCATGGCATCGTAAATGCCGTTATCTGCTTCACTAAGGACATGAAAGCTGACACCTTTGCTCTCTAGCTGAGGGCGATAGCTTTCCGCTATTTCTACTGTTTTGTCTTTGCTGTTTCCATCGATAATCAGGTATTCCAATTGTACCAAATCCCCGTCAGTCTCCCCACTCGAAAGACAGCTCTGCCGAAGCAGGGATTCCACGGTTTCCGCCAGAGAATCCTCACAATTGTATGTTATGGTAATCACACTAATTTTCATATGTTCTCCTGATACTCTCCTTCAGAGAGTATTTCTGATAATCTGCAATCCCTTCCCGCCTGCTGAGTTCCCTGTCTATCGTCAGGTTTCCGAAGGCTTTGTTTACAAGATTACCCGGTTTCCCCGGCAGACACGCACACAGACGCACCAATGGATTCAGCATTTTGCACAGTCTGATTTTCTTTCCTTTTGCTGCTGCAATTTCCCGTACCATCTCAGCGGTGCTGACCCATTCTGCATTCTGCGGGAAATAGATCCCGCCCTTGCCGCTTTCTGCAAGAAGCCGCAGAAACTCTGCCAGATTTTCAATATAAATCATACTTCTCTCATTTTTCATATTGGGAAAAACAGGTATCTTGCACGCCATCTTTTCAAGCGTACGATAATTGCCTTTACTGTTTTTTCCGTAAATCATCGGAGCGCGTACCAATGCCACTTGAAAGTCTTCAGCAGCCAGCTTCCCCAATTCTGTTTCGGCTCTTAATTTACTGTCACCATAAAAATTAGCAGGAGCAGGGGCAATATCTGCTGTAATGTTTTTCTGCCTTCCTACCTTGGCGCTGTCCCCGTAAAGAATGACACTGCTCATATATACAAACTGTCTGATGCCCTCTTCCTTTGCTTTCTTTGCAACTGTGACTGCCAGATCACAATTAATATCATAATAGTATTGTTTCGTCTCTTCCGATACATGCTCCACATCGACATGGGCAATTCCCACCATGTGAAATACCGTGTCGTATTCCGCAAAACTTTTATCTTTCCACGTGCCATCCCGAAGAGAGAGTTTGTCAACATGGTAAACCGCATTACCCGCCGCCTCATTATATGCACTCAGATATTCCGCCACCGCATTTCCCACATAGCTATTTGCTCCGGTTATCAGAATCCTTTTCATCCTGTTGCTCCTTTGCTTTGGCACTGCCGCCTTCCACCACACCATCTCCTCGAAGCACCTTTAAAAAAGTGCCAAAGAAACATCTGCAATCCATTGCAAATCCCATTTTATCTACATATTCTCCATCTAACCGGGCTTTTACAGGGATTTCCAATTCATCCCGGCCATTAATCTGCGCCCATCCGGTCAGCCCCGGCAACACATCATTGGCACCATACTTGTCCCGCTCTGCTATCAGGTCGTATTGATTCCAAAGTGCCGGGCGGGGGCCAACGATTGCCATATCGCCCTTTAAAATATTAATAATTTGCGGCAGCTCGTCCAAACTGCTTTTTCGCAAAAATTTCCCTACCCTTGTGATGTATTGCTCCGGATTCTGTAACAAATGTGTAGGCATGTCCTTTGGGGTATCAATCCGCATCGTCCTAAATTTCAGGATATAAAAGTGGGTTTTATGGATTCCTACTCGCTTTTGTTTAAAAAGGATAGGACCTTTGGAATCCAGCTTAATCGCTATAATCAATATTATAAATATCGGAAATAGGACTATCAAGCTAATAAGTGCCAGAAAACGATCACCTGTCTTTTTCAGTATTTTATACATCTCGTCACCTCTTATTCCTATCCCCGATACTCCGTATTATCACAAATCACTTAGTATTTAATTTTACCACTCTCACAACTGTTATGCAATAAAAAGGTCTTTCGGAACAATACATCCTATTCCTATATGCGCATAATCTTACCCCATCCTCCTTAGTCCCTTCGGATAATGGTTCTTCATCACGCCTCCTGCCAGCTTCCCCCAGCCCAGACTATACCCGTCCACACAGATTAAATACCAGCCTTTCTCTCCTTCTGCGGCAAAGGTTTGTCCGTTTAAATATGCCAAGACCTCTTTGTCGGAAGAATCCAGCTTCCACACCCTTTTTGCATCGCTCTCTGCAAGAGTCAGCGCCAGCGCATGGGAAGGCTCGAAGCGTTTTTTCTTGAGAGTACCCAGATGCAGCCCGGGGCGAATCACCTTTAACCCCTTTAGAGAAGGCAGTCCCTCCGGCATCAGATACAGATTATCGCCAAATTGCAGATATCTCGTTCCATGCAGGCCTGTTCCGGTATCAGAATGTTTACAAAGCCCCGCCTGCAAAATTTCTTTGATGCCGCAATTTTCGCCACTATTTAAGCTGTCTTCTATAAATACGGCAAACTCCTCTAATTCCATGAGATAAGCATCTCTGGGATAGGCATCCCTCTGCACGCCTGCTGTATCTGGTTTTCTGCCGTAAGGCGATGCCGTGCCCTCCTTTATGAGCACTGCGGCAAAATGCCCCTCTCCCTTTACCTTATGGGGCCACAATCTCTTCATTTCCAAACATGCAAATTCCGAATGCCTGCTTAAAAATCTCTCCACACTCCCCTCGTCCTCCTCCCTAGCAAAAGTGCAGGTGGAATAAACCATCCTGCCCCCCGGACGAAGCATCCCCGCAGCGCAGTCCAAAATTTCATCCTGCCTTGCAGCGCACAAAATCACATTTTCTGAGCTCCATTCCTCACAGGCTTCCTCGTTTTTCCGAAACATTCCTTCCCCGGAGCAGGGTGCATCCACCAAAATTCTGTCAAAAAACTCCGGGAAAAATTCTGCCAGATGCTGGGGATTTTCGTTGGTAACACAGGCATTTCGGATGCCCATGCGCTCGATATTTTCTGAGAGAATTTTTGCTCTGGCCGGATGAATCTCATTGCTTACAAGAAGCCCCCGTCCCTTCATTGCTGCTGCAAGCTGAGTGCTTTTTCCTCCGGGAGCTGCGCACAAATCAAGAATCCGTTCTCCCGGCCGGGCTTCTAACAGCGGCGCCGGAGCCATGGCGCTGGGCTCCTGAATATAATACAGCCCTGCATCGTGATAGGGATGTTTGCCCGGCTGGTCTGTACTTTCATAATAAAAACCGTTCTCTTCCCAAGGCACTTTCGCCAGATGAAAAGAAGCTCTCTCGCCCAAATCCGCCATAAGCCCCTGAAGATTCTTAGAGCTAGTCTCCCCTGCCTCTAACTTTAAGGGATTCCATCGCAGTGCCTGAAACCGTTCCTGTTTTAAGCTCTCCAAAAAATCCCCATATTCCTCTCCCAGGGTTTCTTCCATTCTCTTTAGAAAAAGTTCCGGCAGCATATCCTACCTCCCCCTACAGTACCTTTACCTGTTTCTCCACTTCATATTCATGAGGCTTTTTGTTATCTGTCTTATGTCCTACTGCCAAGGCTATCTGGAAAGAATAACCTTCCGGGATTTGAAGAGCCTGTGAAAAATACTCTTTCTTCTCCCCATGCAATGCATCATATACACAACCAATAATCAGTGTTCCAAGCCCAAGGCTTTCTGCTGCCAGAACCATGTTCTGGACTGCAATTCCAGCATCCACCTTACTCCATTTAAAATCATCTTCTGCACTCAGAAAAATCAGGCTCGGTGCACCATAATAAAAATTGTTGGATTGCTTTTCCAATCCCCGCAAACGTCTCATTTCCTCATCCAGCTCTTCTAATATGGGATTATCTCCACCAATTAATGAAAACCGTATTTCTTGTCGGTTTGTTGCTGTTGGAGCCTGCAATCCTGCCTCTAAAATACTGTCTAGCTCTGCTTGTGTCAATTTTTCAGCGCTGTATGCCCTGGCTGAACTTCTCTGTTTGATGGTTTCTAATACTTGGTTTGACATTTTGTTGCCTCCTCTATTTTTTAGTTTTTTGCATCCGCTAACATCTCATACAGCGCCTCATTCGTCCTCTCATTAATATGCTGCACTTCTAATGCCTGAAAGGTTGGCGCATCTGGAAATTCCCCACAGATATCCACTCCGATAATCCGATTTCTGCTTTTTATCCACTGTAAAATCTCCTCCAATGTGGAAAGCTCCATTTCCCCTTGGTCCCAATTTGTCCGGGCATGTTCCTGTGACAACACATCTTTGTCAATGGAGAGATAAACCGGCAAATGTACGGGAAGCATATCCTGCCCGCCCTGCTTATCTTGCAGGCGCTGTCTCCCTCCCTCCTGCAGTTCCTCCCGACTGATACAGACCAATTTTTGTCTCTTATCTGACTGTATATCTAACGGTATCTCGTTGATGGTGCTTTGGCTTGGTCCTATCAGAAACATCCTTTCCAAATAGGAGTCCTCTTCCATTACTTGTTTCGCCCATGCACCGCAGCTTAACAAATCCGGTATCATGGAGGGCTGCATATCATTGTGATTATCAAAAAACACCAACTGATAAGGCTCCTCTATCCGCTTGGTAAACAACCTTGTCAAATAATGATAATTACCAGAATCCAAAAAGTGAACGCCGTTTATGGGATATGCCTGCAAACGCCTCTCCAGCTCTGCCTGCGCCTCTTCTGTGCAGTACATATCCGTACCGCCGATATCCGAACAGTCTAAATAATGAAGTGTGGGAAATTTCTCCATCCACTTCTTTGTATAAGTATGTGTAAAATCCAAAATGATATCAGCTGATTTCTGCATGATATGCTCCTGCCATTTTTTCTGATAATCGGAAAATGTTATCCGTTTTTTTGCATCACCAAAAATATACCATTTTTTCGAATTACTTGCAATCATTCAGTGCATTTTTAAAGTTATTTTAAGGTTTATCTGCTAAACTTCTTTTCTGAATTGTTTTCCTGATAAAAATGAATTATAATTACAGCATATCAGCCGCTTTGCAAAGAAAGGATGTCCCATGCGTTTACTTTTGGCAGAAGACGAGCCAGAACTTTCCCGGGCTCTGGTTACGGTTTTAAAACATAATAATTATTCCGTAGATGCGGTATTCAATGGTCAGGATGCCCTTGACTATCTGGAAACAGGCATCTATGATGGAGCCATTCTGGATATTATGATGCCAAAAATGGATGGTATCACTGTGCTGAAAAAGGTGCGCTCTTCGGGCAGCCACATTCCCATTCTGATGCTGACCGCCAAGGCGGAAGTGGATGACAAAGTATTGGGGCTTGACAGCGGCGCCGATGATTATCTGACCAAACCCTTTTCCATGAAAGAACTGCTGGCAAGAATCCGCTCCATGACTAGGCGGCAGGCCGATGCCTCTGACTCCGTCCTGCAATTTGGCAATATTTCCTTAAACCGCTCCACCTATCAGCTGAGCAGTCCTGACTCCTCCCTGCGCTTGGGTGGAAAAGAATTTCAAATGCTGGAAATGCTCATGGTCAATCCCGGACAGGTGATTTCCGCAGACCAATTTATGGATAAAATCTGGGGGTTTGACAGTGACGCCGAAAACAATGTCGTATGGGTATACTTGTCCTATCTGCGCAAAAAACTCTCCTCCCTCCATGCCGATGTGGTCATTAAGGCTACCCGGGGAGTAGGATATTCTTTAGAAAAAGATAGAGGTTAGTATGATTAAAACGCTTCGCCGCAAATTTATTGCTATTGCTATGTGTTCCATGGCCGCCGTGCTCTTTTTGTTAATCGGGGGCATCAATCTTGTGAATTATCATAATGTCAACCGTACCGCCGATGCCCGTCTGGATATTCTTGAGGAAAACGGCGGACACTTCCCTCATGAGGATGCTCCATTTTTTTCGGACAAACCCCTTTCGGAAGAAATTTCTCCATCACCGGATTTTTCCATGAAGCCTCCCCGGACGCGGGAATCCTTTCATAAAATGTCCAAAGAGGCTCCTTTTGAAACGCGTTTTTTTACGGTAATTTTGCACCAAAATGGCTCTGTGGCATCCGTGGACACCGGAAAGATAGCCGCTGTTTCCACGCAGAATGCTTGTGATTATGCTTCTTTTTTATGGCAGAAACAAAGCAGACAGGGCTACTATGGGCATTATAAATACCGTGCTGTTTCCTTCTCCGGCACAGGGGGCGAAAGCAACACCCTGTATATTTTTCTGGACTGTGAGCGCGAATTAAATTCCTTTAAATCTTTCCTAGCTGCCAGCACTGCTGCAAGCCTTTTGGGAATTTTATCCGTATTTGTGCTGGTGGTCTTTTTCTCTAAAATTTTGGTTAAACCTGTGGCAGAAAGCTATGAGAAGCAGAAACGCTTTATCACAGATGCAAGTCACGAGTTAAAAACCCCTCTTACCATTATTGATGCCAATGTGGAAGTGTTGGAAATGGAGCAGGGCGAAAATGAGTGGACAGTCAGCATCCACAACCAAATTAAGCGGCTTTCCTCCCTGACTCAAAAGCTGGTATTTTTGTCCCGCATGAACGAAGAAAATTCCTCACTTTTTACTATGCTGGATTTTTCCCTGTCCGATGCTGTGGCTGAAACCGCAGAACCTTTTTTGGCGGTCGCCGACACTGTAAACAAAAGTCTTGAACTGAAAATTGCTCCGGGGATTTCCTATTGCGGGGATGAGGCGGCGCTGCGCCAGCTTACTTCCCTGCTGCTTGACAACGCTTTGAAGTACGCTCCCGAAAACAGTAGCATTCTCCTTACCTTAAAAGAATCCGGCAAAAATAAAATTCTGACAGTGCAAAACGCAGCGGAGGGGATTTCCGCTGGTAATCTGGATATTTTGTTTGACAGATTCTACCGCACGGATGCTTCCCGCAGTTCCTCCACTGGAGGCTTCGGTATCGGGCTGTCCGTGGCAAAAGCCATCGTCAACGCCCATAAGGGAAAGATTTCTGCAAAAAGCGAGGACGGAAAAACCATTGTGTTTACTGTGGTGTTACACGAGACAAATAAATAAGAAGCCCAAGAAAACGTTATAACATTTATACCAATGTGATGTGAGTTATGGATATAAATAACCTTGCACATATTCTAACGAAACATGCATTCTTTCGGCAACTTGTTCATCCGTCATGCCGGTATTCTTAAATCTTTTTATAACCATTTCCATACTTTCTCCAACTTCAATAATATGATAATCAGGATCATAAAATCTTATTACCCGTTGCCCCCAACTATGCTCTATCATATCATGAACATATACTATATCAAATTTCTTTATATGATTTAGAAATACATCAAAATCTACTTCTTCAAAAACAAGCTCAGTTGCATTATTGTGTAAATTCACAGCTTTACCAGCAATAAAATGCTGCCAAGTAGCCATAGTTTGAAGTGCAAATCCTCCTGTTAATGTAACATTAGAACCTAAGTCTGCAATAACATCTAAACCTAAAACATCATGGTAAAACCCTTTGCTGATTTCCATATCCTTAACTGATATAAGCGTACTTACATATTTCATTCTGTCACCTCCATTTTTAGAAAAGACATGATATCCAAAATGCATTGAATTTCATTAGTTTTTCAAACTACTTCTCTGCTCTTTATCCTACTCTCCCTTATGCGGAAAGTCAATGTTTTAAGTCCCTATCCACCTATTGACGAATTTCACGGAATCCTCCTGTCTCCCTCACGACCCACTAGACTTGTAATGCCTTACTCCAAAGCGCCACAGCCCATAGCAGGGCAGCAGGAACAGCACCGCCAGCAGGGGCAGAAAGATGTAGACCTGGCTGGTGACACGCCCCAAAATGTATTGCAGGGGATAATATTGAATCAGTGCATAGGGTACGATTACAGTTGTCAGTTGCAAGACCCGTTTGCCATATATGTCCAGCGGATATTTGCCATATTCCCTTGCTCCATCCGTCAACACATTCATAAACTCCAGACCGTCCAAAGTGAAAAAGCACAGCGCCGCATAGGTCAGAAACAGTCCGGAGAACACCGCCGTGCCCCCTACCAGCATAAACAGAATCGTCCACACCTTTCCCACCGTCCAATGAATCTCCGCCGTACAAAACGCATAGACCAGCATGACCATGGCTTGGAGCATCCTGCCCAGCCTGGTCAGTTCAAACTTGCTACCCAGCACCTGAAGGATTTCCCCCTGAGGCCGCACCAACACCCGGTCAAACTCGCCGCTCTTGACTAATCCGGAGAAGGTATCAAACCCTCTGGCCCACATCTCCGCCAGCGAGAACTCCATCAGCACAATGGCGTAACAGAGCAGCACTTCGCTATAGCTATAGCCCTTGACCCGATGAAACCTCTGGAATAGAAAATAAATGCCCAGAAACACATTAAAGGATACCAGAAACTGCCCCAAGGCGGTGAACAGGAAAGAAGTCTTGTACTGCATCATCCCCCGCACCACAATGGATACATAATGTCTATATAGTCTCAATTTCTGCCACATACTAATAACCATGCCTTTCTGTAACCTGCAAACTTTAATGCACTTTAGTGCTATGCTGCTGGCACAAATTTGCGTGTGAAAAATTTATTTTTCACACTAACCTCCCTGTACTGTAACTCTTCTCTCCGCCCTCCGGCACAGCCTCTGTCCTGCCGCCACCATCACAGCCACCCAGAACACCTGCAGGCAGACCGCCCGCAGCATCTCCCCCCCTGACATGCTGCCGCTGTAGATGCGCAGAGGCACATTCTGCATGGACGCAAAGGGCAACAGCTCCAGGATATATTGGATTTTCTCCGGGAAAAAGGGCAGCGGAATCACAGCTCCGGCAAAAAATTCCACCGCCGAAACGCAGAAAATCCGAACCCCCTCTGGGGAAATGGTATAGAAAGTCGTGATATATACCAGCATGGTAAATGCCACCATGACCAAAAGTCCCAGCAACAGCGTCAGCAGAAACAATCCACCATGAATCCAGCTTGTGGGAAGCCGCAGTCCATAGGGCGCAGGCAGCAGAGCCGCCACCGCCAGAATCGGCACACAGCGCAGCAAGGCCTTGGAAGTACGGTTTGCCACTGACCGGGAAAACCACATCTGGTAGATGCTGATTGGCCGGCACAGCTCATAGGCAATATTGCCGTTTCGGATGGCATCAAAGATCTCCCCCTCCATGATCCAGGCCCCAAACACCGCCAGAAACGCCTGCTGCAGCCAGATATAAGTCACCACCGCCTCAAAGCTCATGGGAAAAGCCGCAGCATCCGCCTCATAGAACGCCCGGTACACCAGAATTTCCATGGCTCCCCAGAAAAATTGGGTCACGACCCCCGCAGCCGCAGCTGTCCGATACTGTAATCCCATGGAAAACCGCAGTCGGAAGAACGAAATATATTTTCTCATCTCATCCCCTCCCTATATCTCATAACTGCGGTACAGCTGAGCCACTTCCTCGTCAATATTCTCCCCGCACCGCCGGATGTCCTCCAGCGTGCCGTCCAGCAGAATCTGTCCCTTGCCAATCAGAATAATCCGCTTGGTCAGCGCCTCAATATCCTGCATATCATGGGTGGTCAAAATTACTGTAGTGCCGTGGTTTTCATTCTGTTTTTTAATAAAGTCCCGCACCGCCAGCTTGGACACCGCATCCAGACCGATAGTGGGCTCGTCCAGGAATAATATCCTTGGGCTGTGCAGCAGGGAACCCGCTATCTCACAGCGCATACGCTGCCCCAAAGACAACTGTCTGGCAGGAGTGCGCAGCAGTTCCCCTAAATTTAATAATTCTGTCAATTCATCGAGATTGGATCGATAGACCTGATCCGGAATGGTATAGATATCCTTTAGAAGTTCATAGGAATCTATGACCGGAACATCCCACCACAGCTGCGAGCGCTGTCCGAATACCACGCCGATCTGACGCACATGCTCAATTCGGTTCTTCCAGGGCACCCTGCCGTCAATGAGGCAGCTGCCGCTGTCGGGTGTCAATATTCCGCTGAGAATTTTGATTGTGGAGCTTTTCCCCGCTCCGTTGGGGCCGATATAGCCCACCATCTCTCCGTCCGAGATGGTAAAGCTCACATCTCTGAGGGCATGAATCTCCTCATACTCCCTGTGAAACAGGGCCTTTACGGCTTCGTGAAAGCCCGCATTTCTCTTTGTAATCTTGTACGACTTGCACACGTTTTCCATCGTAATCATCATTGCTTCCTCCTGGTAGTTATGTCTGCACATCTTTCCAAGTAGTTTCTATTATTCAATTTACCCCTGCCAACGCAGGGAGCTATATCATAACAAAGATGCCAGAGCTTGTCAAGTAAGTAGTCACATTTCCTCAGTTATTTTCAATTCCAGGAAACCCTCCAGATAAATTCTGTCCCCGCTCTTATAATCTACTACATGTTCAAACTCCACCAGAATTTGATCCTCCGCCACGTATATTCCGGTCAGAACAAAATTTCCTGCCTTTGTGAATTTTACACAGCTTCTTAAATGCGGCAATGCTGTTTTCCTCCTTGTACCATCCGATATGCAGGACTACAGCAAATCGAAAAAATCTAATTGCGCATTTTTCCAGGATCTTTGGTCAGCCTGCTTTATCACATCATTTTCAGATACTTCCCCGATCAACAGAGGGGAGGAAGCATTATGGAGCTTCCTGTTTTTTATGACGGTTTCTATATCGTAATTCGCATAACAATACAGACAGCCATGACCGCAGGTGTTATATGCTCCAATATCCGCTCCCAGCAGGCAGGAGCATTCTTTTCTGGCTGTTTTTTTCTTTGGCACATTCAGCTTACAGCCCAAAGCTTTCTCCAACACAGCTTGGGACATACAGCCGTCGGCATCCACATTTTCCCGCACCAGACCTGCATTCTCACAGCACAGATGTATCTGCAGCTCATTCTCTTTCGCAATTTCAGAAAATGCAGCGATTATTTTTTCCTGCTCTTTAGCGGTGACACTGCGGACCTGACTAAAATTCCGCAGTGTTTTCTCATACAGGTCAATAAAGCTTACCACGCATTGCTCGGTATACCCTGAGAGCGCTTTCGCCATCTGACCAAACTGCTCTATGTGATAATCCACCGAATATCTGTCCGTGACAAAAACCGGATCATACCGCCAGCTTATCCGCGCCTTTCCAATCAGTTCAGAAAGTTTTTGAAAATATCCGATAACCTGTTCCTTGGACGGCACATAAGGTTCAATCTCTTTTCCATAAGGAGTGATTGTCACAAACCAGAACATATCAAAGGCCGATAACAGCGCAATCCGGTCAAGCATGGGAGAAGGATTCTTGGTGCAGAACACCATGACATCTATAACTTCCGGATTCAACAGGTATTTGGTTATCTGCGTTGGGTAATAGGGATTGCGTGAAAGCACATATCCCTCTTTGATACGGTTGTAGAACCAATCGCTGTAATAGGCAGGTATATCCGTCCTGCTGCCCGTGTTCAGTATCATTCTAGTCACACACCTTTGCTTTCATTTGCACGCAATCTTGTATGATATTCAAATCGTCTTTCCAAGAAGAACATACTCATATTCGAAATCTCTGAGCTGATCCATATAATCCTTGTTACAGTTGCCCTCACGGATAAGCGCTCCGACGGACGGCACATGTTGCGTCTTCAGCTCCTGGCGGACGGCTTCGGCAAGTGCCTTTCCCAAACCGCGGTGGTTTTGGTCAACGCCCATATAGAGCATTACGTAGGAATGTGGCTTGCGTTTTTCCAAAAGAATTCGGATCATTTTCAGCGGGTCAAGTCTGCCGTATATGCGGTTTCCAAAATTCGGTACGGAAATAAAAAATCCCACGGGCGCTCCCTCAAAATACGCCATTTTCACCATGCTGTAATTAAGAATATGCCGCAGGTAATCATACAATTGGCAGAACTCCGCCTCTGTGATACGCTTGTACACGGGAAAATCACTGTACAGCTCTATCAGCAGAGAATATACCTCATGTAGTGTCTTGTTAAATGTACCGTTATCGGGACATTTGATCGTGTAACCCCCGTTCAGCTTTTCCGTGAGGCGCGCGGCGTATTTTTCACAGCCGTCGTCATTCTCCACAATTTTGTAATGGTTTGAGGAGTAATGTTTAATCACCTCAAATCCGTTTTCATACCACAAATTGGCGTAATACTCCTTGTTGTATGGCTCACCCGTATAAGGCGAGCCGAAGCGGTTGGTTTTCAACCTGTACTTTACCCAAAAAGAACAGTCAACGGGTCCCGTTAGTTTTGCGCAATCGTTTTTCGCCGCTATTTCGCCTACCGTTTTAAATAGAAGCGTTGCGGCTTCGCTGTCGTTTTCGCTCTCAAAAAAGCCGACATACGCAGTGCTGTCGTTTGGGTAAATTGTGACCATGACGCGGCTTACAGCACGATTTCCACGGTAGATCAGGATAGGCGTAACGGTAAAATATCGACTCAGGACATGTGTGCCGTTCAAGAGCGCAAGCTCGTCCGCGGGACTTTGCGTAAGCTCGCCTGCCGAGTAAATTCTCCTTGGAAGCGCGAGAAAGTCACGTATTCTTTTTTTGTCACCACCCTCAATAACGACTACCGTTAAACTCATTTCAAACGACCTCCGTTCGCTTCTGATTTCACATAAATGCGTTTTATTTTCTTGAATTTCGGAAGGTCCCCATTGATTTTTTCGATAAATTCAAGTGCTTCACCTTCGGGAATATCCGTGTAAATTCTCGCGGAAAGATGGTGATCCTCCTCGAAAACCGCCGCCGACTTTATCTGCTCGTTTTCCATTATCAACGCTTCAAGCTCATCAAGATAAACGTTTTCACCGTTCGCGGAGATCATCATACGACGCTTCCGTCCCTTTAAGAACAGCCTGCGTTCATCATCAATGTACCCAAGATCGCCCGTGTGGTAGAAACCCTCGCTGTCAACCTCGCCGTAATTTTCACCGTGGGAAATGTATCCCGAAAAAACGCTCCCGCCGCCCACGATAATCTCACCGATACCGTTTTCGTCGGGCTCAAAAACACGGACGTCCAAGCCGTCGAGAATCGTACCATTGCTTGCCATGTCGCTGTCATCGGGTCTTGCGAGAGTTATCACCGAGGACGTTTCGGTCGTGCCGTAGGCTTCCAGAAGCCGAACGCCGTTGTCAATAAAATAGTGTTTCGTATCGGGATCGGTAAAGCTGCCGCCGCAATAAAAAAATCTGACATTCCGCAAACAGTCCATAAGCTCGTCCGTCATAGCAGTGCGAAGACGCATCAAAATCAGCGGTACAGTGCATACTATCGTCGGTCGGACTTCCATCATTTCCTCCGCAATCTTCTTTTTGTCAGAGCAGAGAAAGACCTGCATTCCCGAAATTATCGTGTATAAGAAATTCGCTACACCCGCATAAACGTGACTGAGCGGCAAAAAGATATACGAAACATCCTCCACAGACATGGGCGTGCGGGAACAGAGCGCATCCCAATTGTGAAGAAGATTGCGTGTTGTAAGCGGAATCGCTTTCGGACGATTTGTCGTGCCCGAGGTGAACAGTATCATTATTGGAATATTAATATCCGTATTTCCCACAAGTTTGAGAGGACTTTGCTGTCCCTTTTGGATCAATCTCGGGAACTCACTCTCAATACAAATAAAACGCAGCTCGGGGCACTTTTTTTGGAGTTCGTCGATCTCGTTCTGCTTGTCTGCGGAATAGAGTATCGCGCCGACCTCGATGACAGACAGTGTTCTCTCGATGTCAAACGCCGTCCACTCGCTGTTTATGGGAACAATCGTGCCGACATATCCGAGCACAGCCAGATCCGCCACCGCCCAATAATAGCTGTTCGGCGAGTAAAGCATCACGTTTCCTCGAACGCCCTCTAAGATCAGTCCGCGGGCAAGAGCTTCCGCGTCGGAGACAACCTCACCGAATGTCCGCGCAACGAACCGTCCGTCCGTTTTCACGCTAATATATGGAAGGTCTCTCCATTTCACCTTGTCCTCTTGCAGGTACTCGTAAACACTCTTCATTCTGTGCTCCTCTCTATCACTGTTATCCGTCCTGTAGCTCCGTCAACCTCGACCATATCGCCGTTTCCAAGGATACTCGCCGCGCCGTCAACTCCGACGACCGCAGGCTTTTTCAACTCTCGGGAGATGATCGCTGTGTGCGACAACAGCGAGCCCTTTTCCGTGATGATTCCCGCCGCGCTGACGATGAGAAATACCCAACCCGGATCGGTCATTTTGGCGACTATTATCTTTCCTGTTGTGTCTGGACAAGAAGTCGGATCAGTGATGACAATCACCTCGCCTCGCGCTTTTCCCGCGGAGCATGGTGTGCCCTCAAGCGTGTTTGCAGTGCGGTTCGTTTCCATTCCGCCGACGCTTTTCGGGGCTCTGTCAAAGACCTTTTCTGCGAAGATTAGACGCGTATACGCAGGGAGTTTCTCAAATCGCTGATACATCTCGCGGCGCTGTTCAACAATACTTTGCATATTCTTTCCACTTTTCACCGCCGTTTCAACCTCGGAATATTCGAGATAAAAAATGTCCCGGGGCGCAGAAATCACACCGGCGATGCTAAGCTCCTCTCCGACTTTAAGCATCATCGAACGCATCATTCCGTAAAGTCTCGAGCGGTTCAAGCGGGACTTTTCGCGGTTCTTTATCCCGACTGCCGCCCTCTTCGCGAATGCTTTGCACAAACCCTTCGGCGCATCTTTTTGTTCAAAACCCTCCGATACTTCTGCGCCTGCTTCCGCGTACTGAACGATCTTCTGCGCAAGAAGCTCGGGGTTCGTGCGAAAAGTCAGGCTTTCGAGCTTGAGCTCCTCGGCGTTGCGGTCTCCGTAACACTCGATGTATTCCTCGAGCCTTTGCGCGAGCTTGCCGTTTTGCATGTATGCGTGGAAATCCTCCGTGTTATGTATTCTCCCAAGCCGCACAAGCTCTCCGCTCTCTTTCGCGTGCTGCGAGAGCTTTACAAGCTCCGTCACGGGCTTCATGCTCTCTATCCCGTTAAGCCCTGAGATGAGGCGGTTGGCTTCTGCGGGATTCGACTTTAACCGAGACTTCAGCAGTCCCGTGAAAATGAACGTGTACATATCGTTTGCCAAGGTCAAATCCCACTTCGCTGTAACCTTGTCAAGAACGTTCCGATAATGCAAAAGTATCTCCTCCGCTCCCGCGGAATCGAGATCAACAGACTTGAAAAACTTTATCATTTCCTTAAACTCAACATCGAGCTTCTCCATAAGTCTCGGGCACGCGAGTATCAGCCAAACAAACGACAGCGTGACCTTAACGTGAGTTACAAATCCAATCTTTCGATCATAATGAGACGTGATGTTTTTGTTCTTCACTCCGAGCATTTCCTGCCACACGGGGATTATTTTCCCACTGAACGGCAGGAACAAAATAACATCATACCAATTGCTGATACGGTAGTATATCCGTCCGCTCGCCGCATCCACCATGTTTCGGAGAATATCGTCAATCATGGCGACAGTTTTCGGCTCGTGAGTCAACCGAAGCAGAGCGGAACGAAAAACGCGGTAATACGCCGTACGGATAAAGCTCTGCGTAAGCGGCAGCGTAATTCCCGGGTAACTTTCGACAATGTTGCTGTTGTCAAGAACAATCGGAGAATCGCATTTCAGCGAGGTTATCGGACGCGCTTGCAGGATAAAAATCTCGCTGTTTTTTATCGCGAACTCAATGTCGCACTCATGACCGAAAAGTTTATTTATTTTCTCCGAAATCTCAACAAGCTCTTTAAGAACAGCTTCCGATATCTTTGGGGAATTCTCCGTCTGCTCGCTGTAATAGAGCCCGTCCGTGGTATTGTAGTAGTACGTGCTTGTCGGAGCTTTGTCCTCGACTACATTGTCGCCCGTTCCTCTGCCGATGACCACTACTGTTTCATTTATGATACCTTGTGGATTTGCGGTGAAGATCACTCCCGACATATCGGCGGATATCATTTTCTGAACAATAGCGCAGACAGTAATCTTTTCGGGAGCAATTCCGTTCGTTTTGCAGTATTCGGAAAACCCTTCACTTTTGGGCACGGAGCATACGCGTTCCACAGCGGAATGAATCTCACTTATAGGAAGCTCCAGCTCTGTATGAAACTGTCCCGCAAACGACACACTTGCGCCATCCTCAGCACTCGCCGATGAGCGCACCGAAACGAGCTTGTCCTCCCCGAAAAAGTCCGACGCATATCTCTCCAAATCACATTTTTCTTCCCCGAAAACGCAGAAAAACGGCGGGACGTTAAAACCGTTTTCCCGCAGTTTAAAGAGATTTCCCGCCTTTGCGCCAATGGGCTGCCGCATATAATTTTCAGCACTGATTATCATACTTACACCTTTCCGAAAATCAGGAACGCCGCTACTGTAACGAGCATCATCGTTTCCTGAATGTATGTGTAGCGCTCCACCTTATCGACGATTTTAAAGCGCGTCGGGTCTTTTATGAATTGCGTGAATTTCAGCGTCATCCATCCCGTGTTGAGGAGAAGCGCCACGACGGATATCTTGTTAAGGTTCCACACAAGGAGCACGTTCGTGAGAATGTCCACCCAAGTGAGAACAAGCACGAACACAGTTGACTTTTGGTAGCCGAACAGCTTGGAGTATGTAACGTATTCCGTCTCATCCTTCGGAGCGCGTATCTTCCGCGAAACCTCCCAGATAAGCGCAGGAAAATAAAGCGTCCACGCGGCAAGGAAGTTCGTAAGCGTCCACGCTGAAAGACCGTATTTTATGCAAGTGAACGAAATGATGTAAACATTCATTATCATCTGCACGGGATTGTGCGTTACAAGCGCCAGCGGCAGACTTTTCTGTATCTTTTTCTTGCTGAAAAACCACAGCGACATCAGCGTTCCGTAAACATACAGAAACAGGAAAAACCAGATGTTGTTCATAAAAACAGCGTTCAGTGCCACAGTCACGGCAATAAGAATTCCCACGAAAATGGCTAGATCTTGCTTTTTTACGCGGCCTGATGGAAGCGGTCTGCTCGAGAACAGGCGACAGTCAAGCTCGTAATCCTTGAAGTCGTCTGCGATACGGAGCCAAAGAAGAAAGCTGAACACCGTAAAGCCGCCGATAAATTCCTGATAATTGATCTGGAATTCCGTCACGCCATTGTTCAGCAGTACGATGAAATATATCTCGCCAAATACGATAATCCCGAGCAAAAGACGCGGAATGATCGGATACATTTCCTTGAAATAAATGTTAAGACGCTTTAGCATTTTACCCTCCTCGCTACTCTCTCGCCTGTTTTAATGAGCGTTTCCGTGCCGTTTTCGGAATTTGAGCGTATATCGTCATCGAGCTCTACCACACCGCTTTTGAAGAGCTGTATTATCGTCGAACCGCCAAAGCCGAAATATCCCTTTTCGTCCATTCGCGAAAAGCTCGTGACAGTGTGATTGGTAATCTTTCCGATCTGCAAAGCCCCAACCTCTATCTGTATCATCTCCCCGAAGTGCTCGGTTTTGAGCAGGGAGCAGACGCGATGATTGCGCGAGAAAACACGGTATTTTTCCGAAATCGGGCGCACCGTATGAAGCTCTCCGGGAAGCTCCAACCTGCGAATAAGTTCGCCGTCGTCACAAAAGACGTACCTGTGACAATCTTCAACGGCAAGACGGTAAACAAGACAAACTCCCTCACCAAAGTCCGAAACATCAATTCCACCTGCGATTTCCGACAATGTATATACGCTGCGCTTGATCTTCAACGTGAGCTCGTCGGCTATCGGGTACGCGGCAAGCCTCCCGCAGCACGGTGCTATCAGCTCATCAGCGGAACAGTCGGTGGTGAAGCGGCATCGGCGGGTGAAAAAATCGTCGAAGCTGTTGAATTCCGTGCGTTCGCACAGTGAAAGATCAATGCCATATTTTTCGATAAAGGGGCTGATCTTTCTAACCGAAAGCCTGCTCTTCATAAACGCTCCGTTTATTTTAGAATAGATACTGCGGCAGAAAAACGCTTTCAGCAGTGCTCTACCAAACACCGTATTATAGAGAAAGTCAAGGCTCCTCGCGCCATATTCAAGCTCCTCACGGAGTTCTCCCGCAGCTCTGTCATAAATCATCATAGAACATCTCTCACCAAAATCAACGCAATAATCCCCACAGCAAGCGCGCCGAAAAAAATGTACCATGCTCCACGGGGCTTAGCAATCTTCACATCTAGGATAAACAGCACCGCGATAATTGCGTATTCCGCCGCCCATATCAATGCGGCGTTACATTCGGGAAAAAATCCCAAAACTGCATGTGTTACGGGAAAAATCAGCGCCGCGTATGTTACGGGGAGTCCATCGTAATGCGTCCGCACACCCCCTGCTGCCGCAGAGGTATTGAACCACGCAAGACGTATGATTCCACACAAAACGTAGCCAAAAAGAAGCAGATATTTTACAATACCCACGCCGTCCGCAAGTCTCATGCCCAGCACCGCGGGCAACGCCAGAAATCCCACAACATCTGCAAGGGTATCTATCTGCACACCGAATTCCATTTCAGACTTATCGCGCTTGCACCGCCGCGCGATAACTCCGTCAAAGAGATCACATATTCCCGCAACAGCAAGCGCAATCATTGCAGGCGCAAGCATACCCTCAACGGCGAAAGCTATTCCCGCGAACGCCGCCGCAACACCAACGTATGTTAAAATCACAGATCTGTTGTATTTCCCGATAAACATTTTTCCCTCACAAATTTTTGCGAATTCCCGTGGCATATAGTATTGAGTTGACGGCAATGTGCGTTCCCGCACCGAGAAGAATATACGCAAAATATTCCCAAATTGTCATCGGAAACAGCACTGCGAACACTCCCGCAACTCCAAAAAGCGAATCCACCTGATCAACGACAAAGAACACTGCGCCCTTTAAACCGCGCACCGTTTTCCCGCTGGGAATATCAAGACGGCGCTTGACAAAGCTGTTCGGAAGCTCGAAAAGAACATACGCAAAGCCCATTGCCGCCCCTGCCACAAGATTGAACAGCGGAGTGTTCCCAAATCGTGAATAAATCGAGCAGAGCTCAGGAAATTCCATACACACGAACCCCCACAGCACCTGCGCCGCTGCTCCAAAAACAATCATTCCGAAAAATCCCGCCCACGTCTTGTTTTCCCCGAAAACTTGCCTGCCGTCGCGAAACGTCCCGCCGCCGTCAATCGGACGATTAATCCGTTTATACAGCGGCGTTTTTACGAACAGCATATTCAGTATTCCCGCGATGATTACAGGAATCATCGTTATGTACATTTTCAAAATAATCATAGCAGATTTGAAATCAGTATCGCACCCTCAGCGCTGAAAAACGCAACTCCCATGACAAGCACTGCAGCCGCCGACACGTCCTTGATGAACCTCACATTCTTGTCATCCTCGGGGCAAAAACTGTCACACAGACGCTCTATCGCAGTATTGATATATTCGACGGCAAAAGCCCCGCAAGCCAATGCGAGCAGGATAATGTAATCGTACAAGCCCGATGATGTGATAATATTCAGCACGAGAAAAACAAGCGCAATGACCGTATAGATCTTAAAATTACGCTCCGCACGAAAACCGCTTGTCGCGCCCTTTATAGCACACTTCACACTTTGCAAAAAGCTTTTGTTTTTCATAATTTAAGCCCCACTATAACTACTGTAGTATAACGCAAAGCGGCTACAATGTCAAATCTCGGAAAAGCAGGTTCTTGACGATATCACTGCCGCCGTGGATGGAGGCAGCATACAGCACTCAGCATTTTTTGGACCTCAAGGCCGGAGGTATTTCCTAAAGGATATTTTCCCATCCTTCTTTATCAAATCCGGTCTGCCCTCTCCTGCAGCGCCCTCCCCGGTGTCTGCCTCCACTGTCTCATAGCCCAGCACAGTGTCTAGTAGTGCGCGAATCTTGGCATTTTTTTCACTGCCGTATAACTCCTGCAGAGTCTCCTGGTCCTGGGGTGTATTCCAATTGGCAAGCACCCGGATTCCCAGCTCCCGCTCCGCCGCCTTTTTGGAGGAGAGCAGCTCTTTGACCTCTTCCCTCCAGCCGGGGCGGTCTGTCAGCAGCTTTTCCAGCTCCTGCCTTACCTGCATGGAACTGTCCTTGCTGTAGGACAGAATCTGCTCCTTCCAGGCATCCTTTCCCTTGGCGAATTCCTCCCGGGCAGCCATGCAGGACTCCCGGTTTCCCTCCGTGATCTGTATCTTTGCCTTGCCGCTATACACCCGCAGGGCAAAGCACCGTCCGTAAATCCCTGCCTCGGAAAAAGCCTTTACAGTCTCCTGAGTGCGCTCCGCCAGATACTGCTGGAAAATAGGAATACAGCCATTGATAATGTCCTGCGTTTCGCTCTCTATAACTGTAGAAACCTTTTCGCATTCCATAACTATATCATCCAATATCAACATAATTACCTGGAGCTGCCCCGCCACATCTATTCCCGCATGGTCCAATCCCCCGAATATAGCCTCCAGATTTTTCTGGACCAAATCATCACCATAATACAGAGAGGTGATGAAAAAATCTCTCTTTTCCATCAGCGCCATATAAGCCATACAGCGTCCGAAAAAGTCCTCGTTATGGTAGGTTTCGTCATAGTGTAACAGAGCCCATCTCTCATAAAATCCGCTCTGCCTGTGCCAGTCGGCGTGCTGGTCCTTGAAGGGATAGAGCGTAGACAGATCTGCCCTGCCTGTGAGGTAGTCCTTGACCTCGTTGGCACAAGAAAGTCCGTTAGTCATCATGTCCATGAGCTTGTCCTGCAGCACGTCCTCCTTGTTCAGCACTTCCTGCTCGTACAGCGCAGGATCCTCTTTGCGGATGATCTCCGCCATGGCCCTGGTCTCTCGATAACCCGCGTTTTTGAAGATTTCCAGAAAATCCTCCCTGCGTCTGCGAAATTGCACACAAAGCAGCTCTTCAATAGCATCATGCCTCGTGTCATGTCTCGTTCGCTGGTCTGCCGCCCAGGAGATACTCTCCCGGTTGGGAATGCAGAAAAGCTCCTCCAATTCTCCAGCCACATGGCCGATCTCTCCCCGAAGATCCATCCATTCTATAGCATCCAGCATCTTCTGAGAATCGGCTGCGCCGCAGACCATGACCACGGAGCGCACCTGCTCGGAAAGCATATAATTGACATAAGCACAGCCACCCAATTGACGGAACATTCTTTTATTGGTTCTCCTGCCCCGGATACCCGCCAGCTGGTCCTTCGTCAGAGTGCCCTGACGGATCTGCTTCTGAATCTCACAGATCTGCTGTTCCCCGGTGGCATCGGGAACAAACAGCATTCCCAGGGACTCCACCAGCATGGCTTCATATTCCGCAAGCAGCGCCCTATCTTCGTCATTCATCAGCACCCCGCCCAGACCCAGGGCGCAGGAGGGACCGGTGTGGGAGATTCCCTGCTGTACCTCTTTCTTTTTCCTAAGTTTCTCTCCCTCATTCAGTTCATTCTTTCCGTAGCAGAGGTAAAAATACAGGGTCAGGAGCAGTATTCGCCCATTGGGCTGCGGCGCTTTACATTCCCGGTAAGCCTGCAACACAACCTGGGGATTTGACTGAGCCATAGTGCCCAAATCAGCAGTAACGCTGTATAAATGCATCGAAATTGTATCTCTGCTGGCAGCATATTGCTGAGCGAGAACCGCCAGCACCTTGCTGCGATTCAGCTGCAGGATTCCAGCGTTCGCCTTAATATACAGATCACGCTTATACACTTCCGTATACGGAAAATACATATGCGGAAAACACACATAACAGGTGGAATTGCCTATGGCGTACACCAGATTAAAGAATCTGGCAGCCTTCTCATAGTACCCTTTCTCCAAACAGGACTCAAACCGGGTGACAAACTCCTGCACTTTGTCTTCCGGCAGTGCCTCCATATCCCGAAAAGTCAGACCTGCCAGGGACTCCTCCCCGGCCTCGCCCTTCAGATATTTCTTTGCGATCTCCAATTCCCCGCTGGCCAGCTGCAGTTCCGCCAAGGTGTACATAGCCTTTTTTGTCTGTACATTTTGTGTTCGCAACATACTGCTCCTCCTTGTTCGGGATAATTTACTCTCTCCGAAAAAATGTTCCACTAAAGAAAGTCTGCTAGCATAATTTAAGGTATTTTTCATTTACCCCATTATCCATAAGTATCTGTGAAATTTCATCATATACCATCAATACTTCTTTTCCTTTATGTGGTGGTTCTGGCGCTTCTTTAAACACCCAGATATTGTACGCTTTAATCTCATTAACAAGATTTTTTTCAAGTGAAAACTCAAAAGTATTGATAACACCGTCCAACACCAATGGAAATTCAACTTCTTTAAAAGCAAAAATATCCTTATGTTTATACATTGCTTTCTTGATCTTACTTATATCTTCACAGCTAATAGTAGCTGTGAAAAAATCTATCTTTGTATTAGCTTCATCTCCAATAGATCTATTTCTTTCAAAATATAAGCATCTCACATTTTCCTTTTCCAAGTTTTCAATTACATCAACTTGTGAAATCATACCTCCCGCATCCGCAAGTACATATCTAAAAATTCTTTTTTCTTTCACTATTATTTCACCTCTCTAACCCAAGCAGCTTATCACTAACATCGCTAGAAGATTAGATTGAGCCACTAATGTCAAAAACATTCTCTATGTATTGCTCTCCACAAGTATAGCACAACACAGTATGATATTCAAAACATTTAACCTGAGAAGCTTTCTCCTTTATTTTTATATTAAAATATTTCTTTAAAGTTCCTTTAAGGTTTTCCTGCTATCTTATTATTGTGATGAAAACAGGAGGTGCTTATGAGCGAACAAATGACCTTTAAACGCTATGAAATTAAATATTTAATTACCAAATCGCAGATGGCAGTGATTCAAAATGCCATGGCGGAACATATGATTGCGGATGTCCACGGTCAAAATACTCTATGCAGTCTTTATTTTGACACCCCCGATTATCTTCTGGTGCGGCGCTCTCTGGAGCATCCCCTCTATAAAGAAAAACTGCGGCTGCGCAGTTACGGAATCGGTGACAGCAGCCAAATGGTGTTTGTAGAGTTAAAGAAAAAGTATGATTCCGTAGTGTACAAACGCCGGGCAGCCATGAGCGCCGCTCAGGCATATGATTATCTCTTAAAGGGAAAAGCCGCCCCGGACAGCCAGATCATCCGTGAAATTGATTATTTTTTGCAGATGTATGAGGGTCTTCGTCCTGCAGTGCTTCTGACTTATAAAAGGGATGCTTATTATGCAAAGAATGACCACGAATTTCGCATTACCTTTGACGACCATCTTCTATGGCGGGATTATGATTTAAATCTGGAGAGCGGAATTTATGGAGCTCCCCTTCTGGACAAAAACTGCATTTTGATGGAAGTAAAAGTCGCAGAGGCATTTCCTATGTGGTTTGTGCGGCTGCTCAGCGAAAATCATATTTATAAAACCAATTTTTCTAAGTATGGTTCGGCTTATGCCGCCATTTATCAAAATCAATTAAAAGGAGGTTCCTACCGTTATGCTTAACGTACTGTTTCAAGGAATTTTTAATACTAACACAACCAACACTATAAACGTTCCGCAATTTTTACTCTGTATGGGTGCGTCCATTTTAATCGGTATTTTCCTGGCATTGGCTTATAAGTTTAAAACCCGTTCCACTCAGAGCTTTTTGGCAACCCTAGCCCTTCTGCCTGCCATTGTATGCGTGATTATTATGATGGTAAACGGCAATGTGGGGGCGGGGGTAGCCGTTGCCGGCGCTTTTAGTTTGGTGCGCTTCCGCTCCGTTCCCGGCACTGCCAGAGAAATCGGCGCTATCTTTCTTGCCATGGGCGCAGGCTTAATGACCGGTATGGGTTATTTGGGCTATGCCTTCTTATTTTCCCTGATTCTCGGAGGGCTGATGGTTTTTTTTAACTGCATCAACTTTGGAGGCCGGAAGAGTACCTGTCTTGAAAAATCCCTTCATATTACCATTCCAGAGGATTTGAATTATGGGGATGTGTTTCAGGATTTGCTGAAAGAATACACCAGCCGTCATGAGATGGTATCCGTCAAAACCACTAATATGGGCAGTCTCTTCAAACTGCATTATCATGTCACTTTAAAAGATAATTCCAAGGAAAAAGAATTTCTGGATGCCCTTCGTTGCAGAAACGGCAATTTAGAAATTCGCCTTGCCAGACAGGAGGAGGTAACATATGAATTGTAAAGTTTTAAAACTTAAAACTCGCGCGTGTGCGGCTGCCCTCTGCATGACCATCCTGCCATCCTTATGTCTTACGGGCTGTGTCAATATGCTATCTGCTCAGAATACAGATGCATTGGGGGATGCGCTTACAGATTCTTCCACTACAGTTTCTGCCGCCGCTTCCTCCACAAATTTTACTGTGGTGAATACCGGATTTTTTGATGTTTCCGTTACTTACTTAAATGCGGCGGATATGTTTACAAACCGCGACAAAGAAATAGGATATGACGACAGCTCGGCAACTCTTATTACCCTTGCTGACAATGCATCCTCCTGCAGTGATAAAAATGTGTCAATAAATGACAGCATTGTCACAATCACAAAAGAAGGTACTTATTTGTTATCTGGCTCTTTAAGGGACGGAAGGATTGTAGTGGATGCCGGGGATACGGATAAAGTTCGGCTGGTGCTTGACAGTGTAGATATTAATTGTAATTCCAGCGCAGCCATCTATGTAAAAAACGCCGATAAGGTATTTGTTACATTGGCTTCGGGCTCTGCAAACAGTCTGAGCAGCGGAAATTTTGACTCCATTGATGATAATAAAATTGACGGAACCATTTTTGCAAAATCCGACCTGACCATAAACGGCAGTGGTTCCCTGACGGTCCAATCACCCAATGGCCACGGTATTGTCTCCAAGGATGATTTAAAAATTACAGGAGGAACTTACCATATTACCGCTGCCTCCACCACACTTTCCGGCAAGGACAGCGTCCGTATTGCCGATGGCGTTTTCTCCCTTTATGCCGGAAAAGACGGGATTCATAGCGAAAATAATGATTCTGCGGAAAAAGGATTTATTTATATCGGAGGCGGCCATTTTACCATAGAATGTGATTCTGACGGCTTGGATGCTTCCTCCACTCTTCAAATAGACGGTGGTACTTTTTCCCTTTTGGTGGAAGACGATGGTTTTCATGCTGATGGCGATTTGATAATAAATGACGGAAATGTCATAATTGACAAGTGCTATGAAGGATTAGAAGGACAGACAATCACCATAAACGGCGGAAACATTACGCTGGATGCCCAAGACGATGGCATTAATGCTGCTGACGGCTCCTCTTCTGAAAATTGGGGCGGTTTTGAGAAAAAGGGCGCTGTTTCTCCTAAGGATTTTAACGGCAGGGAGATGCCTTCTGACCCTGAGGGATTTGACAACTTTAAAAAGAAAGATGGCACTAATCCTAAAAATTTTGACGGCAGAGAAATGCCTTTTGACCCTGAAGAGTTTGGCGGTTTTGACAAAAGAAATGGCGGCGGCAGGGCTCAGGGCGGCAGCCCCTTTATGGCAAATAATAACTGCCTCATCCTGATAAACGGCGGTATTCTCCACATTACTGCAAACGGCGATGGTATTGATTCCAACGGCAATCTGGCAGTAACAGGCGGTGAGGTCTATGTCTCCGGTCCTGCCAATGATGGTAACAGCGCCTTGGATTATGACGGAACTGCATTGATTACCGGCGGCATGGTAATAGCAGCAGGTTCCGGCTCTATGGCGCAGAATTTTGGCGAAGATTCTACGCAAGGCTCCATGCTGGTGAGACTCTCTGCACCGGCATCCTCGGGAGATACTGTTATCCTTACGGATTCTGCAGGAAAAGAACTTCTTTCTTATACTCCCGAAAAGCCTTATAACTGTGTGGTTGTAAGCTGCCCTGAAATCGCACAGGGACAAACTTATACCTTAACGGCAGGCAGGCAAAGTCAGACCGTTGAAATGAATCATCTGATTTATGGTAACTATGGCAGGATGCGTTAAAGCACCTGCCATAACTTCCATATTGAGAACAAGTGCGCCTTTTGGCAGAATCTTTCTCTGTTTTGCGGCATATTCTGTACTAATGTAACAGAATGGTGGTTATTGCCTTGAAGCGTAGAAATGCTTTAAACGTCAAGCAGCTGACAGCAGTCTGCATCTTATTTCTGCTTTTCTCCTGTTCTACTCTCTTTTTATTTAAATACAGAAGTGATGAAAAAAAATTTTCCCATATCAGCACACAGCTCTTTTTGGACGAGATGAGGGGAAACACTTTAAATATGCACTATACTCTTGCCTATCCTGAAAATTTTGGAGTTCATTCCTACGAGCCGGTTCTTCCCTGTTATAGTTTGGAAAGTACCTTGTCTAGTCAAGCCGCCACAGAAAACATATTAGCTTCTTTAGAGCGCATTGATGCTTCCAAACTACCCTCCAAAGACAACTATGCCTATCAGCTGTTAAAGCGCTCTTTGGAAAATTCTTTGAAGCTGAGTTATTATTCTTATTACAACGAACCCCTTTCTCCCTCCTCCGGCATGCAGTCCAATCTGCCCATCCTGCTTGCAGAATATACCTTTCGGGGAAAGCAGGATGTAACGGATTATCTGGCTCTTTTAGACCAGACCGATGAATATTTTGCCTCTCTTTTGGTCTATGAGCAGGAAAAAGCAGCGGCAGGATTATTAATGGCTCCTTCCTCACTAAAAAAAGTAATCAAACAATGTGACACTATTGTCACATCCGAGGAATTAGAGCAGGAAACACATTTTCTTCAAACTACCTTTATGGAACGGCTGCAGCTTCTTATGGACGCCGGCATAATTACCAAGGAGGATGCTGCGGCTTATCAGGCACAAAACAATCGGCTTCTTCGGACCGTTTTACTGCCCGCCTATGAAAATTTGGCGGATGGACTCTATGTGCTAATGGATGAAAATATTCCCTTAAGAGGACTCGCCGCCAAGCCTCATGGCGCAGACTATTACCGACTGCTGCTTGCCTCCGAGACTGGCTCTTATCGAGATATTTCTGAGATTAAAGAGCTGTTATTACGCCAATTTTCCAGAGAATATGCGGCTATCCGCAAGCTGCTTTCCGAACAGTCCGCTATGGAAAAAGAACAGTCTCCGGCTATCATTTCTACTTTTCCTTATGAAAATGCGGATGTGATGTTAACGGATTTACAAAGCAGGATGGCAAAGGATTTTCCGTCCCTGCCTGCGGACCTCATGGGAACTTCCAAAGTAGAAGTAACCGTAAAGTCAGTGTCTCCGAATCTGGAGGATTATTGTGCTCCCGCTTTTTATCTGACTGCACCTGTGGATGATACGAATACAAATACCATCTATATTAATCAGCGCAATTCTCCTGAGGGACTCGAGCTATATACTACCCTTGCCCACGAAGGTTATCCGGGGCATCTGTATCAAACGGTATATCACAACAGATGCCTTATGTCTGGAAATGACAACCTTGTCAGGCAGCTCTTTTCCTATGGCGGATATTTAGAAGGCTGGGCACTGTATGTAGAATTTATTTCCTATGATTATGCTGTTGATATTTACAGAGAGCAGGGACTTGGAAAAGAGGCCATTTTAGCCGGTCTGGAATCTCACAGCCGCAGCTTGCAGTTATGCCTGTATTCTTTGTTGGACATTATGATTCATTATGAAAATGCTTCTTATAATCAGGTGGCAGAGACTCTGGAAAAATTTGGTATTTCCAATTCTGCTTCCGTAAAGGCCATCTATACTTATATTACAGAGGAGCCCTGTAATTATTTAAAATATTATCTGGGATATCTGGAGATTTTAGAGTTAAAAGAGTCCGCCAAGAGCCTTTGGGGAGCAGATTACAGTGACCTTCGTTTTCACACCTTTTATCTGGAATGCGGTCCCTCGGACTTTACTTCGCTGCAAAAACGACTTTCGGAAACGGCGACAAAAACAAGAAATCCGGTTGACAAAAAATATTCCCGGTCCTATACTCTTTATGGATTAAAATATGCTGCGGTCTGCTAATGATCAGCGTGAAGAGATTTTACATGGGGATGCACTATGGAACAGTTACTTTTCAGTTTAAATGCCACCATTCCGGTTTTTCTGGTGATGGTTATAGGTTACGTCTTAAAAGAAATACATATGATGGATGAGTCCTTTGTTAAGACTCTTAACACCTTTAATTATAAGGTGACTCTTCCGGTACTGCTCTTTCGGGACATTGCGGAATCAGATTTTTACAGCGTATGGGATAGCCGATATGTATTATACTGTTTTCTGGTAACCCTGACCTCCATCTTGCTCATCTGGCTGGGGGCGGGGTTTGCCTACCGCAATAAGGCGCAGTTGGGAGAATTTGTTCAGGCTTCCTACCGAAGCAGCGCTGCTGTGCTGGGCATTGCCTTTATTCAAAATATTTATGGGACCTCAGGCATGGCTCCTCTGATGATTATCGGCACCGTACCTTTGTATAATATAGCCGCTGTGCTGGTTTTGTCCTTTACCGGCCCCAATGCAGCAGGGCTTAATAAGGCAGCCCTAAAAAAATCTATCTTAAACATTTTGACCAATCCCATTATTTTAGGCATTCTTTTGGGCATGGTGGTTTCTGCATGCCGTATCACCTTTCCGGTGATTATCAGCAAAACCGTCAGCAACATCTCAAGCCTTGCAACCCCTCTGGCACTTCTTGGTCTTGGCGCCGGATTTGAGGGAAAAAAGGCGTTAAAACAATTGGTTCCCACTACCGTGTCTTCTTTTATAAAGCTGGCAGTGCTGCCCGCAGTTTTTCTTCCCCTTGCCATCCATATGGGTTTTACCGGAGAAAAGCTGGTGGCAATTTTGATTATGCTGGGCTCCCCTACCACGGTGAGCTGTTATATCATGGCAAAAAATATGGGACATGAAGGCACCCTGACTTCCAGCGTGGTAGTAGCTACCACCTTTTTAAGCTCTGTCACTCTGACCGCCTATCTCTTTCTTTTGCGTAGTATAGGGCTGATATAAAGGCAAACAAATCAAATGCAGAACTTCTCTCGCTACACCAGCCCCGCCGCCAGCACCACGCTTGCAATAGTTCCCGCCAGAGTGGCAAGCAGTGCCCCGGTCAAAGTGTGTCTTGTCTTGGTCACTTTTGCTGCCAGAAAATATACGCTCATGGTATAAAAAATCGTCTCGGTACAGCTCATCAGAATGGAGGTAATCATGCCCGCATAGGAGTCCGGTCCATTGTTCTTGAAAATATCAAGCACCAATCCTGTTGCCGCCGAAGACGAAAACATTTTTACGATTAACAAAGGAATCAATTGCGCAGGCAGCTTGACCGCCTCCGCCAGAGGAGACAATACCGTGCCCAATAATTCAAAAAAGCCGGATGCCCGCAAAACACCCACTGCCATCATCAGACCTACCAGAGTAGGAATGATATCCACAACAATCCGCAGGCCATCCTTTGCTCCTTTTAAAAACACTTCATAAACCTTGATTCGGGAAACCAAACCATAACCCACCACAAAGAAAATCACTGATGGAATAATAATATCTGACACATGTGTCAATACTTGCATAAAAGGATACTCCACTGCCTATCTGTCCTTATAAATTTATGCAGTTTTTCTCTTAAAATGCATATTATCTTCTACAGCACTGTTCTCCTCTTCAAGTGCCTTGCGTCTGTCTGATATTTTCACCAATCTATATATTCCCATGGCCGCTAATGGAATCATATACACCACATATGGCAGCACATAACGACTGCTGGCTTCCCACAATATACTGAACAAAAAGCCGCCGATTACAGCCACATACAGTAAATTCTCCGCCAGACAATACTTCTTTTTTCTATCTGCAAATAGTACAATAGCTGACACTACAGTATAGAAATAAAGTACAAACTGATATCTGTTCATAAAAGCTTGCACAGCTATTTCATCATCATAATATATCCGTCTTACAAACTTTGGAAACCCTTCCGGACCGCAATCAAAATTTTTCGCTTCATATGTATAATAGTATCCCGGGGCATTCCACTGGGTCAATATTTTCCGACGGAAAAAGTCAATGCTGTAAGTCTTATTCTCCCACATATCTTTCAATTTTTCTGCGAGCAATATTTTTTCTGCCAAAATCGTCTGTTCGGTATCGTAACCATGCTCCGTAAAGACTTCTACACTGCTGTTATCAAACCAACCGGGTCCCATCTCCGTATCCTGTAGCCCCATACGAATCCAAGAAATGTAGGGAACCCCGCCTGCCACTTCAATTCCTGATTGCTTTTCGTAGTACATATGTATCACTTTATCAGACCCGGAAACCGCCAAAATCATCACAAGAAGCCAAACCACGCCCTGCGCATTGGCTTCTTTTATTGAGTGAATTACCAGAATAATTCCTGCTGCAATCAATACAATCAAAGAATTCTTACGCACCATGCATGCCAGAACAATCGCTGTCGTCCCCCATAAAAAGCAGCTTTTTTTACCTGTCTTGCAATATCGAAGGGTCTGCCACATTAACAGCATTGTAAAGGCAATAGAGATAATCTCCCCGTATACCAAAGGCACATATAAAAATAATGGAACGCATCCCAGGAAAAAAAGAATATAGTAAAGCACAATTTCCAGATCTTCACAGACCAGCTGTAAGAATTTATAACCACTATAAAAAAGTATTGGCATACATATGGCGTTTATGTGTTGAAATACTACATAATTCCATCCTCCAGACAAGGTAAAGATGAGATGAAGCACGGCTAACAGACTAAACTGATGGGGAAAAATAACCATATAGCCTGCATCTTTCATGTCAATATAATTACCCAGCATCATTCGGTATGCAGCATTGCAAAGCGCCTCACCGTCTCCGCTGGGTATAACATGGCAATTAGAAATCCATATAACACTAATGATATATACATAAACCGTTACAATACCTATTATATAAGGCTTCCATGCCTGAATGCGCTGCTTGATAACTTGCAAACGCCCACCCTGCAAAATCCTATGGAACAGAATAGCTACTGCTGTAACTACTGTCAACACAAGTAAATTCCATCCTGCATTGTCGTGTGTATCCAATGGAATCCCATCATTGTCCAACACCGTAAATCTTGCGCTATAATAGGTAAATCCACAAAAAATACAAATACATAAAAACAATAATATTCCTGCAGCTGCCTTTTCAAGCTTTGTGCCCATGACCTTCAGTTTTTCTGCCATCTGTTTAATCCTTAGTATACTCAAAAAAGCATATTATTCTTCTGTTGGAGTTTCTTTTTCTACCAATGCCTCTATCTTTTCTTTGGCATTTCTAAAAGCACTTATCAGCTTGGGATTAAAGACCCCGCATTCACCAGAGGTAATCATCTGATATGCCTGCTCCTTGGAATAAGCTTTTTTGTTGATATTCTCGCTTACCAGAATATCATAGAGGTCTGCCAATGCCACTATCTGTGCGGACAAAGGGATATCATCTCCCGCCAATCCGTCCGGATATCCGTTCCCGTCATAACGCTCGTGATGATATCTGCAAATGTCCATGCAGGTCTCCGCATACTCCTGATCCCATGCTCCCTGAATGCTTTTTATAATCTCGCAGCCCTTGGTAGTATGAGATTTTTCTAATTCAATCTCCTCCTCCGTCTTTTTGGTGGGCTTGCGCAGAATCGTATCAGGAATTGCTATCTTTCCAATATCGTGCAGAGTGCTTGCCAAAGTAATCACCTGAACTTTTTCCGGCGTCAATTCATATTCCGGATAAGCCTCTCTGGTTGCCTCTGCCAGAATATGGGTAATCTCTTTCACCCGCTTGGTATGGCTGGCATTGTTCAGATTACGGTACTCCACCACAGAGCCCAGAATATCAATGACAGCCTGCTTGCTTTGCTTAAGCTCCTCCGCCTGCTGCTTTAACAGTTTGTACTGTCGCTCCATAGTCTTATTCTTCTGCCGGACGCTTTCTTCAAGCTGCGCCTGATGAATAAAAGCATTGGCGGAATTGCTCACCCTATGTCTTACCAGCCCTTCCTCGAAAGGCTTACTCAGAAAATCCACAGCGCCCAGCTCGAAACATTTATTCTGCATTCCCGCAGAACCTGCCCCATCAATAATCAGCACGGGCACCTTTTCAATCCATTTCTTTTCGTTCATGATTTCCAAAACTCTAAATCCATCCATCTTGGGTATCATGAGCTTTAAGAGAATGACAGCCAATTCATCCAAATGTTTCTCTATCATCTGCACGGCCGTTTCCCCGTTATTTGCCTCCAAAGCCTGATAATCTTCCATCAGCATCTGCATAAAAGACAGGCGCTCCGCTTCCACTCCGTCTACAATCAATACCTTATTCCGCATAATTGAATGTCCTTTCCGGATACTGCTCTCATCCTATCAGTTTCTATAAACCGCAACCATCTCATTGGGTGATTTGCGAATAGTTACATTCATCATATATCCCGAACTCCAGCGTTTGCCGTTAAGTTCTACCTCAACTCCCTCATACAGCCTTCCCCTGACCACTATCGTAGCCGTATCAATGAGCCTCAGTTCTTCTTCCATCGCTGCTTTTTCCTCGACAAGGTCTTCTCTCTGCTTGTTCTCTGTAAAAATAGCATTCTCAAGCTTTCCGTAAATTTCCAGCGTGCTGCACAGTTCCGGCGGATATTTCTTTTCAATCTCCGCCTTGGCGTTCTCCAACACATTGAGCTCCTCACCGTTTTTGCGAAGTCGATCCTTAATATCCTTGTACTGCCGCAAAAGCTCTTCGTTGATTCCCGCCTTCATGAAAGTCTTTACTCCTGCGCGGTTACCGGCATTCTGAACGGTAATTCCCTTCATGGAGCATGCCGTTCCGCCTACCAGCGAGCCGTTATATCCGGAAACCTCAATGGTATCTCCTGCCATCAAATTACAATTCAGGCAATAGTTGACTTGAATGTTGCCTTGTGCGTTCACATTCACGCCCTCCAAAAACTTGCCCTTTACATCTTTGCCAGCCGTAACGCTTCCATAACCAGAAGCATTCATGCCCTGCTTTAAAATCACATCGCCGCCACTCTCAATAATCGCGGATTCCACGAAGCCGTCAATCATCACATCGCCCGCTGCCTGAATTTTGGCACGACTGCTGACATTTCCCTTTACATAGACACTGCCGCTGAACACAATATTGCCGGTAGCCATGCTGACTTCCTCCACCACCAGCACATTGGAAACTTCCAATTTATTGTCCTTTTGTTCCACATATCCGTCCATTGAAGCAATATAGGTACGCCTATCCGACTCCAGCTGGAAACCGGAACCCACTAAAACTCCCTGCTCATTTCCCTTCATGGCAGGAAGCACATCACCTTTGACATTATAGCCGTTGCTTCCCTCTTCGGCAGGATGATAATAAGCTAATTTATCACCTTGTTTGACAGTTTCAAACCATTCAATATTCTGATAGTCCACAGAGCCGTCTTCCAAAACCTTAGGCTTTCTGCTCACATCGGTTTTAAAGAAAAACTCGTAATATCCGTCTTTGCCGGAACGGGGCGCCTGTCCGCAAGCCACCAGAACACTGCGCTCCTTATAGGTGCCGTTCACAGCCTTAGTAATCTCCCTGCGAAGGATTCCTTTTCTTACCTTGTTGTTCCATAAAGCACTCAGGACATCCTCCTCCGTAAAGTCTCTATCCTTATCCCGAATCATAAGATAAACTTCCATATCATCCGGGGTGACCACAATGCGGAATGCCTTTTCTTCCTTAGCAACCTCTTCCAGCATTTCCTTAATATTGGTATTCGCCACCTGCAGATTTTGCTCTACAGCATTCATCTCCTTCTGCAGTGCAAGGCGTCTCTCCCTCATGTCCGTAACGGAATAACGCAATGGAAGATAGCTTTCCACGGGAATACGGTTTTCCAGACCGAGGCGGATTTCTCTCATCTGCCTCCATGTATAAAGAGGATTATGATACAGCACCGTATTCAGCTGTTTTTCCAAGCCGAAACGGATTTCTCTCATCTGTCTCCATGTATAGCAGGCTCTGGCATAGGAAGACACATCCACTCCGTGCTCCATTCCGATGCGGATTTCTTCTAAAGCTGCCGCTCTGTACTCTACATTCAGGAAAGGCTCCATATCTTCCCCGTGCTGGTATGCCATGCGAATCTGCTCTAACTGTGCAAAATCATAGCCCTGCTCTATGTAGGGCATAATATCAAAACCCGCAAGTTTTGCCTTGAGGATTTCCCTGATAATGCCTGCTTCCATATCCAAATAGGGCATGAGATCTATCTTTTGTTCCAGACCCTTACGCAATTGGCGCATTTTGTCATAGGGAATAGACGGTGTAGCATAGGAGCTGACATCCACTTTCCGCTCCAGACCTTTACGAATCTCCATCATCTGCAGCCAATCATAATCAGTAATGGCATAGAGGGAGACATCCACCCCGTTCTCCAAGCCAAGCCGAATTTGACGCATCTGAATAGCAGAAAAGTCTAATTTGGCATAAATAGCTACATTTACCTTTGCCGTAAGCCCTTCCTTGATTTCCTGTATTTGATCAGGCGTAAAATCCTGAAGTTTTAATTCTCCCGAAGCCCTTGTTTCTGTATTCATGAACATGTCCTTCCTTACTTAGCAAACAGGGGTTTAACACAATGTCTATTGAGACATTTTTGCTCTGAATATAGTAATTATACCATGATTGCTTCTATATCACAAGCCCTAAATGCCTTGGGGGGTACAAATTGCGGGCATAAGGGAACACATTGTCATTCTGAGACCTATCTATCTTTGAACTTACAAAAAAGTATTGCCGCCATAGTGCTGATGAAGGTCGCCAAAATCGCCGGCGCAATGATAACCGCAGGATTCGCACTGCCGTATTGGCTTCGGTAAGCAATCATATTGACCGGAATCAACTGCAGGGAAGAAATATTCAGTATCAAAAAGGTACACATTTCATTGCTGGCGCGCCGCACGATACCCTCCTTTGAAGCATACTCCGGGTTCCCACGCTCCGCCTCCAGCTTTGCCAATTCCTCCATGGCTTTTAATCCTGCCGGAGTGCATGCCCAGCCCAGCCCCAGCACATTGGCAATCATGTTTGTGGCGATATATTCTTTGGCCGGATGCCCCTCGGGAATTCGGGGAAACATGAATTTCAAAAATGGATTGATTGCTCTGGTCATTTTGGCAATCACCCCTGCCTCCTTTGCAATTTCCATAAGCCCCATCCACAGAGCCACGACTCCTGCCATGGTAATACACAGGGAAATTGCTTCCCCTGCGCTGTCAAGGGCCGCATTTGTCACCGTACTCATATTGCCGGTGCATGCCGCATAAATCACTCCCAGCAATATCATAAATGCCCATATGTAATTTAACATATTGCTCCTTATTTTTTGCCTTTCTATCAATATATGCGGATATTTCATATATGAGTACTGCAAAAAACGCCTCTCCGTTTCGGAAAGGCGCTTTTGCAAAACTGCCCGTATACTTACAAGGTTCCCTGGGTAAACAGGTTCTTTACATGTTTTACTTCTTCCTCTGTCGCCTTGCTGGCAGGCACGTAATAGGATTTTGCCCGGGCAATCTGGTACAGTTCTTCCTGTGACTGCTCACAGGCATTGCGAAACTGTTTTAAGGTCTGCTTTAACTCCTTATTTTCTGATTGGGCTATCATGCCTGCATAACGGGTCAGCTCGCTGTTAATGCTCGCCAGTGTATCTGCTACCATTGTTTTTTCCTGCATTTCATTTACCTCTCATTCCGGAATCTAGTTTAAAAACTGCATCAGCTGCTGCTTGTTTTCCATTGCGGATTTGGCACCTTTTTCAAAAAACTGCTTGATTTGAGGGTCAGTTGCCTCTCCGGCATACTCCTTCATCTTGCAGTGCGTGGTGTCGAATCCTCCGATTAAGTGGCGCAGGTTCTGTAAGTCAAGTTCAGAAATGTTGCTCATATTTCCACCTCCTAAATTTTCTACGAGGTTATTATTGGCTTACAGCAAACATTATATGCATGATTTTATTTTCTAAAGAAAAAAATCTTGTCCAAGCTCAATCATAAAAATGCCAAGATTGGCAAGGCATGACAGCCCTGTCACAATCCGTCGAAAAATGGGGTTCTTAATTCCACCTTTTTCTCATTTTAATAATAAACACTACGGAACCCACTGCAATGGCAGTCAAATAAAGATATACCAGCACATAGGCAGTATTCTGCGAAACCACACTTCCCAAATACGACGTTGCCAATCCGTTCAAGAGGGGCGTCACAAAATCCGCCGCTGTATGCAGCGCTAAACAGATAAGGATACCTTTTATGCCTTTTCCTTTCCACACAAAATAACATACCAAAAGACTCATTGCCACATGAAATATCATGGTGAGAATCCTCTCATAGCCTGCCAGATAATAAATAACAGGACCAGAGCCCGTCAGAATCTCTTGCACCGCCAGCATGCTCTCTTGGTACACCGCCATATCTTCCGGCGGTATCGCAACCCAACCATTAATTCCCGAAACCATACGAAAGATTCCCGAATTAATCATCCAGACATATATCAGATTAAAGATATAGGTGATTCCCACAATCAACATGGCTTCTATGCCGCCATGTCCCAGACCTGCTGCCACGCTCTTTTCAAAGCTAAGATTCTTTGCCATTATCTTTGCCACGGCATATCTGCCAGCCACTTCAAACAGCCCCGCCGTAAATGCCAGCGCCAGACAATACAGCACATAATGTCCTTCCGCAAAGGCGACAAATCCCTGACTCAATGAGAGTACACTTAAAATAGGCAGCCGTATCAATATCTGCGGGACAAAAAACCCCGCTGCCCCCAAAAGCCAAGCCAGCCAGACACCTTTCCCTTTATTTTTTACGCCATATGTAATATAAATAATAATTGGCAGAAAAAGACTGATGAACAATGTCACCACCATTGCTATAATAACCGATGTTCTTACCATAAAATTCTCCTCTCCTTCACTTTTAAATCTGGTGCCTCACAACCCCATACTCGTCATCTAGTCGAAAATAAGGGCATTCCTTCTGGCTGCCCGTGAGAAAACGGTACATCTCATCCTCATCCAGATTCACCATGCAGATATAGCATTCATCATCTTCATCATATACATAATTGACACACATGTCACAATTACTGACTGCCATTGTACCATCTCCTTGTTTATATATCTTGCGAAAGCTTTCGCTCTTCAAGCTTTTGATAAATTTCCCTCTTACCTACGCCCCTGTCCTTTGCCACCTGCTTCATTGCCTCTTTATGTTCTAGTCCCCTGCTCTCATAATACGCCATGTGTTCCTCTATACTCATGCTCTCCCAGGAAGCTATCTCCTCCTGTCTTTTTTCCGCACGGCTCTTGCCTTCCAGCACCAACACATATTCGCCCTTGGGCTCCTGTGTTTCGTAGATGCGAAGCGCTGCTTCCAAAGTCGTTGGCATCACAGTCTCAAATTTCTTGGTCAGCTCCCGGCACAGAGTAATCCGTCTGTTCCCCAGCTCCTCGTATAGTTCCTGCAAAGTTCTCACCAAATGATGGGGCGCCTCATAGAGAATAATCGTGCGGCTTTCCTCCGTAAGTTCCCGCAGCACTTCCGCCTTTTCCTTCTTATCGCTTGGCAGAAATCCTTCAAAACAAAATCTTCTGGTACTTAATCCTGACAGAGTTAACGCCGTAATGCAGGCTGCCGCTCCGGGCAGAGATGTGACAGGTATGTCGTTTTCATGGCACATAGCTACCAACACTTCACCGGGGTCTGAGATTGCCGGAGTTCCGGCATCCGTAATGAGTGCAATATTTTGCCCGGCAAGGAGCTGCGCCGTCAACTGTTTTGCCTTATCCACTTTATTGTATTCGTGATAACTAGTCATGGGAGTATGGATGTCAAAGTGGTTTAACAGCTTAATACTATTGCGGGTATCTTCCGCGGCAATCAAATCCACGGCCCGTAAAGTTTCTATGACTCTGGGGGTCATATCCTTTAGATTTCCAATGGGGGTTGCGCACAAATATAGAGTCCCTGCCATATCTTTTCAGTTATCCTTTCTTCCAGAATACTATAGGCGATTGTCTGCACGCTAGTATCCATAGATATCATAAATCTCCTGCATATAAACTCCCGGCGACTGATAAACAATGAGGGGCTTTTCCACCGTCATCCGGGGTTTTCCGCCTCTTACCGCCTCCAAAAGCACCATATTGGGCTCCTGATTTACATAAGGGTACACAAGCTGCATCCTCTTAGGCTCTAATCTGTATTGTGACATTGTTGTCATAATTTCCGCCAAGCGAAAGGGTCTGTGCACCAGAAAAAAGCGACCTCCCGGCTTTAAGAGCTTTGACGTCTCCCTGACCACGTCTTCCAAGGTACAGAGAATTTCATGTCTGGCAATGGCCTTAGGCCCCTCCGGATTGGTCAATCCATGCTTTTCAATCATATAGGGCGGATTACAAGTAATACAGTCAAAAGAAGCAGCCTTGAAAAGACTGCCTGCTTCCTTGATATCTCCGGTAATGATATGGATTTTATCCGACAGTCCGTTGAGCGCCACGCTTCTCCCTGCCATATCTGCGCTTTCTTCCTGAATCTCCAAACCTGTCAGGTGTGCGCACTCGGTCTTAGCCTCCAACAGAAGGGGGATAATTCCGGTGCCTGTACCCAAGTCTAAAAGGACATCCCCTTTTTTCACATGGGAAGCGGCAAAGCCTGACAATAACACTGCATCCATGCCAAAACAAAATTTGTCGGGATTTTGTATGATTCGATAGCCGTTTCTCTGCAATTCATCCAAACGCTCATTTTCTTTCAGATTAATTGTCATCCAGCTTCGATTTCCTTTCGTTCTTCTCGTCCTTTTCCAGACGCTCCAATTCTTTCATTTCCTCTTTGGAAAGATCAACCTTATTCTTTCTGCCGTGTTTTCTCTTGAAATTCAGTTTGCCTACCTCGTACTCCCTGATTTCCCTTTCATCATTGACTTCAATCACAACCTTTACCAGCTGGCGCAGCACATTGACGCTTTGCACCTCACCCTTAAAGCCGTCCTCCGTAGTCACATAGTCACCGATATTGGGCAGCCTCCGGTTTAATTCCTCGTATGTTTCCTCTTCGTTTTTCAGGCAGCACATCAATCTGCCGCACACACCGGAAATCTTTGTAGGATTTAAAGAAAGATTCTGCTCCTTCGCCATTTTTATAGACACGGGAATAAAGTCCGACAGATAACTATGGCAGCACAGAGGGCGCCCACAGATGCCAATGCCCCCCATAATCTTGGTCTCATCCCGGACTCCTATCTGACGCAGCTCGATTCGGGTCTTAAACACACTAGCCAAATCTTTCACCAGCTCACGGAAGTCAATTCTGCCATCAGCAGTAAAATAGAACAATACTTTATTGTTGTCAAAGGTATATTCTGCATCAATCAGCTTCATGTCCAGACTATGCTTCTTAATTTTTTCCAGACAGATTTGATAAGCTTCCTTTTCTTTTTCCCGATTATTGGCAGCCTGCTCCCTGTCCCGTTCATTTGCCACACGGATAACCGGCTTCAAGGGCTGTACCACCTTTTCATCTTCCACTTCCTTAGCACCCGACACTACCGTTCCGAATTCAATTCCTCTTGCGGTTTCCACAATTACATTGTCTCCCCGCTTTATCTCAAAATTCTTGGGGTCAAAAAAATAAATTTTACCCGCAGTCCGAAATCTTACGCCTATTACTTTTGTCATCTATCTACCTCACTTGTTTCTCAAAACATATCCAAATATGCCATGAATACTTGATTACAGGGTTCGCGAAGCGGTTCCTGTAATATGTGCTTATTGTACCATATATCTGCCTGTCTGCAAAGGGATGTTTTCCCGGAAAGTTTTTCCTACCCGTTTTCCTTAATGGTAAGCAGAAGCAGCTCCATGGTCAGTTCAAAGCTTACATTGGCATCTAATCTGCGCTTTGCCGTGGCCAAAGCCCCAATAATCTCCTCGATTCCCTCATAACTGCTGCGGTGTGCCACTTTGCGGATTGTCGTAATCTCCTCCCGGAAAATCATATGATTCACATCTCTTGTTGCTTTAAACAACAGCACATCGCGATACCAGATAGCAATAATATCCAGATAATCCCCTACCTCCAGCTTATATTCATTGATTTTCTTGATGGCCGCCACGATTTCATGCAGTTCCATATCCTGAATATATTTCAGCAGGGAAATAGCCTCCGTTTTCACATTCTCAAAATCCTCGCTGGCCGCCAAAAGTCTTGCCTTTCCTACATTTCCCCTTGCAAATGCCACGCAGACCTCCGCCTTGTAATCCGGCACCTGCATCTGCTCCATCAGATATTTTTTAATCTGTTCATCTGCCACCGGCTTCATGTTTAACACTACACAGCGACTTAAAATGGTAGGCAGCAGAACATCCACATTAGTAGTCAAAAGCAATATCACAACATACTCCGGCGGTTCCTCCAGAGTCTTTAAAATAGCATTCTGAGCCTGAACAGTCATTTTCTCGGCTTCATTTATCAAATAAATTTTGTAAGGGCTGCTGTAGGGCTTGATGACCACATCATTATTCACTTGCGCCCGAATGTCTTCCACGCTGATGGTCCCGGGTTTCTCATGAATAACTCTGATAATATCCGGATGATTGCCGGACAATGCCTGCTTGCAGGAATGACACTCCTGACAAGGATTGTCTCCGTCTTTTTCACACTGCAATGCCATGGAAAACACCTTTGCAATAAATTCTTTGCCGGAAGACTTTTCTCCGTTTATAATATATGCATGTGAAATTTTCTTGGTATGTATTGCATTCTGCAAATGTTCCTTAATCTGCTCCTGCCCGATAATATCCTTAAAATCAGCCATCTGCCCACCTCCTTTGTACGTTAAGTGAAACTCTCTTCCATCATTTATGTAAAGATATCCAAAAGCAGTCCCCTGATTTCCCCTATTTTGCCCAGAATCGCCAGATTATCCTTCTCGTCCTTCATTAATTCCTGCGCCAGCTGGTCTAAATTTTCATCCACTAATCGAATGATGCCATACACCCTGTGCCTTCCCCGCCTGTCCAGAAAATTCTCTCTGGAAAAAGCATGAGAATGGGTGACAACCTCATTCAGAAAAGTTTTGACCAAGCCCCGGTAATGTTTCATGTCTTTTACATCCCGGCGCTTTGCAAGTTTCTCGCCCTCGTGGGTGATTTCCTCCATCAAGGTACTCAGTCTTTCCTGCAGCTCCGTTTCCCCGATATTGCTTGCCAGCATAAATTTGAAAGTGCCGTCAGCGGGCTGCACCTGCTTTGTCTGTTCCACCGGTGCGCTCTGGGTCACTTGATTTACTTTGATGTCCATTGTAACTCTCTCCTTGAGCAGCTTTGCCTGTCTTTATGTACTCCACAATCTCTTCCAGGCATTTTTTCAGGTCATCATTGCAGAAGGTTCTGGTAATGCCTGCTTCTCTCATCTTTTCCGAACTAAAATCCTCGCTGTCCGCTAAAAATCTCCGGCATAATTCCTCATATTTGGGCTGTTCCTGCAGCCTTTCCCTGTCAAGAGCGCGCTGTAAGCGGATTCCGTCATCTAATTCTACCATAACAGGCAGCATTTTGTCCGCCCCAAAATATTCCTTCATTTTTTGATAGGATTCCAAGGTGCCAATAGCAATATAGTTTTTTTCCGCAAGCTGTACCTGACCGTCATCTACCGTAAAGTAACGCCACAATCCATGGAATGTATGATAAGCTCTTTCTTCCACGATTTTGCCCTGTGCCGCCATGTGCCTGTAGCCTTCCTCGTCCGTAAAAAAATACTCTACGCCTTCTGTTTCCCCTTCTCTGATGGGACGGGTGGTATAAGGAATAATGGTATGCAGCTGCACCCTTTGCTCTTTTAACAGCTCCTTATAAAGAGTGTCTTTGCCACTGGAACTTTTTCCCATAAGGTATACAATCTTGCCCATGAAATTATTCTACCTCGACTACTCGTATCATATTGGTCTTGCCTGCAATGCCCAAAGGCACTCCCGCAGTGATAACCACAATATCCCCGGTCTTTACGTATCCGGTCTTTTTAGCCTCTTTTACCGCATTTGCAAAAAGCTCCTCTGTAGTGTCCTCTTTTTTAATAACCAAGGGAGTTAACCCCCACAATAAATTGAGCTGTCTGGAAACTTTCTCATCCATGGTGCAGCTTATAATAGGACAGCCGGGCTTAAAACGGGAAATAGACTCTGCAGTATATCCCGACAAAGTTACAGTGATAATGGCTGCCGCGCCTAAATCCATGGCAGTGGAACAGGTAGCATAGGCTATGGCTATAGTAATATCACTCTTGTCACAGGATGTCAAATTAGTCATGCGGCGGCGGTAATCAATGCTCTTTTCCGCACACTCTGCAATCTTCGCCATGGTAGCCACCGCCTCCACCGGATACTGTCCGGCAGCGCTCTCCCCGGAAAGCATGATAGCCGTGGTTCCGTCATAAATGGCATTGGCAATATCCGTAGTCTCTGCTCTGGTAGGTCTTGGATTCTTAATCATGGATTCCAGCATCTGGGTTGCCGTGATAACGGATTTGCCCTGTTCATTGGCAAGACTGATCATTTTCTTTTGCAATATGGGAACTTCCTCTAAGGGAATCTCCACTCCCATATCTCCTCTTGCCACCATAATGCCGTCTGATACGCTCAGGATTTCCTTCAAATTCTGGATACCCTGCATATTTTCAATTTTGGCAATGATTTTCATGGGGCTGCCATGTTCCTTTAAAATCTGCTTGACTTCCAGAATATCCTCCTTGCACCTTGCAAAAGATGCTGCCAGAAAGTCATATCCCATCTCGATTCCAAACAAAATATCCGCCCGGTCCACATCACTGATGTAAGGCATGGAAAGGATTGCTCCCGGCACATTTACACCCTTGTGGTTGGAGACAAATCCTCCGTTGATGACGCGGCAGATAATCTCCTCACCCTTCATCTCTTCCACCTGCATCTCAATCAGACCGTCATCAATCAAAATGGTCGTTCCGACAGATATGTCATTTTTTAAATTCTTATAAGATATTGCAGCTTTTTCGGAAGTTCCCATGATTTCTTCCGTGGTCAGAGTAAAAGTCTGACCGGATTTTAACTCCGCTTTACCGCCTTCAAAATCGCGCAGCCTGATTTCAGGTCCCTTGGTGTCCAACATAGTAGCCACCGGCAAGCCCAGCTCTCTGCTTACCTTCAGCACTCTGTCAAATTTTACTTTCTGCTCCTCATGGGTGCCGTGGGAAAAGTTGAATCGAGCTACATTCATGCCTGCCTCCATCAACTCTTTTAACTTTTCCTCGCTCTCGCTTGCAGGACCGATGGTACAAATAATCTTTGTCTTTCTCATAAGATACCCTCATTTTCACATTGCTTTTATTTTTTTACAACACTTACATAATACTGTGCCTGTCTTAGTTCTATTCCTTGTACATTCAGTCCCTGCTGTAAATATTCTGCAAGATAGCTGCAATGCTTTTCTGTAATCTGTTCTCCCGGTACTAACAAGGGGATTCCCGGCGGATACAGATTAATAAATTCTCCTGCATAGCATCCTGCCGCCTGCTCTAGCGGCACGAGTATCTTTTCCCCATCCCAGGCTTTGGCAAAGGGCAGAGCTGAATAATCATTTCTCTCAAAAAGAGCCGTGACAGGAGTTTGAAGCGGATTTTCGTTTTGAGTTTTGGATGCAAGTTCTTTTTCTATTGCAAGGAGCGCCTTTGTCATGCGCAGATACGCCTCTTCGCTGTCCCCTATGGTAAACATGGCAAGGCAATAACTTGCAGATGCCATCTCCAACTGCAAATGGTATTTTTCCAATAAAATACTATAAAGTTCCTGACCGGAAATCCCGGCATTTTTTGTGGAGATAACTAGCTTTCCGATATCGTGAGTTCCTTCTTGGCTTCTTTGATTTTGTCCGCACTGTCCTTCTGCAGGCAAAAATTGAAGATACCGACACCCAGATAATTCTTTCAGCATATTTTCAAAGTTGGACTTAAATTCCGCAAACAGCCTTGTCCCTTGTTTCTCCACAATCCGCAGGGCATTATCAATGCTTGCCATTAGTACATAGGATGGACTGCTGCTCTGGTAAATATGTAAAAATCTCTGTAAATTTTCCCTTGAAACTCTGTCTCCGTTTACATGAAGAATCGCTGCCTGTGTCATGGCCGGCAATGTTTTATGTACACTGTGAATGACAATGTCTGCCCCAGCCTGACAGCTGTTTTTCGCAAATCCTTCCGCCATCCCCAGATGGGCTCCATGGGCCTCGTCTACAATCAAGGGCAGACCCGCTTTATGCACTACCCTGACAATCTCTGCCACATTAGCAATCCTGCCTTCATAGGTGGGAGATGTTAAAAAAACCGCTTGAATATCCGATTCTCTCTTTAACGCTTCCTCTACCTGTAAGGATGTAATGGAGTCACAAATATCATAGTTTTCCAACAGAGGCGGATATAAATAAGATATGTTTAAATTCCTGAGGTATGCCGCATGATATGCCGACTTATGGCTGTTTCTCGCCATCAGGATACGCCCTCCCTCAGGCACTGCCGCACTCATTGCGCTCAAAATTCCTCCGGTGCTTCCGTTTACCAAATAAAAGCTTTGCTCCGCATGATATAATTCGGCGGCTTTCTCTTGAAGCTTTAGCAAAATCCCTTCCGGCTGGTGAAGATTGTCAAAACCTTCTATTTCGGTAATGTCTATTTGCACAATATCTTTGGAAAGTTCTCCCAGCGCCTTTCTCTTATGACCGGGCATATGGTAGGGGTAATAGTCTGTCTGCCCATAAGTTTTCAGTTGATTCCATAATGACTCCAAACTGTTTGCTTCCTCTCTTATGAGGGCTGGTCTGCACTTTCCAAAACCTTACCATGCCCTTTGTATAGATGAAATGTCTCCATCAGGGAACACCATTTATCCGCCGTGGTCACAATCCATGCCTCTCTGCAGGTGGGTGGAACCACCGTCAGCGGCCACATATGCTTTATAATGATTTCTCTTTCTCTGGGGGTAAGTTCATATTCTTTAGATGCATTCTGCAAAGCCTTTCCCGGATGATAAAATCCATGGAGCTTGTGGGGACTGATATAATCCTTGTCATGCCAATCATATAAGAAATAATCGTGAAGCAGTGCCCCCCGAATCAACTCTCTGCGGCTGCAGGAAATAGGAAGTTTCCTGCTAATCATCAGGCTGACAATTGCCACATTGATGCAATGCTCTTTCACTGTCACATTGCCATGTTGGATGTGCCTTCTGGTAGAGCAAAAAGTAGGCGATGTCAAAATATCTATGGCATCCTGCCTGATCTGTCTGCGAAGCGCTCTGTGCTCCTCAAATCTTTTCCTCCACTTTACCGCTTGTTTTTCTGTCATAACCCATCCTTCTCCGTTTCCATACCCATATACACTGTATGCTATACTCCCGAATACAAATCCCATTCAAGGCAAGCTTTTGTAAAATTTCACTTTCGCTTTCATTATATCACTATCTGGGGCAAAAACATAGCATATTTTAGCCCAATCCATATTTTACATCAAAAGCAGCTTTAATAACCATAATTTACCAATTTTTATAGCGCTATATTTCGGACATCCTCCAATTCAAACCTTGTTAATGTCTCATCATCAATGTCATTTGCCTTGGATAGTCTGTTAGCTTGATTGACCACCGCCATCTCAAAATAATTGCGAACCTCCCTGCCGTTTGCAAAATTTTTATCCCTTGTCTCATATCTCTGTGTAAAATATTCTTTGACGCAGTTAATACATTCTTCGCTTGCTGTATATCCCATAGAACGGCATGATATCTCAAACATAGCTGTCAATTCCTGTGGCGTATAATCTTCAAAGGTTAAAAATCTGTTAAACCTTGAGCGCAGTCCCGGATTAGAATCTAAAAATTTATCCATGGGCTCAGGATAACCCGCCACAATAACAATTAAATCATCTCTGTGGTCTTCCATCCCTTTGAGCAGCGTGTCCACTGCTTCAAATCCAAAATCACTTGCGCTCCGATTCGCAGTCAGGGAATACGCCTCATCAATAAATAAAATTCCTCCTAAGGCACTTTGAACCACTTCCTGGACTTTGATGGCAGTTTGTCCTACATAGCCTGCCACCAGCCCTGAACGGTCTACTTCTATCAGATGCCCCTTAGATAATACTCCCAGCTTATGATATATCTTTGACAGCAAGCGTGCCACGGTTGTTTTTCCTGTACCCGGATTCCCGGAAAACACCAGATGTAAAGACATGGGTATCTGTTTCATGCCTCTCTCTTCTCTGAGTTTGCTGATTTGCAACAAATTAATAAGTGATGAAACATCATTTTTCACACTTTCCAATCCAACCAGAGAATTGAGCTTTTCCAACAACTCCTCCAGACTTTCCTGGCTGTCATCTATCTGGACATTCCCACTTTGCTTATTATCCCCCCTAAGATTATAAGTTACCTTCTTTGTCTGGGGACTCTTATTTGGGTTATCGAGAGCGAAGTTGTCCAATACATTGGAATTTGTATCATTCATCACTCTTTTGACATTTTGGAACATACTTCTGAGATCAATTCTATCATTCCTTTGTCGTTTCACAGCCCAACAAGCTAATGCCGTAATTCCTCTCTGGTCTTCTTTCGATAACACTCCCTCAGATAGGCATTTCCTAATATATTGCCCCAGCTTTTCAGTTCCGCATGAGCAGTGATACTCCTTTTCCCAAATAGAGGCGTATCTTTCAATAAACTCTTTTCTTATAATTAAATAAATGAACGGATTTAAGTAGGCATCCGGCTCCGTGCGCTTAAAATCCCCCAATGTATTTTGCATTTGTACCACTTGAAACCAAAGAGAGTCTATAATCTTTTTAAATTCTTTATCCGTCATTAACTGATTGCTTCGTTTGCAATCCTCGTCATTAAATTGAATAAATTCATTGCCTAAATCATCCCATATAGTAAACTGATGGGCCAGGGAAAAATATAGGTCTTCTTCTGTAAAACGACTATCATTGCACATCAAATCCAACAATTTCTCAACATGCGGTCTAGTTGCCTGCAAATAATCAAGGGAATTGACTATCATCTCATTAACCATATAAATCATTTTTTCGATTGCCACATTAAAAATCTTCTTTATCAGTGCATTATAGCTATAAATAAAATCCTGAAAATTCTTTTGATCCTTCTCATTATGAAATGCAAAAATACCTATGTTCTCTACTTTTATCCAATCTTTATGTACTGCATTGGTATAAGCATACAGATATTGATATTTGGAAAAAGGTTTATAAATTGTCCTGCCATCCACCAATCTTATTTCCATACCATGACCGTTATAAAAACATTTTATACCTATAAATTTGCCCTGTTCCTTCTCATCCAGCGAAACAGCCTCTTCAAGACACTGAATATCTGAGGCAGCCTTATCTAATTGGCTGGTTTGCTCTTCCATTTTTTCATAATCTTCTAGTGTATTAATTTCTGGTAAAATCACCATTCTCCTAATACCTCCATAAAATCTGTTTCCTTATTATATCGTATACACATCTCTTTTTCTATATTTTTATAAAATAATAAATGCCTTATATGCAAATAAAAAGAGAATCATTGCTTTATAATGATTCTCTCACTGAATGCCCAGAGCCGGAATCGAACCAGCGACACGAGGATTTTCAGTCCTCTGCTACTACCAGCTGAGCTATCTGGGCATTAAGGTTTAAAAACCTTGAGTAGCGGGGACAGGATTTGAACCTATGACCTTCGGGTTATGAGCCCGACGAGCTTCCAGACTGCTCCACCCCGCGATATTTAATTATTACATTATATCCTCTTTCTTGAAAATCATTCCAAAATTGCTCAAACCACTTCTGAAAATCATCCAAAAAAGAAAAATGGATGGAGGTGGATTCGAACCACCGAAGCAATTTGCAGCAGATTTACAGTCTGTCCCCTTTGGCCACTCGGGAATCCATCCATATGATATTTCTATCAAAAGCCGATGATCGGACTCGAACCGATAACCTGCTGATTACAAATCAGCTGCTC
>CAZGGA010000015.1:0-72538 GCA_964524555.1 uncultured Acetatifactor sp.
ACTCAGAGAAGCCACCTTCTTCGCCTCCTCCCCGTCGTTTCTGCCCAGCAGCCGGACCACCAGGCTCCCGCCGCCCACTCCGAACAGATTGGCGATGCTTGTCGTCATCAGGAAGACAGTCAACACCAAGGAGGATGCCGCCACCATGTAGGGATTATTGGTCTGTCCAATGAACCAAGTGTCCGCTATATTATAGACCAGAGTAATGAGCTGGCTTACAATGGTCGGAATTGCCATCTTCGCCAACGCACGGGGGACCGGCCTAGTCTCAAAAATCTCTCTTGTCTCTTCATTTACATTTGCAGTTTTCATATGTTTTCGTATTGTTCCTTTTCTGTAAGTTCTCATATGCCATCACAGAAACAGTATGAACCCTACCAGAAAAAAATACAAGACCTTTCATCAGGAACTAAAAAGAAACATAAAAAACAGGGCGTCTCCCTCATGGGGATAGCCCTGTTTCTGTTTCATATATCCGGCAATTCCGATTAAGGTCTCTGACCCATGCCGCCTTCCAAGGTGAGGGTTTCGCCTGTCATATACTTGAAGTCGGGGGAAGCGAGCTGAACGCATACCCGTCCGATTTCCAATTCCACATCGCCATAATGTCCGGCAGGGGGCATCTTTACATTTGCCTTGAAAGCATCTGGATATTGAGTGGAGAAGTTTTCAAGCTGTGCCGTCCATGCCAGAGGGCAGATGATATTGACATTTACGCCGTCCTTTGCCCATTCGGTGGCAGCCACACGGGTCAATCCGCGGATACCTTCTTTGGCAGCAGCATAAGCGCACTGTCCGAAGTTGCCGAACAGTCCGGCACCGGAAGCAAAGTTGATAACGGTACCCTTGGTCTCTACCAGATGGGGATAGCAAGCCTGCATGTAATAAAAGGTTGCATAAAGTCCGGAATATATAGCCAAGTCGAACTGCTCCGTGGTATGGTCGCAAAGAGTTACGCCGGAAGCGGATGCCTGTGCATTGTTAATCAGCACATCAATTCTTCCGAATTTATCCATGGTCTGGCGGATTACATCCTGCACCACAGCCTGATTGTCTGCGCCCGCATTCACATCAGCCGCTACGGGAAGTACCTGAATATTGTATAAACGCTCTAATTCTTCTTTTGCATCTTCCAACTTCTTAACATTTCGTCCAGTAATTACGATATTAGCTCCTTCTTTTGCATAAGCGGTTGCGATACCGTAGCCGATGGAGCCGCAGCGCCCATCACTTAAAACCGCACGTCCTGCACCTGTAATAATTGCTGTCTTTCCTGACAGAAAACCCATAAAAATCCCTCCTTAATATGGAAAATTAGAATGTATCATTCTATCCACAAATGTAGCATATTTGGGGGGGCTTGTCAAATGAAACACACTTTGATTTCTAGTCTACAGACACAGCCAATTATACAAAAATAAAGGTATGTCAGATTGCTCTGACATACCCCTAAAAAATTGAATTTATGATATTTTATTTAACTAAAGTACCTCTTTAACAGACCCTCAAATGCTTTGCCATGTCTTGCCTCGTCACGAGCCATCTCATGAACAGGGCATAGGGATTTGCGCTAATAGACTTGCCATAAATATAGCATTTACTGGGCTTCAAGTCAAGAGCAAAGGACAACATTTAGGACACAACTAACAACAACTATAAATAACCTCTTTAGAAGTTCGGACAACAAAAGGACAATTTCTAAGGAGGTTTTATCATGGCAGAACAACAGGCAGCAGGAGTATATCAGTTAGAGAATGGGTATTGGGGGTATCGGTTTGTACTTACAGTAAATGGAAAGAAGAAAGCACAAAAGAGGGTAAAAGACGAATTAGGCAATCCCTACAAGACGCAAAAACAGGCGGCAAAAGCAAGAAGCATAGCATTAGCGCAAGAGCAAGCTAAAATACAGTTGCCGCCACAAAAGAAGATTACAAGGCAGACAGTAGCAGAAGTATATCAAGAATACTGTGAAAAGGGCAGGAGCGGAAAAGCCTATGCAACTATCAAGAAACAGGATTCTTTATGGAATAATCATCTTAAAGAGCGGTTCGGAAAAAGATACATAGATGAAATTACAGTAGCGGAGATTCAAGACTATCTGGAAGAATTGTATTATACAGACAATAGAGCCTATTCCTATACAGAATCCTTTTTGAAAATGTTCTATCTGATATTCGGACAGGCATATTCCAGAAATTATATTGATGTAGATTCCTACAACAAATTATGCGTAAATAAAGATACTAAAATACATATGCCGAAACTGAAAATTGATGATGATTTAGACATTGTTTCTTTTGATGATAGGGAGATAGAGCGATTAGACAGTTATTTCAGCGGTACAAATGCCGAAACAGCCTATATGTTGGGGAGATATTGTGGCTTGCGTATAAATGAATGTTATGGTTTGAAGTGGTCTAATGTGGATTTGAAAAGCGGCATTATCACAATAGACAGGCAAATGCAGTATCAAGAGGGATTGATAAAATTAGTATCTCTGAAAACCAGAAACGCAAAGAGAAAAATCTATATGTGCAGCAAATTAAAGGACTACTTTAAAAAGCTAAAGCGGCAGCAGGAGCAGGATAAAAAAGAATTAGCTTTACAAAGGCAGCAGAACCAGACATTTATACAAGATTTGAATGGAGATATGATTTCTTCTCTTGAATTAGTTAATTCGCTGCCTAATGGTAAGATACAGACAGTTAATTCCATGAAATACCATTCCAGAACTTTGCAAGGCGAACACAATATAGCCTTTAAATACCATTATTTAAGGCATACATATGGAACAAATTTAGCCGCCTTGAATACACCAGAATATTTGTTATGCAATCAAATGGGGCACGCTAATAGCAATGTTACACATAAATACTATGTTGCTATCTCTGAAAGGGGAGTTGATGAACTGTTAAAGAATCTCGAAAAGATGTAATTGTATACAGTCACTATAAAATAGGGAGAAATTTTATTGAACCATTATTTTTTAAGATGATATTAAAAATTTTCTCCCTATCTTCAAGAAGGGAGATTAAGAACATGGAAGAACTGTATTCAATTATGAGAGATTTTTTAGAGGTAGAGTATAATCAAGAATCCCTGTTATGCCTTTTAAAGGCAGCAGAAGCCGCATATACAGGAAAAGAACAGGCAGAAGCTAAATTGATTGCCAACAGTACAAAATACTATTTACAAGCCTTACAAGAAGAATTAAAGGCGGCAATCAATAGACTGGATTCCTACATAGTAGAAAACGCAAAGAAACAATAAAACAATAGGCAGCGGCATTATTGGAATAGAAATGCTGCTGCCTATGCTTTTGGATATTCTGATTTGATATTGCTTGCGCCTGTAATATAGTCCATAGACACATTATAAAATTTTGCAAGAATCAAGAGATTATCAACAGGGATTCTTGTTTTGCCACTCTCATAATCAGCATATGTCCTTTGCCCTATGTGGAGTAGGTCGGCTATTTTCTGCTGTGTTAGGGAATTATCCTCTCTGATTTCCCTTATCCGCTCATTATATTTCATGATTAAACACCTCACCAAACAAGTATAAGCGAAAGGCGGTAAACTCTTGACAAATAGAGTTATAAACTCTAAAATGTTCTGCATGGGGATATTATGCAAGAGAGGAAGTGAAGCTATTGGAATATATGGGAACAAAAGAAGCGGCAGAAAAATGGGGATATACACAAGCCACTATTTCAAGTTGGTGTAGACAAGGCATAGTAAATAATGCGGAGCAGGATTCTAAGGGAAGTCCATGGCGGATTCCTGCTAATGCGGAATGTCCTAAGAAAAATCGAAAGAAAGGGTAATGGACTATGAAAAGAAAATTATTTGTAACATTTATTATTAGCTTTTGTTTGTTGTTGACAGCTTGTAGGAATAGTAATGAACAGCAGGCAGAAATAGAATTAACACCAGAAAATGCTATTGAATATTTTAGAGTAGATAAAAGTTATAGCATTGAAAAATCTAATAATAGTATGTCTGCAAAAACTAATGCAACAATGACTATTGATATAAAACCTATTCAAAATGGAGTATACAAAGATGTTACTATGATATTATTGATTGGAAATGGAAAAACAGAAGATTGGGAATTAGTAAGTGATGATGATAGCATTGCAAGTACCACTGCTGATATTATAAAAGGGATTTACTGTGTAAAAATTAATTTGCCTAATGATGGAAATTGTTCAATAACATATAATTTTAAAGTTTCTAATGTGGGTGTAAATTTTGGTACAGTGGAAATACCAGAAAATGAAACTATGACAGCAGAAAAATGGGAATTTTTTAATACATTTGATGAATATTATGCAGAAAAGTATGGAGATATTGCAGAAGTAGGTACACCAACATTACAGGGAACATTTAAAGCAGTGAATAACTAATAGGATATAATAGATAGTAACTTTAACCAGTATGGCAAAAACAAATGAAACAACAGGCAGCAGGATTTTAATTTCCTGCTGCCTGTTTTAATTCGGCTTTATATTTGTAATAGGAATTTCTGGAAATTCCTGCAATCTTTATAACTTCTGAATCGGTATTAGTACCATTAAAATCTTTGCTATTCTTCAAAATGATTTCTTTGGCAGCAGTTTCTTTTTTGGTGGTGTATTTATTGCCTTTGATTCTGCCTATCTGCTTTCCATTAAGTTTTGCGGTTTTGATTCCCTCGGAAGTCCGCTGATGTAAGTCTAAAACCTCTTTTTCCGCTTGTTCAAAAGCGATTCTGATTTGTTCCTTTGCAAGCGATAATAAGTATTTGTTGATTCCCTCTAAGATGAAGTCTACATTAGTGCCAGTCATTTGAATATTGCTTTCTAAGGCTTTTTTATAAGTATATGTGTTTATATGCGGCTCTTTGAGAAAAACAAGGCTGATTCCAAGATTGAATAATTCTTCATAGAGTGAAAATCCTTCTTCTGCATTTCTTGACATTCTGGAAACAGAATCAAATATAATTGTAACTTCTTTTCCTGCTGCTGATTCCTGCTTTACCAGTTTGTAAAGTTTATTCCATTCTTTTCTGCCTGTTGTTTTAGTGCCTGTGTAAACCTCTTTGATGATGTGGGCAGAAGGATAAACTTCTAAGATGTTTCGCTCTTGTCTGTCTATGTTCTGTTTTGATGTGCTGATTCTGCAATATCCATATTCTTCTTTCATAGTCCTTTTATCTCCTCTTGTACCAAATTAAACGAACTTCTTTTTTGATACTACTATCTTACCATGAAAAAGCGGATTTGTCAACAATTTTGGTACAATTATTTTGAGGTTTATTTTGGTACAAAATTTTTTTGGAGAGTATTAAAAACTTTTATCCAAGTACAAAAATTTGCACACCTAAGAATATATAATAAGTACATAAGATAAAGGAAAGCAAAACAACAAACAACAACTTAGAAAAAGGAGATAATAACCATGAGCAAGAACACAAATTACACAATCAACTTTGAAACAGAGGAAATTATCATTACAAAGAAGTTTGGTAAGGCTGCAAGTCAGATAGGTACACCAGAATTTAAAGTAATGCAGCAGCTTAGAAAAGAATTTGTAGGTTTTTCATTTGCTTACAAAACAATAGAGAAAAAAGAAAACAAAAAGTCCTACAAAGGATTGAGCATTGATGAAATGACAAGATTTATTTCTAATAGAGCAGAAGAAGAACAGGAAATGTTTAAAAAGGTCTTAGCGGTAGCCGCAAACAAGCAAGGAAAATATGCAATAGTGAAGAAGTGGTTTTTAGACAATTACAAAGAAGCCTATTCAGAAGAAATTGCAATTATGGAAGTAGCCTAAAATAGACAGAGGGTAAAGGAGATATTAACCATGAATAACAATATTACATTTGACGCAATTACAAACACTATCACAATCACAAAAGGATTTTATGCCGCTTCAAAAGAGTTCGGTTCAGAGGAACAGCAAATGTTAGCTGATATTCAAAAGGAATATCCTAATATGAGGATTGCTGTTAAGTCCAAAAGGGCAGGCAGCAGAAAGAGCGAATACAAAGGTCTTACTTATGATTACATGAGAAGATTTATCAGAATCATGGATAGGGAAAACATTGTTACTTTTGATGATGTAATTGCACATTATGAGGATTTCGGGTATGAATCTGGTAAATTGTACCAGTGTGTAAAGGATTGGTTTTTAGAAACATATCCTAACCATAAAGATATGATTGTAAATGCCACTCCTAAAGCTGCTGCATAAACTGTATGCGGCAGCAGGAACAGGCAAAGGGGGCGGTCTACTTTCGGGATAATTGAAAAATGGTTTTACCGCTTTCGTCTTTCCAGACTTAGAGCCTTTCCAAAAGCAGATTGAAAATGGAAAAGCGGCAGCAGGAAAAATAATCAAATTCATTCAAAATTATGGCGGTAAATAATTTTTTGAGATTTCGGAAAAATCGGTTATTTTCGGTTATTCTCGGTAATTGTTTAATATGTTTTCGGTCATGGTTTTAAAATCATTTATTACCGATTTCGGGGAAATGATTTTAATATCCTTTCCAAGTCCATATATCCAAGCAAAAAATTGTGGACTGATATAGACAGAAATTCGGACAATAAAAGTATTCGGATTGTCAAAGTTTTGTCTGATAGTAGCGGATTCTCCAAACCTGTCAATAAAAATTCCTGCAAGGTTGTTTGCAGCTTCAAGTGTAACAGTTTCTTCTTCGCCGCTAAACATACCAAAAGTCTTTTTAGAATAGTCGGCAATATCAAAAGACTGGAAAAGACTTTTTCCCTCTCTTGTATTCTCTGTAATTTTGACAGACTGCATTTTGTCTATGCGGTAATGCCTTAATTCATTAGAAACACTATCAAAAGCAATCAAATAATAGTTATCATCTGTTAAAGATACCGCATAAGGACTAACTATATATATTTTTCCTGCTTTTGATATAAGTTTCCGCTGTGGATTCCAATGGAGATATTGAAAGTTTATCTGTCTGTTAGCGGTTATTGCAGCATAAATAATATCAAGGTTTTTAAATACCTTATCATTCATGCTTTTAATGCGCCTGTCTAATAATACATTTCTATTAAGAAATTGATTATCAAAGCTGCTGCCTAAAGATTTTACTTTATTGATTAACTCTTTTGACTTCTTTTCAGTGAGAAATTTTGATGTAGCAATAGAATCAATCAAAAACTTTAATTCATTTATGTTAAATAGCCTTATGGGATGGTGGTATTTATAGCCGCCTTTCTCCTGCACTCCCACAATTTCAAAATCTGTGGAATTTAAAAGGGATATAGCCGCATAAATTGTCCTTCTGTCTGCAAATATCCCTTTAGCTTCCAGAAATGAAAGTATTTCGGGCATTCTGACATAGTGGGTTTTGTCTGTCTTTTCTAAGAAAAGCTGTTGTAAATATAGCGGAATTAACTTTTTGCTTTCGGATTTTTCCATAGTGTTTCCCCTTTTGCTATATGAATAAAGAATTACAATTATGTATCGGTATCAAAAGCAGAAATTTCATATACAGGCACTTTGACAGGGTAATGCCCATACTTTGCTTTAAATTCATTTTTAGCGGCTATAAAGCATGATAAACTGTTAGAACTAAGTCTTTCCCGCATTTCTTCTTTTGTAATTAGTCCAGAATCAAAGTCGGCGCAAATAGATAAATCATCTTGTTTGTTCTCCTTTTTTAAGGCGGCAAAGGTATTATAAAGGAATTTTACTTGTGTATCATCTAAAGCTATGTAAATATTGTTGTCTGTGTCTGGTACACACCATACTTTATCTGTTATTATACCTTTTGTTCCACCTTCTCCGATTTCTCTGCCAAACATAGCGCGCATATTTACTCTTGTATACTCATATATTGTACCATCTTTATGCCTTAAATCTATGATTTCTTTGCGGTTTTTAATGATTCTGCTGACATTTTTAGCAGTTTGCCAGTTATCTTCTTCAATCACATTGATTATCTGTTTGGAATAAATGGCATTTTGCTTTGCTTTTTTCCCTTTTGGCGGTTCATAGTCTTTTATTTTTCTAATGATATGATAATCAAGCTTGCGCCTGTCTTTTTCATTATATTCAATTTCATATTCATAATACTGCTGCAAGTGAAGCAGCAGATTATCTTTTTTCTTTTTCCAAGTGTCTTTTGATACTTCAAAAAAATTATACATATCCACTGTGGAATAAGTATGGTTTTCTAATAATTCTATGTCTGATACTTCCTTTCTCTAAGTGTTGGGGATAAAGGGAGAAATTTTAGAACTGTATATTTTAGACAAAACTATTATTTTTCCCCTTATCCTTTTTATCCAGTCCTATTGATTATCCAAGACTTTTTGTATCTCTTTTTCCAGAGTGGCAACAGCTTCATTATACAGATATTCTCCTGCTGCCTGTGCTTCAAATTGCAAGCGCATTTTTTCTCTATGTTTTCTGTACCTATAATAAATATCATCTGGATTCTGTTTACTTTCCAGATATTCAAAAATATTTCTGTAAAACATCTCTTTTTCCTTTTCACATATATATTTTATCAAAAATTATGTATAAAATAAAATCTGCTGCATGATATACAGATTTATATAACTAACCTGTAAAAGAAAAGCGGCAGTAACCGCAATTTTTATAAACATTTATTAGCAGTTCTATTCTTTCTTCTATTGTCATTTCTGCAAGTATGTTTTTAAGTATCTGATACATAGCTACTCCTTTTGCTGTTAGTTAAATCTACATTGTTATAAAATTTGTCTATGTTATGTTCTCTTTTGTACCGCTTATATAGTGCGCTCTCTGATAAGTGGGTTTTCTGTGACAAGTGCAGCTTTTCTTTTGTCTCTCTTGCGCCTATCTCATTGGCAAAGTAGGCTTGTAGTGTGGGGATTGCCGATTCATAATCTATTGATGTGCGGCAGTTCGGCTTGTCTGGATTGTATTTTCTTCCATGTATTGTTGCGTGGCAGCAGGCGCATAAAAGAATCAAATTGTCATAGTCATCTGTGCCGCCTTTGCTTTTCTCTGTTAGATGATGATATTCTAAAAAATCTTTATTGCCGCATATAGCACAACTATGATTCCAAAATTCAGCTACTTTTCTTTTTGTTGCTTTTGATACCATTCTGAAATTCTCCTTTCAGAGATATTTCAAAATGGCAGCAGGAGAATTATAAAAAGTTGTCCTAACTGTAATGAAAGTTATTAAAGATAGCAGAAGATTCCAGATAAGTTATTATAGAGTTGTTGTAAGATGTAACTGTGGAAATGTCGAAAAAGGCTTGAAAATAGGGCATTTATGGGGTAAAATAGGAATGTAACAAAGGACAACTTCTAAAAAGGACAACATATAGTTACTGTTAAATTATCCTAAATGGTAAAGGACAACAAAAGGACAATCAAAAAGGGAACAAACCATTTCTGATTCATTCCCTTACTTCTCAAAAATCCTTTAAAACAGGGTATTCACATTAGCCAAAGTATCTCTTCAGCAGCCCAGCAAATGCTTTGCCATGTCTAGCCTCATCCCTTGCCATTTCATGTACGGTGTCATGGATAGCATCCAAGCCCTGCTCCTTAGCTCTCTTAGCCAGGTCAGTCTTACCAGCGGTAGCGCCGTTTTCTGCCTCCACTCTCATCTCCAGATTCTTCTTGGTGGAGTCAGTTACAACTTCGCCCAGAAGCTCTGCAAACTTAGCAGCGTGTTCTGCCTCTTCATAAGCAGCTTTTTCCCAATACAGACCGATTTCAGGATAACCCTCTCTGTGTGCAACTCTTGCCATTGCAAGATACATACCTACTTCAGAACACTCACCCTGGAAGTTTGCTCTCAAATCATCAATGATATCCTGAGGAACACCCTGAGCAACGCCTACAACATGCTCTGCAGCCCAATTCTTCTCGCCGCTCTGCGCTGTGAACTTGGAAGCGGGAGCATGGCACTGAGGGCACTCTGCGGGAGCCTCATTTCCTTCATGCACATAACCACATACCTGACATACGAATTTCATACTTTTTTCTCCTTTTTCATTGATTTTATTTTGATATTTGCGAAGCTTCGCAATTACCTGTTGAGGTTATTTTTGCAAACCATGCATTGGGCAGATGCTCTCTGCGTACTTGGTTGCATGTAAAACACCATTTAAGCATGGGCACAGTTGCCACAAGTGCCATAAAAATAAGTAACATGACCGGCAATTGCGCCGTCAAAACCGGCACCAGCAATATTTACAATGCTGTCAATGCTGGGCATATCTAAGTCCGTTACGCCGCCGCATTCCGTGCATACAAAATGATAATGAGGAGAAATATCGGCGTCAAAATGATCCACGCCGTCTCCCACCCTCAGCCGCTTAATTTCTCCCAAATCTGACAGGAGTGTCAGATTTCGATATACTGTGCCAAGGCTGATATTGGGGTACTGCTTCCGCACATTCATATATACAACATCGGCGGTGGGATGATCTTTTCTTCCCATCAGGAAAGCTTTAATCATATCCCGCTGTTTGCTTCGTTTTAAAGCCATTACAACCCTCCGTTCCAAAACAGTAACCATTCCTATTTTTATTATAAAGATTTTTAGACGACTGTCAACCCATTTTCCAAAAAGAATATATTTTATATTTTTTTTATGATATTCTTCCATAGTTTTTATGAATTGCCGGGTGGTTTATGGTATAATGATTACATAGTAATCACGGCAGGAAGCGAACCCATAACAAGCGAAAGGGGTTATTACTATGAAATTTAAGACCAGACTGCAGGTAACATTTATCAGCATCATCTTTTTGCCCTTGATACTCACGGTGATAGCGTTTATGGTTATCATGGTTTATCTGATGAATTTAAAACAGGGATTTGGCATTCATGAATTGGACTATAACATGATGACTGAGAATGTGCAGCAGTTTGTGAATATGACGGATAAAGTGTATTTTGTGCTGTTAGACCAATTACGGGAAGAACCCTCCAAATTGGAAGACAAAGAATATCTGGAAAAAATGGATACGGAAGTGTCCCGCAAATCTACTTGTTTGATTGTGCGCAAAGAAGCGGAGCTCTATTATGCAGGGAAGTACAATGCAGCACAAGAGATTTTGGAGAAGCTTCCTCCTTATGGGGGAGGAGTTCTGCCAGTGGACTCGGGATACTATTTTGATGAATTGGAAAGCTATGTAAAGCAGATTGATTTTTTATTTCAAGATGGCAGTCAGGGCAGCATTTTTGTGATTACCAAAATGAATTCTTTGATTTCCAAACACCTGTTGGTGGATATGCTGATTGCGATTGTGGTGATTTTGATTTTTACCAGCGTTATGCTGACCCGATGGATTCAGAAAGGTGTGTTCATTCCCGTTAACGAGTTGAATGTAGCCATGCGTAAGATTCAGGAAGGCGATTATGACTATGTGCTGCAGACCGATGAAAAAGGCGAGATAGGGGATTTGTACCGCAACTATGAAGACATGCGGATGCAGCTTAAGGAGTCCCTTGAGGAGAAAATACAACAGGAGAATACCAATAAAGAATTAATCAGTAATATATCCCATGATTTAAAAACGCCTATCACGGCTATCAAGGGTTATGTGGAAGGCATTATGGACGGTGTGGCGGACACTTCGGAAAAGATGGATAAATATATTAAAACGATTTACCACAAGGCCAATGACATGGATAAGCTGATCAATGAGCTGACCATCTATTCCGGCATTGACAACAACCGCATTCCCTATAATTTTCACAGAATTAATGTGGCGGATTATTTTGGGGACTGCGTGGAAGAGGTGGGGCTGGAATTGGACTCCCACAATATTCAGTTAAATTATTCTAATCTGGTAGAAAGTGACACGGTTGTCATTGCGGACCCGGAGCAGATGAAAAAGGTTATCAATAATATTATCAGCAACAGCGTAAAATATATGGATAAGGCTCATGGAGTCATAGACATCCGCATTTTGGATGAGGAGGACTCCATACGGATTGAACTAGAGGATAACGGTAAGGGAATTGCGGCAAAAGATTTGCCCCGAATTTTTGAGCGGTTTTACAGAACGGATGCTTCGCGCAATTCCGCCCAGGGCGGCAGCGGCATCGGACTGTCCATTGTGAAAAAGATTATTGAGGATCATGGCGGTTATATCTGGGCCACCGCAAAGGAAGGCGAAGGAACCTGTATTCATTTTGTATTGAGAAAATATATAGAATTGCAGGACAAAGAGTAAAGGGAATAAAGATTTGTTGGGCAAAGATGATTATGGAGGGAAGTATATGAGCAGAATTTTAATTGTGGAAGATGAAGAAGCCATTGCGGACTTAGAGAAGGATTATCTGGAACTAAGCGATTTTAAAGTGGATATCTGCAATACCGGAGATGCCGGACTGCAGGCAGCTTTAGCCGAAGAATATGATTTGGTGATTCTGGATTTGATGCTGCCGGGCATGGATGGGTTTGAAGTGTGCAAACGCATTCGGGAGCAAAAAAATATTCCCATTTTGATGGTGTCCGCCAAGAAGGATGATATTGACAAAATTAGGGGATTAGGTCTGGGAGCGGACGATTATATGACCAAGCCCTTTAGTCCCAGCGAGCTGGTGGCAAGGGTGAAGGCACATATGGCGCGTTATGAGAGGCTGGTGGGAACCAATCAGAAGCCTCAAAACGACATTGTGGAAATCCGCGGTATCCGCATTGATAAAACCGCAAGGCGTGTCTATGTGGACGGCGAGGAGAGAACCTTTACCACCAAGGAATTTGACCTGTTGACCTTCCTTGCGGAGAATCCCAACCATGTTTATACCAAAGAGGAGCTTTTCCGGGAAATCTGGGATATGGACTCCATTGGAGATATTGCCACCGTCACGGTTCATATCAAAAAAATCCGTGAAAAGATTGAACAAGACACTGCAAAGCCTCAATATATCGAAACTATTTGGGGAGTGGGGTACAGGTTTAAAGTATAGGAGCAAGAATGCGGGACAATTCCTCTGTGGACGAAGCGAGCAAAGGAGCCCCCTGTTCTTTTAAGTAGGCTGCATCGCGGAAACCCCAAGTGACAATGCAGGCATCCATTTCGGCATTTTTTGCAGTGAGGATGTCTACCTCGGAATCCCCGATGTAAATTGCCTCTTCTTTTGGGACGCCAAGACGGGTCAGTACCTCATTAACGGAATCGGGAGCCGGTTTTTTGCGGATGCCCTCCCTTTCGCCCATTACGATGTCAAAGCGGTCTTTAAAAATCTGCCTGCACAAATCCTGCACGGCGCTGTCTCCTTTGTTGGATATGACAGCCAGCTTAAGCCCTTGTTTTCCAAGGTCGTCAAGCAGCCGGATGATCCCCTCATAAGGCTTTGTCTTATCCATGCAATGAATTTCGTAATAGGAATCAAAGGCGGCAAAGATTTTGTCAATCTCAGATGCCGTCGTATCTTTTGGAACGCTGCGCTCTATCAGTTTGCGCCTTCCATTGCCCACAAAGCTGCGGACTTCTTCCTTCGTCCTTTTGGGGAAGCCGCACTGCTCTAAGGCATGGTTTAAGCTGTCTGCCAAATCATCCAATGTATCAAGAAGCGTTCCGTCTAAATCAAAAATTGCCAAAGAATATTTTTTCGCCATAAAACCTCCCTTTCATAACCCCAAAGGTATTATAGCATAAAATAAATGAATCGAAAATGGTATGCAGAATAAATCTATGCTAAAAAAGAGAGCAAAAACTCTTGAGAAAGGAAAATTCATGTTGTAATATAGAAGATAAGAGATTCGAGTAATTAGGGAAGCAGTCTTTACAGGGGATATCAGAGGGGGAATCTATGATATACATAGCTGTTTGTGATGATGAAAAGGAAAAAGCACAGCGGATCGCCGAGGAAGCAGCAAAATGTTTGGAACAGAATCAGACGGTCTATGAACTGTGTTTTTTTGAGAGCGGAAGCACTCTGTTAGAAGCAATAGAAAAGGGAAGAAAAATAGACATTGTGTTATTGGATATTAAAATGCCCCAGATGAACGGAATAAGTCTGGCGCGGGAGCTAAAGAGGCTTACCCCGGATGTGCTGATTATTTTTATTACCTTTTATGAGAAATATGTATATGAATCTTTTCAGGTGCAGCCTTATCGGTTTATTTCCCAAAGGTGTCTGGAACAGATGCTGCCCGAGGCGCCTATGGATGGGGTCAGACTGGTAGAAGACTATCGTGAAAGTTATTATCTGGCAGAAAATCAAAAGGGTGTGGAAAAAATTCCCATAGAACATATATTATATATTTGGCATAAGGAAAAGTATGCTTATATAGAAAAGGCGGATGGAACCAATACCAAAGTGAGAAGAACTTTAAAGCAGGTGTATCAGGAACTGCCAAGGGAACATTTTGAATGGATTGATAAAGGGATTATCTGCAATTTTGCCCAGATTGCCGGATTTAAGGACGGAAATATCGTATTTACCAACGCTGTTCAAGTGGCAGTGAGCAGAAAAAGGATTGCAGAAATAAAAGATAAACTGCGAAAATATTGGTGTAAAAGGGGAGAAAAGGACTCATGAAAACACTTTCATACAAAAGATGATTAAAATGGACATAGAGGTAAACACAGTGGAAAAGAATAGTTTAAAGCCATATTGATAAATGGCGGAGATTTTTGGTGTAATAATGTTATCTTGAATTAATCTGCTTGTTATTTTTCTTGCAAAATACTGCATGACCTATCTCCCTACGTATTTCCCATGAAATCACAATACCGTATAAATGAAGAAGAAAAACAAAAGACCTTAAAAGGCAGGAATTTGACCTTAAAAAGTTATGCCGAAAATATTTTGAGGTCAAAAACATGTAGATTAAGGTCAGCTTGAAAAAACTGCTTAATACTGTGTTACAATGATGTTGCAACTTGTAGGCAGAGGCTGTTTCATTTTATAGAAATGGTTAAAGTGATTGAGGGAGGAGGGAAGAGGAAAGAAAGTAAAAACATAGAGAGCTGAAGGCTGATTAAGTGCTCCAAACATTCTAATATCTATCATTTTAGACTAAGGGGAATGACGTAGACTTGGAAAGTTTTTCTATAGAAAAAAGGAAAATGTAAGAAAAAACAAGTTAACAAGAGAAGAACAAAAGATAGGGGGTAAACAAAATGAAGAAAAAACTTTGTTATCATAAAATTTTAAAAAAGATTTTATGTATTTGGGTTTTAATATTAACAATCAGTCTACCGCAGTTTATAGTGAATGCAGGAATTAAAACAGATTCTGTGCTAAAAGCAGATAGTGTTATATTAAATGTGAGAATCGGAAGCGGCCCGGGTGAATTGGGATGTAGCTCCCCCATAGGAGGAAACGGCAATGGTCCAGAATCATTTGTGGTAACTGACGATGGAACCATTTACATTATTGACAATGTAAACAAAAGGGTAAATGTATACAGAGACGGAGAGTTTCTTTATGACATAGAAACACCATATATTGCTTATGTTAGGAGGGTACACGTTGCGTCGGTTTAACGGATGGTGAAGAAGGCTGCAGTCATATTGGCCTATGTATTAGCTGCATACATGATGGAGACAGGAGCTTACGCACCTGGAGTGCCGGGAAATGCAGCACAGATACGGCAGGATGAAGATTTTCAAAGGATAGAATCCTATACCCAAAAATATTTCAGCGGCCTCAACAATATAGAATTTACTGAAGAGGACGTTCTGGTAGAGCTGCAAGAAAAGGATGGAAAAATAGAAGTTTCCGTAATGTACTTTTATACTGCTCCAAGTGTTCCTTTCAAAGAAGAGGTATATAGATGGTCGCTGGGTCATGCGCTCAATGTGATTTCCTTTTTTCCGGAGGTAAGCCGTTTTGAGTACACTGTAAAATATCCGGGCGTAGAAGGTGATGTGATGTATTTGACTATTGACGAGGCGAAAATAAACGAAAGGGAGAAAGAGAGTCTGGAGAGCATATGGGTTCACTGCGACATGAGTGAGAGAGCCGGTTTTGATACCTTTTATAAGGATGCGTTTTCAGCCATTGTGGAGACAGAGGAATCTAAAACATGGCGCGACCAGCCCGTCACAGACTTGAACTCACCGGTTCCCTAGAGAGCGTTATTATAGGCAGAAGGATTGTCTGATGAGATGTTACTTAATAAAAATAGTAGGAGGTTGCGTATGTATAAAAAATTGTTAAGCTTTATTTCTATTTTTACTATAGTTTTATTGACAATGATGCCCGTAGAGGCTTCTGAATTTTCAGCTACGGAATATCAACCATACCAGAAGATGGACTACAATCTTGACATAGTTTCGAAAGAAGATTGGGAAAATATAGATGTTGGTGAATATCCTATTGATGTACACTCTGTAGAGTGGAGTCAGCTATCTTCTTGCGAGACTGCAGCAGCTTGCAATATGCCAAAGGAATATGCACAAAGCCTTACAACAGCAGAACTTGTAGACTATGCTGTAAACTATCCTTTTTTAATGGATATATTAGCTTATGATAATATTGCAGATGGAATAAACCACCTTGTAAATAAATCTTTTGTATTTGAGGAGCTTTTTTCTAGAGCAGATTGTTATGATGAGCTTCTTGCTGAGTATTTAGACATGCAGATTGATTACATAGAAGTTGCTGATTCTGGTGATGTGTGCGAAACAAATTATGATGCAGAGTTATTCATTGAAATATATATGGGATTAAACTATGATTTACTTTCAGAAAATCAAGCTGAAAAATTTGTTGGAGAGTATGGCAATAAGTTTTCAAACATGAATAGTGAATGTCAAGAGTCAGTATTATCTACACTCTTCTATGATGCTATTGAAGAGAAAATAGGAGTGGTTCCTGAAGAGGCTGTTCCTGAAAGCATAGCAACAAAATTTGTAGATTCTGTTGATGTATATGACGCCTCACTTACGTCGGCTTCTTTGGTGATATGTGGTATATGTGGTGCAACTTTGTCATATAAATCAATAACTGTTTATGTTCGTAACCTTTTCCCTCAAAGCGTTTATGTTTATCAATGGGTTTCGGGTGGATATAATGCAGATGATATTGCAAAATTGGATAAATATATTGCTGATTATTATCCATCGTTTTCAAAGGTCAGGAGTGCTTCTTCTAAATACAACTGCCACTCATATGCATGGTATTCAACGGATGCAACCAATAGCTATTGGATCGATGATCCTTCGCCTATTTATAGTTCTGGTTGGGTTTTATGGCAAGCTCCAATGCGTAATTTGCAGGCGGGTGACAGAATTACTTTCTGGTCCGATGGTATGCTTTTGCATTCTGCAATAATAAATAGTGTAACAACTTGTACCTCAAAACTTGGACATTATGGTGTGTATCAAACAACAATTTCTGAAATGGAGAGTTATTATGGTTCGTCAACAACACAGTCATATATTCCATAATAATTCAAGTGGAGGCCAATATTATGAAAGTCAAAATTTGTATTGCTTGTATGCTTGGTCTTATCATTATAGGTACTTTGTGTGGTTGCGGAACTTCTACAAACGGAATGGAATCCTTATTTGAAGAGTTAGATGTTGATTACGCAACCAACGATGATGGGACATATACCTATAAAAACAACATCTACAAGTATAAGATTGAAGTTTCTGGCATTGAAGGTGAATCACAGGTTACCTTTATTGTTTTAACAAATGATACAGAAACTAGCTTTGAGGACATCACTTATAGTTTGAAAAAGGCGGAGTTCAGCACAGGGGTACAAGAATTTGTAATATTAGGATGGTATTAAGAGAGACTGTCGCAGAAATTGAATAATCACTTTATAATGGGTGTATTATGTATTGGAATGACCATAGCCATGTTGCTATGGTAACATATTATGACGGAAGCACTATAAAATATTCACAACATTCAAGTGCAAAGAAAGATTCGACATATTATACTTATACCACGGAGGATGGCATCTAGTTTATGGGAAAGGATGCCAATGCGGGGTTTGATTTTGGGGTGGAGGAATATGATTATGCCTTTTATTTCAGGGGCTTTTATCTCTCCTATGACGGAAAATCGGACCAGATATTCATAGACCCCATTGAATTTGTCTGGCCAGAGGAAACAGAGAGGTGGCTGGCATGGGGCTTTTCTCTGGATGAGCCGGGAACCTATTCGATCCGGAATGAGAAAGAGGAATTGATCAGCATACCAATAACGGAAGACACGGAATTTCATATATACAATGGGGGGACAACTCCAAAGTGGAAGACTTATCTGACAGAAATAATGGGCGGGAGTGTGTAACAACCAAACCGGAAGTGTTTTTGTATTATGTGAAGACGAATGACTATCCGCTGACAGATTGTCCCTTTTTCATGATATTGGATGAGGAAGGAAATGTGAAGTATGTGGTGGAGAATCCGTTAGTTGGATAAAGCGGGAATTGTATAGGAGTATTCACAATAAAAAACAGATGTGGGCAATAAGCATACATCTGTTTTTTATTGTCGTAAATTGCAATTAGAATTCAATTTGTCCCGCTTAATTTGTCTATAGACGCAACAAGCAATTTGTGCTATGATATATTTGGTGTAAGTTGTGCAATTTACGGCAGAAGATGGAGGAACCCATGAAAAATTTAGAACTGCAAAAGCATGCAAATGATGTCCGCAAAGGGATTATTGAAGGCGTTCACAGCGCTAAGGCAGGACATCCGGGCGGTTCGTTGTCCGCAGCAGAAATTTTTACCTTTTTGTATTTTGAGGAGATGAATATTGACCCTGCCAACCCCAACAAGGAAGACAGGGATCGATTTGTGCTTTCTAAAGGGCATACGGCGCCGGGGCTGTATGCAGCATTGGCAAACAGAGGATTTTTTCCGGTGGAGGATTTGAAGACCCTCAGAAAATTAGGTTCTTATCTTCAGGGGCATCCCTGTATTAATATTCCCGGTGTGGATATGTCCTCCGGTTCTTTGGGACAGGGCATTTCCGCTGCAGCGGGCATGGCGTTGGGAGCCAAGATGAATCATCAGGATTTTCGTGTATATACCTTGTTGGGAGACGGAGAGATTGAGGAGGGACAAGTCTGGGAGGCTGCTATGTTTGCAGGTTTCCGCAAGCTGGACAACCTCTGTGTCATTGTGGACAACAATAATCTGCAGATAGACGGTCCCATTGATCAGGTGTGCTCGCCCTATCCCATTGATAAAAAGTTTGAGGCATTTAACTTTCATGTAATCAATGTGGATGCCCATGATTTTGATGCTTTGAGGGAGGCATTTAAGGAGGCAAGACAGACCAAGGGAATGCCCACTTGTATCGTAGCTCACAGCTTGAAGGGGAGACATGTGTCCTTCATGGAAAATGCGCTGGATTGGCATGGAAAGGCTCCCAATGACGAGGAATTTGCGGTGGCAATGGCTGATTTGGAGCGAATCGAGAAGGAATTAGAGAAAGCGGGTGAGGCATAATGGCAGAAAATAATACAGTAAAAAAGGTTGCTACAAGAGAGGGCTACGGAAATGCCTTGAAGGATTTGGCGGAAGAGTTCCCCAATCTGGTGGTATTGGACGCAGATTTGGCTGCGGCAACCAAGACTAGTATTTTCAGAAAGGCATATCCGGAGCGCCATATTGACTGCGGTATTGCAGAAGCGAATATGATGGGAGTGGCAGCGGGGTTGTCCCTGACAGGCAAGATTCCTTTTGTCAGCACCTTTGCCATGTTTGCGGCGGGGCGCGCTTTTGAACAGGTGCGTAATTCCATCGGCTATCCCCATCTGAATGTAAAAATCGGAGCAACCCATGCGGGTATTACCGTGGGAGAAGACGGAGCAACCCATCAGTGCAATGAAGATTTGGCTTTGATGAGAACCATTCCCGGCATGGTGGTAATGTGTCCCTCTGATGAAGTGGAGGCAAGGGCGGCAGTGCGCGCCGCATTGGAATATAACGGCCCCGTATACCTGCGATTTGGGCGGGCGCCGGTTCCCGTAATCAATGACAGACCGGATTATCACTTTGAAATCGGAAAAGGAACCATTGTCAAAGAGGGTACGGATTTGACCATTGTGGCAACTGGAATCTGTGTGGATTCCGCTATTGGTGCAGCGCAGATGCTGGAGCAGGATGGCGTTCATGCAGAAGTTATCAACATTTGTACTATTAAGCCTTTGGACGAAGAGTTAATTATACAGAGCGCAAAGAAGACCGGCAGGGTTGTGACAGTAGAAGAGCACTCTGTCATCGGCGGTCTGGGCAGCGCAGTGTGCGACTGTCTGTGTGCAAAGCAGCCCACTTTAGTGACGAAGCTGGGAATGCAGGATGTGTTTGGAGAGTCCGGCTCGGCGGCGGCATTGGTGGAAAAATACGGTCTGGACGCCAAAGGCGTTTATGCATCTATAAAGGAGATTCTGGGGTAGGTGGCTATGAACTATAGGGTATTGGGAAGAACAGGAATTAAGGTCAGCGAAGTAGGCCTGGGGAGCGAAGCATTCGTGGGCAAAGATGAGGCTTTTGCAAAAGAGCTTCTGGATGCTGCCTTGGAGGCGGGTGTCAATTATTTTGATTTGTATAATCCGGAGCCTTATATTCGGGATGGTTTCGGAAAAGCAATGGAGGGGCGCAGGGATAAATTTGTGATTCAGGCGCATTTATGCTCCGCATGGATGGACGGTCAATATAAACGCACCAGAGAGATGGCAGTGGTTAAAGAGGCCTACGATGATTTGTTTAGACGGCTTGGAACGGATTATGTGGATGTGGGCATGATACATTATGTGGATGAGCAGAAGGATTTTGACCAAGTCTTTGGGGGAGAGGTGCTTGCCTATGCAAAGGAGCTGAAGGCGGCCGGGAAAATCCGTCACATCGGCATGAGCACCCACAATCCCAGAGTGGCGATTCAGGCTGCAAAGAGCGGTGAGATAGATGTGATTATGTTCAGCATCAATCCTGCCTATGATATTCTGCCTCCCAATGAGGATGTCAACACTTTATTTGAAAAATCAACTTATGAAGCCCCTGACGTGCTTTCCAGCACTGACCCGGAAAGGCTTACGCTTTATGGGCTGTGCGAGAGCGAGGGCGTGGCGTTGACGGTTATGAAGCCTTATGGTGGCGGCGCTCTGCTGGATGCAGGGGAGTCTCCTTTTGGCGTGGCAATGACGGTTGCCCAATGCCTGCATTATTGTTTGACTCGTCCCGGGGTAGCCAGCGTGCTTGCCGGTGCACATACCAAAGAAGAGCTTTTGGAGGCGGCGGCATATTCGGAATTGCCGGAGGAGGAGAAGGATTTTGCAAACCTTTTGGGAAATACTCCCGCCCACAGGTTTATGGATAAATGTATGTATTGCGGACACTGTGCGCCCTGCACGGTGGGAATTGACATTGCATCAGTGAATAAATTTGCCGACCTATGTGAGGCTCAGCGTATGGTTCCGGAAACTGTGCGGGAGCATTACAACACCTTGACGGCGAAGGCAGGGGATTGTGTAAAATGTGGTGCCTGCGAAAAACGCTGTCCTTTTGGGGTGAAGATTATAGAGCATATGCAGAAGGCAAAGGAAATTTTTGAAAATTTATAAAAAATGCCATAATCTTAAGGAATATTTAAAGATTTATTAGAGGATTTTCTGGTATTCTTTAAGGGAGGGGCATAATCGCATTCAATGCAGTAGTTTATTCCCGGATTGGATGATGAAAGTATGGAAGTCAAAAGAGAAAACAGGTCAGACATATCATATGGAGCGGACAGACCGCCCATGCAGCGCAGGCAGGGAGGACAGAGACGTCAAGCCGTGTCCGGCAGGCAAGAAGCGCAGAGGCGTCAAACTGTGTCCGGCAGACAGGGAGGACAGAGACGTCAAGCTATGCCAGGCAGCCAAGAAATGCAGAGGCGTCAAACTATGTCCGGCAGACCGAGCCGTTCTCAGACGAGAAATCCTTATGCTACCGGCAGCAGGAATCCCCGATATATGGAAGATGACTATGAAGAGTTTGATTCTTTTGAAGACCGGCAGCGGGAGCTTGAGCGAATTCGGAGGAACAGGGCAAGGGCAAAGCGTAGACGAAATCAAAGACGGAGAATGCTGATTCTCAGCGGATTAGCAGGATGTTTTTTGTTGGCATTGCTCTGTCTGTTGGTACAGTTTACCAAACAGCCCCAAAACCAGAAGACGGACACAAAGCTTTTTATGAAAGAACCCGAGATTACAAAGCCCACAAAGGTTTATCAGGGAGAACAAATACAAGGACTGAAAAGTTCAACTTTTTACACCCATCCTTCTTGGACGGAAGATTTTTTGTCCATAAGCGAATGGGCAAGACCGGGAGAAGCGTTGCCGGAAATCAAAAATATTTTTGTGCATTACACGGCAAACAGGAATACCAGCGCAGCCCAGAACCGCAGTTATTTTGAAGGCTTAAAGGATAGTCATGAGAGGGCTGCCAGCGCACATTTTATTATTGGGTATGAGGGAGAAATCCTGCAATGTATTCCCTTGGATGAAATTGGCTACGCCGTAAAATCCAGAAATTATGATTCCATTTCCATAGAGTGCTGCTATCAGTCGAAAGATGGTTCTTTTAACAAAAAGACCTATGATTCCCTGATTACTTTGTTGAAATGGCTCATCGACACCTATGATTTGACTTCAGAAGATATTCTCCGCCATTACGACTGCGGCGGCAAGAAATGTCCCATTTATTATACGGAACATCCTGACGAGTGGGAGCAGTTGAAGAAGGATGTGGCGGACAAATAGGGAAAAATTTTGAAAAAGGAACACACCAAAAACGACTACATAGATGTATGCGGTCGTTTTTGTGTATCATAAAAGAGGATAGTAGAATGCTTACGATTTATTATGTGGAAGACGATGAGAATATTTCTCAGGCAGTCAAGCAATTTCTGGAAAGCTGCGGCTATAAGGTTTTCGTGTATGCAAGTGTTATGGATGCTAGACAGGCGTTAAAAAGAGAGTGCCCTGCCATGGTCTTGGTGGATTGGAATATGCCGGACGGAACGGGTAATATGCTCTGCCAATGGATTCGTCAGCACTATAAAGAACTGCCCATTATTTTTCTCACGGTCAGAGGGGATGCAGGTGACATTGTTTCCGGCTTTCAGAGCGGCGCGGATGATTATGTGGTGAAACCCTTTGAATTGGAGGTGCTGCATTCCCGGATTCTTGCACTGCTGCGACGAACCGGCGACATCTCAAAGCAATATTTATCCTGCGATGAAATATCTCTTGACCAAAAAAGACGGTTGGTTTTCTACGGTTCTCAGGAAGTAAATTTAAGTCCCTCAGAATATCGGCTGCTTCTGATTTTATTGCAGCATAAGGGTCAAATTGTTACAAGGGAAAAGTTATTGGAACAGGTATGGGATATTGACGGAAATTATGTGAATGACAACACACTGACTGTCACCATGAAGCGGCTGCGCGAAAAGCTGAATCAGCCCACTTGTCTGAAAACAGTCAGAAGTATCGGATATCGCATGGAGGAAACACCATGATATTTTGGGGATTTATACTATTGGTCGGCCTGTTTGCATTTGTACTCTGGCTGTGGCGCAGAAAGGAAAATAAACGGATTCAGGCTTTGACGGATTATCTGGAAAAGGTAAATACCGGAAACAGCGGCGTCCTTTTTCAGGTAGGAGAGGATGATTTTTCCAAATTGCAGGATGAAATTTATAAAACCGTGACTACCTTATACCAGACAAGGGACGCAGCGGTAAAAGCAAAAAATAATTATGCGGAAAATCTGTCTAATATAGCCCATCAGATAAAAACTCCCATTACAACCATATCATTATTAATACAAATGATGGAGAAAGCGCCATCTCCCAAACATTTGGAGCAAATCAGGCAGCAGATTTCCCGCCTGTCTTATTTGGAGGAATCTCTGTTATTGCTTTCCCGAATTGATGCCGGAACTTTGGATTTTCAGAGGAAGGAAACAGATGTCTATACGATTCTTATGCTGGCAGCAGATAATTTACGGGAATTGTTTGCTGCCGGAAAGGTTACTATAGAGATAGAAGAATTGGGGGCGGCGGTCATTTATGCAGATATGGATTGGACTATGGAGGCGGTAATGAATCTTTTCAAAAATTGTATGGAGCATACCCCGTCTACAGGAGCGGTTCATTGTTCTTATGAACAGAACCCTATCTATACGCAGGTCCGTATATGGAATGACGGCGATGGATTTGCAAAGGAAGATATTCCTCATCTTTTTGAACGGTTTTATAGGGGGAAAGGGGCGAAAAATGACGGTATAGGAATCGGCTTGGCATTATCTAAGGAAATTATCGAAGCACAGAACGGCACTTTAAGCGCGTATAATCTTGCAGATGGGAGAGCCTGCTTTGAAATTCGTTTTTACAGTCACTGAGTTGTCACTTTACTTTGCTATAATAAAAACAGGTGAGCTGCGCAGATACCTGATAATAAAAAGCTAAGGACAGGAGACATTAGCATGGAAATTTTGAAATGTGAAGGACTGAAAAAGATGTATGGCACCGGAGAAAATAAAGTGGCGGCTTTGGGCGGAATTGATTTGTCCATAGAAAAAGGGGAATTTGTCGCAATTGTCGGGGCCTCCGGTTCAGGAAAATCCACGCTGCTGCATATTTTGGGAGGCGTGGACAAGCCCTCAGAGGGCAGGGTCATGGTGGAAGGGGTTGACCTTGTTTCCCTGAATCAAAAACAAGCTGCCATTTTCAGGCGGCGGAAGGTGGGATTGATTTATCAGTTTTATAATCTGATACCAACGCTGACCATCAGGAAAAATATCCTGATGCCTTTATTGCTGGACAAAAGGAAGCCCAATCAGGAGCTTTTTGAGAAAATTGTAAACTCATTGGGTATTGCCGATAAATTGGATGCTTTTCCTAGTCAGTTATCCGGAGGGCAGCAGCAGAGGGCGGCCATTGCGCGCTCTTTAATTTATCGTCCTGCGCTTCTTTTGGCAGATGAACCCACGGGAAATCTGGATCAGAAAAATTCAAAAGAAATTATAGATATGTTGAAATTGTCTAACCGAAATCTCAATCAGACTATTGTGTTAATCACCCATGATGAAAAAATTGCACTTCAGGCAGACCGGATTATCATGATGGAAGACGGCAGGATTATCCAGGATGAAAGCAGGAAGGGGTGATGAAAATGTGGAGAGATTACTCATTCGGTTATATCAAAAGCAATCGGGCATCCAGCATATCTATCGTGGCGGCAGCATTTATCTCCGCATTGTTTTTGTCTTTACTGAGCAGTTTATTTTATAATTTCTGGGCATACGAAATAGACAGACTTATTGTGGAGGAAGGGAATTGGCACAGTCGGCTTGAAGGGGAATTTGGGAAAGAGGATTTAGAACGGATACAGAATTTTACCAATGTGGAAAAGGTGGTTTTCAATGAAGAATTATCAGAAGGACAGCGGACGGTAGTGGAGATTTCTTTTTATAACAAGGGGGCAGTCTTTAAGGATACTGTTCAAATTGCAGAAGCGCTTTCCTGTGAAAAAGAAGCGGTCACTTACCATTATGCCCTTTTGGCAATGTATCTTGTCCGTTCTCCGGAGGATAAGGCTCCAAGGTTGATTTTTCCTTTTTTGCTTGCGGTGACGGCAGTGGCATGTATTACTTTGATTCTGATTATTCATAATGCGTTTGCTGTGTCAATGACTTCAAGAGTGCATCAGTTTGGCATTTTTTCCAGCATTGGGGCTACACCGGGACAAATCAGAACCTGTCTGCTGCAGGAAGCTGCCGTATTATGCGCCTTGCCCATTATAGCAGGTAATTTGCTGGGGATTGGCATCAGTATGCTGCTAATCAATGAGACTAACCAGATTGCTGCAGATGCAGCGGGACGATTGGAAGCAGCTTGGAGGTATCATCCCTTTTTGTTTGTGATTACTTTTGTGGTTACGGCGGTCACCATATGGATTTCGGCGTGGATTCCGGCGAGAAAACTGAGCAGAATGACACCTTTGGAAGCTATTAAAAATACAGGGGAGTTTCCTGCTGCATATAAGCGCTCTTGTAAAAAGACGGGTGGGGCTTTCCTGCCTCTCTTATTTGGCATAGAGGGGGAGCTTGCCCATAATGCATGGAAAGCGCAAAAGCGAAATCTGCGTATGGCGTCTTTGGCGTTAACTTTTTCTTTTTTGGCATTTTTTCTCATGCAATGCTTTTTTACCCTTACGGTCATCAGCCAGAGAATGACTTATTTTGAGAGATATCAGGATGCATGGGATATTATGGTGGAAGTAAAGGATGCAAAGATAGGAGAATTTGCGGAGGTGGAGAGATTTTCAGGACTTTCGGAAATAAGAAGCTGTATTGTGTATCAAAAAGCTATGGCAAAGCGCCTCCTGACAGGGGAAGAACTGAGCGGAGAACTGACGGCGGCGGGAGGTCTGGAAAATGCGCCGGAAGCCTATGTGGGAACAGAGGATGGCGCATGGCTGGTCAATGCTCCAATTGTAATAATGGATGATGCTAGTTTTTTGCAATATTGCAGACAGATAGGAGCAGAACCAAAACTTAACGGAGCTGTGGTGCTGAATCGGATAAATCATCGGGAAAGCGACAATTTCCGGGTTCGAAATTATATTCCATATATAAAGGAAAATCAGGATAAAACCATTCTCCGACAGGCGGGAGAAGAAAGCCTGACTGCAGAAATTCCAATAGTTGCCTATGCAAAGGAACCGCCTATTTTAAGAGAGGCATATGACGAATTGGATACTTATGTACTTGTGCATTTTCTTCCGGTGTCTGTATGGAAAGAAATAGAAGGACCGATTGGAGGTGCAGATAAAGATGTTTTGGTCTGTATCCGTGCCAGAGAGGGCGTTACATTGGCGGAGTTAAATGATTTAGAAGAAAAAGCGGCGGAGCTTGCATCGAAAAACGTTTCGTCGATTTATGAGACAGAAAGCGAGAACCGCATACAGGCTAAAATTACAAATGATAATATGATAGAGGGAATGGAACTGCTATTAGGAGGATTCTGCATTTTGCTTGCAGTGATTGGTATCGCCAATGTATTCTCCAATGCTTTAGGTTTTGTACAGCAGAGAAAGCGGGAATTTGCAAGGTATCTGTCGGTGGGTTTGACTCCGGGTGGAATCCGCAAAATATTTTGTGTGGAAGCTTTGATTATTGTAGGAAAACCGGTATTGACCTCATTGCTTGTGACAATAATTTTCACTGGTCTGATGATAAAAGCATCCTATCTGGACCCTATGATTTTTGTAAGGGAAATGCCTGTAGCGCAGATACTTTCCTTTGTTGCGGTGGTCTTTGCCATTGTGGCGTTTGCCTATTATCTTGGAGGAAGAAAGGTAATGCGGAGCAGTTTGATGGAGGCTTTGAAGGACGATACCCTGATATAAAGGTTAGGAATATGCAAAGAATTTTTAAAATAACAAATAATACAAGTTGCCATTCGCAGTCTCTTTTGATAAAATAAAAAGGCAGTGCAAAATTACAACAGATGACAATAGAGTATACACACTAATCTTTAATATGAGGAAACCTATATGACTATTTTGGCACCGTCCATTTTAGCGGCTGATTTTTGGAAGCTTGGAGAACAAATCAGGGAAGTAGAAAAGGCAGGAGTGAAATATCTTCACATAGATGTGATGGACGGAATATTTGTCCCTGCCATTTCCTATGGGATGCCGATTATTGCATCCATTCGTGAGAAAACCTCTCTCTTTTTTGATGTGCATTTGATGATTGACAAGCCAGAGCGATATGTGGAAACCTTTGCAGAGCTTGGGGCCGATTTGCTGAACTTCCATTTGGAGGCAACGGACAATGCGGCAGGAGTCATCGAACAGATTCGCAGAACCGGAAAGAAAGTCGGTATCACAATTAAGCCGGGTACTCCGGTATCGGCGCTGGAACCTTATCTGGAGTTGGTGGATATGGTGCTGGTGATGACGGTGGAGCCGGGCTTCGGCGGACAGGTATGGATGCCGGAATGTCTGGACAAAGTGAGGGAAGTCCGCCGCATAGTGACAGAGAAAAATTTAAAAACCGATATTGAGGTGGACGGCGGAATCAACTTTGACAATATCCATTCGGCTGTGGACGCAGGCGCAAATATCGTAGTGTCAGGTACATCCGTATTTAAAAATGACATAGGTGTCAATATTGAGAGGCTTATGCGCAATGCCGGGAAAAAAGAGTAACCCCTTTCCGGTTATACCAGATAGGGGTCAAATTTTTCATTATATTCATTCAGGCATACCACGGCAAGAATGCCCGGCCCGGTATGGGCGCCGATGGCGCAGCCGATACGGCCGTCCAAAATTTCTTTGACATGGTACCGCTCTTTAAGCTGTGCTTTTAAAGCGTCATAAGAAGCCTTGTCCGTGCCATAGCAGGCGGCAATCACTTGTTTCTCCAAATCACAGCCTTTTTCACCGACTAAATCCAGAAGGCGTTTCTGAGCTTTTTTCCAGCCCCGGACTTTTTCCGTTGCTTTTAAGGAACCGTTTTCATCCACCATAATAATGGGCTTAATGTCAAGCATAGTGCCCGCCATAAAGGAACTGCGGCTCAGTCGCCCTCCCTTAAACAAATATTCCAACTCCGGCACAGTGATAATGTGTACCATATGTTCGCAGAAGAAATGAGCGGCTTCCAGCAGAAGTTCTTTGGAAGCTCCGTTTCTCTGCATCCGAAGCAGGCGTTCCACCACAAGCCCGTAGCCCATGGAAGCGCATTTGGAGTCGATGATTGTCATCTGAAAGTCGGGAAATTCTTCTTTGATTTCTTCAAGGGCAAGTCTGGCAGCCTGAAAAGTGCCTGCGATGCCTGTGGAAAAGCAGATATACAGCACTTCATCACCACGCTGGGCATAGGGTCTGAAATGCTCTTCAAACATAAATTGGCTGATATGATAAGTCTTGATATCGTGTCCGCTAGCCTGCAGCTCATAGAATTGGTCAGGGAAAATGGTCTCTTCGTCAAAATAATCCGTGCCGTCAATGGTGACAGGCGTGGGCATTACATATAATCCATATTCTTCTTTTATCTTTTCCGAAACATCGGATGCGGAATCCGTGATAATGCAAAACGCCATTAAGGATACCTCCTCTATCATAATTACAGTTTGAAATTTGCAACTGTATTACCACTATAACATATATTACCCTAAAACGCAAAATGAATTACAAATCAGAAATAAATCCACAAGAAACAAGGGAATAGACTTTGAATTTAAGTTATGGTATAATGTGAACTACAAAGATGAGAGTATACAGGAACGAGAATAAAAAGATGGATGAACTAAAGAGTGTAAAATTGGCGGAACTGAGGAGCCGAATGTCAGGAATTCCGGTGAAAATAGTAGTAACTTTTTTGTTTATGGCAGGCATGATGTGGCAGTTTGACATGGATAAAATAAAGGAGCAGATTTCAGGGAATCCGTTGGAAACGATTACACTCTTTTTCATGATATACGGAATTATTTCTTATTTTTGGTTCTGCATTAAACTGACAGGTAATTGGATTATAGGTATTATAGCCGCCATTGTGTTGATATTTTTATGGCAGACCAATTTACAAAAAATAAGCGATACATGGAGTACGCTGATTGGCGTAGTTATCTGCTTTGGCGGACCCGCATTGGATATTTTGACCATTGTCCGGTATATCTTTTTGAAGAAGCAATTATTTTCAGAAATGGCGGAGTATAGCTATTACGAAGATGATGAAGATTATGAAGAAGATGATTATGAGGAAGATGATGGTTACGAAGACGACGAAGACGAAGATTACGATGAGGATGAGGCATATGAAGAATATCAGAGACAGCAGGAATGGCGGGAACGCCAGAGGCAGGAACGCCGGCAGCAGGCGGCTCCGTCTCCCGGGTTTTTCAGCGGCTGCAAGGATGCCGCAAGCATTAAACGGCGGTACAGGGATTTGTGCAAGGTCTATCATCCAGACGCCGGAAATGGTTCTTCAGAGGTTTTCAATAAAATTACGGAAGAGTACAACAGATTGATGGAAGGGGCGTGACCACCTGCATGCAGGTAGGAGGAATCGGAAGCGGACACAACAGCAGTGCACATCATGTCACTAACTGCATACACGAGCATTCTTCTACCATGAAGGATGCGGGAGCTATGGGAGCCCGGAGTCTTGCGGGAGGTGCTAATGCGCTCTCAGGACGGGTTAGTCAGTCTGGAGAGGGATTTTCCTTGTCGGCATGGCTGGCAGATCCCATAGGCAAAGCCAAAAAGTTGTTTGGCAAGGTGTGGAACGGCGGAAACGGCAGAGGTAATGGGGCAGAGGGAATTTCAGGCAAGTCCTCAACCGAAGGCAGGCAGGCGATGGCTGAGATCGCGGAGGACTTATTGGAGGATACCGCTTCTCTTGGCAGCGCATTTCACAGAGGTGCCGGACAGCCTGGTGCAGGGCAGCCTGCTGTGGTGCAGCCTAGTTTGCAGTCCCCCACTTTACATAATCCACAGATTGCGGCAGCGGCAACGGCGGTGAAACCGCAGGATGTGATGCAGGGGAATCCTTATTTTGCGGCAATGGAAAGTGCCGACACGCAGAGACAGACCATATGGCAGAGGATGAAAGTGCAGTTTGAGGCGGCCACAGGTTTTCTTGCCAAAAAATTTTCTTTTTCTGGCAAAAACTCTTTTCAGGCAAAGCAGGAGCAGCCCAAGGAAGACTTGCGCAAGCGCAGCCGCTATAAGGGCGATAATCTGGATGTGGAATGTGTATTGACGGATGACAGTTATCTGCTTGATTCTTATGACAGAAAAGGAGAGTATAGCCGGTTGTCTACCAAACAATAACTTCGGCTTTAAGGCAGTTTTATGGATATGATAAAAAAGAATTTGGCATATATCAAAAAAGCATTGAGCGGAAAAATCCGCATTAATGACAAATTGAAATTCAGTGTCATTATTTATTCGGTGGCGGCAGTGCATATATTTCTCTCTTTTATATTCGGACAGTTCCGCATTTTACCGCTGTTTTTGTTTAATGTTTGCAGCGTGTTTACTTATCTGGCGTGCACCCAATTAATCCGCAGGGAGCATTTCTGGCCAGTGTATTGTATCACCTATCTGGAGATTATCCTGCATTCTTTTATTGCCACAATCTGTATTGGCTGGCAGTACGGTTTTGCACAGTATATAATTGCGTTGGTTCCGGTAGGTTTTTATATTTGCTATACCATGAAGACCGGACGGTTGAAAATGGTGATTGCTACAGGTTCCGCCTTTTTTGCAACTGTCTCTTTTTTAAGCTGTAAGCTGTTGTCCTTTTTTGGAACGCCAGCATATGAGATTGAGGGAAATTTGGCAGAATTACAATTGTATATATTTAATTCTGTGTGTACTCTTATATTTTTGATTATCTTTTCCTTGATTTTTATTTCCGAGATTAAGCTGTCCAATATGCAGCTGCGTTACCAAAACGAGATTTTGGATAAGCTGGCAAGTACAGACCCCCTGACCGGATTGTATAACCGCAGAAGCATGGACGTGTTTTTGCAACAGGCCTTAAAGGCTGATTCCGGTTTTTGTATTGTGATGTGTGATATTGATGATTTTAAAAAGGTCAATGACACTTATGGGCATGATTTCGGGGATGTGGTGTTGAAAGAGGTTGCACGGATTATTACAAGGCAGGTGGGCGACAACGGATATGTGTGCCGTTGGGGCGGTGAGGAAATCTTAATCCTTGTGAGTGGCTCAGCACAGGAAAATGCGGCGCGCATCGCCGAGAATATCCGGAGAAATGTAGCAAACCATGTTTTTGAATTAAACAATAAGTGGATTCATTGTACGCTCACGCTGGGAGTCTCCACATACAAGGAGGGCCAGACAGTGGAGGAAACCATAACGGATGCGGACGGTCATCTCTATCAAGGTAAGAGAAGCGGCAAAAATAAAGTGGTGGCATAGCCAGCGTGCTGGCGTAGATTATATTTCTTGACAGCCATAAGGTTTTTGTGCTATCCTAACACATAGATGAAAAACGCATTGACGAAGAGAGTATGCTTTTGTGAGGTTTTACAGAGAGGGTTCCGAAGCTGAGAGGAATCTAACTGAGAAAAGCAGAACATGGCTTCCGAGCAGCGCACCGAACCGTTCCTTTATGCTGGGAATCCGTATAAGGGAGGCAAGGCTGCGACAGGTGCCGCCTGTTACAGCGGATGGGGTTATATTGACCTGATGAGGCCTGCATTGTAAGATGCAGGTGAAGAGAAGTGGTACCACGGGCAAGGCTCGTCTTCTGGTGAATTGCAGTGCATATTTTGCAAAGCAGTTCCGGAGGATGGGTTTTTATTATTTTAAGAAGGAGATATCAGATTATGGAAAGCAAGGGAAAGTATTATCTTACAACAGCGATTGCCTATACATCAGGCAAACCGCACATCGGAAATAACTACGAGGTGGTATTAGCTGACAGTATTGTCAGATTTAAGAGAAAAGAAGGATATGATGTATTTTTCCAGACCGGAACGGACGAGCATGGGCAGAAAATTGAGCTGAAGGCTCAAGAGGCGGGAGTTACTCCCAAGGAGTTTGTGGACAATGTGGCGGGCATCATACAAGGGCTTTGCGACCGCCTGAATGTTTCTTATGACAAATTTATCCGCACTACGGACAAAGACCACGAGGAACAGGTGCAGAAAATTTTCAAGCGCCTTTATGAACAGGGGGATATTTACAAGGGGGCATATGAGGGAATGTATTGTACGCCTTGTGAATCTTTCTGGACGGAATCCCAGCTGGTGGATGGAAAATGTCCTGACTGCGGAAGGGAGGTAAAGCCTGCCAAGGAAGAAGCTTACTTTTTCCGTATGAGCAAATATGCCGATAAATTAATTCAGCATATCAATGAACATCCGGAGTTTATCCAGCCGGTGTCCCGCAAGAATGAGATGATGAACAATTTCCTGCTGCCGGGGCTTCAGGATTTGTGTGTGTCCCGTACTTCTTTTAAGTGGGGCATTCCGGTCAGCTTTGATGACACACATGTCGTTTATGTGTGGCTGGATGCGCTGACCAACTATATTACCGGCATTGGCTATGATGCGGAAGGAAACAGCAGTGAACAGTACAAAAAGCTGTGGCCTGCGGATCTTCATCTGATAGGCAAGGATATTATCCGCTTCCATACCATATATTGGCCGATTTTCTTGATGGCTTTGGGAGAGCCCCTGCCCAAGCAGGTATTTGGGCATCCATGGCTTCTTATGAGCGGCGGAAAGATGAGCAAATCCAAGGGAAATGTGATTTATGCCGATGATTTGGCGAATTATTTCGGCGTGGATGCGGTACGGTATTATGTGCTGCACGAGATGCCTTATGAAAATGACGGCAATGTCACATGGGAGCTGATTGCAGAGCGCCTGAACTCAGATTTGGCAAATACTTTGGGAAATCTGGTGAACCGTACCATCTCCATGAGCAATAAATACTTTGACGGCGTGGTGGCGGACAAGGGAACCCAGCTGACTCCGGAAGACAGCGTGATAGATGAGGAGTTGAAAAAGATTGTGACCGGGGCCTATGCCAAGGTGGTAGAAAAGATGGATACCCTGAGGGTGGCGGATGCCATAACAGAGATATTTGCTATCTTCAAAAGATGTAATAAATATATTGATGAAACCATGCCCTGGGTGCTGGCAAAGGACGAGGCGAAGAAGGACCGTCTGGCAACGGTATTGTATAATCTGTCAGAGAGCATTATGATCGGAGCATCACTGTTACAGCCCTATATGCCTGAGACTGCGGAAAAGATAGCGGCACAGTTTAATACCGTGTTGAGGGATTTTGACAGGCTGGAAGAATTTGGGCTTTATGAGAGCGGCACCAAGGTGACGGCGCAGCCGGAGATTTTGTTTGCCCGTCTGGATATGAAGGATGTGGAGGAGAAGGAAGCACAGCTGGAGGCTGCTATGGCCGCCCAAGCAACAAAGGACGTTGCTCAGGCAGCAGAAGATGCGGAAGAAAACGACACAGATGTCATTGATGTTGAGGCAAAACCGGAGATCACCTATGATGATTTTGCAAAGCTGCAGTTTCAGGTAGGAGAAATCATTGCCTGTGAGGCAGTGCCCAAGTCCAAGAAGCTTTTGTGCAGCAAGGTGCGCATTGGCAGTCAGGTGAAACAGATAGTGTCTGGCATCAAAGCATATTACACACCAGAGGAGATGGTGGGCAAGAAGGTCATGGTATTGGTGAATCTGAAACCTGCCACCTTAGCCGGAGTGGTATCGGAAGGAATGCTTTTGTGTGCTGAGGACGCAGAGGGCAGACTTGCGCTGATGAAGCCGGAGAAGGAAATGCCTGCCGGAGCGGAAATCTGTTAATGAAAAGATCATAAATTATGAAATTGATATAAAATAGCTATAAAATATTTAAAAAAGGCTTAAAATCCGCAGGAAAAAGAGTTATAATAAGGTGCAGAATTGTTATTTCAGAGCGGACATGGGGGATTTAAATGAAAAAAGAAGAATTTTATTTTGATTCCTGCGATGGAGAGCACAAGCTGCATGGAGTACGGTATATTCCAGAACAGCCAGAGGTTACCTGTGTGATGCAGATAGTGCATGGCATGGCGGAATATGTGGAACGATATGAAGAATTCGCCAAATTTTTGACGGACAGAGGCATTGTGGTTACGGGAGAGGATCATCTGGGACATGGAAAGTCCGTGGAAGAGGATGATACCTACGGCTATTTCTGCAGGCATGACCCTGCCACCGTGGTAGTGAAGGATGTGCATCATCTAAGAAAGCTGACGCAAAAATTATATCCTAAGGTGCCTTATGTGATATTGGGGCACAGCATGGGCTCTTTTATCCTGCGCAATTATCTGTGCTGCTATGGGGCGGGTATATCCGGTGCCGTTATTATGGGGACGGGAATGCAGGCTCCGGCGCTGGTAAAGCTGTCCAAAATCATTGCAAGGATGCAGAGAGTTATCTGCGGGGAGCGTCATATCAGCAAAGCTTTAGATAAAGCCGCGTTTGGAGCCTATAATAAAGAGATACCAAATCCCAGAACGAAGTTTGATTGGCTGAGCAGAAATAAAGCCAGCGTGGATACTTATATAGAAGACCCGCTCTGCGGTTTTGTGTTTACCGCTAACGGATTTTACACGCTGTTTGAGCTGATTTCAAGAGTACAGAAGAAGCGTAATCTGGAGAAGGTGCCTAAGACACTGCCCCTGCTTATGCTGTCAGGGACGGCGGATCCGGTGGGAGAGTATGGTCAGGGCGTGCGCCGTGCCTATCGTTCCCTTCGGGAGGTGGGCGTAAATGACATCAAGCTCAAACTCTACCGCAAGGGCAGGCACGAATTGTTAAATGAAACCAACAAAAATGTGGTTATGCAGGATATTTATGATTGGATGCAGGATGCGGTGTTATTGTCCCGGATACAGCGCTCCATCATAGCGGATTTGCATAGAGCAATGGGCCATCAACAGGAACAGGAAGTGGAAGAGCAAGATGAGTGATGACATAGAAATCAGGTGGGCGGAAAGGAAAGATTGGAAACCTGCCATGACAATGATTTGGCGGACATTCTTGAAATTTGAGGGCCAGGATTATACGGAAGAAGGCATTCAAAATTTTTTTGAATTTATTACCGATGATACCATATATCGTTCCTTTCTGCTGGGAACCTATCAAATGCTGGTAGCGTTGGACGGCGGGAAAATTATCGGCGCAGCCTCCATTCGAAACAGAACGCACCTATCCCTGCTTTTTGTGGATGAGGATTATCATAGACAGGGTGTGGGAAGCAGCTTGATGAATCAATTATGCCAGTATTTAAAGGAAGAAGAGGGCGAGAATTATATGTCTTTAAAGGCGGCGCCGGTCGCTGTGGAATTTTATAAGAAGCTGGGTTTCCGTATTGTGAGTCCGGAGGAGGAGATTTCCGGCATAAGGGTAACTTCCATGGAAAAATTTTTTTAAGAAAAGAGGATTGGTATGGGAATTTTTGATATAGACGGTCCTGTGGTCAGATTTTTGGGCAGAGTGGCGGATCTGATGTGGCTGAATATACTGACGATGATATGCTGTATTCCGATATTTACAGCAGGAGCGGCATTTACGGCGCTGCATTATATGTGCCTGAAGATTGTGCGGAATGAGGAGAGCTATATTACCAAGGGATATTTTAAGTCTTTCATAGAAAATTTCAGGCAGTCTACAATCATGTGGATGGCGATGCTGGTGATAGCAGCTTTTCTGGGGCTGGATTATTATATTATTGTAGAGCTGCAAGTGGCGATTCCTTATGCTCTTAAGCTGATTGTTCTGTCGTTGGGCGTTCTGGCGGCATTTACGGCAATGATGGTATTTCCCCTGCAGGCTAAATTTTCCAATCCCATTAAATATACGATTAAAAATGCCTTTACAGTCAGTATTATACAGTTTCCCAAGACTTTTTTGATGATAGTGATGCTTATTGCACCGATTTATCTGTGCTATGTGGCGATACAAGCTTTTCCGATGATTTTTATGCTTGGCCTGTCCCTGCCGGCGTATTTGTCGGCGCGCCTGTACAACAAAACTTTTCTCAGCATAGAGCATCAGATTCTGGAAGGGCAAGAAGCTTCGCCGGAGGAGGCAGTTTCAGAAGAGGGTGAGGACGAGAGAATCTTCAAAGACGAGTTGGATGAGACCCTGTTTGACGGGAATGAACAGCGTGAAGAGACTTTCTAAGGCACCTGAAAAACGCTGCCTAAGAAAATCTAAAACTTCGCGCTCATGAAGAGATGCCTTAGAAAATCTTGTATAATTTGACTAAGAATCAAGGTTGATTTTGTTCAACTTGACAAGCAATTTGAGAAAAATTGCAGTTTGTAAGCAATTCTCACAATTAGAACAAAAATCTTTGTGAAATAGTGGTATGGTGGAAATTTTGGTTTTTCGCTATACTGTTTTCAGTATCAAAAGAAACTTTGAGAGTGAAAGGAGTTTACTGTAATGGCTAGTTTATCTTTAAAGAATGTCTGCAAGGTATATCCTAACGGTTTTGAGGCTGTTAAGGACTTTAATCTTGAGATTGCAGATCAGGAGTTTATCATCTTCGTAGGACCTTCCGGATGTGGTAAGACTACCACACTTCGTATGATTGCAGGATTGGAGGATATTTCTTCCGGCGAATTGAAGATTGGCGACAGAGTAGTGAACGATGTAGAGCCTAAGGACAGAGATATCGCAATGGTATTCCAGAACTACGCTCTGTATCCTCATATGACCGTATATGACAATATGGCATTTGGTCTGAAACTGAGAAAGGTTCCCAAGGACCAGATTGATAAGATGGTTAAGGAAGCAGCTAAGATTCTTGACCTGACTCCCCTCCTTGACCGTAAGCCCAAGGCTCTGTCCGGTGGTCAGAGACAGCGTGTGGCTATGGGCCGTGCTATTGTGCGTAATCCTAAGGTATTCCTTATGGATGAGCCTCTTTCCAACTTGGATGCAAAGCTGCGTGTGCAGATGAGAATCGAGATTGCAAAGCTGCATCAGAGATTAGGTACCACCATCATCTACGTTACACATGACCAGACCGAGGCTATGACTCTGGGTACCAGAATCGTAGTTATGAAGGACGGTGTCGTTCAGCAGGTAGATACTCCTCAGAATCTGTATGCGAGGCCCCAGAATCTGTTCGTTGCAGGATTCATCGGATCTCCTCAGATGAACTTCTTAGATGCTACCGTTAAGGTAAGCGGCGAGACCGCATATCTTCAGATTGCAGGCCGTGATGTTCCCCTGTCTCCTGCAAAGTCCAAGAAGCTGATTGACGGCGGTTATGACGGAAAGGTAGTTGCTTTTGGTATTCGTCCTGAGGATGTATATGATTCTGAAGAGTTCATCCAGAAGTCCCCTCAGAGTGTATTTGAGTCCACTGTTAAGGTTTACGAGCTGCTTGGTGCAGAAGTTTACTTATACTTTGATTTGGATGAGTTCCCTATCACTGCAAGAGTGGAGTCCCATACCGCTGCAAGACCCGGAGACAGCATTAAGTTTGCTATGGATGTTGAGAAGATTCATGTATTCGATAAGGATACTGAGCAGATTATCACCAACTAGTCTAAAGGTATATAAAGGGATGCTGGAAACAGCATCCCTTTTTTGCTTGAAAATACCGTAAAATCTGATATAATGAAAATACTAACAGAAATGGAGGTTTCACATGATTTCCAGCCAAATTATACAAAACAGTCTGGATGAATTAAAGGCGATTACCAGAGTGGATTTGGGAGTATACGATTTAAGCGGAACAGTGATTGCTGCTACCATGGATAAAAGTGATGTGGACAGCGAGCTGATAAGCGGCTTTGCAGATTCTCCTGCGGACAGTCAGGTGATTGGCGTGCATCATTTGCTTAAGGTATGGGATGATGGAGAACTGCTCTATATTCTGGTGGCGAGAGGCGTCAGCGAAGACGCTTATATGATAGGCAAAGTTGCGGTCTGCCAGCTGCAGAATCTTGTGATTGCATATAAGGAAAAGTTTGACAGGAATAATTTTTTTCAAAATCTCCTGCTGGACAATCTGCTTTTGGTGGATGTTTATAATCGTGCCAAGAAGCTTCATATTGATGCAACAGTTCCCCGCTGTGTCTTTCTGGTAGAGACGAGACAGGAGAAGGACGGGACGGTGATGGAGATTCTGAAAGGGATGTATTCCTCCCAGGCTGGGGATTATGTCACTGCCGTGGATGAAAACAGCGTCATTTTAATCAAGGCTTTGGCGGAGGATTTCTCTGAGGAGATTTTGCAAAAAATAGCGGATACTATTGTGGCAATGTTAAATACGGAAGCCATGCTCAATGTGAAGGTGGCATACGGAACGGTGGTGCAGGAGCTTAAGGATGTGTCCAAGTCTTATAAAGAAGCAAAGATGGCGTTGGAGGTAGGCAAGATATTTTATGCGGAGAAGGATGTGGCATCCTATAGCGCTCTGGGCATCGGCAGGCTGATATATCAGCTCCCGGTGAATCTGTGTAAAATTTTTGTAGAGGAAATCTTTGGGGAGAATGTTCCTAGTGATTTTGACGAGGAGACATTGAATACCTTAAATAAATTTTTCGAAAACAACCTGAATGTATCGGAAACCTCCAGACAACTCTTTGTGCATCGCAATACGCTGGTGTATCGAATTGAGAAAATCCAGAAGGCAACGGGGCTGGATTTGAGAAGCTTTGATGATGCCTTGACCTTTAAAATTGCTTTGATGGTAGTAAATTATATGAAATATCTAGATAATTTGGAATATTAAGGACAACCTCCCGAATATACTGTAATATAAGTAATTCGGGGGGATTTTTTATGTTTTATGACAGAAAAATAAAATATCTGGAAGATAGAAGAGACGGGGAACATATTAGGACAGTAGGCTTTGTGAAAGCAGAAGTGAGGGGAGAACTGTGCCGTATGAGCATTCATGTGGCGGGACTTCATGGAACGGATACTTTTGACAAAAGCATATTGGTGCTGGGCGGAGGACGGGAAGGAAAATTGTGCGATATCAAGCTTGTGGGAGGCAGGGGAGATACCGGAGAATTATGCTTTCAAAGCGATCGGCTTGGCAGGGGCGGAATCTCTTATGAAGAGCTGGAGGAAATCAAAATCCCTCTGGCTGCGGGAAGAGAACTGCGGTGCCTATGGAAAAATAAGGAAGCAGAGGCGGTAAGGGTTGACCGGAATATGGCACAGGAGAGTGAGCCAAGGGAAAGAACATCTAAGCCTCAAACCGATATACTTCCGGAGAAACCTTCGCAAGAAAACATATCGAAACAAGACATCCCAGCAGAAAGCATGCCCGAAGAAAGCATGCCGCAGACAGATATAGCAAACGTCGATATTTTCACAGATGATGCAGCTTTCGGAAATATCAGGGAAAATGAATTACAAACTCAGGAGGAGAATGAGAAAGACGGCGCAGCTTCAGACCAAAACACCTCCCAGCAGGAAAAATCCGATTCGGATACATTCCGCCGTCCCATGATGGAGGACAAATGGCACCAGCTTTGTTCTATTTATCCCCATATTGCACCCTTTCAGGATGAGCGGGAATACCTGTCCATAGAGCCGAGGGATTTTGTGATTTTTCCTGTTAAATATTATCAGTTGGTGAACAATAGTTTTTTGCTCCACGGTTATCACAATTATCAGCATCTGATTCTGACACGCATACTGTACCGGGGAGAAATCCGATATTATATCGGAGTGCCGGGAAATTATTATGAGAAAGAGAAACAGGTGGCAATCATGTTTGGCTTTGAGAGCTTTGAGTGCAAGGCGGAACCTGCCCAGACAGGGGACTATGGATATTATATGATGCGCATAGCCTTGTAAAGCGAACGCATAGCGTTATAAGGCGAAACGCATAGCGTTGTAAAGATTTACAGTCCTTCATAGTCAAATTCTGGAATAAAACTTTCGGATGCGGTGTCCCCCTCCTGATAAAAGCCCTGAGTAATGCCTATTTTTTCCGCAAAGCGAAGGACGCGGAGATATTCCTCTGCGGTGACTTTTTGATTTAATGCAGGAATGGAGGAGACCTGCGGCATGGGAGTGTATTGGTTCATGATACTGACATATATGTCATTTTTATAAGTCTCATGGAGATAGCGCAGGATTTTCTTGGAATCTTTGGTGTTTTCAGGAAGAATCATGTGGCGGACAATGACTCCCCGCTTCATTAAGCCTGAAACAGTATCAAAAACAGGAGCCCCTACCTGCCGAAACATTTCCGCCAAAGCGGCGGAAGCTTTTTCAAAATAATCTGGCGCATGGGAATATTCGGTGCTCAGCCGCGGCGAATGATATTTTATGTCCGGCAGATAAATATCCACCAATCCGTCCAGCATCCGCAGGGAGGAAACCTCTTCATAACCGCTGGTGTTATACACCACGGGAATGGATAAACCCTGCGCTTTTGCCTGAATCAGAGCCATGCGGACCTGGGGAATATAATGAGAGGCTGTGACCAGATTGATATTGTGGGCGCCTTTTTTCTGCAGTTTTAGAAAAATTTCACACAAATGCGCTACAGAAAGAATTTTTCCTATCCTGCCTGTGGCGATTTGATGATTCTGGCAGAAGATGCATTGTAAATTACATCCGGAGAAAAATACGGCACCGGAGCCGTTTTGCCCGGAGATGCAGGGTTCTTCCCAGAAGTGCAGTGCTGCCCGGGCAGCGGCAATTTCAGCCCCCTGACCGCAATATCCGGTCTGCCCAGCCATGCGATTCGCATGGCATTTGCGGGGACACAGCACACATTCGGACATGAGTTTGTGTAGTTCTTCTTCCTGTGAACCAATATCTGTTTGTCGAAAATCCATCCTGTCGGTCTTTATCATTGTTATATCCATAATGTTTTTCTATATAATACAGGCGTGGCGAGTCCGTATCTAAATATCACAAGGATTGTTTGCATATTGACCTGAGAGCCCATACAAATACCGCACACTGCCGGGGCTGTACCTACAACTCCACCCGGCACCCTTACGGCACATGGAGGTGTCTGCTTAGTGCTGCTTTGTTCCCAACCTGACACGGTTCACAGTTTCCATTGCGCAAGACCGAATTTCAACATTGCAGTTACAGGGAATCCCCGAACAATGTACGGCTTTTTAAGTGTAGCGGTTTTCACCTCTTTTGTCAACGGAGAAAATGGAAATTTTTATAGGGCACATAAAAAATAAAATTGGGAATTGTATTCTACAATTTATAATGCTACAATATAGGAATGAAAGTGGAGGATTCCGCTTTGAGGTATAGATGTGGCAACATCATAAATATGGAAAATCCAAGAAAGGAAGGGCACAATGAAAAGAAGAAAAGTATTACCAATCGTACTAGCACTTTGCATGGTTCTCGGAAGCCTTCCCGGAGATTTACTCGGGGGGGGTAGCGAAGGTACATGCAGCAGCGATTGGAGAAGAGAATGTTGACGGAAGCAATCTGGTGACAGATGAGCCAATGACTGTTTCTGACGGTGATTCAGGAACTGTTTCCGGCGGTGATTCAGGCACTGTTTCTGGCAGTGACGCAGGTACGGTAGGAAGTGTGTCAAATGCTGTTACATGGGATGTTGATGCACTGCTGGCAGCAGCAACAACAGCAGACCATGGTCTGACACTTGAGGGAGATAAATGGGGAGAAAAAACTGATGCTGGCGGAGGAACAGCATTTGAAACAGATGGTAGATTTGCAAATGCAGGAGGCGCTAAGCCTAGTCCTAATGCGGGAGCAATTCCCACAACAGGAGATTATCTGAAGTATGAGGCAACGGAAGACGGTCTGCTGACTATTTTTGAAAAAACACAGAAGGGCAAGACCTTTTATGTAGTGACTTCTCAAGGCGAAAAGATAGTGGAACAGATAAACTCAGGTACTGCAGGCAGTTATGATGATATTAAAGTGCCTGTAGTCGCAGGAGAGACTTATTATGCATATATGTCTGCAGCTACGGCAAATATCTTTAAGGTAACCTTTGCTCCAATTCAGACCATCAGAACATGGGACGTTGATGCACTGCTGGCAGCCGCAACAACAGCAGACCATGGTCTGACACTTGAGGGAGATAAATGGGGAGAAAAAACTGATGCTGGCGGAGGAACAGCATTTGAAACAGATGGTAGATTTGCAAATGCAGGAGGCGCTAAGCCTAGTCCTAATGCGGGAGCAATTCCCACAACAGGAGATTATCTGAAGTATGAGGCAACGGAAGACGGTCTGCTGACTATTTTTGAAAAAACACAGAAGGGCAAGACCTTTTATGTAGTGACTTCTCAAGGCGAAAAGATAGTGGAACAGATAAACTCAGGTACTGCAGGCAGTTATGATGATATTAAAGTGCCTGTAGTCGCAGGAGAGACTTATTATGCATATATGTCTGCAGCTACAGCGAATATCTTTAAGGTAACCTTAACCGTAGGCGAAAAGAAGGTTACTGCTTGGGATGAGGTGGTTGCACCTGTCATTAACAATGTGACTGTAGATGAAATCGGACAGTTCGTGGTTGACTTTACTGCGGTAATTGATGAGTATAAGGGCGCAGACGAAGTGCGTGTCATCATGTACTATGAAGGCAGCGAAGCAGGGGCAGTGACACTTACAAAGGCTGCATCCAGCACAACCTTTATGCCCTTATGGAGCGGTGATTATAGCTTCCAGGTGATTGCAAAGAGAAGCGGCGAGGCTGACAAGGCAAGCGCTATGTTTGATTACAAAGACTATGTGCTTCCTGTAAAGAAGCCCATCGTGGAGCTGATACAGAACAGAGGAAACGGAGATGTTTATCTCGATTGGATTAACGTAGAAGCTGCAGACCATTTCAATGTGTACTATAAGGAGAGTGGTGCAGCTGATTACACAGAGGCTGTAAAGGATTTGACAGACGGACATTACACCGTTTCCGGTCTCACAGCAGGCAGTACTTATGATTTTAAGATAGAGGCAGTCAGGACATCAGATGGTTTCACTGCACCCTATGAGAAAAAGAACTTTACAGTGACTGCGGACAGAGAGCAGAAATGGTATTTTGGTACCGTAGGTTCTGCACAGAATACGGATGCAGAGGTTTATAATGCAGATGGCAGTTCTGCACAGTCCGTACATATGAAGACGGATGATGCATCAGTGGCTGCTGGTACGCATGCGGGTATTGAAGCAGCAACGGTAGACATTGTCAATACGGACAAGTCCATTACTTTTAAGGCATCCGGAAACGGTAAGATTTCAGATGGTGAAGAAGGTTTCCAATATTTCTATACCATGTTAGACCCTAACAAGGATAATTTTGAGCTTACTGCAACCTTTGAATTAATTGAATCTAGCGACAATCCGGTTACTTTTGATAACCAGACAGGTTACGGAATTATTGCAACGGATATGCTGGGTTATAATTATTATGAGACGGAAGGTTTATGGATTAAACATAAACAGTTTAACTCCGTATCCACACAAGCTTTTAGGCTCAAAGGCTTCGTGGGACAGAGAAATATCAGCGGATATGTTTCCTGCGATACAACCAGCGTGGAAGGTGTCACCAGAGAAACCTATCAGACAGCGTTTAAGAACACACCATCACCGGGGAACTTTAATATTGGTGATAAGTTTACTTTTACCTTGAAAAAGACAGATGATGCATACGTTTCTATTTGTAACGGCGAGGAAATTGCATGGGATAATCTGGCTATTACTAGTGTTCAGGAGGATGGCTCCATCTGTGTAGGTGTATTTACCTCCAGAAAAGCTGGTGTGAAGATAACGGACATTCAGTTTTCCGTGTCGGACAGCGCTGGTGTGAAGGCAGTGGACAAGACAGATGCAGTCAGCCCTTCCGCAGCAATCCTGTCTTCTAACACCACAAATACAAGTTCTTATGAGTATATTTACCATCCCAATGTTGCAGGACAGCTCACTGTGGCTGCGACTGATGGAACAGTTGTATACGATGAAGCAGTAGCTGCTTATGATGTAGTAAAGGTACCTGTTCCGGTATCTATTGGAGACAATACCGTTACTTCATCCTTGGTTCCGGACAAGTCACAGTCCCTGACCAACTATAATACCATTACAAAGACAACCAAAGTCAGCTACCAGCGGTTCCGCAATGGAATAGGCAATCTCTATGTGTCTCCTGAGGGAAGCGCAGATGGAGACGGCACAAGCAGCAATCCTCTTGATTTGGCTACCGCAGTAAAATATGTGGCACCGGGTCAGAAGATTATTCTCTTAAACGGTACCTATACCGGCGGTGCATCCATCGGAAGAAGCGTTTCCGGTACAGCGGATAAGCATATTGTCATGGCAGCCGAAGAGGCAGGCAAAGTTATTTTTGAAGGTGCAGGCATTAGTCTTGTGGGAAGCTATTGGGATATTTATGGCATTTATGTTCATTATCCTGCGGGAGTGGGCATCCAGATCTGCGGAAATTACAATACCGTTGAAATGTGTACGGTAGAAGGTTCCCAGAATACCGGTATCCAGATTAGCCGTTCCGGCAGTGTAGACAGAGAGCCGGCGTTAAAGAGTCTGTTATGGCCTTCTTACAACTTAGTAAAGAACTGTGAGTCCTTTGACAACTGCGACTCCGGTCGTAACGATGCGGACGGATTCGCTGCAAAGCTTACCTGCGGTGAGGGCAATGTATTCTATGGATGTATTGCTCACAATAATATCGATGACGGCTGGGATTTGTTTGCAAAGGCAATCTCCGGTGAAATCGGACAGGTAACCATTGAGAACTGTGTGGCTTACAATAACGGATGGCTGACCTATGAGGATCCGTCAAAGCATGGAGAAGGCAACGGCTTTAAGCTGGGCGGCAACGATATGTATGGCGGTCACGTTTTAAAGAATTCAGTATCCTTTGGCAACATTGCAAAGGGTATTACCAGCAACAGCTGCCCCGACTGTAAGGTTTATAACAGTACTTCCTATGGAAATGCTCAGGATGCAGATTATGCGTTCCAATTTGCAACCAAGGCAAGCAATAAACAACAGTGGGTTGTACAGGGATTGATTTCTGCAACTACCACTGCAAAGCAGGCAGACTTTATTCCTTACTCCTTCCATACGGAAGACAACTATTTCTTTGACGGCAAGACATCTCACAACAATCAGGGCGTTATCGTTTCTGATGATTGGTTTGAGAGTGTAGACCTTTCCATCGTGCCTACAAGAAATGAGGACGGAACCATCAATATGCATGGCCTGCTGGTATTGACAGCAAATGCTCCTGCAGATGCAGGTGCACGCCTTGATACCACAAGTGATAAGGCGAAATCTGTAAATCCTCTTGGCGAAGTGCCTAAGGATGACAATGAGATTTTTGATGATGGCAATAATGATGATAACAACGGTGATGACAGCAACAGTGATGACAACAATGACAATGGTGGAAGTGCTGAAGAAGTCATTGCGGATGTTGAATGGGATGCAGTAGCAAATAATATAGACGCTGCAGCAAAATCCAAGGCGCCCAAGAATCTTGATGTTACATCAGGAGACCGTTATGAAGTTCCTGTAAAGGTTCTGAACAAACTCAAGGGAAAGAATACCACTCTGGCGCTTCATGCCGGCGGCGGAATTACCCTGAGCATCACCGGAACTGACATCAAGAAGAATGTGGCGGCTCCTCTCAAGGTAGCTATGTCCCATGGAAATGTCATTCCGGCAGGTGCAGCAAATCAGGTACTTGCAGGAGCAACGGCAAACAGGATGTTCAGCATGGAGGATAAATCCGTATATCCGTTCCCTGTGAATGTACATGTCAACCTGGGAGCATCCAATGCGGGCAAGACGGCATATATGTATTACTATGACGAGAAGAGCAATTCCATGGTACTTGCAGGCTCTTTCCGCATCACCGCTACAGGGCAGGCAATGTTTGCACTTTACCGCGGGGATGAATACATCATTGCGGTGTCAGACAAACCCGCAGCCGTAAAGGGCAAGTATATTGTAGCCAAGGGAGATAACCTTACCTACATTGCCAAGAAGACGGGCGTTGCCTTAAAGAAACTGATTGGTGCAAATCCTCAGATCAAGAATGTGAACAGGATTGTGCCGGGTCAGGAGATCAACCTTCCGTAAGGAAACTGCCTTTTGGAGAAACGGAACTGCAATAGAATTACAAGATATAGTTTAATACAGAACTGTCGCAGGATTGGAAAACAATCCTGCGGCAGTTCTGTTTGTTTGTGCGGCATGGCAAATATCCACAAACGCAAAAGAAAAAATTGTTCAATCTATACAAAAAGAATAAAAGTGGAAAAAACAATTTGTAAAACTTGACCGAGAATGATATTATAAAGACAGCATGGGGGTATGGGGGATTTCTTCATATCTGCTGGGCACTATAGTTAATGAGAAGAATCTCATAAGTAAAGGAGGTAGATTTAATTGGCTTATGTAGGAATGCGAAAGTCAATACGGCAGAAATTGGCGTGGATGTTATCTGCGGCAATAGTTGTCACAAGTCTTTCCTTCGGGGGGGCAACAGCTCGGGCGGAGGAAAATAATGCAGAGGAACCGACTATCGCGGCCGGAACCTATAGTCTGGAAAGCAAAGCATCGGCTGACGACGTAAAAGTCGATGGACTGAGCCTTGATGCAGAAGCTTTTAATTGGGGCAATAGCCATGGTATTCAGACCAAGGCAGCGGATACGGTTATTGAACTGAATCTGGAAGAAAATGCCAATCTGACCGTGACCACCTGCCGTTATGGTGTCGGTGCAAGCGGCACCATGACTTCATCAACGGGTACGGTGTCTTCAACACAAATTGAAGAAGGAACCGGAGACGGAAACAAAGCTCCGGTATTTACCGTGACGGGAGCAAGCGGGAAGACCACATTGACTTTTGCAAACAATATGTACGTTCACAGCATTAAGGTAGAGTATGTGGCGGCAGAGGAAGAGGCAAAGACCATTGCAGCTGGAACCTATAGTCTGGAAAGCAAGGCAACGGCTGACGATGTAAAAGTCGATGGACTGAGCCTTGATGCAGAAGCTTTTAATTGGGGCAATAGCCATGGTATTCAGACCAAGGCAGCGGATACGGTTATTGAACTGAATCTGGAAGAAAATGCCAATCTGACCGTGACCACCTGCCGTTATGGTGTCGGTGCAAGCGGCACCATGACTTCATCAACGGGTACGGTGTCTTCAACACAAATTGAAGAAGGAACCGGAGACGGAAACAAAGCTCCGGTATTTACCGTGACGGGAGCAAGCGGGAAGACCACATTGACTTTTGCAAACAATATGTACGTTCACAGCATTAAGGTAGAGTATGTGGCGGCAGAGGAAGAGGCAAAGACCATTGCAGCTGGAACCTATAGTCTGGAAAGCAAGGCAACGGCTGACGATGTAAAAGTCGATGGACTGAGCCTTGATGCAGAAGCTTTTAATTGGGGCAATAGCCATGGTATTCAGACCAAGGCAGCGGATACGGTTATTGAACTGAATCTGGAAGAAAATGCCAATCTGACCGTGACCACCTGCCGTTATGGTGTCGGTGCAAGCGGCACCATGACTTCATCAACGGGTACGGTGTCTTCAACACAAATTGAAGAAGGAACCGGAGACGGAAACAAAGCTCCGGTATTTACCGTGACGGGAGCAAGCGGGAAGACCACATTGACTTTTGCAAACAATATGTACGTTCACAGCATTAAGGTAGAGTATGTGGCGGCAGAGGAAGAGGCAAAGACCATTGCAGCTGGAACCTATAGTCTGGAAAGCAAGGCAACGGCTGACGATGTAAAAGTCGATGGACTGAGCCTTGATGCAGAAGCTTTTAATTGGGGCAATAGCCATGGTATTCAGACCAAGGCAGCGGATACGGTTATTGAACTGAATCTGGAAGAAAATGCCAATCTGACCGTGACCACCTGCCGTTATGGTGTCGGTGCAAGCGGCACCATGACTTCATCAACGGGTACGGTGTCTTCAACACAAATTGAAGAAGGAACCGGAGACGGAAACAAAGCTCCGGTATTTACCGTGACGGGAGCAAGCGGGAAGACCACATTGACTTTTGCAAATAATATGTATATCCACAGCATCAAAGTGGAGTATGTGGAACCAGATGATGACCTTACAGACATCCTTGCAATAGGAACACATTCCTTCAGCCTCAAACCAAAAGCAGATATCATGGCCATCAAAGGCATGAAGCTTAAGGCTGATGATTATAATGACTATGAAAATAAGCATGGAATGCAGACTGCGGTACCCACGACTATTACGCTGAACCTGGAAGAGGAATTGGCAGAGAAGTCAATGCTGATTGTGACAACTTGTGGCTATAGCAGCGGCGATGCTGCCAGCAGAAAGTTGACATCCTCAAAAGGCACAGTTACGACTAGTGTTATTCAGGAAAAGGGTAATGATGCCGTGATATTTACCGTGAGTGGAGCGGGCGGTAAAACAGCTTTGACTTTCACAGCTGGTATATATATCCACAGCATCGAATACAGAAAGGGCGTGGATCTTGACACGAACAAGCTGGACGTATGGGATTTCGGTGCAGAAACAGTGGAAGGCGCCAATAACCTTTTGAACGTTGGTATTATTAATGCGTTTTACAGCGAGGCGATGATGGGCGATAAACCTGCAGGATCTTCGGGTCTGTCTATCGATCAGTTCTCCGCCAACGATGCAGATGGATTGGGAGCTATTAAATTTGTAAGTGATAAAACCAACAACCGCATCAGAACTACAAACGAGGCTATTTCTCGATATGATGAGAAGAGTCTGGCTGGTGATGATGGCAAGACATATACAGGATATGTGTATTCAAATAGCTCATCTACATCTGCAACCAGATTAGAGATTTATCTCTATTCAGGAGACACATTGACATGTATGCTGGGTTCTAACGGAAATGCCGCAACCTATATTTTATTGGATCCGGACGGCAAGGAGTATGATACCTTTAACTATGCTGGAAAGAGCGGTGTGGAGACCGCAGTGTTCCATGCAGCAGCAGAGGGCTGGTATCAGTTGTATTGTTCTGATGAGAAATTGGTATGTGCAAGAATCACCAGAGAACATGCTGCAGAAGTTCAGGTATCCGGTACTGTGACGGTACCCGAAAACATGCCTGCAGGCTATGGTTTGATTTTCACCAATACAGCTACAGGTCAGGAAACAGAAGTGAATGTTACATCTGGCGCTTATACCTGCACTCTGTTTGGCGGATACAGCTATGATGTGTCTTTGAAGGGTGCAAATGGTTTTGTAATCAAAGAGAACGCTTCCCTTACATTAGGAAAGGCTGATGCAACACTGAATCCTGTAGTAGAGGCTGTTACATTGAACACGATTACAGGTGAGGTTACAGGACTTCCGGCAGCTGAATTGGGGAAAGTGGAGTTGATATTCAATATTCCAGAAGGCAAGGTATATATCCCCGAGCTTACATTGAACAGAACAACGGGAGAATATACTCTGAAGGTAGAGAATGGTGTTGAGTATTCTGTTGTAGCGGAAAAGGTCAATGATTATACATTAGTTACCAGCACTGTATCTGCAACGTCAGATAAAACTGCGGATATTGAGTTTAACAAGAAAGCGGTTTATCCCGTGACTTTAACTATTACGGGCGTTGCAGATTCCTCAAACGCTGTGGCTACCTTTACCAATATTGACGAGGAAGGATATGTTTACACATTCCCTGTATCTGAGAAAATGGAACTGCGTGACGGCAGCTATTCCGTAAAGGTGAGCGGGTTGGGCAACTATGCGGTTGTTCAGGGCGTTACACCGAATGTGAATGTGAAGGGAGCGGCAGCTTCCACCACAGTACCTTTTAAGGAAATTTCCACATGGGATTTCGCACAGTTAGAGCCTGTTGTAGAGGTGGAGACCATTGGTGAATCTCGGTATTATGCAGGATTGGAAGTGGGATCTGGTGTGGCAAAAAATAAGGTTTATCTTCTGGCAAATGCCGGAAACAATGTGAAGATACCCAACGTACAGAAGGGTGATAAGGTTACCATAAAGTATTGCTATTCCGCTGCATTTAAGGTGGGCGATATGACGGTTGACGAGAGCTCAGGCAGCACGGGGCGGATTGATTCCGTAAGTGTGGTGGCAGCGGCAGACGGCGATCTGGTGATAGAGAGTATTACCGGAGAAAAGGCGAGCCAAACCTATTTCTGTGCTATAGAGGTACAGAAGGCATCTGATACAGTGGCATATAGCGATATGCTGTATGTGGGCGCTGACAAGGAGTATAAGACCATCAATGATGCATTAGCAGCGGTAAGAAAGATGGCAAGAACCGCAGACCAGAAAGTGACCATCATGATTGACCCCGGCAACTACGAGGAGATGCTGGTAGTGGATACACCCAACATTACCTTGAAGAACGCATCAGCAGAGCCCAGCATTGCTTTGAAGAACAAAGGCGTTGACATTGATGATAATGCGGTGAGAGTGACATGGTACTATGGTCATGGCTATACTTATTACAGCATGGGTTCTGACTGTAAGTATGACGCAGAGTTGCTTGCGGCTAACAAGTCCAACGGATATGCAAGCTTTAAAAATCCCGGAAGCGGTACCACTAACGGAAGTTATTGGAATGCAACCGTGGTGATTACCGCAGATGACTTTAATGCGGAAGGTATTATTTTTGAGAACTCCTTCAATCAGTATGTGTCTGCAAAATCCGTGGAGGATGTGATTGAGGCACAGTCAGGCGCCAAGGAAGGCACCGTACACCGCGCAGACATGAAGACGGTGGGTGACACCAAGGTGCAGGAGAAGGAGTATGTTGAGAGAGCAGCAGCTCTTGCAATTTACAATAATGTACAAAAAGTATACTTTAACAATTGTAAGTTTATCGGCAGACAGGATACCCTGTATGGCGGAACTGGTGTGACTGCAGGCTTTGAGAATTGTTCCATTTACGGCGGAACGGATTACATTTTCGGCGGTATGACCGCAGTGTTTAAACAATGTGATTTGGTGTTCAATACCAATGATCAGACCTCGAAGGGCGAAAAGGATGATGTGGGATATATCACCGCAGCACAGCAGTCGTCAGGCAGAGGATATCTGATGTACGGATGTACCGTGACTTCCACTGTTCCCGGTGTGGATACGGCATCCAACTATACCTCCAAACCCGGATATCTGGGAAGACCTTGGCAGGCTCATACAGGCGAGGCAGTGTTCTACATGACTACCATTGACAAGGCTGATGAGCATTGGAAGGGTAGCTTTGGTGATTCCCTGATTCGACCTGAAGGATGGCTTAAGACATTGGGCGGTGAATCCGAGCTGTCCGTAGAGTATGGTACTGTGGAGATGTCTGGTGTAGACAATTCCGCTAAGAGAGCATCATGGGCAAGTGTATTGACTGCTCCTACTCTTGCAGATGGTTCTCCCATTGCCATTAGGACATTCCTGGGCGATTGGAATCCGTTTAGAACTAGTGAATTGGTTGTGATTCCCGATGAAGAGAGCGCAGCAGTCGGTATGCTCGGGGTAACCGCGACAGAAGATGTGGTATTTACGAATGAAGCTGGAGAGGAAGTAACCGGCGAGATTGATATCAAGGCTGTACCAACAACGGCTACTGCAGCGATTATGACAGCTCTGGCACAGGATATGGCAGCGGAGAAGTATGAGGCTGCGCTTACAATGTATCTGGATGTTAGTGCATATCTGAAGACGCAGGGTACTGAAACGCCTGTACAATTGGCGAGTGGTAAGGTTTGGATTAAATTCAGTTATCCGGAAGGTATGAGCCAAGAGAACGAAATCGTTGTATTCCATAATACAACGAAACTTGCAGCAGGCGATGTGAAGCAGGATGCCAAAGGTTATCAATTTGCGGCAGACGGTTTCAGCCCTTACACTATTGTGTTTAAGGAGATTCCTGGAGAACCTACGCCTGACGATCCTACACCTGTAGATCCTAAGCCCGAAGAACCTACACCTGACGATCCTCAGCCTGTGAATCCGGGCAACTCGGATGATGACAACGATGATGGTGGTGAGGCAGAGGTTATTGAACAGATAGATTGGGAAAAAGTGGCGGCTCAAATAGATGATGCAGCAAAATCCAAGGCACCCAAGAATCTTGATGTTACATCAGGAGACCGTTATGAAGTTCCTGTAAAGGTTCTGAACAAACTCAAGGGAAAGAATACCACTCTGGCGCTTCATGCCGGCGGCGGAATTACCCTGAGCATCACCGGAACTGACATCAAGAAGAATGTGGCGGCTCCTCTCAAGGTAGCTATGTCCCATGGAAATGTCATTCCGGCAGGTGCAGCAAATCAGGTACTTGCAGGAGCAACGGCAAACAGGATGTTCAGCATGGAGGATAAATCCGTATATCCGTTCCCTGTGAATGTACATGTCAACCTGGGAGCATCCAATGCGGGCAAGACGGCATATATGTATTACTATGACGAGAAGAGCAATTCCATGGTACTTGCAGGCTCTTTCCGCATCACCGCTACAGGGCAGGCAATGTTTGCGATTTACCGCGGGGATGAATACATCATTGCGGTGTCAGACAAAGCCGCAGCCGTAAAGGGCAAGTATATTGTAGTTAAGGGAGATAACCTTACCTACATTGCCAAGAAGACAGGAGTTACCTTGAAGAAACTGATCGGTGCAAACCCTCAGATCAAGAATGTGAACAGGATTATGCCGGGTCAGGAGATTAACCTTCCGTAAGGAAACTGCCTTTTGGAGAAACGGAACTGCAATAGAATTAAACTGCCGCAGGATTGGAAAGCAATCCTGCGGCAGTTCTTTTTTGTTCGTGTGGCAGAATTTAAGTTCTAAAAGGTCTTTGGCAGATTGCCCAAAAACGAAAGTTCAAAATTATCATAAATATACAAAAACAACATAAAACGGATAGTCCGAATTGATTTTAAGGGCTTGAAGTGCTAAAATAACTCTATATAGGTGAAAGGTTCGCTTTTGCCATAGATATAGAAAATCTTATCTTCTATCACGGATAAAACCGTGAAATTTATGAAAAAGAAAGGGAGGAGAAAAACAAGACATGAGAGAAGTAAAAAAACAGAAAGGAAGAGTGCTGTCAATTTTGTTGACCGCCTGCATGTTAGCAGGGTTGCTGCCCGCGGATATGCTCGGGGGGTTGCGAGTGTTAAGGCAGCTGGCGCGGAAGTAGAATATTCCACTGTCGAAAGCAGTATTGTCAAGACAGTCGCAGACAATACCACTACATGGAACTTTTCGGGGCTAAGCTTGGGCGATGATTATGTAGAAGTGGTCGGCACGGATGTAAAAGGTATTGCTGTGTCGGGAACCAGCCAAAAAGTACGCCTGAAAGCAGGGTGCTTCGATATTTACGCAGAGGGAGTTGCCGCAATTCCCTTGGATGAGGCTACTACGAGTGTGGATTTGGAAATCAAATTGTCCGGAACCGGAAGTGCGGTAAATGGTGTCGGACGACATATCCAAATTGGAAATGATACAGTCAATAAGCTTGTGTTTCAGAAAGAAGCTGAGAAGACAGACGGAGCAGATTCTTTTGATGGCAATAAGACATATTCCAATACTTTTGACTCCACTTATTTTACGGGGAATACTCTGGTGATTACCGGAGTAGTAGGAGAGAATAAAGTGTCCTCCATTAAGATTACGGAGACAAAGACGGAACAGACCAATCCTACTCCTACACCGGGTGATGATACAGAGATTCCCACAGAGTGGAATTTCCGTACCGGCAGTAAGTATATGGGATCAGAGAATGGTTTGCTGCTTCAAGCTGGGTCGTCAGATGCAGACGGAACAACAGCTACAGTGGATGGTCTTGAGATTGATGCAAGCGCATCCGGCAGTAAGTGGGACTCTAAGAGTCGGAATGATTGGGCGCAGTTTAATACAGGCACTATAGTGAAGGTTCCTGTGTCTGGTTCTTCCAAGATAACCGTGGTAGAGTATTATGGAACTTATAAGGTGGATACTACGACGGCGGATAGCACTAAACAACAGGTGGAGCAGACTTTTATCGTAACCGGCGAGAGCGGTTATGCAACAATCATTGCAACAGGTGATACATATCTGGGTTCCATTAAGGTAGAGGCGTATAAGAACCCGGTTACTCCTGACCCTGAGATTCCCGTTGGACCGACGGACCCCGGAGCAGCTACCCGAACTGTTACATACGATTTTAAGGCAAATACTGGTAAAACTGCGCCCGCAGTAAACAGCATTCTGGACGGTACGGATACTGTGACTTCCGGTATTTTATATATGGATAGAGGAAGCAGCTCAGGTTGTACTTTTGACAGCAATCAGTTAAGATTTCGTAATGGGGTCGTTTTGTATCTTCCTATTAAGGATGACACAACAAAAGTTGAGTACTCTGCAACATATTCAGGAAGCAATACGGGGCGTCCGACATATATCGGCTCTACGGAAAGCGGCTATACAATGGAGATGAGTACCTCTGCGGCTCCTGTTGTGATTGACGATATTACGGATTACATTCAGGAAGTAAACGGACAGAAATACCTGTCCATTACCTCGGGTGGAGACATTAAGATTTACACCATTACGTTAAAGGAATACAATCCAATCAATCAGGTTGAGGTGAGTGGAACAGTTTCCAATGCGGCTACAAACGGTATCAAAGAAATTAGCTTTAAAAATCTTGATAATGAAAATGCAAAACTTGTGACAGCAACCATAGAAGCAGATGGTACTTATCATGCAACGCTTAGAAGAGTTGCCGGAAGCACGAATTATGTGGCATCTATTTCCGCTACAGGATATAAGATTGATAATACAGATGATGCACATAAATTTACTTTAACAGGGAACGATGCTACTGCAACGCAGAACTTTACTGTTGTAGAGGCGGCGATTGCTAATATTGCAGGCACCTTAACCGGAGTGCCTGACAGCGCATTAACAGGCGGTGCTCTGGAGGCAAAGCTTGTACCGGCGGATACAGCTCTCAACAAGGTAGAACTTACTCTTACAAAGACAGGGGACGGAACTTATACATTTGCAAGTGCTGCCCTTGAGCCGGAGATGAGTTATACAGTAGAGCTTACTAATGCAGATGATTATGAAGTAACCGTTCCTTTGACAAAAGCAGCAGGAACCTATACGGATGTTGCCATTGCAGCAACTCCTAAAGCTTTGGTTAAAGTTTCGGGCGCTTTTGTGACATCCGATAAAAAGGCATCAGGCGTTTCCAAGATTACCTTTACAAATGTGGATACCCCTGCTTATAAGTATACTTTTGATGTTACAGGCGAAAATTATACTGCGAATCTCCGCGCAGGTGAGTATGTGACATCTGTTGTGGCAAATGAAGGTTATGAGGCATTTGACCATGTCAGTGTTGGTGCAACGGCGGTAACAAATGATGTATATCTGCAGGCGGCACCCGACACTTCCGCAGTAGCATATCAGGCTGAAATCAAGGTTGGTGAGGGTCAGCAGTTTGAAAAGATTGCGGATGCAGTTGCCTATATTGCAAGAATGACGAGAGGTGAGTCTGACAGAGTTACTATCGATTTGACAGATGAACTTTACAGAGAGCAGTTAGTAATCAATACACCCAATGTTACCATTAAGGGCAATGGAGCTACCATTACATGGTATTATGGAGTTGGATTCTCTTATTACAGTGCAAAGCCCATTGATGCCAGAACCATATATTATGATGAAGCATATGCTGTGGATAAGTATGGTAAAGAGACAATTGCACAGAATCCCGGTCATTGGGGTGCAACAGTCAATCTGCTTGCAGGCGCCAAGGGATTCCAGGCGGAGAATCTGATTTTTGAGAATTCGCTGAACAGATATCTGACAGAAGAAGAGCTTGCAGATGGAGCTGCTGCCAATGTGACTGCTGGTGTAACAAACAGAACAACATCAAATATTGATGTACGAGCAAAGGCAAGTAAGGAAAGAGCTTGTGTATTGTATATTCAGGCCGATGATACAGAATACAAGGATTGTAAATTCTTAAGCAGCCAGGATACACTTTATACCGGTGATGACAACGAGAATTCTTATTTTGTAAACTGTGTTCTGGAAGGAACAACAGACTATATTTGCGGCGATGGCAACCCGGTGTTTGATAAATGTACATTAAGCATGTATAGTTACAGCGACCAGGAGGCTACAGGAAGTTACATTGTTGCTTCCAAGGCTAAAGGTAAGCACGGATATTTATTTAACGATTGTAAGGTTGTTACTACAAGCGCTACAGGATTAAAGCCGACTTCGCAAAATTATCTTGCACGTGCATGGGACAAAGGTATTGTGGTATATTACAATACCGAAGTTGAATCGGCAGCTATGATTTGTGATGCAGGTTATACGGATATGAATGCTACTGTTAAGGCGGCAAAATATTCTGAGTATAATACGCACACACCGGACGGTACGGCAGTTGATACCTCAAAGAGGGCAGAAGGTGTAACCATTATGACGGATGCAGATGCGGCAAATGTGGTTCTTGAAGATTACTTTGACGGCTGGAATCCGGAGTATTATGGAGCAGAGGATGAAGATGATCTTGTTGTAAGTAAGGATCCGGATGCAAGCAGCCCTATTTCCGAAGTTGAGACAGAAGGAGCGGTTGCATTCAAGGATGGAGAAACTGTAGTTACCGGTAATGTGGAGATTAAAGCAGTTGCACAGGATGACGCTTCTGCAGAAATTAAGACAAAGGTTGAGCAGATAAAAGCAGATGCTGCAACTGCAGGCCAGGAAGTAAAAGCAGTATTGTACTATGATATCAGTGCATATCTGGTAAGAGACGGCGTGGAAAGGGAAGTAGCGCTCACTAGTGGTGCAATCAGGATTAAGCTGCAATATCCGGAAGGATTTGGCTCTCAGAACGGTATTATTGTTATGCACGAGACGGATGTTCCGGAAACATTGGCCGAAAAAGATAAGGAAACGGATGGTTTCTGGATTACAGCAGACAGTTTCAGCTCTTTCACGGTGGTCTTTACGGCAGCAGCTTCTACACAGCCTGTAGATCCTAAGCCCGAAGATCCTAAGCCTGTAGATCCTAAGCCCGAAGATCCTACACCTGTAGATCCTAAGCCCGAAAATCCTACACCTGTAGATCCTAAGCCTGAAGATCCTACACCTGCGACCCCGGGCAGCTCGGATGATGATGACAGTGATGGTGCAGCAGAGGTTGTTGTAGATGTTGATTGGGAAAAAGTGGCGGCTCAAATAGATGATGCAGCAAAATCCAAGGCGCCCAAGAATCTTGATGTTACATCAGGAGACCGTTATGAAGTTCCTGTAAAGGTTCTGAACAAACTCAAGGGAAAGAATACCACTCTGGCGCTTCATGCCGGCGGCGGAATTACCCTGAGCATCACCGGAACTGACATCAAGAAGAATGTGGCGGCTCCTCTCAAGGTAGCTATGTCCCATGGAAATGTCATTCCGGCAGGTGCAGCAAATCAGGTACTTGCAGGAGCAACGGCAAACAGGATGTTCAGCATGGAGGATAAATCCGTATATCCGTTCCCTGTGAATGTACATGTCAACCTGGGAGCATCCAATGCGGGCAAGACGGCATATATGTATTACTATGACGAGAAGAGCAATTCCATGGTACTTGCAGGCTCTTTCCGCATCACCGCTACAGGGCAGGCAATGTTTGCGATTTACCGCGGGGATGAATACATCATTGCGGTGTCAGACAAAGCCGCAGCCGTAAAGGGCAAGTATATTGTAGTTAAGGGAGATAACCTTACCTACATTGCCAAGAAGACAGGAGTTACCTTGAAGAAACTGATCGGTGCAAATCCTCAGATCAAAAATGTGAACAGGATTGTGCCGGGTCAGGAGATCAATCTTCCATAAGGAAACTGTCTTTTGGAGAAACGGAACTACAATAGAATTAAGCTGCCGCAGGATTGGAAAGCAATCCTGCGGCAGTTCTTTTTGCTTTTAAAATTTGTAAAAATATCCGATTTTCCACAAAATTTCCATGAAATTTCATAAAGTAGGACTTGCTTTTGCCCCAATAATATGATAAACTGAAACCGATGCAAAGGTGCGGTATACAATGATACAAGCAATTTGCATTATTTCGTTAAATAAGGAGGAGATTGTTATGAAAAAGACCAAAGCAATTTTGGCGATTGCATTAGCTTCGGCTATGGTAATTGGTCTTGCAGGATGCGGCAACAATAATGCCACTAGTGGCAGCACACCCGCAAATGCAGGCAATACCGGGGCGAATGCAGGCAACGGGGGGGCAGGAAGTTCAGACATGAATGTAATGCTTGAGACCCCGGTGGAGTCATTGGATCCTCAGGAAGCAACGGACGGTACTTCTTTTGAAGTAATCGCAAACTTTACTGACGGTCTGATGCAGATGGATGCAGACGGAAAGGCAGTAAACGCGCTCTGTGACCATTATGAGCTGTCTGATGATGGTTTAACCTATACCTTTTACATTCGTGAGGATGCAAATTGGAGTAACGGAACGCCTGTTACTTCTGCAGACTTCGTGTTTGCATGGCAGAGAGCGGTGGATCCTGCTGTAGCTTCCGAGTATTCTTATATGATGAGTGATATCGGTCAGATTAAGAATGCAGAAGAAATTATTGCAGGCACAAAGGACAAGAGTGAGCTTGGCGTGACCGCTGTGGACGACAAGACCCTGAAGGTTGAGTTGAATGTTCCGGTCAGCTATTTCCTGTCCCTTTTGTATTTCCCCACCTATTATCCTGTAAATGAGGAGTTCTTTAATTCTTGTGGAGATACTTTTGCAACCAGCCCGGAGACGGTTTTGTCCAACGGCGCATTTATTCTGGATGCATATGAGCCGGCGGCAACCGCTTTCCACTTGACCAAGAATCCGAATTATTATGATGCTGACAGAGTAAAGCTGTCCGGCTTGAATTATCAGGTGATTCAGGATTCCCAGCAGGCTCTTATGAGTTATCAGACTGGTGCGCTGGATACCACTCTGGTAAACGGCGAGCAGGTGGATCAGGTTAAGGACGACCCTGAATTTCAGGCAATCGGTGCAGGCTATCTTTGGTATGTAAGCCCTAATATGAGCAAGGTGCCTGAGTTAAACAATCAAAATATTCGTCTGGCTATGACTTTTGCAATTGACCGTGATGCCATTGCCAAGGATGTTTTGAAGGATGGTTCCACTCCTACTTATACCGCAGTGCCCATTGATTTTGCTACAGGTCCTGACGGTTCTGACTTTGCGGCTGACCAGAAAAAGTTTTCCGATGTCTGTGCATTTGACACAGCTAAGGCAAAAGAGTATTGGGATGCAGGCCTCAAGGAGCTTGGCATCACCCAGCTTACCCTTAAGATGGTTGTGGACGCAGACGATGCACCCCAGAAGGTGGCACAGGTATTGCAGGAGCAGTGGCAGAAAAATCTGCCCGGACTGACCATTGAAATTGTGGTTGAGCCCAAGAAGCAGAGAGTTATCGATATGCAGGACGGCAATTTTGAATTGGGTCTTACCCGTTGGGGACCTGACTATGCAGACCCTATGACTTATCTGGGTATGTGGATTACCGACAATAATAATAACTATGGTCTGTGGAGCAACAAAGAGTATGATTCCATTATCGCTGAATGCACCACCGGCAAGCTTTGCACAGATGCGCAGGGTCGTTGGAACAGACTTTTCGATGCAGAAAAAATTGTGATGGATGAGGCAGTGATTTATCCTCTCTATACACAGTGCAATGCAGAGATGATGTCTTCCAAGGTTACGGGCGTGGAGTTCCACCCTGTTGCCCTCAATCGCGTATATAAGAATGCGGTAAAGGCAGACTAGTATCATAAATATGCAGCCGCACTAAGGGTAACTTTGGTGCGGCTGTAAAAATGCCAAAGTACGGCATTTTTCTCATCAGAACTTTGATTCTGTGAGATTTAGTGCCGCCAGATGGGAGTAAAGGTGAAGAAGTACATATTAAAGAGAGTCATCACATCAATATTTACGCTTTTGGCGATACTGCTGATTTTATTTATATTAATGCAGCTCATGCCCGGTTCTCCGTTTAACGATGAAAAGTTAAATCCGGACCAGCGCGAGGCGTTGTATGCAAAATATGGATTGGATCAGCCGGTTGCAGTACAGTTTTTTAAATATGTGGGAAATATGCTGAAAGGCGATTTAGGTGTGAGTTATAAGATTTCCAAGAACACGCCTATTTCACAGTTGGTTAAGAGCAGGCTTCCTATTTCGATTGCAATCGGAGGAGTGGCAGTATCTATCGGGGCAGTGATTGGACTGCTTTTAGGACTGATAGCGGCGCTAAAGCATGATACGATTGTGGATTCCCTTGCCACCGTGATTTCCGTTATTGGCGTTTCTGTGCCTTCCTATGTATTTGCACTTGCTTTAAGTTATACTTTTGGCTTTAAACTAGGGTGGTTCCCCATGTTGTTCTCCAAACAGGATATTTTTGGTTCGGGAGTTTTGCCCAGCATATCCCTGTCCATGTTTACCATGGCATCCATTGCCCGATTTACGCGAAGCGAGATGCTGGAGGTATTGGGCAGCGACTATATGCTGTTGGCAGAGAGTAAGGGGTTGTCGGGTTCGGCGTTGATTTTCCGCCATGCGCTGCGTAACGCGCTGATTCCCATTATTACCGTGCTGGCTCCCCTGATTGTAGATTTGATGACGGGCTCTTTGGTGGTGGAAAAGATATTTGCCATTCCCGGTGTGGGAAGTCTTTTGGTGAATGCGATTCAGTCAAATGATTACAATGTGGTTATTTCACTTAGTTTTATTTATTCGGCGATGTACATAATAATCATGCTGGTGGTGGACATCCTCTATGGAGTCATCGACCCCAGAATCCGCCTTGCAAAGAAGGGAGAATAGGCCATGGCAAAAGCAAAGACTGTAAATGTTCCGGAGACAGTAGCTGCCTATATCCCGGTGGATGCTGATTTCAAATTAAAAGATAACGCAAGAGAGATTGAGATTGACGAAAATTTTGCAGCGCAAAACTTCTGGAAAGATGTGTTGATTCGTTATTTCCGCAAGGCAAGCGCAGTGATTGGATTAGTTTTGATAGTGGTGATTACGGCTCTGGCTGTGGCAGGTCCCGGCATGAATGAATATACTTATTCCGGGCAGGAGCTGAGTCAGAAGAATTTTGCACCCAGAATAAAAGCATTGGAAAAATTTGGGATTTTTGACGGCAGTGAGACTATAAGTACCACTACCGGCACAAAAACCATTAATTATTATATAGAAAAAGGTTTAGATGACGTAGAGTATTGGTTTGGAAGCGACAATTTCGGCCGTGATATCTGGACAAGAACATGGGCGGGTGCAAGAGTTTCCTTGATTATCGCCATTGCTGCCGCAATTATCGACATGGTGATTGGCATGAGTTACGGTTTGATTTCCGGATATTTCGGCGGCAAGGTGGACATCGTGATGCAGAGGTTTCTGGAGGTGGCAAACGGAATTCCCAGATTGGTGATTGTGACGTTGCTGCTTTTGGTGCTGCAGCCCGGAATGCTTACGATTATCTGTGCTTTGATGCTGACGGAGTGGGTGGGCATGAGCCGAATCGCCCGCGCCGAGATGCTTAAGTTAAAGGAGCAGGAATTTGTGCTGGCATCCAGAACTTTGGGCGCAGGACATTTCTTTATTATCTTCAAGGAAGTGCTGCCCAATATTATCGGACCTATTATAACACAGGTAATGTTCTCCATTCCTACGGCTATTTTTACGGAGGCTTTCTTAAGCTTCGTGGGTCTGGGAATCCCGGTGCCGCAATGCTCCTTGGGTTCCTTGATTTCCGAGGGCTTTAACAGCTTTACTACCCATCCCTATCAGATTATACCACCCATTGTGGTGATGGCGCTTTTGATGTTAAGTTTTAACCTTGTAGCGGACGGACTCAGGGAAGCATTGGATCCGAAGATGAAAGAAATGTAAAAAGAGAGGTATGAGATGTCCAAAGAAAATATTCTTCCAGAAAAAATTCTTCAGATAAAGGATCTTGATATTACTTTTCGGACTACGGCGGGGGAGGTTCATGCCATTCGCGGGGTGAATATTGATTTGCACAAGGGAGAGACGGTTGCCATTGTGGGCGAGTCAGGCTCCGGCAAATCCGTTACCATGAAAGCGGCAATGGGTATTCTTGCCTCCAATGCGGAGGTGACTAACGGAACCATCGAGTTTTCTTATCACCATGCAGACGGAAGCCCTGAGACCATAGATATTTTGAAAAAGGACAAAAAATGGATCCGCAAACATATCAACGGCAAGCGTATGGGCATGGTGTTCCAGGACCCCATGACCAGCTTAGACCCTACCATGACCATCGGCAAGCAGATTATGGAAGGCATGATCTGGCATTATAAGACGCCCAAGAAAGAGGCATGGGACAAGGCTGTGGGACTGTTAAAGGAAGTGGGTATTGAAGACGCAGAGAAGAGGATGAAGAATTATCCTCACCAACTTTCCGGCGGTATGAGGCAGAGGGTGGTGATTGCTATCGCCTTGGCCTGCAATCCGGATTTGTTAATCTGTGACGAGCCCACTACTGCCTTGGATGTGACCATTCAGGCAAAGATTATTGAGCTGATTCGCAGAGTACAGAAGGAAAGAGGAATCTCTGTTATTTATATCACCCATGATTTGGGAGTGGTTGCCAAGGTGGCGGATTATGTCAATGTAATGTACGCAGGAAAGATTGTGGAAAAAGGCACCATTAATGAGATTTTTTATGATCCCAGACATCCTTATACATGGGGACTTTTGTCGGCAATGCCGGATTTGGACACGGATGATGAGCGGCTTTATACCATTCCCGGTTCCCCGCCTAATCTGCTGCATGAGAAGGCAGGAGATGCTTTTGCACCCAGAAACAGGTATGCGTTGGAGGTGGACGACAAAGCGGATCCCCCCATGTTCCAGATTACGGATACCCATTATGCGGCAACATGGCTGTTAGATAAAAGGGCGCCCAAGGTGGAGATGCCAAAGGAGCTTCGGGCAAGACTTGACCGTATGAAGAAGGAGGCTGAAAATTATGGCAGTGGATTATAATGCGGCGCCGATTCTTACGGTGAAAGGATTAAAACAGTATTTTAAGGTAAGCAGCAGTTATACCGTCAAAGCGGTGGAGAATGTGTCCTTTAATATTTATCCCGGCGAGACTTACGGTTTAGTAGGAGAATCAGGTTCCGGAAAATCTACGATAGGCAGAAGTATTATCCGGCTCTATGATCCTACTGCTGGCGAAATACTCTTTAATGGCACAAATATCAGCGGTCGTCTGAGCAAAGAGAAAAACCAGACGCTCCGAACTCAGATGCAGATGATTTTCCAGGATCCTATGGCGTCTTTAAATCCCAGAAAAAAGATTGGCAGCATCATTGGGGAAGGTCTGGACATTCATCATATGTATCAAAACCGCGAAGAGCGTGAGGAAAAGATAAAGGCAATTTTACAGAAGGTTGGGCTTGCGCCGGAGCATGCCACCCGTTTTCCCCATCAGTTTTCCGGTGGGCAAAGACAGCGTGTGGGCATTGCAAGAGCGTTGATTATGAATCCCAAGCTGATTATTGCGGACGAGTGTATTTCGGCGTTGGATGTGTCCATTCAGGCCCAAGTCGTGAATCTGATGAAGGACATCCAGCAGGAGACGGGGACGGCATATCTTTTTATTGCCCATGACCTGTCCATGGTAAAATATATTTCCGACCGTATCGGCGTGCTGCATCTGGGGCATCTGCTGGAGACAGGGACAACGGAGGAGATTTTTTCCAATCCCATCCATCCCTATACCAAGAGTCTGCTTTCGGCGATTCCCGCCCCCAATCCTGTGGTGGAAAAGAATCGCATGGCGTTATCCTATGATTATAAAACATCGGGCATTGATTATAATTTGGGAAGCGATCATTTGGTGGAAGGCACGCATTTTGTGAAATGCACTGATGAAGAATTTGCGAAGTGGACATCAGCCCGCAATATGTTATAATAAAGTCACAATTTTTAAATTTTGAGGGAGAAAGAGAAATGAGTGAGGAAAATTTAAACAATCAACAGGGGCAGACAGATGCGTATTATTATGATCCGCTTACAGCTCAGACCGGTAAACCTGTTAAGAATAAAGCAGGAGGAGGGCTGACAATAGCAGCTACAGCGGTATCCGCTATTGTATTTTTCTTATTCGGACCTATCGGTGGCCTGATTTGTTATGGAGGTTATTGGGCAGTACTAGGTATTGCGAAATCCAAATTGCCCACAACTGCTAAAGTAATCTTGGGAGTGGTGGTAGGTCTTGCGTTTGTGATCTTATTGTTTGCCTTTATCCTGTTTGCGGCGGCTCTCAGAGAAAGTCTGTAGCAGAAAGGATTGCGAAGATACACATGAAGGGATTTGGAAAGCTGCTTAAGAGTATGATCCGGCAGACAGTAGCATTATTTATAGTGGCGCTTTTCCTTGTGGCTCTTCTTGCAGGGGCAGGATATAATCAGTCTCTGGAGATTAAGGTTGGATTGACGGTATTGTTTCTGATTTTTCTGACTATTGCTATTGCGATTTTGCTGGTATATGGGATTGTAGTGTGCTTGATTTACACAAAGGCAAAAGAAAAGCTGTATGCCATTCCCGGTTTTTCGGAGGAGCGCTTTCTGAGAGAGATTGACAGGGCTCCCCAGATTAACAGGATTCTGTTATGCAGTGATGCCATTTGTTATACAGGCACAGGGTACATAATCAAAACCATTCCGATTCAGGATATTGTCTGGGCTTATCAGGAACAGGTACAGGCAGTGCCATATGTACAAATTTATACCAAAGACAGGGAGAAGCACACCATTCCTGTCACTATTAGGAAAAAGTTTGGGACGCCGGATGCGGCATGCAGATATATCCTGAGGCTGATTGCCAGGAAGAATAAGGGGGCATTAATCGGTTACGAGGAAAGCTATGAAGCCATGTGCAAAAATGCTTTCAACCAGCTTCTGATGAGGGCGCAGCAGGGTGAGATTGTAGACAGCAGACTGCTGGAACAGGAATATATACAGAATGATTATTATATAAGGGATCTGCAGTAGATAAAACTACTGCAGATTTTTTGTGTTGCGTGCTGCTTTTTCCTGCTTATTCCGTTCCCGCAGGTCTGTGAAGAACAGCTTTAACAGATTGCTGCATTCCTGCTCCAGAATGCCTCTGGTGACACTGACCTGATGATTAAACTGCGGCATTTCCAGAATATTTAAAATGGAGCCAGCACACCCTGCCTTGGGATTCATGCAGCCCATGACAACTTCGGGAATCCGTGCCTGTACGATTGCGCCTGCACACATCTGGCAGGGTTCCAGAGTAACATAAAGAGTGCATTCTTCCAAACGCCAATCACCTATGATTTTGCTGGCTTTTTTGATGGCGGTAATCTCCGCATGGGCGAGAGTGTTTTTATCGGTGTTTCGCCGATTATATCCACGCCCGATAATTTTCCCCTGATGTACAATAACACATCCTATGGGTACTTCGCCTAATGCATAAGCTTTCCTTGCCTGCTTTAAGGCTTCTTTCATATATTTTTCCTGTATGGATATGATAGTGGGCATGACTTCCTTTTGCTCCTTTGATATATCAATACTTTAATAGCATTCTACCAAATCAAAGAAGTTTGTCAATTACTGCCAGAAATATTTCTCTCAAAAAGATTGACAACTGTTATATACTGTTATATACTGTTTATAAGCAACAGGAAAGAGCTCTCCTGCTGCGGTAACAGTTTCATGGAAAGCCCATTTTGCGGCGAATGAGGTAAGTTTATGAAAATAATTATCAACAATGCATCCATGGTGCCGATTTATGAGCAGATTATGGGGCAGATTAAGAACATGATTGTAAAAGGGGAATTACAGGAAAATGATGTCTTACCCTCTGTCCGTACTCTGTCTAGAGAGTTAAATATCAGCGCCCTGACAGTCAAGAAAGCATATGACATTTTGGAGGAAGAGGGCTTCACCGTCACGGTTCACGGCAAGGGAACCTATGTTGCCGCCGCCAACAGGGAACTGCTGTTGAAAGAGCAGGAAAAAGAAATAGAGGCGGATTTGGAGCGGGTGATTCAAAAAGGCAGGACATGTGGACTTAAGGACGAACAAATCAGGGAAATATTTGAACTTATCTTAAGGGAAGTGTAAAGGAAAGAGAGGCATACGCATGGTAAAGATTCAAAATCTAATAAAAAATTATAAGGAGTTCCATTTGGAATGTTCCATGGAAGTACAGCCCGGACGGGTGACAGGTCTGGTGGGGCAGAACGGCGCCGGAAAGAGCACCCTGTTTAAATCTATGTTGGGACTGATTTCCACCGACGGCGGAAGCATAGAGATTATGGGGAAGGACAGCCATGATTTTTGCGGGAAGGATAAGCAGAAATTAGGGGTGGTGATGGCGGACTCTGGTTTCAGTGAATGGTTTAAAATTAAGGATATCATCCCTGTCCTGAACAGTTTTTATGACAGTTTTGACAAAGAAAACTTTTTGGAATTGTGCCAGCGTTTTCAGCTGCCCTTAAATAAGCAGATAAAAGAATTTTCCACAGGCATGAAGGCAAAGTTAAAACTCATTGTGGCAACAACCCATGATGCAGGACTTTTGATTTTAGATGAGCCTACCGCAGGTCTGGATGTGATTGCAAGGAGCGAGTGCTTTGAAATCCTTCGGGAATTTATGGAGAGGAGGGAGGACAATTCCATCCTCATCAGCTCCCATATTTCTGCGGATTTGGAGGGACTTTGTGACGAACTGTATATGATTCATCAAGGGCAGATTATCTTCCATGAGGATACGGATGTGCTGTTGGGTGAGTATGGGATTTTAAAAGTGGACAAAGAACAATATCACAAGCTGGATAAATCCTATATTTTGAAAGAAAAGGAAGAGTCTTACGGATATAAATGCCTGACGGACAAAAGAAAGTTTTATCTGGAAAACTATCCGGAGATTGCCATAGAAAAAGGTAATATTGACGAACTCATTGTAATGATGATTTTGGGAAAGTGAGGCGGAAAGATGAAGGGACTATTGATTAAAGATTTAAGAATATTGTTGGGAGCACAAAAAACTACCCTTATATTTTTGGTGATATTTGAAATCTGGTTTGCCTGCATGGAAATGGCACAGATGGGTCTTGCTTATGCATTGATGCTGTCCGTTTTTGTCACCATAGGAACGATTAATTATGATGAATTTAATCACGGAATGCAATTTTTATTTACCCTGCCTTTTGAGCGGAAAGAATATGTAAGGGAAAAATATCTCTTGGGCATCCTTGTGGGAGGCGTGGGGCTTGTTGTTGGATTTGTGGTAATCTTAGTCCGTAACATAATCACAACCGGCGGATTTGTATGGAGTCAGTCAGTACTAGTGATTGGAGCATTTTTGACGGGACTTTTGATGCTTAGTGTTTCGCTTCCCATACAATTGAAATTCGGCGTAGAGAAAGGAAGGGTGATTTCCATATTGCTTTATGGTATCATTGGGATGATAAGTGCCTTTGGGATGATAACCATGCAGGAATTTTCCGTGGGCGGGTCAGAGATTTTGGCATGGTTTAAGGGACAGAACAGTGTGGCAGTGGCTGCTCTGGGAGGGGCAGTGTATCTGGTGCTGATAGCTCTGTCCTATAAACTCAGTGTAAGAATTGTGGAGAAAAAGGAGTTGTAAGAGATGCCGGCGCTGCTTGTTATAAATGCCATTGGACTATTGTGTGGTTTTTGGGGTCAGGAAACTTTTATGTATCTTCTGTTTGGGATTACATGGACAGCATTTTTCCCTGTGTATGAGAATCTCACATGGCCTTTTTATGAAAAAATGACCAGAGGAGAATCTGACACAACTGTCATAGATGTAAAGATGATGCATCTGGTAGCGATGGTAATTGTGATGGTGAGCATCTATATTTTGGCATGGTTCAAATTCGGCAAGTTCTGCGTATTGATGTCAATAATCCAATTTTTAATTATAAGCGGAATAAAAATCTATCACCAAAGCAACGGAAAAAATCTTTTGATATTAACAGGGATTTTTACAGAATTGACAATATCGCTCTTTCTGTTATAAATTTTTCTGTAAATATTTACTCAAAACAGGTTTTTGAAATTTAATTATTACCATAATTTTAATAAATATATAAAAAACACAAGAAATTCTCGCATTTTAGTTGACAAACTCGAATATTTGGAATAGACTACTTAGTGTTAAGTAAATACTTTTGAGGAAATGAAAGATTTGTCCGTTTAAAGAAGGGAGACGTCATTATGGCAGTAACAAAGAAAACAATTGCTACTACACCTGTAGCAGCTACCAAGGCTGAAGCGCCTAAGGAAGCAGCTAAAGCAGTGACTCCAGCAACCCCGGTTAAGACAGAAGCTGTTAAAGCAGTAAAAGAAGAGGCACCTGCAAAGAAAGAAGCATCAGCAAAGAAGACTCCAGGAAGAAAACCTGGCGTAAAGAAGACTGCTGCAAAGAAGACAGAAACTGTAAAGAAGACTTCTGCAAAGAAGGCAGAGATGCAAGCAGATTTACATATTCAGTACAGTGGAAAATCTTATTCTCAGGAAGAGTTGATGAATATTGCTAAGGATGTATGGAAGTACGACCTGAAGCAGAAAGCTTCTGCTCTTACAAGCATTAAACTGTATGTTAAGCCTGAGGAGAAAGTTGCTTATTATGTTATGAACGATGAGTTCACTGGACATTTTAATATCTAAGAGCAGCAAAACAAAATTGAGAATCATGTCAAGTATGAAAACTTGGCATGATTTTTTTGTGAGTGAAAAGAAATTTAATTATTTATAAACACTTCAATCTGTTTTTCAATTCTCATCTGTTTTGTGATATAATGAGTAAAATGTTCAACATAATTCTATAAATTGATTTGAAACATAGGAGTACCCTTACAATGAAATATGATGCATTTATCAGTTACCGTCATACCGAACCGGATATGTACATAGCAAAAAAGGTTCATAAGGGATTGGAAACCTTAAAGGTGCCCAGAGGCGTGACCTCAAAATCAGGAAAAAAGAAAATAGAGCGTGTGTTTCGGGATCAGGAGGAGCTGCCCATTGGTAGCGATCTGGGGGACAATATCAAGACGGCGCTGGAAGAGTCAGAGTATCTGATTGTCGTCTGTTCGCCCAGAACGCCGGATTCTTATTGGGTTCAAAAGGAGATTGACACGTTTATCAGCCTCCATGGCAGGGAGCATATTCTTGCCATCTTAGTGGAGGGTGAGCCGCAGGATGCCTTTCCGGAGAAGATACAGGTGGACGAGGAGGGGAATCCCGTGGAACCGTTGGCGGCGGATGTGAGAGGCGCGACCAAACGGGAGATGAATCGTAAGCTGAGGACGGAACTGATTCGTCTGGCAGCGCCGCTCCTTCATTGCAGCTATGATGATTTGCGGCAGCGCCACAGGGAGCGTCGCATGAAGAAAGTGATGTTTGCGGCGTCTGCCGTGGCAGTGGCGGGGGTACTGTTCGGAGTGTACAGCGCCTACAACACGGCTATGATTCGGGAGAACTACAGGCAAAAGCAGGTCAACCAGTCAAAATATCTGGCATCCACCTCCCTGAGTCTCCTGGAGGAGGGGGACAGGCAGACGGCCGCATTGGTGGCCTTGGAGGCGCTGCCCACCCCGGAGGAGGACAGACCCTATGTTGCCAGCGCACAGTATGCCCTGAGCGCAGCGTTATGCTGCTATGATATGGGAAATGTCATAGGCATGGACAGGAGTCTTAAGCACGATCTGCCGGTGCGGGAGTTTGCCTTTGACGATACGGGGGAGAGAATTCTGTCCATCGATCAGGGGGGAACAATCTATGTGTGGAATGTGGAGGACGGTGCACTCCTGGCAAAACTTGCGCCGCAGTTTGATGAAGGCGGTTATGTTGTTTCTCCAATCTGCAGCATAGTGTATGGGGAGCATATTCTGATCTGTGACAAAAATGGGATACGGAGTGTTACTTTTACAGGTGATACAGAGTGGCAGGTAGAAATAGAGACTTTCCTGGTATATTGTGAGATGGATGTGGAGGCGGGCATAATCGCCTGTATCTCCAACAGTGTTGTGGACTTTTATGACATTACCACGGGAAAAAAGCTGGCAAGTATGGAGAACGGGCAGGAGAGTGTCTACAGCAGTGCCTATGCCTTTAGTGATGATAAATCAAAGTTTGCTGTGTCCAACAGCCTTAAAGGGGATATAGGCGGCAGGGTCACAGTGTATGATTTCGACAAAAGAACCTGGAAGGACTATGCAGTGGAGGCTTCCTATGTGTCCGAGGTCGGTTTCAGCGCAGACGGGGGATTGATTGCGGTCAGCATCAATACGTTCGACGCTCAGAAGACCTCCATTGGGGACTTGGATATAGGCTTTGTGGAAAAAATAGATTGTGAGAGCGGCGAGCGAATTTGGATGCAGGAATTTGAGTATCAGGTTCTGGGTATGGATACTGCTGGAGCAAAATTGCAGTGCAGAAATTATCAAGATAAGGAGACGGGAATTGTCTACGATCAGGTGCTGCTGTCCATAGATCAGAGCGCATATACATGGGACGCTGCCACGGGAGAGCTGGTGGCTCAGGTAAAGGTCACAGGGGGAATCAAAGCCTTTCTGGTGGCAAAAAATGCCTGCTATGGATATCTGGCGGAAAGTAACGGAACGGTCAACATCGTAGATATGAATAGAGGCATCAATTATACCACTCTGGGGATTGAAACAGGCAAGAATGTGTTGGGCATGAGCATTAAGAACGGTGTGTTGGTGGTAAGGGCCTATGCGTCTCCTGTACTTACAGTGATGAAATACCATGAGGGCTATGGCAGAAAAGAAATCCTGTCCGCTGATAATATTGTGCAGGATGTAGTTTATTCTCCGGAGGAGACCTATTATGCAGTTAGAATTTCGGAGCTGTCGCAGCAGGGGACGATCTGTTTTTACCGTACGGAGGATGATTCTCCTATGGGTCAGTGGACCTGCGAGGAGAAAGAAGGATATCATGCGGCCTCGGGATTTCTGGATGAAACGCAATATGTCTACATTGACACAATGGGTGTGATTACTTTTTATGATGTGGAAACAGCTCAAACGGAGCAAATGAAGATAGATACGGATGTGACATCAACCTTTGAGTGTGATTGGAACGGGTCACTAGCGCTCCTGTATGACAGGAGGGAGTATTATGTAGTGGATTTGCAGCAGAGGAAACAATTGTACTCCGGTGATGTGGGAGAATACATCAATTGCGGTATTCTTTCAGGGGATGGCAGCAGAATGTACTGCAATATAAAGGACAGCGGACTGTGCATGGTCGACTTGTCTTCTGGCAGTGTGGAGCCTCTTGATATGGACGGCGGTCGATTGGTGCAGGGAGTGGAGGCGCAAAGTGCGATGGCATTAAGCTCTGACGACAGACTGCTGGCTGCGGCCTGTACGGATGGCAATCTGCGCATCCTTGATGTGGAAAAGCGGGAGATGGTGGCGACGATTCCCTTTGCCAACGCTATTAGCAGATTTATCCGATTCTCAGAGGATGGAAACAGTGTGATGATGCAGGGGGACGACTATTACTTCAAGGTCTATGATCTGCAAAGACAGTGCTTTTCTCATATTGCCTCGGTGCAGTATTATAGGATTAAGCGGGCAAACGTGGATGAGGAATCGGGAGCTATCAGTCTGGTGACCACGACGAATATGGTGATTCTGGACGGAGAGAGCTATGAGAGAGTGGCGCAGGTGGACAGCGGGCTTGCCTATCTGCCTAAGCAGGGAGCGGTATTTTCCAGAAATTATCGCATATTATACCGTTTCCCGTATATGACGCTGGATATGCTTCTGGACGAGGCGCGGGCACAGTTTGGTGATGTGGAGCTTACGCAGCTTGAGCGGACGCAGTATAATGTGGATTAGGGGGAGTTAGAATGAGATTGAGTGAACTTTTAGCCTATGATTCGATTGTGGTACAGTGCCACGACAATCCGGATGCGGA
>CAZGGA010000016.1:0-69478 GCA_964524555.1 uncultured Acetatifactor sp.
CCCGGATAACGTGATACAGCATGATTGAAATTTCAAAATAATGCAATAATGGGTATTTGGCTGTCTGTATGCTGCCATGGGTATACGCATGGCATGACTTATAAAAATCCTCAAGCAGCTCTAACTCTAAAATTCTAGTCTCGTTTTTATCCTTTAAATAAGTAATAATTCCATAAATAGAATATGGAAATTTTTTCACTGCCTTATGGTATCCGTCAACAAAGTCTACCCAGCCAAAATGAAGGTAATCTGCTCTAGTTTTCATATCCTGACGAACTCGTTTTTCAAACAGTGTATTAAACGCTTCCGGGTATGCCTGGCTACAGGAATATTCAACCTCAAACATTCTGAATTTTTCATACCAATCGTAAAATCCCGTCCGAGTGTTTAGCATCAGAAGTTTGAGATACATTTCAATCGCCCCTCGGCATAAAGGATATGCCGTTCCCAACAGATTGCCCTCCAATAAGGACAAGACCGAAATCCCATTATAAATTACCCCATAATATAATTGTCCGCAGCGAATGGCATGTCCATTCGTCAGCATTTCGCTCATTTTAGATGACACAGCAAAAAGTTCATATGGCACTGGATAATATATAAATTCCTCTCCAGACAACAGCGCATTTTTCCTAAAATATACGCTGCCATGAAAACGAAGCTTAATTTTCTCTATCGTTTCAGAAACAAGTTGCTGCTTATATCTCCTGCTCCTTTCGTTTTTTCGTATTTCGTCATTCGAAAGAAAAATCGAGTGCGCCCTATGTATCCCAACTATCATCCTACAGATATCGTACTCCGCTGCCTCCCCTATTCCTGTAATCATCTTCTCATCCGACCAACTAAAATCATAATATCTCATCAAGTTATCCAGACCCAAATCCTTCATGACTTGATCTCTTATATCTATCAGAAAACCGCCTTTTATCCTCCCCTTAAACACTCGTTTCAAGGCTTCATTGTTTTGTTCAGCAACTGTTTTTAAATCTGACATAAACGACAATTCAAGGAAACCTTGTTCTTTCAAAACACCACCTTCTTCCTTTTGTCATTCTTATTTCAAATAAGAGACAACTCGTGCTCATCTATCTCACGATATTCCACTCCGCATCCGTCTAACTTATATCGCAGTAACTGACAGATTCTATCATCGCATGTCACAAAAAATACCTGTTCCATGTTCTTTCTATCCATCATCTGATATTTTAACAAGTCTAAAAAAGAAAGCATATTAATGTCATCCATACATGCCGTAAGATCATCTATAAAATATACTTTAAAATGTTCTTTTTTACTTCTCTTCGCAATTCCCGCAAAAAAATATGACAACATAAAAACACCCAGCTGACCATTACTAAGTATATTAACAAGATTCTTACCATTTTCGTCTATAATAGATATCTGTTCTTTTTCAAAGACAATATTAATAGTCGTAAGTGAATCAATTCTGGCTAACTTTTTATAGTATTTTTTCAGATCAGGTCCGACAGAATCATACTCTTGCTTCTTTAATTGTTCAACCAACTGTTGTATCTTTTTTGAATGTTGTATTGCCTTATCACGCAAAGAATCCAATTCTCTTATCTTCTTTGTAATCTCACTATTTAGTTTTCTATATTGGTTTAGTGTTCTTGTACTTTCCAAATATTCCTTACTATTCTTTACACTGTTAATTGAATTTATTTTCTGGATCAATAACGAATAATCAAATTTTATAATTTTCGGACAACCTTTTGCGCATTCTTTTATTTTGACTGCAGTAGCTGCTTCTTCTTCATCTGCAAATTTATATCCAAGCAAGTTAAGAATATCCTGATAATTATTTCTGTTTTTGATTATCTCTTCTTCTGGTAGCAAATGATTTCTTAATATATCAATCTTACTTTGTATATAATCATTTGATTTTAACTCTCCAACAGTGCACTCTACTCCCCTTGATATTGCAAGCTGATTTGCAAGAGAGAAATAATATTTTGTCTTATCTCTCAAAATTTCAAATTGTATCCTTTTAGATTGTTGATTTTCTATCTCATCATTCAGAGTTTTGTTTGCAATTTCAATCAGAGTATTATATAGTGCTTGAATTGACTGACCTATTTTTACTCTTTCCTTATTCTTATCAGTAACTAAAGTATTATTATTATTTATGTATCTCTCTGCTTCATTTAAAATCTGTAATTCACTGAGTTCTCCAAATTGTACTGAACCGCAAACCGGACATTTTTCACTCTGTTCTCTATATTTTATAATGCCTTCTTTTTGCGACAGTATTTCAGTGAATGCCGAAAGGATAACATTTCCTTCTGTCATATGTTTTATGTCTTTTTCTAGTTCATTTAATTTTTTTTCATTTTGATCAATTTCATTTATGGTCTTTTCATAAAAATTTTTTGTAAAATGCTCAGTTTTAAAACTAAGTAGCAGTTCCGAATTTTCACGTATACTTTTATCATTCAAGTGTATAGTCTCATATTTTTGAATTTTATCAGATATGGCCTCGATTTCACTGTTATCCTTATACAAATTATATTTTAACGCCAGATCTACTTCTTTCTGATTCATTTCAAGTAATTTTTTTAATTCTTCCAATTTAAATATTGTGTCACGATAATATTGGTCATCCACCAATTTATTCAAATATGTTTCGGCTATTGAATATCCACATGCGTATAGTTGACGCAACTGCTCATTTAATGCTAGCTCGTCCATCTGAGTTATATCAAGTTTTTCCTCATTGTATATTACTTCTTGTGGGTATGATGCGATTTCTGGTGTCTCTACATATTCTTTCAGTTTTTTTTCCAGATTTTCAATTTGAGAATCATCAATTTTTTCTTGATTCAAATCATCCTTATACCGTTCTACATCTTCAGCAAATACTTCCAAATTATGTGCAACTACAGTCTCCCTGCTATAATCTGCTATAAACTCAGTAAACAATTCAGGCAGTTCTTTACGTTGTTTACTCTGAATTCCAAAAGATTTCTGCATATCACAGAAATGATAATTATAAAAACTTTTATTTACAATTTTTTCTAATTCGGTTTTGGCAAGTGCAGTGCTCCCATTTAACAAAACTTCACTATTTTCACTATTCAAATCATCACTTTTTTGTTTTCTAGAAAGATAAAAAGTTTTATCTTTATCAAAATATGTAAGTTCTACTTCAACATATTCTTGCTTACCAGCATTTTTATTTTTCAGAATACCGTCCCAATTTTTCTTCCTCTCTGTATTATTCGTACTACGATTGTCATATGCTTCTTTTAATCTTCCTATACTACCTGTTAAACACCATTCAATTGCATCAATTACAGATGTTTTACCGGAACCATTCGGTGCAGATAATAAAACAAAAGGTTTCCCATCAAAACTAATTTCCTTTTCAGCGGGAAATCCTCTAAAATTTTTCATTTTAATCTTCGCTATCTTCATTTTTTGTCAGCCACCCCTTTATTAAATCGTATTCTTCCTGTGAAAAAGACTTAGAGTTTTTATTTACCTTTTTTCTCATCTGATTCAGAAAGTTTAATGAAGGATTATCATCCGGAATACATTGTTTTAATTCACTTACCAGATTTTGATCTATCTCTGAAGTATCAGTCTGTATTAGATAAAACGGAACTTCCAATTCTTCATCTGGATCAAGAAAAATCTCGCCTGTTACATTAATTGTACATTTTAAAAAAATTTTTCTTGATATATTTAAAGACAACTCTTCTGTCCTATCTACAATATCGCTCTGAAATAAAACTAACTGAATTGTATTATATTTTATTCGTTCTAAAACTTCTCTATTTTCTGATCCAAAAATAATAAAATCACGAATCATTCTATCCCATTTTTTGCACAGATAAAAAATTTCTCTTCCTTCCCCATTTAACACAAAAAATAACTCGTCTTGATTTTTGCTAATATAGATTCCAAGTAGTTCAGATGGTTTTTTATCATCTTTATCATAAAAATAATTCATGAACAGTCCGGTTTTTTCCCCATTTATGTCATCTACAATATTATTGTAATCATGTTCATCAAATAGATTTTGTAAAGTCATTACTAATATTTCCTTTCAACACATGTTTCTGCAAAAATACAATTTCTACAATCGTCAATTATTGTCCATTCATCTTCATCTATCTTTATACATTGCATACATTCAATAATAAACACATCCTGATTCAAATCTATTACTGAATCATTTTCCACTATTTTGGCAGTACTATAATCATATTCATGCTTGCCTGCCAACTTACTATCACATTTCATAAACCATTTTCTCGGCTTTTCTTCCATCAGTCTAAGCCAATAATTTTTTTTCTTAGAGTTAAATGTTCCATATGCTGGCGGAAGTATCACGCTGGTTTCCACACAATCCTGAGGAAAATGTAGACAGATATATTTAGTTTTAGAATTTACTATATATTTTTGTGGTTTCAGAAATTCTTCATCTTTCTGTAAATCAAATGTTTTACATTCAGAACATATGTCAAATATAATTTTCCATAAATATCTGAAAAAAATCTTCAAGTTTTCTTTGCATTCTGCAATTTCTAACAGTCGTTGAGTTACATTACACTTCTCAAACTCTAATACTCTTTGATATTTATCAGAACTCAGCGTATTTATGATGCGAAACTGTCCTTTTACATCACTACAGCAATCTGATATCCATTCTACTGTATTTGTATATATAATATTCAACCAAAGGCGTTGCTCAAGTGACAATGTAACATTTTCTGAAATAATGGCTTCGTATTCTTCTGTAGCTATAGCAGAAATATATGCCACAATAGATTTATCACTATCCATAGCAGTATGACTTCGTATATAATCCTCAAAATCTTTCTTGCTTATTCGAATAGAGTCAAATCCTGACTTCTCTGTTTTATATCTTTCCTGAATAAAGATAATAGCTAATCCCATTAAAATTTTCCCTTTATGCTCCTGTATTGCCGATATAGTACATGTGGGGAAATTTTTTTCCAATTTAATTTCAATCTCACTTTGAAGCTGTTGTATACTGCTTTTTTTAATTATTTCAAAGTCATTCAAAAAATTTAATAGTGACTGTTCATATGCCCAACTCGAAAATACACTTTTCTTTTGTTTTTCCTTGTCCAATGTCGGAATTTTTGTTTTTAATTGTACCTCAATATCCGCTAGCAAATCCGGCTTTTCCGGCAAAACCATTCCTATATATGCTTTCATTGTTTGATAGTCTGGCTTAAGCACCGTTCCCTTTGGATGAATTACTAATTGAGGTTTTATCTTTATTTCATTATCCTTTTCTGATTCACCATTCAATAAGTCAAATCGTAAATATTGATAATAAAGATCCGTCGTTATATTTTTCATATTAGGATCAGTTTTGGGATAATATTTAACCTGAATTATTTTAAAGCTTCCATCTTTGTAAAACACATCCACATCTTCCAAAAACTCTGAAAAAACATATTGCACCTGTTCTTCTAACAGAAACTCAATTGCGACTAAATCCTGAAATAAAAATCCTCTTATTGTGGCTGAAGCATCTCTTGCTTTATCACCTGCATACATAATTTCAAGTTTATTACGTAGTTCTTCTGTAAAATATATCTCCAATTTTTTCTTCCTTTCACAGATGCATTTAATTATTCTTCTTCAAATATGACAGAATTTTTCCGTTCCGAATTTATATCTTATCAAGCAACTGCCTATTACAATATTTCCACACAATACTCTCCCAACCAGATTTTGTAGAAGTCACCTAACAATTCACACCTCAATACTATTTAAAATCATACGATAATACATAAGTTTTTCTTATCACATTAAGGCTCTTTCAAACTATCAATAGCTTGTCTTCTCACGAAGAAAATTCATTACAAATTCCTTTGTTGGATATCCTTCTTCTTCCGTTTCTTGAGAAAAATACACCCTCCATTCTAATTCATCCGTAATAGGGTCATAGATTGGAGCAAATACAGATACTACATGGCGATGAGGACCATTATGACCTTTGTCATCCCAAATCATCAATGTTCTAACTAAATATGTAGAATAGTCTGTACATATAAAAAAATCTATGTCATCTTCTGTTCCCGATTCTAAATGAAATGATTTGTTGTTATCATAGTAGTTTGTTTGTATTTCCTCACTTTCGTGAAATGTTGTTGATGAACTATAAGGGAACCACTCATAATCTTCATCTCGTTGATACTCTTTCGATGGTGGAAAAGTACCGAGCATATAATAACAATGTTGTTCAAATGAATAAGAAAAGATTCCTATTTTATAATTACCAGCGGTACCTGCTGGCTCTGCTTGAAATTTTACGACAATTTCTTTTGACAAATCACCTGTTAGCTCCACAGTATCAATTAAATCTAACGAATATCCCCAAAAAAATCCTCCTCCTGCATATGGATCAACGAGTGAAAATATACAGGAAAGCTTGTAATTGCTTCCTAAACCATATAAATTATATATTTGATTAAGTATGCTATTGTCTATTTTATCAAAAATGAGTAATTGATTAGCTGTAGTAAGACTCTGACCTAATCCATCACTACCTTCAACACAATCACCACATGCGAGGACAATAATGCTTTCATTTCCAAAACCGTGAATATCTTGCATATATATTTTTGATATAGTTAGGTTATCAGGAATTTGCTCTTTTATCCTTGTCATAATTAAATCGTCATCACAGTTATCACCAATCAGAGTTCGACCAAAAAAGAACAGTGCTACTGCACTGAATATCGCAAGTGTGGACATTACTGATATGAAATGATATATCATAGATACAAGTTTTTTCATCCCATGCAGCACATCTTTTTTCTCTGGCTTCTGCTCCATATGTTTCCTCCTTAACGAGTTTTGCCGTCATGTCCATTAAAAGTAAAATATCAAGATAACACAACTCACAACTATATAAAAAAATTTTTATGTTGTATGAAACATACATATGCACAAACAAGAACCACCTTAATTATTCACAACTTTAAAGTATCTGCCATTTGACATGGGGCAAACAAATTGAGCTCTTTATGCATAAAGCAGGCGGCAGTATCCTCTTTTAAATGAAATCTTTATATTTTCAATTAGGTCTATATCATTTCAAGGCTCTTTCAAAAATAGTGTAGTAGCGGTGTAATAAGCGCCTCTTTTCACCATGAAATCAATGATTTTACAAGCTTTTTCAGGATTCTTCAAGATACTGATGTGGCAGACAAAAAGTATCTGAATCATGTTACTTTTTTCTCTTGAAATGCTCTGACTTGTACAACTATAAACATAAGGATAACGGTAATTGTACCAATCACCTTCATCAGTCATTTAACCCAAAATCTCCAAATCTAGTTTGGGGCCAGCGATTTTATATACATCAAAGCAGCTGACAAATAGTACTATTTATGTATTGTAATGGTTCTGTTTTCCCGCAGGGTTATTTCATGAAACATTTCAGAAAAACCTATCACTCTTTATAGGGGTTACATTTATCCTTTTCCAAATGTACGGAAGGATTCTACAACTCTAAGAGGCTACATGGCTCTCTTGGAATATTAACACTTAACAAAAAAGACATCTTCTGAAATCAGGCTTAATCTCTGTTTCCAGAAAGTTTTTCTAATAATTGTGTCTACTTACTTGACTATAGATCACTATAAAACAGCTAACCCCATCATCAAAACTTTAGCTGATGCTACATTATGTAATTTAAAATCTCAGGATTTCTTGGAGAGCAATCTTCCATCGACAAAATAGAATTATAAGATTTTCTCTTCCCCACTATTCATCCCTTTTACACTTGTGATATTACAATTCATTTACATCCCTGCGCCAAGCAAAAATATCCTAATTGCAGGTATATAAAAATTTTCCCTTTTTGCAATTAATTCTTTCACACTCTTATGTACAAATCACCAAACATAAACTTATCTGCTAAATATTTCCAATTTTATTCTACTTTATTCTACAATTATCGTCAATATATTTTCATCAAAAGTTTGATATATGTTACACGAATTTTTTCATATTCAAATTATCTGCTTTTCTCTAAAATCTCATCTTCACATCTTGGTCACTTTGAGCAAAATTCAAACATGTTAGCTACTCTTCATAGTACTTACAATTCCATCCTTTCCCTTTACAATTCCCTAATTTTGTTACTAGTACTCCAAGGAGCAAATTAACTGAAAAATATTATAACTATGTTTCTTCTGCAAGCTTGCTTATTATTACATCAATTCTATGCGCCGCCATATTGTCACACTCCTTCTTAACATCATCACAATATGCCAAAAATCTGTCCTTATCATCATGATATAACACATACATAATATTATATGATGTTCTATATTTCCCTTCAGTTACATTGTGAATAGGAAATGACTTCTCATTATATAAAGTATCTATATTTCCAGATATGGCATCTTTTAAGGAGCTATTACTAAAGTTTCTCAAAAAATATGAATATTGATAAGCTTGTTCTCCCTCTGTATTTAGTGAAAGATATTCTATATAAGCTTTTACAGCCTCAATTTTAATAGTTTCATTTAGTTGTTTCACTATGTTCTTATGTGTTTGCGACTGTATGTGAAATAATTCAATTCCATATGTTAAGTACTCTATGTTGCCCTTCATTACTTCTGCATAAATCATATCATGCAATTTTTCTTTGTACTCATCCAACAACTTTTTTATATCTATTTGCAAATGCTCGCTCCAGATTATATATTCATCAGCATATCGCAATAATTTTGCAATATTTGTCTCTTTCTTAATATTTTCAGCTAAACCAGGCAATACATTTTTCAATTCATTATCAGATTTATAAAAATTGCCTTTTTCACCTGCATGAATAAATATTTGATACTCTGCTTCAATATCATCTTCTAGTAATTCAATTTCATTTTTATAATATTTATTCAATAGTTCAACCATGTTTCTACTGATTCGTGTTCCTCTAAGATAATAGTTATTAATTCGAAATTCAAGTTTATTACTAGCATTTTGTACTACCTGCGCCATTGAATCTTTTTGTTTTTTGTCAGGATCTTTATAATACAAATGATCAGTCGACTCTACAACTATTCCAAAACACGCTAAACGTATTTCGTCATAAAACTCATCCAAATAGCCATCTTTCAATTTTAATTTTACATCATCATATAGATTTTGTGCCTTTTGAAGAGTGCGTAAATTCTTTACATCATGAACATTAAGAAACTGAGTTATAAATCCACAATGAATGTTTAATTTTGCCCAATCAACATTTTCAGAACACTCAGTTATATAATATGTTCTATCAATAACTTTCTCACTATATTTATCAAACAAATCTTTCTTCAAGAATTCTGTTGTATGTGCCACAAGAATCACTTTAATATAATTGCATTTTTTTAATTCTTCTATAATACCAAATATTTCTTCCAATTCAACACTGTCGTTCATTCTTTCTAAATCGTCTATGACTATAAGATGAAGCTCATTAAATGTTTTAGACATATTTATAAATAATTCCTTTTCTTTTACAAGAGCGGTGATTATTCTTTTAGCAATATCCATTTTTTTAGATATAATAGCCCCCACATCCATTGCCCTAGATACCAAATCACTAATTTTATGTTTGCCCTTCATTGCCAGCTGAAAGAAAACTTCATGATAGATTTCTTGAGCATCCTTCATTCCAAACATTGAAATATGACAAGCATTATTGTTATCACTTAATGCCTGGTCAATAGCATACGATTTCCCGACTCCCCAAGGACCATCAAACAAAATACATTTATACGGCAACTTTCCATACTGATTTATAATTTCTTTAATATAATCCGCTTTCATAATTCTTCCTTATCATTTATCCTCAAGAATATTTTTATACTTTTACCATTTAATAAAGTTCTGTATTGTATTTTCCATGTAATATTCTTTTCTACATTCTAAGATATTTTAATTGTGAATATAGCAACTCTTTTTCGGATTCCATATAGATTATATTATTATTGTTTTCTTCCAAATCACATCGCTGATTTTGATATGCAACTATCTGCTTACGAAGTTGTGGTATCCAAATTATAGCAATGCAATAATCCTGATAGTGTTTCTTGGAAGTATAATGACAATTTCTTGGTAATCGCTATTGTTTATACAGAGCTTCACCCACTTTGAATATTAGTACATTCTTCTATCCCGATCTGAACACTAATCCCTCTCTAAAATTTGTACATTCTTTATCTTAGGGTTTTCCAGCTTTTCGTCCCACTTTATGTTTCCTTCAACATCAAAACTTGTTCCTTTGCAAATAATTGTAAACCATACATATACTTTTGCCCCAGACAGGTTATAGTATTTAAGTTCAACTTTATCAATATAGAATGTAGTGTCATCATATTTATCAATAGGAATTTCTGGTGGCGGAGCATTTCTAAAATCATCTTCCAATATTAATAATACCTTTGACTTAAGCATGGTAGTTGTTTTTAACCAATTTATATTTGAATCAACAATTTGCTTAAGAACCAAATAAGCATTTTTAAAGATTAATTGCCATGTGGCATCCAAAGGGTCAATGATTTCATGGAACAGCGCATTTCTGAGTCTATATGAATAGCCGATAAACCACAAAAATGCTCGTTGTTCTTCTAAAGGCGATAACTCACCAAAGCTCTGAAGGAAATCTGTTACAGGCGATTGTGCTAGTAGCTTATGATCTTCACTAACGTCTACACTGAGGCATGAGCTCTTTATCGATTCCGTTGCTTGCATACAGAAAGCCTGCATTACCAAAAAAACATTTCTAAGTTGCTTATTTCCTTTTTCTGGAAAGGTATTTCTTTTCTTCTCTAATTCATTTAAAAGCTTGGTTCTAGCCTCATCAAACAAAGCAGAGTAAAACCAGATAACAAGTTCATTTTCTGCCAATGCCACTTGTGTTTCCTCAACCATTTTAATAATCTTTTCAAGAATTTCATTATAATTGATTTCAACATTTGCGACAATGTGCCCTACTCCTGCATTTTGAATAAACTTTCTATCCGTACATAAGAGTTCTGCCTTGGCAATGCCCATTTCTTTATTGCGCACAGTGAAACGTAAATTTCCCTCATAGCCGCCGGGACTTTTAAACTTTTCTTCGTGAGATTCTTTAAAAGAATCTTTAATGCTATAAAAGTCTTGAACCAGAAAGCGCGGATATTTTTCGCAGGTAATTTTCAACCCATGCTTATATACGTCATGCAAGTTTTGTTCTATAGATCTATACGAACAACTAAAGAAAAAGCTGTTGGCAAAATCCGCTTTATATGAGGAAATGTAGGGAGCATCGCCAGACGCTTGATAATATGGCTTGGCATTATGAGAATACATCTCACGTAAAGTAGCAACAAACGCAAACCATGTCTTAATAAAAAGCGTTACAAAATCGGATTCTGTAATTGCCTTCCAATTATCATATGTATGTTGCTTATCCAATTGCCTCTCCTCACTCATAAGCTCACCTTACCCCTCAGCCAATTCGACGCAACACCTTCTCCATGCTCTATCGCCATTTCTACTGCTTGTTTTGCATATTCAAGCAATTCCTTAGATCTGCGGCGAAGAGAAAAAGATTCTTGTATCTTATTTGATATATCTTGCTGAATTGGCATATCTAATATTGGAATGACAACCTTTTCTATCTCTGACGGTTTCCAATGTCGAATAATGGCACCGCTGGAATCACGTTCAGCTTGTAACTGTACTATAGGTGAATTCAAAACTAGTGTCAAATAGTCTGGTAAAATCTCATTTGGGTTGTGAATTATGAGATGGAGTAAGGCTCCAGATGTAATAAATCGAGCATCTTCCTCCATTTTGTAAGCAATGCCAACGCTACCATCTTTAGAAAAAAGGATTGTATCTCTCTGGGGAAACAGCGATTCAATGCTGTCAACTATATCACTTGGAACGTGAATACTTGTTTCTGATATTCCAAACTTGCTAACATCACTGACCCGGATAAAAGGCACTCCCCCATCTTGATATGCATCGGTGCCAGGCTCAATGGATCTTTTTACCTCTACAATACCATTATCCCCACCAAGCTTCTTGCATTGGAAATTTCTCAAGCAGTCAACAAGCTTATCATATTTTGGCTGGTAGTATTCTGCATCAAAACGTCCCGTTCTCAGAAAGCTATCAGAAAAAGACTTAACTGTATATACCGGAGAAGGTTGCTCCATTTCCTGTATACCAAGTAGGTCCGTCAATATTTCCTCTGAATGGCAATATAAAATTTCTGATTTTTTCTTTAACTCGACAGATTGGCCATATATTACCTCTATTACTGCCTGCATCTCTGAAATATCAGGTACTTTTATTTGTGCGATTGCCGGAAGAGTTAGGTGCGGTTGCCCCGTCTGGCTTGCCGAACGCCACAATATATCCTGCCCATATGAACTGTGAAGAAACGCCCATAGGTAATACTTATTAAGACCATTAAGATCTTTAGTTCTCAGTATAATTACATCTCTACAAGTGGCATAAATAGAATATTCATCTGTAACAAGTCCGACTTTTGCAAGTGTATTACCACCTTTTGCAATAATAATATCTCCTGGATATGCTAATGCTATTGTATCTCTGTTTTCCTCTATTACATGAGCCGGCAAAAAAACTGTGTCATCTGTAATTGAAATAAGACCATTATTGATCTCATTAACCCGCAAAAATGGAATATTTTGACGTTCACTGCTGTAGTAACTAGTAATTGAGGGATAAAACGCGCTACAATCAACATACCCCCCATATTCGCCTATGGTTTTGCTACCAACAGAGTCTAATACTCTTTGCAAATACATATTTTTCTTAGAAAAATAATCAGAATCAATGCGGGAATCAGAGGCTCTCACTTGCTGCAATGTCTGAATTGTACATTCCAGCCCATCCATCAAACTCCTGTATTTTTTTTCATCAAAAGGTTCAACAGATGGGCTTATCGAAAAAAACTTAGACCTTCCTTTTTCGCGAACTCTGCAAAAGCCTCAGCAATGCCGTCTTGGGTCAAGCCCTCATGATTATAAAGATCATGCTTAACATATGTATGCCCGTGTGAGTCCAACTTTTTTTCCCCAGTTTCTGAGTCCTTTACATAAATTATATCACCAGAATTATCCTTACTCCGTTCTTGCATAGTAGCAAAGAATATTGGGTAGTCATCTTTTTGTGGGCATAACTTATCATCCCACTTCTGCACAAACAGAACTGAGGTTTTGGTCCCAGTATGAGGCTTAAAGACATTTCCATGGATTCCAACTATTGCAAGAATCCTACAGTGTACAGCAATATATTCTCGAATATATTTGTCACTGCTATTATTAAATCTTCCCTGCGGCAACACGATTGCCATACGTCCACCAGGTTTTAAAAAGTCAAGATTGCGCTCTATAAAAAGAATATCTCTGCCAACTTTGCTTTGCTGCTTGCCTTGGGAGTTTTTTGCTAACTCATATAAACTTAAGATACGAGACTCCTTTATATCGCCAGCAAAAGGCGGATTTGCCATGACTAGATCAAAATTGAAATCTCGGAAGCTACCACGATCCTTTCTTATCCCTTTTATCCGATCAAATCCTTCAAAATAAGTGCTTAACCAATCTTCCTGTTTAGCAACCTCCGTCCATTGTGTATAATCAAGTGTGTTAAGATGAAGAACATTTGTGTGCCCATCACCAGCAATCAGATTGAGGGTTCGCGCTACTCGGACAGCTTTCTCATCGAAGTCAATTCCAAATATATTCTCTTTGACATATTCAGTGAAATCATATGGTTTTTGATCTAAAGAGAAGAACTCACTGATATCAAGCCCTCGATCTTTAGCCATTTGACGCCATACATGAAAAATAGTGTGTACAGGAAAACCACTGCTACCACAAGCAGTGTCGATCATCTTCTCTCCCTCTTTTGGATTCAGCATTCTTACACACATTTCAATAACATAGCGTGGCGTAAAAAACTGTCCCTTTTCACCCTTACTCGATTTGCTCATTAAATATTCAAAAGCATCATCCACCACATCCAAATTACTGTTAAATAGCTTTACACTCTGGAGGGAAGATACACAAATTGCAAGATGTGAAGGAGAAAGCAATATTTTCGTATTCTCATCAAAGACACCTTTCCATTTATGATTGGCTTTATCAAATAATTCCTGTATTTTTTCTTTTAATTTAAAATCGGTTCGACCAGCATTTGTAAATTCAAGATAGCGTTCAGGTGTTTGCCCACTCAAAAACTCATCATAGAGCTTTGCAAAAATAAGCTTAAAACACTCTTCAAAGACATCTACACCTGCATTTGCTAAAACTTCATCTTCAAGATCAAGAATAACATCTTTCAGAGAAATTCGCTCTTTTTGAAGACGATCATTTTCTTTCAAATCTTGAATAGTCCATCTTATGGACACGATATCCCCTAATGTTTGGGTTGCAGTTGGAATATTTCGAATATCCTTGAAATAATTGGGGTCTTGTCGATTATAATAGGCAATTTGATCCCCATTTGTCCATACCGCAATTGGCGCACCAGTGCTATTGCAATAGCTTTTCAATTGTTCCTTACCATCTTTTAACTTAGGTTTTTTTACCTCAATAACCATATAGGGAACAAGCGGGCGGTCCTCATCCATGATTACAATATCAGCACGCTTTATCTCGCGGCCAAAATAGACAGGGTATTCCACCTGCATTCTTGATATAGAATAGCCATATTCGCTGATTAGCTTGTCAATAAGCAGTTGTCGAACTATTTCTTCTGGCTTAAGAACAATAACTCTGTTACGAATCAGGCACTTAGTAACAGCATATTTTTTGCCTTTTTTATCTTCTCTTTCCTCAATCCGTGCATTTAGTCTTTCGATTGCATCAACAGAGAATTGCTCTGATTTATAGTTGGAATCTCTTAAAATATCAAAAATTGTCATTATTGTCCCCTCTTATCCAAAGAATATTCCTTATTGTGATTATCATCAGGCGTAAATTCTATCATACCACCAAAATATCACATCGTAGCACTTCACAAATTTTCTCTAGCGTTTCAATAGGAACAGACTCATCACGCCCAAGTTTTGTCATTGCGTTTGAACTGATTTTGGTAACTGTACAAAGCTACATTTTATTTATTTTCTTATCTATCATCAATTTCCATAGCTTATTGTATGACCCAATCATATTTTAACCTTCCTTGATAACATGCAATAATATTATAGTAGATATTATGTTTAAAAGCAATGTCGTCTTTCTGATTTTAAAATAATTTTGCAATTCTTAACCAAATATATCTAAAAACTGAGTATTACTCTTTAAAATAGTACTAAATCTATTACATTAATTTTGTTCAGGTTAATTCTAAAAATGTTAAATCACTATGCACTCCTATATCCTCCTCAGTCTTTAGAAAATTCCAAAATATCATCAACGCTTTGTTCAAGGACATCACATATTTTTGCATTTTCCACCATTTGTACGGTTCATTCAATAATCAACAATCGAAAACACTCTCCAAAATAAAAATCGAGCGCATACACACCAAAGCATGTAATACACTCGATTTCTCCATCCATTTACACTACCAAATTCCATCCCCCTAACACACCACAACTATTTTCCCATAACCCATCCATTCCCCCATAACAACATCCTTACTGCACCACCAAATTAGAATACCCCATCAGGCTCTCGTCCACTGCCCTTGCGGCTTCCCTGCCCTCGCGGATTGCCCACACTACAAGGGACTGGCCTCTGTGCATATCTCCGGTGACAAACACATTGTCCACATTGGTCTTGTAAGCCCCCGGTGTGGTCTTGACATTGGTGCGCTCATTTAACTCCACGCCAAAGGCCTCTGCAATATAACTCTGGGTTCCCAGAAAGCCTGCTGCAATCAGCACAATCTCTGCATCCAAAACCTGTTCGCTGCCTCCTACCTCCTGCATTTTCATGCGGCCGGTGGCTGCATCCTTTTCCCATGAAAGCTTAACGATTTTGACAGCCTTCAGATTGCCCTTTTTATCCTTGATGAATTCCTTTACCGTGGACTCATAGATGCGGGGGTCATGGCCGTACAGGGCAATCGCCTCCTCCTGACCGTAATCCGTCTTGCATACCTTGGGCCACTCCGGCCATGGATTGTTTTCCGTGCGCTTATCCGGTGCCTTGGGCATCATCTCTATCTGGGTCACTGATTTTGCACCATGGCGGATGGATGTGCCCACACAGTCGTTTCCGGTGTCTCCGCCGCCGATGATGACCACATTTTTTCCCTTGGTGTCCACATATTTTTTGTCCGCAAAGTTAGAATCCAAGAGGCTCTTGGTATTTGCCTTCAGGAAATCCACTGCAAAATAGATTCCCTTGGCATCCCTGCCCGGTGCATTGATATCTCTGGGGTTGGATGCCCCGCAGGCTAATACCACACGGTCAAAATCCTGCAGCAGCTTATCCGCCTTGATATCCTTGCCCACATCAGTGCCGGTGACAAAGGTCACGCCCTCTTCCTCCATAATCTTTATCTTGCGCTCCACAATCTGCTTTTCCAGCTTCATATTGGGAATACCATACATTAACAGTCCTCCGATGCGGTCAGAGCGCTCAAACACGGTTACCTGATGCCCTCTTTTGTTCAGCTGGTCCGCTGTTGCCAGACCGGAAGGTCCGCTTCCCACCACGGCTACCTTCTTGCCGGTGCGCACCTTGGGCGGCTTTGCCGCCGCATAGCCTTCTTTATATGCATTTTCAATGATGGCATACTCATTTTCCTTTGTGGATACGGGCTCTCCGTTTAAGCCGCAGGTACAGGCTGCCTCACACAGCGCAGGACACACGCGGGAGGTAAACTCCGGGAAATTATTGGTCTTTTTCAAGCGGCTATACGCCTGCTCCCAATTACCCGTGTAAACCAAATCATTCCACTCCGGAATCAAATTGTGCAGGGGGCATCCGCTGGCCATTCCGCAAATCATCATGCCTGATTGGCAGAAAGGCACGCCGCACTCCATGCATCTCGCCCCCTGAAGCTGCTGCTTCTCCTTGGGCATATGCTCATGAAATTCATTAAAATGCTTGATTCTCTTTTTGGGAGATTCCGCCGCGCTGACCTCCCTCTTATACTCCATAAACCCCGTAGGCTTTCCCATGATTATTTCCTCCTATTTGCATAAAACGCCTCTATCTGTGCCTGCTCTGCGCTCAATCCCTTTTCTTCCATCTGCACTATGGTCTTTAAAACTCTCTCATAGTCATGGGGGATGATCTTCTTAAATTTGGGCAGATACTCCCCAAAATTATTCAGTATCTCCTTCCCCTTTTCGGAATTGGTAAACGCCACGTGTTCCTGAATCATGCCTTTCAATTCCATCACATCATATTTTGAGGTAATCTCAGAAGAGGATACCATCTCTTTATTCAGGCGTTTGTACAAATCATTTCCCTCGTCCAATACATAAGCCACACCGCCGCTCATACCTGCGGCAAAGTTCTTGCCCGTGCCGCCCAGCACCACCACGCGTCCGCCGGTCATGTACTCACAGCCATGGTCGCCCACGCCTTCTACCACTGCGCTGGCGCCAGAGTTCCTGACACAGAAGCGTTCTCCTGCCACGCCGTTGATAAACGCCTTTCCGCTGGTAGCGCCGTAAAGCGCCACATTACCGATGATGATATTGTCTTCCGCCTTGAATTTACTTCCCTTGGGAGGATAAACAATCAGCTTGCCGCCGGAGAGACCCTTTCCAAAATAGTCATTGCTCTCGCCCACTAACTCAAGCGTAAGTCCTTTGGGAATAAATGCTCCGAAAGACTGTCCTCCCGCGCCATTGCACAGGATGCGGTAAGTATCCTCCGCCACATCATCTCCCAGCTTTTTCGTAATCTCGCTGCCCAGAATGGTTCCGAAGGCGCGGTCCGTATTGGAGACATCCACTTCGATGCTCCTCTTTTGCCCTGTCTCGATTGCCTTGCCAAGCTGCTTTAACAGCACCTTTTCATCCAAAGTCTTCTCAAGCTCAAAGTCGTATACCTGCTTCGGATCAAAAGTCACTTTCTGCTGGGTTTTCTTATAAGGATTTGCCAGAATGGCAGTCAAATCGATTTCTTTCTGCCTGTCGTTCAAATGTTCCTTTACTTTGAGCAAATCGCTTCTGCCCACCAGCTCATCCACGGTTCTCACGCCCAGCTTTGCCATATATTCACGGAGTTCCTCTGCGATAAAGCGCATGAAATTCTCCACATACTCCGGTTTGCCCTTGAAATTCTTCCTAAGCTCCGGATTCTGGGTAGCCACGCCCACGGGACAGGTGTCCAGATTGCAGACTCTCATCATGACGCATCCCATGGTCACAAGGGGAGCTGTGGCAAAGCCGAATTCCTCTGCACCCAGAATAGCTGCAATGGCCACATCGCGGCCGCTCATAAGTTTTCCGTCCGTCTCGATACGGACTTTATTGCGCAGACCGTTCATAATCAAGGTCTGGTGAGTTTCCGAAAGCCCCAGCTCCCAAGGAAGCCCCGCATTGTGTATGGAGCTTCGGGGCGCTGCGCCTGTGCCGCCGTCATATCCGGATACCAAAATCACTTGTGCACCCGCTTTTGCCACACCTGCAGCAACGGTTCCCACTCCTGCCTCAGACACCAGCTTTACGGAAATGCGGGCATCTTTATTGGCATTCTTCAAATCATAAATCAACTGCGCCAAATCCTCAATAGAGTAAATATCATGATGGGGAGGCGGGGAAATCAAGGAAACGCCTGGGGTTGAATGCCTTGTCTTGGCAATCCAAGGATATACCTTTCCGCCGGGCAGATGACCGCCCTCGCCGGGCTTTGCGCCCTGCGCCATTTTAATCTGAATTTCTTTCGCGCTTACCAGATAGCGGCTGGTGACACCGAAACGCCCGCTTGCCACCTGCTTAATAGCAGAGCAACGGTTCAGACCATCCTCTCCTACGGTAAGCCTCTCCAAGTCCTCTCCGCCCTCACCGGAATTGCTCTTTCCGTTCAGTCTGTTCATGGCGATTGCCATGGTCTCATGGGCCTCCTTGGAGATGGAGCCATAGGACATAGCGCCGGTCTTAAATCTAGTCACAATAGACTCTACCGGCTCCACCTCTTCTATGGGAACTCCTTTTTCCGGGTAATTGAAATCCATCAATCCTCTCAGGTTCCTGATGGAATTTTCATCATTCACCATTGCCGTGTACTGCTTAAACAGGGAATAATCGCCCCGCTTAGTGGCTTGCTGCAGCATATGGATGGTAGCGGGATTATACAAATGCTCGTCTCCGCCGCTTCTTGCCTTATGATGTCCGGGACTGTCCAAAGTCAAATCATTTCCCAGCCCTAACGGGTCAAATGCCATGGAGTGCAGGCTGTCCACTTCCTTTTCAATATCCCGTAAAGTGATTCCTCCCACACGGCATACCGTATTGCAGAAATATTTATTGATAACTTCGGGAGCAATGCCGATAGCCTCAAAAATCTGGGAACCCTGATAGGACTGAATGGTGCTGATTCCCATCTTAGAGGCAATTTTTACAATGCCGTGGAGCACCGCATTGTTATAATCATTCACTGCCGCATAATAATCCTTATCCAACATATGATTGTCAATCAACTCTTTGATGCTCTCCTGCGCCAGATAAGGGTTGATTGCGCAGGCGCCATAGCCCAACAGAGTGGCAAAATGATGTACCTCTCTGGGCTCACCTGACTCCAAAATTAGCGCAACCCTGGTTCTCTTTTTGGTGCGCACCAGATATTGGTTCAGCGCAGATACCGCCAGCAGGGAAGGTATGGGCACATGGTTCTCATCCACATCCCTGTCGGACAAAATCAAAATGTTTACGCCTTCCCGATAAGCTCTGTCCACTTCCACAAAGAGCCTGTCAATGGCCCTCTCCAAGCTGGTATTTTTATAATAGGTGATGGGAACTACTTCCACCTTGAACCCTTCCGCCTTCATGTTCTTGATTTTCAACAAATCCGTATTGGTCAGAATGGGATTATTTACTTTCAGGATATTACAATTCTTGGGCGATTCCTCAAGAATATTTCCCTCCGTTCCCACATAAACCGTGGTAGATGTGACAATCTCCTCCCTGATGGCATCAATGGGCGGATTGGTCACCTGTGCAAAAAGCTGTTTGAAATAATGGAACAGCGGGTGGTGGGTTCTGCTGAGCACCGGAAGGGGCGTATCCACTCCCATTGCCGCAATCGCCTCTCCGCCATTTGCCGCCATGGGCAGAATGCTGGTCTTTATCTCGTCATAGGTATAGCCGAATGCCTTCTGCATCCGCTCCCGCTCCTCATCGGTGTATCCCTCCACTCTCTGGTTGGGAATATGCAAATCTTTCAGCTCAATCAGATTATTGTCAAGCCACTCACCATAGGGCTGTTTTGAGGCATATTTTTCTTTCAGCTCCTCATCGTCAATCACCTTGCCCAAAACTGTGTCCACCAGAAGCATCTTGCCCGGGCGAAGCCTCTCTTTTACTTTGATTTTGGAAGGCTCAATATCCAAAACACCTACCTCGGAAGACAGGATTAAAGTATCATCTTCCGTAATCATATAACGGGAAGGTCTCAAACCGTTTCTGTCAAGCACCGCCCCCATGATATCGCCATCGGAAAACAAGATGGATGCAGGTCCGTCCCAGGGCTCCATCATAGTTGCATAATATTGATAGAAATCCCTCTTGGTCTGGGACATTGCCTTATTGTTTGCCCAGGGCTCCGGGATGGCGATCATCACAGCCAGAGGCAGATCCATACCGCTCATCACCAGAAACTCCAAAGTATTATCCAGCATTGCGGAATCGGAACCCGTCTTGTTAATGGCAGGCAGCACCTTGTGGAACTGTCCTTTTAAGTATGCCGACTCCATATTCTCTTCCCTTGCCAGCATCTTATCCGCATTGCCCCGGATAGTGTTGATTTCTCCGTTATGTACCATCAGACGGTTTGGATGCGCCCTCTCCCAGCTGGGATTGGTGTTGGTGGAAAAACGGGAATGCACCATGGCAATGGCGGATTCAAACTCCTCACTCTGCAAATCCGCAAAGAAGGTTCTCAGCTGTCCCACCAAAAACATTCCCTTATATACAATGGTTCTGCTGGAAAAAGAAACCACATAAGTGTCGTCCGTGGACTGCTCAAACACACGCCTTGCAATGTAAAGCCTGCGGTCAAAAGCAAGCCCTTTCTCCACATCCGCCGGCTTCTTCACAAAGCCCTGCATGATACAAGGCATGCATTCCACCGCCTTATGTCCCAAAACGGCAGGGAAAATAGGCACTTCCCTCCAGCCCAGAAATTCCATTCCTTCCTTTTCCACGATGATTTCAAACATTTTTTTCGCCTGATTCTTTCGCAGCTCATCCTGGGGAAAGAAAAACATTCCGATTCCGTATTCCCTTTCTTTGCCGATTTCGATGCCCTGCTCCTTCATCACTCTGGCAAAAAATTTATGTGGAATCTGGGTTAAAATGCCCACGCCGTCACCGGTCTTGCCCTCCGCATCCTTGCCGGCCCTATGCTCAAGATTCTCCACGATTTTCAGAGCATTTTCCACAGTGCCACGGCTCTTTTTGCCGTTGATATTCACACAGGCTCCGATGCCGCAGTTGTCATGCTCAAATTCTTCACGATAGAGAGGTGCCTTTGGAAGATTATTTTTCACAGTAAACATGGTAGTTCTCCTTTCAAAATATCCAATGTTTAGGCGTTTGTGAAACTCTCTTTTCGCAAAGTGTCATTGTGTATGTTGCACATTCCAACGCAGACACGCTTCCGCTCCGACCTAACCGTAACGGTACATAAGATGCCAAAATACGGCATCTAAGTACCGACGGTTAGCTAGGGTCTGCTTATGGAACATGCAACATACACAATTCGGCTCACATAAATTAGAGTTTCGCCAATACCTATATCCACTGTCGCCAACCAAAAAAAGTCGCAATGAGCCCTTTAAGCGCCTCATTGCGACTTTCTTGTTTACTATACTACAAATTTTTTCATTTGTAAATAACTATTTTTTAAGGAATTGTCTGATAATTTGACAATTTGTTGTTTATGGCATTGTTTTCTGACTTTAATCGGTTTTTTCAGGGATTTGTGTTTTTCTGGCACAAACCTCAAAGCTCTGACATGGATTGTTTTGGCCGTTCCCGCCCTACACAACATCTCTTGTCTCTAATTTGTAAAGCATAAGAAAGACCGATATGGCGGATATGATCAACAATGTGATATAAAAAGGGATATTGCCAATCAACGTATAAACTCCAATATTCCCCTGGGTAAAGCATACTATTACAACTCCTGCGATAATGGTGGCTTTTGAGGATTTCAGCTTCAGTCCAATCAACAAAGAGATAAAACTGATACTGATCATTACCGCTGAATCTATGAGTATTTCTGCATAAAACATACCATCTCCCAATGCAATGCCTTCTGTCGTTATATACATATATCTTTTAACCGCCACAAGGGAACAGTAGATTAAGATTTTGGATAAAACCAAAGCTGCAAAATTAAAAATCCACACGGATAACATCTGTGATAATAAGATTTTTTTCCTGTCAATCGGATAAGAAAACATTAAATTTATCGTTTTATTTTTATATGTGCCGACAATAAAGGAAGACAGCATTGTACTTGTGAAAATAATAAATGATATATTTGTGAATAATTCAACTCCTGACTTTAACATACTGTTCCCATATGCAAGTCTTGTTTCATCGGCTTCAAGCTCACCGGCAACTGACAAAAGCATCAGCAAAAGGATAAGGACCATAATCAAAGCATTTCGTGCATATTTCATAACATTATTTTTCTTCCATTCAAGTCTGATTAACTTCAACATTATTTTCTCTCCTCCTCTGTCAGTTTTAAAAAATAATCCTCAAGACTTTCTGTCTTTTTACCAATAGCAGTAATTTCCACATCATTCAGTGTCAATGCCTTTGATATGTCATTTGTGGTAACCTGGCTGTCATAGATGCGGATATTATGTTCATCTATTATTTTGAAATTATTCAATTCCATTTTATCTGCCAGCACATATGCCGCTTTCTTTGTATCGGGGATAGAAAGTTCAATATACGCCGTATTCATTTCGGATATTTCTTTCATGGATATTTCCTTCATCATATTTCCATGATTGATGATACCGATTGTATCTGCAATGCTTTCTACTTCAGAAAGGATATGACTAGATATGATGATGGTAATGCCATATTCCGCACAGAGCATTTTAAATAAATCCCGAAGCTGTTTCATTCCCGCCGGGTCAAGCCCATTAGTTGGTTCATCAAGCAGCAGCAGTTCCGGCTTGCACAAGATTGCCCGAGCAATACCCAGCCTCTGTTTCATGCCCAACGAGTATTTTTTCACAGGCTTATCTGCCGCTTCGGTCAATCCCAACATTTCAAGGGTATTCTCCACACTTCCGGGATTGTAGTACCCCATATACTCACAATGCAGCTGCAGGTTTTCTTTTCCGCTTAAATGGTCATAAAAGGAAGGAAACTCAATAATACTTCCCATTCTTTTTAAAACCTCATAGGAAGTAGGCGTCAGGGTTTCCCCAAAAAGTTCAACCGTACCTTCTGTTGGCTTCCACAGGTTTGTAATCATTTTCATCACCGTGGTCTTGCCCGCCCCATTCGGTCCTAAAAATCCATAGATTTCCCCTTTTTTCACATGGATGTTTACGTTTTTAACCAATTCCTTACCGTCAATGGTTTTTGTAAGATGACTAGTTTGTAAAATATATGGCATATTGTCTGCCTCCTTTCGAGAACGTGTTTCGTTCTTGAAACCATTGTAACAGTTAAGGTTTTCAAAACTCTTGACTAATTCTTACAAATTTCTTTCGTTATAAAATTTAATAGGTAAACTTTTTCAGTTTTACTGTAAATGTTGTCTTTACATTGGGCTCGCTGTCTAAGAAAATATCTCCCCCCAGCTGGCGGGCAAGATTTTTAGCGATTGTAAGTCCTAATCCATTTCCTTGTATCTTACGGTTTCGGGAATCCTCCATTGTATATAACCGTTCAAAGACATTTTGGGCAAACTCTTTCTCTATTCCTTTTCCTTTATCCATTACATCAATATACACATGATGTTCGCTTTCCCGCAATATAAGGGCTATATATTTTCCGTCACTTCCATAACGCACCGCATTTGATATCAGATTGGACAAAATTCTGTCAATAGCCTCCCTTTCCCCCTGCACAAAAATCGCATTTTCCGGAATGGATATATCCACGACAAAGTCTTTGCCCCGCAGGATATCATAAAAACTTATTATGCTTTCCCTGCACAACTCGCTTATATTCACCTTGCTTATCTCTATCTTCGTGTCTCCGGCTTCCAATTTCGCCAAAGTAAAAAATTGGTTGATAAGCTCCATAACCTGCTTAGCCTTTGCTTCCACTTTTTGTAAAGTTTCATCCTCTGCATGGTTAAGGCGCATAATTTCAAGATATCCCAAGATGACTGTCAAAGGCGTTTTGATATCATGCGATATGTTAGAAAGCATTTTTTTAGATGAAATTTCCTGTTTCCTAAAGTCGCTCTTTATCTTCTGCCGGTCTAACAGCAACCGGTTAATCTGCCCGCACAAGTCCATAAGCGCCTTGTTATCCGTAAATACCATGACCTTTTCATCACTGTCATTTTCTACAATCTCGGCCAATTCCCTGCTAATCTTTTTTAACTTGGCCTGTATGCCTTTTGTATAGACAAAATACTGATAAAAAAGGATAAACAGCAATATGATAATGGCGCATATCAATAAAAATATAATCATTCTAACCTCCATGCCGCCTTAGTGCTTTCTCACGCTACTCCCCCAACTTGTACCCAATACCCCAAACCGTAACTACAATCTGCGGACTTTTAGGGTTATCCTCTATTTTACCCCGCAATCTACTGATATGGACATTAACTGCATTTTCATCTCCAAAATAAGCATCATTCCAAACATGGGAATATATCTGCTCTTTGGTATAAACTTTTTGCGGGTTTTTCATCAGAAGCTTTAAAATTTCAAACTCTTTCGCTGTTAATTCAATCTTTGTCCCATTTTTCAATACAGAATAGTCGTTTGTATCCAGAACAAGACTGCCATATTTAAGAACACTTTCCTCTTTGGCAAATTGAGCCACATACTGCGTATTTCTTCTGATATTGGCTTTTATTCTTGCCAATACTTCCGTAACGGAAAACGGCTTTGTAATATAATCATCTGCCCCCAACCCTAAGCCTAGTGTTTTATCAGAGTCCGTATCCTTAGCAGATAGGATAATGATAGGCACCGTACTCTTTTTCCGGATTTCTTTCATAACTTCCATTCCGCTTTTTTTCGGTATCATAAGGTCAAGCAATACCAGACTGTAATCCTCTGCCCAAAATTTCTGGCAGGCGCTTTCTCCGTCCAAAGCTGTCACTACTTCAAAATTTTCTGTCATTAGAAAGTTTTTTAACATCTCACTGATTTCAATATCATCTTCTACTAATAAAATCTTCATTGGACTATTTCCCTCTCTGCAAGGTTCTGTTAATACTTCAAAGTTGCTGTCATATGGCTATTTTGTATTTATCTGAATTAAGCAACCTTTTACATTTTATAACCCCTATTGCTATTCCGTCAATATCAAGGACACGAAGACACATGATACGCTATATTCAAAAGTATGCAAAATGGCCGCGAAGGCAAGGGGATTTCTTTGCCCAGAAGTTATTTCCAGCAATTCCCTTATGTGTTATAATGTTATTAAAAACACTTTTGATTAGGATGCATGGAGGTTTTATAATGGCAATTGATTTTCAGAAGCCTTTTCGCGTAAGGGTTCGCGAGGGCTGGGAGAGTTTTTTGAAGGGCGAGGAAAAACTTAGGGCACTGATTGACCAAAGGACTGACAGCGAAGAAATCACTAAGCTGCTTGCGGAGTTATTGGCCCCTGCATTTGAAGATACTTATGCGGAGGTTGGCTTTAACGGACAAAAGCATGAATTGATCTTAAATCTGGAAGGCGACCCGGCACGCCTGTTTTCCATGACTTATTTTCAGCGTCATGCCCCTGAAGAGGTTTTTAAGCATTGGAATGTGCTTGTAGGCCGGCAGTCCAGAGAGTATGAATCGGAAGAGGCTTTGGCAAAATATCAGGTTCGGATATCTGACCAGGCCGTGTGTGCCAATGAAATTCAGGTCTGGACTGCGTGGGAAGGCATGGAAGCAAAAGTCTTCCTCTATTGTGAGAAGTTTCTTCCCCTTCTTTCGGAAAAAGAAAATGCGGCATATTGGATTGCGTACACAATGCTGGATTATGCAATCGGCGAGCTTGCAGAAATGAAATATATCTGTGAATTGCACATTCTGGATGCCCCCTATGAAGCGCCCTCCTTGTCATTGGCACAATTGTTGCCGCATTTTATGGAGAACCTTTCTTTGAGCAGGGAGGAATTGTTTGATGCCAATCGCTACTGCGAACTGTACTGTGGATATCGCATGAAACCGGACGAAGAGGCAAATGACGGCCTGCGCAGGGATGTGATTGCGGGTTCCGGCTGTTTTATGTCTCTTTTAAATGAATTTTGGCGTGCAGAAACACGCATTATGGACACTTATCATAAGGACGGTATCGTGGCAGGGTATTTCTGTTTTCCCTTATATGGTTTTGAGGGCGATGACAGAAGCACGAGGATATTGGATTTTCGCGATGATTCGGCTGCGATGATAGAAAATGCGGCAGGTTCGGACAGCTTTACCTATATTGGCGGGGCTGTAGGAATTTATTATGGCTACCTTGATTTTATTGCCTGGGATTTGAAGGCTGTGCTGGATGCCGCAGTTGCCGTCTTTGGCAAATCCCACCTGGATTGGGTAATGTTCCACAGCTTCAGACAGGATGCTGACGGAATTACGCTTTTTGAAAAATAAGTCCTGCTTTTAATGGTAAATTTTTTCCTTGATGCGATGGTATGCGCTTGAAAAAACCGGGCTCTCGGCCATCCATCTCCTGAGAGGCGCCAGAGTACACCAAAGCAGCAGCCGATATTTAAAAAGCTCTCCTTTTTTCATATATGCCGCTGTAATCTTTTTATGTTCCTGTTTATCCTGCTTCAAATTCTTTTTGTTTTCGGAAAACCCGCCGCCCTCATAGGATGCCACTGTCAAATCCATGGCTGTCATCTTGGCCCCTGCCACATAATAGCACCAGAGAAAGTGGTCATAGTCAGCCCTGATTTTATATTGCAAATCATAGGGCTTTTCCTTGCACAACCTCGCCGCATACACGCAGGACTGATGGCAGGGAATGTTGCGGTAACAGGTAAAACCCGTAATCTGGGGCGGTGAAGCGATAATGACATTATTTTTCTCACTGTAAGTATTTCCATAGAGAATCAGGTTGTCTAAAGGTTTCCCCGTGGTTTGGGTTTGCTGCGCCTCTGTCTTGATATAGTTATCTATCTTAGCCAGCACTTCCTTATCAAAAAACACATCCCCGCAGTTCATAAACAGGATAAACTCGCCTTGAGCATAGGAGACCGCCTGATTCATGGCATCATAAATTCCGCTGTCCTTCTCTACAAAAATCCGTATCTGCTGATTCTCTGAGATGCCCGCCTTCTTTTTCAACGCTTCCACAGAGCCGTCCCTGCTTCCCCCATCTTTCACAATCACTTCAAAGTCCTGGCAAGTCTGGGAAAGGATGCTCTCCATGGTTTGATTCAGTTTTTCACCCGGATTCAGGCATACCACAATAATGGAAAATCTCATACTTTTGCTGCCTTTCTATAAGACTCCAAAGCCGTCCAATCAACTATAAAGTAATCGCTTCTGTCTCTCCAACAAACACAAGCTTCCCAAACCAACCGCCAGAAAAATAATGCACACGGGCCAGCTCACAAAGTCTGTCACCGCTACGCTGGTATAGGACAGACAATAAGACAGGATATTGGATGCCATATGAATGCACACAGGCACTAAAAAACTCCCAAAATACTCATATGCGTATACAATCAAGAATCCCATCAAAAGGGCATACACTCCCTGCACCACATTCATATGATATGCGCCAAAGACAGCCGCCGACAAAAACATAGCCAGCTTAAAATTCAAAAAGCGCTTTAAATAATTATAAATAATGCCTCTAAACAAAAGCTCCTCCGCAATGGGCGAAATAATTCCATAGCAAATAATTCCCACCAGAAAATATGCGGAGTATTGATCCTGCACTACCTTCTGATAAGCTTCAGACTTGTTGGTAATGCCTGTAAGTTCAAAGAGCAGATTTAATCCCAGCACAATTCCGATATTGACTATTCCCATCAACGCAAAGCTCTGCCATGGTTCCTTTTTCAAGTGGCTGAGGCGCATCTCCTCCGCCTTTTTCTTAATAATTCTTTTGGCAGTTGCAAATATTGCTCCGGCGCCTGCGATAAATCCTACGGCAGACATAATTGCTGCTGCATTTCCGGTAAATCCCACTACTTCGCCGTTTCCTTCCGTGACAAACAGAAAATCCCACACTGCACCAAGGTCTATCTCCACACCCTGTAGCAAAAGCAAATTGACGGCATACATTGCTGCCTGCCTGACTAGTAAAAAAATCAAAAGATAGTACAAAACATTCCAGATATGAGTAAAAAGAGGCACCTTGGCCTGTTCTTCCGTACCCCGAAGCAGGAACTTTTCGAGTTCTGCCACGGACTGTACAATATAGTCCGCCTTTGCTCCCTTCAGCTCCTCCATATCTCCGTATCCATAAGTCACGCCCACGCTCTCAACATGAAGGGATTTTGCGCCCTCTACGTCAAAACAGCGGTCGCCAATCATATAGACCTTATCTTTTTCCACAGGCTTATCCTGAAATAAAAGGCGCAGCGCCTCTGCCACTACCTCGCTCTTTTTTTCCCTTTTGCCATCCAATTCACATCCCACTACCACTTCAAAATACTGCTTTAAGTGAAAATGCTCCAGAATCCTCTCCACAAACACTTGGGGCTTGCTGGACGCCACTGCAAGATGCATTCCCTTGCTTTTCAAATTTTTCAGCATTTTAGGGATTCCCTCATAAACCTCATTTTCAAAAATGCCCGTATTTTCAAAGCGTTCCCTGTATTTTGCCACCGCTTCTTCAGCCTGTTCCTGACTAAAGCCGTAAAAATTCATAAAGCTCTCCCGAAGGGGAGGGCCTATAAAGGGCTCCAGCTTATCAAGATCCGGCTCTTCAATGCCAAAGGCCTGCAGGGCATACTGTACGCAGGAGGTAATCCCCACCTTAGGGTCTGTCAGGGTTCCGTCCAAATCAAAAAGCAAGTACTGTTTTTCGCTCATATCCTAAAAACTCCTTATTTTGTCGCTTCCGTCATCCATTGTGTTTTCAAATTTCACAATGCGCACATCATAGCTCACGGTATCATTTACCTTCACATGGGCGATATCTCCCTGTTTCTTACCAATCAGAGCCTTCCCTAAAGGAGATTCATTGCTGATAAGCCCTTCCAGAGAATTCCCGCGCACCGTGGTGACTATTTTGTAGGTCTCTATGGTTCCGTCCTCTATAAATTCCACAGTCACTGTGTTGTTAATTCCTACCTCATCCTCTGCGGAGTCCTCAGAAATCACCTTCGCCGTGCGAATCATGCGCTCTAAATAGCGAATGCGGCTCTCATTCTGGTTTTTCACCTTTTTCGCCGCATGATACTCAAAATTCTCACTCAAATCACCGTGTGCTCTGGTGGTCTTTACCTCCTCCAGCGCCTGTGGCCGCACTACCAGCTTCCGGTATTCGATTTCCTCCTCCATTTTCTTAATATCACTTGCCGTCAATTCATTGTACATAGTTACTCCCATCTGCCCGCACCAGCAATACTTCCCTTTTAGACTTGCACTCCATACACCACCGCCATCGCCAGAATAATCTGAATAATAGCGAAACGATATACCGTCTGGGTATTTGACCAATCCCACACCTTTCTCACATGGTCGTGGAGCGGAGTCCGCACATTGGTAAGAATATGAATCTTTAAAAACCGTATCAAAAACACCTTTAGAAGTCCTAATCCGCCATCCAGAATCAGTACAAGCGCCACCGGAATATATAGGAAGGGACATCCCGTTTTCATAATAGCAATGCTGATAAACAGCCCCATTGCCCGTGAGCCCGCATCCCCCATCATTAATTTGCTGGGAGTGGCATTGTACCATAGATATCCGAGAATGCACACTGCAAATAAAAGAATCCAGAAGAAAAATCCGTCCTGCTTGTCCTTAAGGCGGCCGATGATATAGATGGTCATGATCGTGATAATAGTCAATGTCCCGGAAAGCCCGTCCACACCGTCAGAACAATTAGTCACATTCACGGAAGTCCAGACTAACACCACTGCAAGCAGCGCAAACACCACCGGATGCAGGACAAATTTTACATGGAACAGTGCAAGTTCCACCACATTGGAATTGTATTGCAGAAAAGTGTATGCCGTCAGCGCCGCAATACACAAATCAAGAAAACCCTTTTTGTATTCTCCCCATGGAGTTTCGGAGGCGTCGTCAAAAAATCCCGTCAGCATGGAAAGGGTAATCAATATCAGGTAAATCGTATGTTCCGCCTTAAGGGGCGTAAACAAAAGAGCTGCTGCCACAAATGCCAATACAAAAATAATACCGGCTCCCCTTGGCTTGCCTGCAGAAAGCTTTCCCTGCACCGCAAAGTCCCGCCCCGCATCCTTGGGGAGATAAGGGCTAAACTTTCCCGTGGCAAATACCGTAACCGCAAAGGCAAAGAGAATCCCGCCAAAAGCAAGGAGAGATGCATACTCTTCCGACAGCATGGAATACAACATAGAAACTCCTATCCGCACAGCAGCTATGCAAATACATACTGCATGTGCCGCGCATCTATATTATCATTTCATTTTACTAAAATAAGTATCCAAGTATTTCTTGATATCTGCAGCGGGCAGCGATTTCAGCAGATAGCCGGCAGGCTTCAAAGCCATTACACTTTTGATGCTGTCAGAGTCGCTCCTGCCGGTCAAAAATATAACCGCCATATCCGCCATGCTCTCGTCCCCGCGAATCATCTCCAATACCTGTTTGCCGTCACAGATGGGCATCTCATAATCAAGCAACACCAAATCCGGTCTGTCCAGAATAATACACCTGATTGCAGAAAGCCCTGAATTTGCTGTTGTAATCTCATAAGTGTCGCCCAAAAGCTGCTGCATTGCCTGTAAAATAACGGGGGAATCATCCACCACAAGAATCTTATCTTTCTTTGCTATTGCTCTTTGCTCTTCCTCATTATGCCTGAGGTAATTGCCAACCTCCAGCACTGCATTCTCCGCTTTAATAGCATGCGGCGCTTCAATTTTACTTGCCGCTTCAGAAACATCAGTTTTAGCAGCATTCTCTGCCTTATCCGGAGTCTGCTTATTAAAATTGCAATAGGCGAAATACCCCACACCTGTATCAAAAAGTACGCTGAATTGAGGCTTGTCCCTTTCAAATACCATTTGGAACTGCTCATAGGTCAGCAGATTCTCTGACTTCAGCTCATAATCTTCCATGGGAGGAAACTGTAACAAAATGCGGTCCACAAACTGTCTGGCCGTATACCTTGCGGCATTCACCATCATAACTGTCAGCTTTTTGGCATTCTGATCCATCATTTTACCAACAGTGTTCAACAGAGTACTTTCCTCAAAAACCAAAATGGACTCACATTTCTGCCCCTTTTTATTTCCGTAAACCAGCCGGTAATAGATTCCTCTGCCAAATTTCTCACCGCCATAGCTTTCACTGATAACATGGGAATCCAGCCGAAACAGATCGTCTATAAGCCGGATAATCATCTGCACCATGGCATCATGCTCTTCCTCAGGCAAAAGATTCTCCCACAGGCTTTGGGCGCCCCCTGAAATTGTCTGATCCTCTGTCAGAGTATGTCCAATCAGCCAGCCCACGCATACACCCAAAAAATGGTTGAGCGAATCCATGGAATATTTTGTCTGCACCAACTCGCATTCCAGCGACGGAAGGGTTTTCTGCCTAAAGTCATTGTGAATACGCCTATGCCGCTCCAAACCCTTGTAACCGATGGAGTCCATATAAGCCTCTTCGTTGGCGAAATGAGTCAATGCATGATCCTTGAAATATTTGATACCCTCCATACAAGCCCATTGGCTTTTCTGGGATTCATCACCAAAAGTAAAGAGTTTATTTACAATTTTAAAAAGCTTCTGATGATCCTTGTCTATCTCATCCACACCCATATTAAATCTATCCTGCCATACCAACTGATTACTCATTGGATTCCTCCTCTTTTACACTGTATTTTTCTCTACAAACTCATGATACCTCTATCATACCATGAATTGGAATGTTTTTCCATTAAAAATTTTTGATTGACAGATTTTCCTTGCTGTATTATATTAGCTTTGATACATAAACCGCTAGGGGAGCACATCGCTGAGATTGAGGCGCATGCAAGATGCGTTTCTAACCCTCATCACCTGATCCGGTTAACACCGGCGTAGGGAAGCACGCAGATATTTTTTCTGCCGGGTCTGATTCCGGGCTATCCGTCCAGAACCCCCGATGTTGTCCCTCCTTGCCAAAACAAAGGAGGTTTTTTTATGTTCCATTTTTTTGCATTTCCCACCAAAAACAGCTGGGATGAAGATATCTTCCGGCTCACAACCGCAGGTATTATCACTGTGATAATACTTATAGTGGTGCTCATTGCCGCAGCAATTCTGCTGCGTTCCAGAGCAAAGCTTTCAGCAAAGCTCTCGGCAAAGAGTGCGACAAAGCAGCTTGTCTTTTCCGGAGCGGCTCTGGCCCTTGCCATGGTGACTTCAGAATTCATTCCCACAATCAGCCTTCCCTTTGGGGGCTCCATCACCCTTTTCAGTATGCTTTTCGTTGTACTGATCGGCTATTGGTATGGTGCAAAGGCAGGGTTACTCACAGGCTTCGCCTATGGGCTTCTGCAGTTTGTCATCGACCCGAAATTTTATTCCCCCATACAACTCGTGGTGGACTACCCGCTTGCCTTCGGTGCTCTGGGGCTTTCCGGCTTCTTTGGCGAAAGTAAGCATGGTCTTCTCAAGGGTTATATCGCAGGGGTGCTGGGAAGATATGTCTTTGTCTTTTTGTCTGGTGCAGTCTTCTTTGCATCCTATGCGCCTACTCAGACACCTATAGGCATTATCACCTATTCCTTAGTCTACAACGCTTCCTACATCCTTCCTGAAGCGGCAGCTACCATCGTCATTCTTGCCATTCCCGCGGTGAAGAATGCCTTCTTGCGGCTAAAGACGCTGGCAACGGAATAAAGTGTAAAGCGGCTCGAGCAGATTGTATCTTCCGCCCAAGCCGGGACCCATACAGTACAAGTTTGCAACTATTCATTCCCCTAGGTGATTGCGAAACTCAGTTTTTCGTAATTCGAATTGAGCCGCTTCCTTTCAAGCGGCGATACGAGCAACAAGCGAAGCGTTTGCGAGTTGGACCTATTGTATGTTCCATAAGCAGACCCTTGAAAAACGCCGGCGCTTAGCGAGGTATTTTCGAGCTTAGCACCGTTGCGTTTTTCACGGAGCGAAAGCGTGTCTGCGTTGGAATATACAATTAGCACAATGACACTTTGTAAAAACCGAGTTTCGCAATCGCCTAATTCATTCCCCCAAATGAAAGGAGTACAGTATCTTCTCCTTAACAGGCTGTCCCATAAGTTTTTGAAGGGCCTCCTCATAATAATCGAGCTGCGTCTCATAGCGGTTCCACAATTCCTCCATGGAAGAAACGGCATCCGTCTTATAATCCAAGAGCACCAGCTGTCCGTCTTCCACAAAAAAGACATCGATAATTCCCTGTATCAACACTTTTTCATCCGAAGGAAATTCCGCATTCAGCCTGCCGGCTTCAATGCCCAGCACAAAGGGCTGTTCCCGGTAAAGCTCTCCTCTTGTGTCCGCAGCCCACATCCGATAGGCAAGTTCGCTTTCCATAAAATGAACAAGCTTTTTCAGATTTAATGCCTGAAAATATTCCTGAGGCAGGCGTAAGTTTTCCGCCTCTTTCTCCAGAAATTTCTGCAGACTTGTCCTTAAGGCAGCTTTATCCAAAGCCCCCTGATATGCGGCATAGCTTTCAGGAATGCCTGCAAACTGCCCTTTAAGCACCTCTTCAAAGTCCAAAATCTCCATTGCTCTATGGTAAGCATTTCCTCTGACAGTGCCGCTTACTTTTTCCTCTTCCCTGCGGAATGCCGGAATATAGGGCACTACTTCCCGCTCTTCAAAAGCATGAAATGCGGCCTCATCCTTGCTTGCCATGGCTGCAATTTTAAGCTCGGACACCGTGGTCTTGGTATACAAATTTTCCAAGCTCTGGTAAGGATACTGATAGATAAAACGCTCCCTCATTCTGGCAAGGGCTGCCGCATCCGCATAATCCCCAGCATACTCTAACATAGCTCTTCTTCCATAGATCTGCACCTGTTCCTTGACTTCCTCTCCCGCAAGCTCTTCTGCATTTACCACCTGCACTTGCACAGGACTCTGAGGCAGAATAGGCATCAAAAAATCCAAAAAACTTCCCGCCTCCATAAAGTCAACATAGGTCAAAAAGTCATTCTCCTGCTGCCTTGCAAGCTCCCACTTTTCTGCGGCATCTTCTAAGGCAGCGCTCATAATCAGCTTCTCGCTGGCACGGGTAAACGCAACATAAAGCACTCTTAACTCCTCTGAAAGACTGTCCTCCCGCATTTTCCGGGAAAGCGCTCTGCGGCGCAGGGTTTTATTGCGAATCCGCCTTGCAGGCTCTACATAATCGCAGGCAAGACCATAATCCACGTCCACAATCAGGGTTTGGTTTGTATCCTGCATATTAAAGCGTTTTGCAAGTCCCGCCACAAACACCACCGGAAACTCTAATCCCTTGCTCTTATGAATGCTCATAATACGAACTACATCCGAATTCTCGTCCAGAGAATCCGCCTCCCCATAATCCACCTCATATTTTTCCAACTGTTCCATATAGCGGACAAAGTGAAATAGTCCGAAATAACTTGTCTTCTCAAAATCGGATGCCTTAGTAAAAAGCATCTCCACATTGGCGCGGCGCCTGCTCCCCGCAGGAAGCGCCGTCACATAGTCCAAATAATTGGAATCTTCCACGATTTTCTGCAAAAGGCTGCGGATGGGCAAATACACCGCCATATCCCGGTAAGCATTCAACGCATCAAGAAATCCGGCACATTTACTTGCCAAATCATCCGTTTCCAAGGAAGCATCCTGCACTGCCTCATAGAGGGAGCATTCCTTTTTTCTGCCCCTTATCCGTGCAATTTCTTCCTCCGTAAATTTGCCGAACACAGACTTCATCACACCAAACAGAGGGATATCCTGTCTGGGATTATCAAGGATTCTCAAAAACTGCAAGAGCTCTTGTACCTCCGAGGCTGCAAAATAACCTGTTTTGGAAGTGACATATGCTGGAATGCCTTCCTCCTCCAGCACCGCCTTAAATTCCTCATCCCAACCGCTTGTGGTGCGAAGCAAGATGACCATATCCCCATAGGTTGCGGGTCTTAATTCCTTGGTAGCTTTATCCATAACCTGAAGGGAAGCGCGCAAATCTTTTATTTTATGGGCAATGGCAAGGGCTTCCGCCTGCTTGGCTGACAATTCCGCCATGCCAGCCTCATCCGTCCCATCTTTTTGGGGCTTCTCCACTAAAAGCAGTTCACTCTCACAGTGGTCATTCTCCGGATATGACGCCCCCGGATACAGCGCTGCCTTTTCGTCATAGTCGATTCCCCCCACCTGCCTGCTCATCATTCTCGAAAAGAGGGCGTTTACCGTGTCCACCACTTGGGTGCGGCTTCTGAAGTTTTGGGATAAATCAATGCGCCGACAATCCCCCTCCTCTTTGTATGTCTGATATTTATCCAAAAAAAGTTCCGGTCTTGCCAGACGAAACCGATAGATGCTCTGTTTCACATCCCCCACCATGAAGCGGTTGAAATGCCCTTCATCCTCTCCGGAGACCGCTCTCAGCAAGTCTTCCTGCACTTGGTTGCTGTCTTGATACTCATCAATCAAAATTTCATGAAAATACTGCCTGTACTCCAATGCCACTGACGACACTGGGGGCATTGCCGCCGATGATACTAGTGGCATTGCCATCGGGCTAGGAATCGCCTCCCCTGTGACGCTGTCACGTCGAAACAGGATTTCCAGCGCATAGTGCTCCATATCGGAAAAGTCAATCAGTTTCTTCTCCTGCTTTTTCTCCTTCATGCGCCTGTCAAATTCCAAAACCAAATCAATCAGCGCCGCTACCGGCTCCGCGCATTTCTGCTCCTGAGCTGCCGCTAGTTCAAGAGGCGTGGCAAAAAAATTCGTTTCCATTTTCTGAAGCGTATCCTTCACTTCACTTCGCAGCTTCTTTACTAGTTCCCTCTTGATAGGAGATACACTGTCATCTTTTTTAGAGGGAAGTCTGCCAAAACTTATGGCGGGCAGCCTTCTGGCATACTCCTCCAAAGAAATCTCCCCCGCAAGTCTTTCAAGCTGCTCTATTTCCTGCTCCAGCACTTCCCCATACATATAAGGTCCATCCGGACTTTCACAAATCCTTCTTGCCTGATGCAATTTTTCTGTACACCCTTCCAGCATACGGGCTGTGTGTTGCTTCAAATAAATGCCATAATTACTTGCAAGAAGGCTTTCCACCGTTCCCCCCTGATAGTCCTCCTTCCTCTTAAGAAGCCACTCACGGGGCCATGAAAAGCTGGCTGCATACCTTGAAAGATTTAAAATATGCTGCTCCAAAACACTCTCTTTTCCGCCGGGGCAAAAGTATTCCACACAGGCAAGGAAAGCTTCCCTGTCCACAAAACTGCTGCCATTTTCCCCTTCTGCATTGTTGGCAAATGCATCCTCCAGCATTTCCCTCATCACATCCTGCTGCAAAAGCTTCATTTCCCCTTCATCCGCCACGCGAAATGCCGGATCCAGACCTATCTCGTTAAAGTGATTACGGATTAAGAACAAACTGAAACTGTCTATGGTGGTTATCTGGGCATTATAAAGCAATGTCATCTGCTTTTGAATATGCTCCGATTCAGGGTGCAGATTCAACTGTTCCCCGATTCCTGCCATAATACGTTCCCGCATTTCCGCTGCCGCCGCATTGGTAAACGTCACCACAAGCAGCCTGTCAATATCCACAGGCTCTTCCTCATTGCACACCATCCGCACAATGCGCTCCGCCAGCACTGCAGTCTTTCCGCTTCCCGCCGCTGCCGACACCAGAATATTATGTTGATGTAAATCAATTGCCTTTTGTTGTTCCGGCGTAAAATTAACTGCCATTTTCTCCCCCATCCGTCTGCATACGCTTTATGATTTCTTCCCTATTCAGCTCCTTAAGCACCCGCATCTCATAGCCGGGGATTGCTCCATCATATCCGCACACTCTTTTGTAATCACAATAAGTACAGGCAGCCTCGCTTCCCCTTTCATAGGGATTAACGCTGATGGTTCCGTCCAGAATCTCCCTGCCGATATGCTTCATCTTATAATTCACATAATCGGAGACCACTCCCAGCTCTTCCCTGCTCATGAGACCTGAGCGTGCCGAAAAACTACCATCCTTTTTTCTTTCCACCGGAATCACATCTGACTTATCCTCCATATATTTATCCAGCCGTTCCACAATATCCGGCTCCCCGTTTACAACGCCGTTCATACGCAGCTTGCCAAGTATCTGCTCATTGATTTCCTGGTCTGAAAGCTCTGTGGGAGTCTCTATGACCGGGTCATCAACATGATAATAAAGTAACGCTGCTGGCACGATTTCCTTGTCCGGATGTTTTTTGGCTTCCAGCTCCATGGCCGCATTCATATAGACTACCAGCTGTAGCTGCAATCCATAGTACAGCGCTGCCAGATTGAACTGTCTGCTGCCTGATTTATAGTCAATCACTTTCACATAAATATGCCTGTCGTCCTCCGCCACGTCAATTCTGTCAATGCGCCCCCTCAGATACATTTTTTCATCCTCTGATAACGCTACATTGACACTTTTCAAATCTTTCGCGAAACGGAAGGAAACCTCATAGGCATCCGGCACAAAAGTTCCCTTTTTAAGCTGCGCCTGCAAAGCAAGCACCGTTCTGGTCAGAATCCGCCCCATTCGGATAATTGCATATTCGTTCCGGGCGCTGCTGTAAAGCACCGTCTCCCCATAAGTGGCTGCGTATTCCTCCAATGCCTCTTTCACTACTTCCTCTCCGAACTCTTTCGGAAAGTCAAACCATGTATAGCCCTTCTCTGAAAGCTTGCCTGCAAAAATCTCCAGCACTCCATGATATACATTTCCCATATCCACAGCCTCAAACCCAAACTCTTCCCGCTCTTTTAAGGTCAGGCCATACTGCAGAAAATGTCTGTAAGCACAGGCTGCATAAGTCTCCAATCGGGTAACGCTGTTTTCCAGATTTTTTCCATACAATGCCCTTGCCACCGCTTGGGACAAACCGGAATCCTGATACCTTTTAAAAGCTGCCTCTTGCAGCAGATTCCGCATTCCTTGCAGCTTCTCCTCCCCATATGCCTGATACAGGGTAAAAAAGTCCTGTTCCTCCTCTTTCGGAAGCGCTCCCGATGCATATTCCCTGAACTGCCCTGCCAGATAGCGAAGCCCCTCCCCAGGGGTTACAATCTGCTCCGGAATGCTCCTGTTTTGAGGGTATTGTACCTTAAGTGCAGGAAAAAGTTTCTGCACCACATCTATGAGATAAGCAGGGCGCATGCCCCTGCCCTTACTGTTCATCTTTGCATAGGACAAGTACAGGATTCGGGATGGTTTTGTCATATTCAGATACAGATAAAATCTCTGGATATACATCTGCTGTCTGGGCGTGGGTGCAAGGTTAAACTCTGACTCTTGCAAAAACTCCCTGTCCATATCGGAGATAATGCCGCCCTTTTGAGCGCTCTTGGGAATATTTCCGTCGTTGATTCCCAGAAAAAACAATGCCTTCACCTGCTTTAGGCGGGTTCTCTCCATGTCTCCCACCACCACACGGTCTACATTCTGGGGTATGGTCCCCACCTCAATCTCTCCAAATCCTGCTTCCAAAATATCCGCAAACTCCTGCAGGGAAATAATCTCTTCCCCCAAAAGTCCATGAATCTGCTCTAAAAGCTCCAGCACCAGACGATAAATCTGGGCGTATTCTCTCTCTTTTGAAAGCTCACCCATCTCATGAAACTTTACCTCATACTCCAACAATTTCTGCTGCACCTGATTCTGCACCAGAAACTCATACAATTCATTCACATACTCTTTTGCCGGGGCAGCCTTCCTATGCTTTGCCCCCTTTAACATCTCCACCTGCGCCATGAACTGTTCCCTGACAGCATTCAGGTTTCTCAGAGGCTCTTCGTCCTCTTTCATCTCAGGGGTTTTCGCCGTAAAAAGCCTGCTCCATCTGCGTTCTCCCTTGATGCCGGTACGAAGCACATAGTTCTCCAGCTCATCCACTTCCTGTCTGTGGGTATCCGAAAGACCGCTCCTCAGATAATGAAAGACCGCCTCATAAGAGAAATCCTGTAAAAAAAGCTCCAAGGCGCTCTTGATATATTCAATCATGGGATTCAGCACGATGCCCCTTGTCCTGTCAATAAAGCAGGGAATCCCCATCTGTTCAAATTCCGTCTCAACATAGGGCGCATAGCCTTCCAAATCTCCCATGATAACCGCTATATCACGGTATGCAAATCCTTGCTCCTGAATCAGTTTACAAATGGCGAGTCCTGTCTGATGTACCTCGTCCCGGGGCGTAAGGGCTTCAAACAGCACAATCTCTTCCTGCTCTTCCAAAAAGGGCTCATAATTGTAACGGAAAAGCCCCTTCTCCAGCGCATAGAGTGCGGGGGAGTCCATGAAACGATGCTTCGGATTATTATCCGGCAAAATAAACACATCCTTTTCCCTTGGCACATCCACTTCCTCCGCCAGCTTTATCAAGTCCGCCACTGTTTTTTTGCTGAGATGAAACAGTCTCTGCTCTCCATCCAGCTCATAGGGATTCTCTCCCGCCCCCAGAGTCACCGTCACAATGGTCTCTGCGGAAAGCCTCATCAGTTCTTGAATCAGGCGGTTCTGAATGGGCGTAAATCCCGTGAAGCCGTCAAAAATCACCACGCTTCCGGAAAGGAGTTTTGACTTCTCCAAAGAACGGCGCAGTACATCCAAAGTCTCTTCCGTGGTGATGAAATTCCCATGAATATATTCCAAAAAACCTTGATACAAAGTCTTTAAATCTTTCAGCTTTTGTACCAACGCTCCTTTTTTCCCTGCAAAGGCAATGAGTTTCTCCACATCCTCTGTGCTGATGCCATACTGCATAAATTCCGAAATGGCGCTCTTCACCTCATGAATATATCCCTGCTTATGAAGAAAACCTCCCAGGGCGGGAAGCTCGTCCTTTAAACTCGCAGCAACCTTTTGCAGTACCAGACTTTTTCCCGTATCATCCAGCACAGGGATTTCTTTGCTCCCCACTTCCTCCATAATGCGGTGGTTCAGGCGGCCGAAGCTTAAGACGTCAATATTCATAATGCCGCCCAAATCGTTTAGCGTCACTAAGTCTTTCTGTGTCTGCATGGTAAATTGGTCCGGCACGATCACCAGAAAATTTTGTTTTTTATTCTCTTTTGCGCGCCTTATGATTTCTTCATATAACTGTCTGCTTTTGCCGGCGCCCGATGGTCCAAAATAAAAGCGTAAGCTCATTCCAAATAAAACCTCCACAAGTAATCCGCCGCTTCTTCAGCATAATCAATGCCAATCCGCTTGCCCGCCTTTATGTCAGAAGGGCAGACTTCAATCCCTTCCGTCACATAGAAGTCGCTGCTCTTCACCATGTCAATATCGTTGTCCGCTCTGGTGATATCCATGGCAATGCACATTTTACCGGGACCGTCCGCCAAGTGTTTTTGGAGATTGCTGCTTGTATTCTTTGCATTTTTTAAATTTCTTGAATGGGAACGCAGCTCCATCATTCTCTGTTTGGAAATCTCATCCGCAGGCACCACGCTTCTGAGAAGCACCGCCTGGGGAATCCCTTCCGTCATGGCTGCTATATTCATGCAGCTATACATTCCATAAATCAGGTATACATAGGAGGTTCCGCCGATATGGTACATGGGCTCGGTGCGCTCCGTTCGTCTGCCTCCATAGGTATGGGAACCCTTGTCTTCCTCGCCCATATAGCTTTCCACCTCAGTTATAATGCCTCTTATGACGCCAATTTGGGTGTGGTGTACCAGAATTTTTCCCAGAAGTTCTTTGGCCAGAGTAATGCCGTCCCGAGTGAAAAAGGCTCTGGGAAGGCGCTGGAAGCTTTCCGGGGGTATGGATGCGCATTGGGTTATTTTGTGGGATAGGGGTGAGGTTGGCATGGTGGGCTCCTTTTCTTTTTGGGGCGGGGACTTACAGGAACTTCACTTCAGGGTCAGTTCCACTGGGCAGTGGTCTGAGCCCATGACCTGCATATGGATATCTGCTCCGGCAAGGCGGGGCTTTAGCGCTTCTGATACCACAAAATAGTCGATACGCCAGCCTGCATTTTTCTCTCTGGCTTTAAACATATAGGACCACCAGGAGTACATTTCCGTTTTGTCAGGATAAAAGCAGCGATAGGTGTCTATGAACCCGTTTTTTAAGAGGGTGTCAAAGCAGCCTCTTTCTTCATCCGTAAAGCCTGCATTATGGTGATTGGATTTAGGATTTTTCAAATCTATCTCTTTGTGCGCCACATTTAAGTCGCCGCAGAAAATCACAGGCTTTTTTTCTTCCAGCTTTTTTAGATATGCCAGAAAGGCCGCCTCCCACTCCATGCGGTAAGATAGTCTCTCCAGCTCTCTTTTGGAATTGGGCACATAGACCGTCACCACATAGAAGTCCTCAAATTCCGCAGTGATAATACGGCCTTCGTGGTCATGCTCCTCTATGCCCATGCCATAGGTGACAGTTAAGGGTTCCTTTTTGGTAAATAATGCCGTGCCGGAATATCCTTTTTTCTCCGCATAATTCCAATATTGGTAGTATCCGGGAAGCTCAAGGTCGTGCTGTCCGGCCTGCAGTTTTGTCTCCTGCAAGCAGAAAATATCCGCATCCGCTTCCTTAAAGAAATCCATAAACCCTTTCTGGAGGCAGGCCCTTAATCCGTTTACGTTCCATGATATTAATTTCATTTTCGCATTTATCCTTTCATATTTCAAAGTCTTCCGATTTGAAATTGCTGTAATATCTGCCCTTTGTCGCAGTAAATTTGAGCACGCAATAGTCAGGGTCTGTTACGCCTTTTTTGTAATACATTTCATCCCCGAAATGCCAAATCCTTTCTTTCGCTTCAGCAGTTTCCAAAACCTCAACTGTGCCGACTAAACTCACACCTCTAAAGAATCGTTTATCCATAAAGTAAACGCTTGCTTTCTTATTGTTCCTAAAAAATTTCACTTTATTGGAAGATGTGTTTGTAGAAAACCAGATTTCTTTGATTCCGTTTCTCTCCCGCGGTTTTAACATTGCTTTTGTAATGGGAAATCCCTCGTCATCCACATAAGAAATAAAGCTGACGCTTGCCTTGTCTATCATTTTTCCAACGGTTTCCTCCGGATTACGCATTTTTGTTGACCTCCTTGCATTTTATCTGTTTGTTTATCTGTCTGTTATATTGTCCCTAGTAGCTCCCGCATATATTTATCATAGCAATAAATGCGGTATCGCTGTTTATGGGAGATTTCCCTGACGATTCCCCGCTTTTCTAGGAAGGACACAGCCTTGGCAGCGGTATTGTATGCAACATCAAAGCTTTCCTCGATGTCCCCTATAACAAAAACGGGACTGTCCTCCATAAAATCCAAAATCTTCACCAGCAGGTTTTTTTGTTTTTCGCCGCTTATGACGTCAAGGGTTTCCTTATGAATTTGCGAAAGCCGCATGATGAGCCGGTTTGTCCCTGCTATGGAATCCTCCATGATTTTCAGGAAAAACCAAATCCACGGCTCATAAGAAGCCTCTTCCCTCACCTGCTTCATCAGTTGCCTTCTGTTCTCGTCCTCCCCCAAAAATTGCTTTGCAAAGGGCACATAATATCCCAAAGTGCATCCCCTGTCTTGCAAAAAGAAATTCAACAGAAAGCTTGCCCAGATTTCGTTATCTTCTTCATAGGGCAAAATCGTCAGAAATTGGTAGCTCAGAAGCGCCGCCTGCACCATGGCATCTATTCCGTTGTCCCTGCGCCTGTAATTGTCCAATTGAATCATTAAGTCAGCAATCCTCTCCGGTGCCGGGGGATTATGCTCTCTTAAGCTGATTCTGCGTATATTGCTCTCTTCCCAAATTTGGTTTTTGCGAAAACGAAAAGAATGCCTCTGCATTTTCACCGTTCCAAGAAGAATATCTTCCAGAAAGGTATCATCCGATGCCTCTTCTTTCTTCTGTTCCATGCCGTCATAAAAGTCCATTCCTGCGCTGACGGTCTCTGACATCCGAAGTCCAAATATATCCGCCAATTCTATTTTCCTGTTTTGGTATTCCAATGAAGCTGTCAGTTCCTGTTTATAAAGCAGTCTGTTCCTTCTCTTGAAATTGTCCTCAAAAAAGCAAAGTCCCTGTTGAACGCCTATTTCCCTGTAAATGGCATTCAGTGCGCTGCTTAATTTATCTGACTGAAACGGAAGTTCCTCCAACTGATTTAAATCCGCTGGAATATAAGTTTGATAATAAAGCCTGCTTCCGGCATCCGACATTCCTCTTTGGTTTCGTACTACCTCGTACTTTCCCGCTTTGTTTCCGCCCATGCTATCAGACATTTCAAACCTCCTGTCTTTGTTTTGCCGTCTATACTACTATTGTACTATTCTTATTTCAAAAATACAACGCATTTTGGAATAAAAACTTTGCTGCTATTTTGCCAAAAAGCTCAGAACCCTTTTATTAAAATCTTTGGCTTCTTCATATGCAGCATGGCCAAGATCGCTATAAATAAATAATTCACTTTTTTCAATTTTTTCTGCTAATTCTAATGATGCGGCTTCCCCCACAATTTTGTCACACGCTCCTCCTAAAATCAAAGTTGTACATAATATCTTATCCAACTCCGGATAGGCGTTATGATGGATACAGGCATTTGCTTGAATAAGAAACCGCCTAAAATCTTTGGGCTTTCCAATATGTCCCAAAAGCGGGTAGAAGCATCTGTATTTCTTTAAGTATTTATCTGAATAGGATTTTTCTGCCGTATCAATCATCAGAGATTTGTAATCCCCATGCTCAGCCATGGAAATCCAATTACCTACCACACTTTGTATTACTTCGTTTTGCTTAGCAAGCGTAACAGCCAATACAAGTTTCTTGACTAGTTCGGGATGGTCGATTGCAAGATACTGAGCAATCATCCCCCCTTGTGATACCCCCATAACATTTGCATTTTCAATACCAAGAGTTTTCATAGCTTTAGCCTGTTCTTCTGCCATATCCCGCGTTGAATAATTTTCGGGAATATCATTTTTCCGGCTGAAAATAAATACAGAATAGTCTTTCGCGTATGCCTTATAAGCCATGGCAAGTATATGCGCCATTCCTTTTACTGTTGTCAATCCATCTCCCAATCCTGGGAGCATGATAAAAACATTATTACCTTTGCCGAAAGAAACATAGTCCATGTCCGTATCATCAATGGGGACACTTCCGTTTTTTGCATGAAAAAGCATAGTGACCTCCCGTTTTACTTTAAAATTCAAGTAAACAAATGATTGAAATATACTTTGACTTTCGTTATAATTATAAAAAATCAGCAGTAATATTGCAAGAAAAGAGAAGTGCTAATGAAAAAAATGGTTGAAATAATTATAAGCATAATTTTAGTGTTTTCTTTGGTTGGATGCGCACCAAATTTCACTCAGGAAAAAATGAGGGATTTAGATGAGGGATATGTGTGCGAGTATAGATATGGAGAAAATGCCAAATATTCAACAGAGCTGGTAGATATAGATTTTGAATTTGATAAGCAGATGTTTATAGATCTCTATAATGAAAAAGCACAATATAATCCAGTGTACTTAAGAAACCATATCGACAAATGCGATTTGAAATTGGCGAGTGGAAGCAAAGAAGTTGATAAAATGTTAGATACGGAAATTAGTATCAGAGCAGCTTATGAGGATACATATAGAGAGGTAGTCGTATACGAATATAATGATGATTTGTATTTCTTTGTTTTAAATATGGGCGGAAGAACAGAAAAAGATAAAGAAGGCTGGTATTTTATGAAAGTTTCCGATAATCTTCAAGCATATTGGAAACAATTAACCAGCCAAATCTATCAATAAAAATTTTGCCAGAGGTTATTTATGCTTGAAAAAATGAATGAGTTTTTTAACTTAATATAAGAACATGGGCAGGAGGATTGGTATGTTAAGACAATTTGAGGGATTCACAAAAGGCATTAATCTAGGCGGATGGCTGTCACAGAGCAGTCTGGAGCCGTCAAGGCTGGATAGCTTTATCACCAAGAAAGATATTGACATCATCAGCACCTTTGGCGTTGATCATGTAAGGCTGCCCATTGATTTTGAGCTGATAGAGGATGAAGAGGGCAATGTCAGGGAGAGCGGATATCGGTATATTGACGACTGCATTGCATGGTGTCTGGAAAAGCACTTAAATCTTGTGCTAGATTTGCACAAGACGGCAGGATATGTGTTTGACGATTCCGCTTATTCCGCCGATTTTTTCCACAATGAAGTGCTTATTCTGCGTTTTATCAATCTATGGGAACGGCTGGCAAAGCGTTATGGCAAATACCACAAAAATGTTGCCTTTGAATTGTTGAATGAGGTGGTGGATCCTGAAGCTTCTCTTGCCTGGAATGAAATTGCGGAGCGCGCAATCCACAAAGTCAGAGAGTTTGCGCCGGATACATGGATTCTTGTAGGCGGAACCAGAAATAACAGCATTGTTTCCTTAAAGGAACTTTGGGCTCCCGTGGACAGGAAAATCGTGTTTAATTTCCACTGCTATGAACCGCTTATTTTTACACATCAGGCGGCTTATTGGATTGACGGTATGCCTTCCGACTATCGCATGGACTATCCCACTACAGTTCAGAACTGTATTGACGAGACGAAACGTCTGATAGGCGACAGCTTTGCTTATCCCATCAGCCATCTGGCAGATAGGGAATGCGGAGCGCAGTTTTTCCGTAGTTTCTTTGCTGAGGCGGTGCACATTGCCGAGGTATATGATGTGCCCCTGTACTGCGGAGAATATGGGGTGATTGATCAGGCTTCCCCCGAAGCAGCTCTTTCATGGTTTCAGGATATCCATGCAGCCTTTGAAGAATATGGTATCGGGCGCGCCGCATGGACTTATAAGCAAATGGATTTCGGCATCACGGATGAACATTACAGTTCTGTTTTTCAAGGGATTGTGGAAAATCTGTAGGGGAAATAAGATGCTTTTCATTTTATCCCGAAAAATGGGAACACTTTGATAATAGGCCATCCAGAAGGAGTCTTAAACGCGGTTGGCAGAAATGAGGTTAGTATGGATAGTACCAAAAATCGGGATATATTAAAACAAAAAAAGCTCTTTTTATTTGATATTGACGGCACTCTCGCCGTTGGAGATACCTTGTATGAAGGAAGCAGGCAGCTTCTTGACTATATTGATTCCATTGGGGGAAAGTCTTATTTTATCACCAATAACTCCACCAAAAGCGGACTTGACTATGTCAGAAAATTTCAAGACTCTTATCAGCTAGAGACCACGGAAGACCAATTTGTCACCTCTGGCTATATGACCTTACGTTTTTTAAAGAAACATTATTCTGATAAGAAAATCTTTGTGCTTGGCACTGCTTCTTTTGTTGAGGAGCTAAAAAAGAACGGACTTCACATCACGGAAGCTCCGGAAGAAGGAATAGAATGCGTCGTAGTTGCTTATGACAGCGAGCTCACTTATGCAAAGCTGGTGGCTGCCAGCCAAGTGCTGCTCACCACAGATGTCCCTTTTTATGGCACCAATCCGGATTTGCGCTGTCCCATAGATTTCGGTTTTATTCCCGACTGCGGCGCCATCTGCAGTATGCTTACCCAGACCACGGACAAAACGCCCACTTATCTGGGCAAACCAAGCAGGGAAGTGGTGGAGTTATGCCTTTCTCTCTCCGGTTTTACCCCTGAGGAGACTCTTGTGGTAGGGGACAGACTATACACGGATATTGCCTGCGGAATCAACGGAGGCGTGGACACCTGTGTATTGTTCACAGGGGAAGCCACGCCCGCCGATATTGTTGATACTCCTTATAAGCCTGATTTTGCCTTTGATACGGTAAAAGATTTGGTAGATGTTCTTCTCTAGTGAATGCTCTTTTCCATCACCCCGAAACCCAAGGGATAGGGACCGGTGTGCACGCTGATGGTAGCGCCAATCTGATAGATGGGCAGCTCATCCTTGCTGATAGAGTAGCCTTCTGCACGAAGTGCCTCCAGAGTCTCGTCCCGAAACTTCACCGCTTCCTCATAATCATATCCAAATCCCACTGTTATGCTGTAATCCTTGATATTGGCGTTCTGCTCCTTCAAATATGCAAGCAACAAGCTTCGGGATTTCGCCACAGTACTTTTACGGCTTCGACCCACGCCGGATGCAAAGATTTCTCCCTGCTTTAGGGTGATAACAGGACGAATGCCCAGCACGGTGCCTGCCACGCTTGCCACTTTGCCGATGCGCCCGCCATGCTTCAAATATTCGATATCTCCCACCGTAAAGAAAATCCTGCCGGTGCTCTTGATTTCTTCCAAGCGTTTCACAGAATCCTCAAAATTCACGCCATTATCCCGAAGGCGCACTGCCTCCAGCACATACAGTCCTTGAAGCACCGTGTCAACAGTGGAATCAATCACTGCAATCTGTGCATCGGGATGCTCCTCCAAAACCATCTCTTTGGCATTCATTGCGGACTGCAGGGAACCGCTGAATTTGGTGGTAATGCAGATGCAGATAACAGGAGTCCCTGCCTCTACAAAAGGAAGAAATGCATCTGCAAAATCCTGCACGGAAGGCATGGAGGACTTTGGATAAACCTTGGGATTGTCCACCATCTGCTGATAAAAATCCCTTATGCCAATATCCACTATCTCCCTTTGATAATGTTCATCATCAAAGGACACATAAAAGGGAACTACCGTTATATTCTTTTCCTCTGCAAGCTCCAACGGCAAATCACAGGAGCCGTCACTGATAATATGATATGCTTCACTCATTGTCATATAAACCTTTCGTAATATCTTACTGAGAATAGAATACCACTTTATGTTTCTAAAATCAACATATTTTTGATTTATATTTTCTTTTTATTATTTTTGTTACTGTATCATATAGTTTTGAATACTATATTCATGTCTGTTACTTCACATATAATTAAGATTTTACCATCAAAGCTTATTATATACATCGCAGTATATATCATTGTGTTTTGATGGGATATATGCTATCATTTCGGTGTTGCCAATATTGATGGCCGGGAGTCATCAGAGTTTCTTTGAGGTGGTTGGATGGAGGTCATATGGAAATAGAAAGAAAGGACAGTTTTCCTGCGGAAGACGGGCATATTGAAAGCATTCTGATAGGAACTGACCAAGTAAAAATATCGTTTCAAACATGGGATGCCCGAAAACTAGTGTTGATTTTTGATAATGTAGAAAAGGTGATTTCCTCCCATTCTGTATATGGCGATATCGGAGAATTTAAGGTTATCCCTGATAAAAAAGGTTTACAAAAATATATTTTTTATAGTTCATGGTATGAAGAAAATAATGACGACATGGAAGTTTTGTCCATCGAAGCAGCAAAAATGGAGATATTCCAAGTGGGCATAGGCGCTGAAATGAATTCCGCAATATTTGATGTTGGGTACGACTATATAGGCGGTCAGCCATTTCCCTATTATGATTTATGAGAATATAAAAAGATATCAGAATATCAGAATCCTTGGTTTCCGTCTTGCATTTTCTGTCCAAAGTGTTATAATGATTTATATGGAAGCATAGCTCAGCCGGGATGAGCGTTCGCCTCACACGCGAAAGGTCAGGAGTTCGAGCCTCCTTGCTTCCATTTTTTATTGTCTGAAAGGTTCCGTAAATGTAATTAGATTCTTGCCAGATACTCTGCTGGAGTCAGGGCATAAACCTTACTTTTTTTGAAATCTTTGACATTTCTTGTAATAATGCAGTCTGCATGAATTCTCTCTGCTATTGCACTATGCACTGCATCTTCAAAATCATTCCATTTCATCTCAGCTGCCCGTATAATATCAGATACACTCAAATCAGTCAATTGAAAAATTAATTTCAGTTGTCGCAGAACAGTTTCGACTTCGTCAGGCGCAAGTTCTTTTCTCATTACATAAACAAGATTAGCAAATGTAAGGGAGGAAACATATCCTTCTGCGGAGCCTGTTTCGCATAATTTCCATATCAAAGCAGAGTCATGATAATGTGGTTCCCTTTTTTGCAATACATCCAATAAAATATTGGCATCAATCAGTAATCTCATATTTTTCCCTTAAAGCTGTTGCCCTTTCCTGTTCTAAATCATATTTTCCCTTCAGAATTCCGGTAAGAGAATCCGTAAGATAGGAAACTGCAGTGTCTTTGGGAATAAACCTTCCTATTTCTTTTCCGTTTTTCGTTACAATAACTTCATCGCCATTTAGAACCATATTAAGGTATTTTCCAAAATTATTCTGCATTTCTGTCGCAGTTGCCGTTGCACCAATCATGAAATAATCCTCCCTGCATATTAGCTATTTTTATTGTATCATTTATTAGCTATTTTGCAACAAAAAATGAAAACTATCCTAACAAATAATTACATTATCGTTTTTTGCATAATTTTACATCCCCAGACATTCAGCGTACACTCTCAGCACATTTTCACAAAAAATCTTATCCAGCTCCCTCTGGGTAAATCCTGCCTTGTGCAAAGCATCCCACAGTATTTCCATGCTCTGGGCGCCGGGCAGCGCCTCATTGGTGTCAATGCCGTCAAAATCACTTCCAAGCCCCAGCACTTCAATGCCGCCCACCTTGGTAATATGTTCGGCATGGCGCACCACTGCCGCCACTTCACCGGGATTAGGCTCCCCCACAGGAACATCCTTCAAAAAATCGGTGCAAAAATTCAGTCCCATGCATCCGCCCCGCTCTCCCAGCTTCCGAATCATATCATCAGAAAGGTTCCTGCTGCACCGACAGATGCTTCTTGCATTGGAATGGCTTGCCACAAAAGGTTTTTTCGTCATCCCAAGGACCTCATAAAATCCTGCGTCCGACATATGAGACACATCCACAATCATGCCCATACGCTCCATCTCTTCCACAAATTCCCGACCCTTTTGGGTAAGTCCGTTCTCTTCGTCAGCCACATAAAAATAGCTGTCAAACAGTTCCTGCACGTTCTTCTGTCTGGCGGCATAGGCCTCTTTTTCCAAAGGACTCTCCCTTAATTCTCTGCAAAGTGCATAAATGCGCTTTCCTCTTCTGCTGTCCAGATTGGGATGGCAGAGCTCATTGGGATAGTTCCACGAGAGCGTCAGCATCCGCACCCCCATGCGGTACAACTCTTTCAGCTTGGAAATTTCCCCCTTGCAGACTCCGCCCTCCTCAACGGTAAGCATGGCGGACATCTTTCCGTTTGCCTCGTTGACTGCGATGTCCTCATATTTGAGTACAGGGGCTATCAGGTCGCTGTTTGCCGTTATTTCGTTCATGTACTCATGGTATAATTCACATACCTCTTCCCACGGGTCCTCACACGCTCCCATATTGACAAAGAGAGCAAAATTCTGCAGAAGATATCCCCTCTTTCCCATGCGCAGCAAATCAATGTGTCTGCCGTTCTCCAACAGTCCCTCTTCCCTGCCTTCACGCCTTGCTTTGGCAAGCTCCGATATAGTATCACAGTGCATATCTATGATTCTCATGGCAATCCCCCTGCATATGGTACTCGTTACATTTAATACTATCAGCAGGCATTTGCGAAACTCAGTTTTGCGTAATACGAATTGTGCAGATTGTATGTTCCATAAGCAGCCAAAGCGAAAGCGTGTCTGCGTTGGAATGTGCAATCAGCACAATTCAACTTGCTAAATAAGGAGTTTCCCACTCACCTATAATATGTATATGAGCGAGCAACAATATTTTCTTCACAAATTGCATGGCTCTTTAAGAAATCTTTCCAGATAGGGATGTACTGTGCTTTCAGGTGCACTCCGTCATGGGTATAGGATTCCACCATGCCTCCGGTTTCGTCACAAATCAAGGGATTCACATCCAGATAATACACTTTTTCACCGTCCGCAAGCTGCTCAAGCCCCTGATTTCTCGCTTCAATGCCTTCATTTGTAATATAGTCTCCCTCGCTGGAACGCTCGCTCGTCACCTTGATAATGCCCTGAATATAAATAATGGCATTGGGCTGCAGCTCCTGCAAGTGCTCCACAGCCTCCTTGTATTTTGCCAGAAAGGTGTCCACCGTTCCGGTACCCATCTCATTAATGCCCACCATGAGGTAAATCTTGGAAAACTGTCTTTCCGCCAGCGCCTCCTCAATGGTAATCTTTTTCTTTTTGTTCTCTGTGCTCACAATCTTTGCATCAAAAAGCTTATAAATGGTCAGCCCTTTGGAAGCATAAAAGGTAGCGGTTTCCTCCAAACCACCATACTCAAACATTCCTACCGTTCTGGAATCGCCGATAAATACTGCATCTGCAAAATAATCATCCTCCACAGTCCGATAAGGAGAATCTTCCACTTCCGAATCCTCCTGATTTTGGGCATCCGCCTGAGACAGTTCTCCCTCCATGACATCTGTATTGTGCTGTTCCGAAAGCTCTGTATTTATCCCAGAGGGTGTGCAAACACCCCTCTTTGCTTCAAGTCCTGCGCCGTTTTCTGCGCCTTCTGATTCCTGTTTCTGACTGTCTATACCATAGGTCTTTTCATATTTATCCTTGATTCTGTTTAATTCCTTTCCGTAAACCTTCCATCCATCCAACATGGTCACATAACAGATTCCGCACAGCGCAAGCGCCAGCAGAAAAGACCATTTCTTTATCCAAATTTCTATTTTTTTCATACTTTTCTCCATATCCTCAATTCTTTAAAAACCGGAATACATAAAGGGATTGTTGCCCTCTACATCAATCCTCCACACGCACATCCAGAAAATCACTGCCAAAAGCAGCATTCCCAAAACCGTATCCTTGCTCTTTTTGTACAACTTCTGTACAATGGGCGTGCAGGCTAAAATCGCTGCTGCCAGCAGATACCAATAATCTCCTAAGGCGGTGGTCCAATCGTTTGTCCGCACATTAATGCCTGCCACCACCCCGAACATTCTGCCAAGATAGGTTCCCAGCTGGCTCAAATCCGTCATGGCAAAGCACATCCATGTCACGGGTATGAAAATCCAGACCCACAGGCGGTGTAACAGCTTAAAGCCCTTTCCAAAACTCAGTCGCTCAAGCTGTCTCTCCAAGACAATACACAGCCACAACAGCCCGCCCCAGAGAAAGAAATTCCATGTAAAGCCATGCCAGAGCGAGGTGAGCATCCATACCAAAAACAAATTGCATATGGTCTTCCCTTCGCCCTGCCTGCTTCCTCCCAGAGGAATATAAACATAGCGGCAAAACCATCTGCTCAAGGTCATATGCCATCTTCTATAAAACTCCCTCACAGAGCCTGCCATATAAGGATGGTTAAAGTTATCCGGCAGCTCAAAGCCCAACATCCTGCCAAGTCCCTTCGCCATCAGGGAATAACCGTAAAAATCAAAATAAATCTTCATGGAAAAGGCTAACGCACCCATCCACGCGTAAGCACAGGAGATGCTCTCCACCCCCACAGTCTGCACCTGCTGCCACAACAATCCGATTCTGTCTGCCAGAAGCACCTTGGAAGCCAGCCCCATAATAAAAAGCTTAAATCCGTCCTGAACTCCGGCTGCACAGAAGTGCCTCGTCTGTAAATCCTGCCGTACCTCCTCGTAACAGACAATGGGGCCTTCCACAAGCTGCGGAAACATGGAAATATAAACGGCAAACCGCAGAATGGACTGCTCTTTGGGAACTTCCCCTCTGTATACATCAATCAGGTACGACATTACTTGGAATGTATAAAAACTGATTCCCAGAGGAATCTGCCCGCCTTGCGACAGACTTTTGAAAAGAAAAAGAATACCTATATTGCCTGCGGCTGCCACTGCCAGCAAAATTTTCCTCTGCCTGGCTGATTTATCTTTGTTCTGTTTCTTCCCTGTTTTTTTCCCTTTCCTTCTTTTCGGCGGCGACAGCTTCAGCCCTGTCACATAATTGATCAGAATGGAACAGCACAAAATAGGTAAATACATTACTTCTCCAAAAGCGTAAAAAACAAAGCTGCCAACCAGAAGTATCGCATTTCTATGTTTTGCGGGAGTGATTCCATACAGGATTAAAAAAACCGGAAGAAAATATAATAAGAATTCAATACTGCTGAATATCACGGATTACCACATCTTTCATTTATACTTCACTTACTATACTATCTTGATTTTCGACAAGATACAACAAAATATTTCTTAATTTTTGCTTACATTTCGTTACAATCCTGTAGTAAATATGTAAAAATTTATGGTATACTAAGACCATATTCTTGGCATGGAACGGCCGAATGGCCATAAATACCATGGAGTGAAACGACATGGTATACTGATTTTAGGAAGGAGAATTGATTATGAAAGAACAACTTTATACCATTCCTTTAAATGATGCTGTAAACGCCAATGATGAATGTGCTTTTTGCTATATTGAGAGAAGTGTGGAACAGGATTTGTTGGACTTTGTGTTGGGAAGCGGTTCTTCTTATATGGAGGCCGACATCCGTGACAAGACGGACAAAGCCGGATTCTGCAGGACGCACTTCCAGAAAATGTACGATTACGGCAATACCTTAGGCAATGCATGGATTCTAAAAACCCATTATAAGCGGATGATTGAGGAAATGCAGAAGACTTTTGCCGGATTTAAGCCGGGTAAAACCTCCTTTGGTGATAAATTCCGCAAAACAAATTCAAGCAGCAATCCCATCAGTATGTGGGTTCGTGAAAAAGAGCAGTCCTGTTACATCTGCCAGCAGTATAAGGACACCTATGCCCGGTATCTGGATACCTTTTTTTATCTATGGAAGCAGGATGCAGATTTCCGGGAAAAGGTAACATCCGGCAAAGGCTTCTGTCTTCCTCACTTGGGGGATTTGTGCGAAGCCGCAGACCAGAAACTTTCCGACAAGGAAAAGGAATCCTTTTATGCCGCCATCCTCCCTCTGATGGAGAAAAACATGGGGCGGGTTGCCGAGGATGTTGCATGGATGGTAGAAAAATTTGATTATCTGAACAAAGATGCGGATTGGAAAAACTCTAAAGATGCCATTCAGCGGGGCATGCAAAAATTAAAGAGCGGCTACCCCGCAGACCCAGACTATAAGATGAAAAAATAGGCCGGCAGTTCTTTTTATAGATATGCTATGGTAAAATGCAGTTCCTCTGAAGAATCCATCTCCATAATGATATAGGAAGGTCTGTGTCCTTCCTGCCTAGGGTAAGAGAGGCTGCCAGGATTTAAGGCAATGATTTCCTTATCCTGATCAATCACAGGGCGATGGGTGTGTCCGTATATCACAATATCCATGCGCCTCGCTATGGCCTCCTGCTTGATGGTTTCATTTCCCATGGACACATAGTAATTGTGCCCATGGGTCAGCCATATCTTATATTTTCCGATATTAAATTCCTGCTCTCTGGGTAAATCAGAGAAAAAATCATTGTTGCCCAGCACGATTTTCACGGGACAGTCCGCAGCACGGGTGAATTCCTCCTCATAGCCCTCAACATCCCCGCAATGGATGACCATATCCGGATGATGCATTTTCAGCAGCATATAATAAGCTTCATTTCTTTTATGGGTGTCGCTGACAATCAAAATTTTCATAATTTTTTCAGTTCCTCTTTCATAAGCCTGAGCGCTTTGCCCCTGTGACTCACACTGTTCTTTTCTTCTCCGGAAAGCTCCGCCGTGGTCTTTCCAAACTCCGGCACATAAAAAATGGGGTCGTAGCCAAAGCCGTTACTTCCTTTTTCCTCATAACCAATGCGTCCCTCAATTGTTGCCCTGACAGTAATCTCCCTGCCGTCCGGCAGCACTGCAGCAATGGCGCAGACAAATCTTGCGCTTCTTTTTTCATCGGGCACTCCCGAAAGGCGATCTATCAAATCGGCGTTTTTGACGCTGTAAGGGATATCCTCTCCAAGATATCTGGCGGAATAAATGCCTGGCTCCTTATTCAGGTAATCAATTTCCAGACCGGAATCATCCGCCATAACGATATCATCCGTGAACGCTGCTACGGCTCTGGCTTTTATGAGGGCATTTTCCTCATAGGTGCTTCCGTTTTCCTCTATGTCCACAGTAATTCCGGCTTCCTTCATGGACACCACTTCCCACGCTGTATCGGCTAGTATCATCTGTATTTCTTTGATTTTACCGGCATTCCCGGTGGCAAACACAATTCTCTTACTCATCTGTACAAACCTCCATAATGGCATCCGCAATTCCCTGTGCCAGCTTATTTCGATATTCCTCCAGCCCCAAAAGCTCACCCTCTACAGGATGAGTCAGATAACCCACATTAATCTGGGCTCCCACAGTAGTGATATCCTGTAAAATATTGTCCTCGTCCGCTGCAAATAACCCCAAGGCACGGTTACCGGAGGCAATTGTCACCGAGCGGGTCAGGGCATCCGCCAAATCAATATTGCCAAGTTCCGGGATGTAATACTCTTCGTTATAAAGCGCCGAAATGCCATAGGCGGAATTATCTCCTGTATCGGTACCGGCGCAGATTCTGATATATAAATCTGCATCCACCGCCTTAACAAGCTCTACCCTCTCTTCTTTCGTCACACCTTCATCTTCCGTCCTTGTGAAATAAAGTTTGATATCTGTCCGCTCCACTTTCTCCGAAAGCAGTCTGGAAATCTGAAGCACCAGAGTCTTCTCTGCATAGCCGCGGAGGATGGACCCCATCTCTGCGCCACCTCCCATGGGATCAATGACCACAAGGTATTTGTAGGCATCATGGGGCTCCTTAAAGGAAATCGTTATCCTTTCGTCTTCCATGGTAGTATAATACTCTAATACACGATTCATCTGCATTTTCAGAATCACACTGCCCCGCTGGGACTCACTGTTCCCGGAGATGATGGGGGATAAATCCCCGTAAATTCCGTTTTGTTCATAAAAAGAAGCTCCTGCGCCTTTTATGTAGACCCACAGTTCCTTCTCCCTATAACGATTCTCCACCACCACGTCTTCCGCCTGCACGGTTTTTTCCAGAGGAATATACATGGTGCGGGGCATCGTCTGTGTACCCGGCAGAAAGACCAGATTGTTTTTCGCCAGAATGCCTTCCTCCCCCACTATCTGGTCTATGCGGGTATCGGCATTATCCATGATTACAATGGTCTTGTGAGATGCAGTATACAGCATATATCCCATGCTGATAACTCCCATCAATATCCAGATTGCCAGCGTGACAGTCATATTCTCTTCCTGCGGGCTTACTCTCCTGCGCTCATCCGTTTCCATGCTGACTTCCATGGTCTTTCTCTCTCCTTTTCGGGGGTTTGGGTCCCATAAACTGATAATAATAGGTTTTCATCATGCCATTATAAATTTTGCGGTTTTTATCCGCCTTTCTTCCAATATCCTTTTCCGCATCCTCATAGGCTGTAATCAGGTACATGCTCCATGCATCCAGATTTCGGAATCGCTGGCCAATCGTTCTGTAAAGTTCAGGCATCTCTCTTTTTTCCTGCAGGCGTTCCCCATAGGGCGGGTTGGTGATAATAAAGCCATATTTTTTAGGATGGCTTAACTGCTCAACGCCCCTCCGCTGGAAATGAATAAGCTTTTCTACCCCTGCCAGCCTTGCATTTTCTCTGGCGATTGCCACCATTTCATCATCTATGTCATACCCTTGAATATCCGGAGTTATTGTCATATCTATCATTTCCCGGGCTTCTTCTAACGCATCCTGCCAGAGTCTGTCTTCAATCACATGAGGCCATTTTTCAGCCGTAAAATGGCGGTTCATGCCGGAGGCTATGTTTGCCGCCATCATGGCGGCTTCTATGGGAATGGTACCGCTTCCGCAAAAGGGATCCACCAACACTCTGTCCTTATTCCACGGAGTTAAAAGAATCATGCCTGCTGCCAGATTCTCCGCAATAGGAGCCTTGGCAGTCAGCTTGCGGTAGCCCCTTTTGTGCAGGGATTCCCCCGTGCTGTCAAGTCCCACGGTCACTTCGTCCTTCATCAGAAATACCCGAATAGGAAAAGATTCCCCTTCCTCCGAGAACCAATTTACCCCATAAATCTCTTTTAACCGCTCCACCATGGCTTTCTTCATAATAGACTGAATATCCGAAGGGCTGAACAGCTTGGACTTCACGCTTGCTGCTTTTGTCACCCAGAATTTGCCGTCCTTGGGAATATACTCCTCCCAAGGAAGCCCCTTAGTTCCCTGAAAAAGCTCCTCAAAGGTCTCTGCATGAAAGCTACCTATTTTTATTAAAATGCGCTCTGCAGTGCGCAGAAAAATATTGGCGCGGCACAATGCCTCCTCGTCCCCGAAAAAAGTCACCCTGCCGTCCGACACTTCTGTAATATCATATCCCAAATCCAGAATTTCCCGCTTTAATACGGATTCCATGCCAAAATGGCAGGGAACTATCAATTCAAATTTTTTCATACAAGCTTACTCTCATTCTGCCGCACCTGCAACATTTTATCCTTAGTATACAATTATTTTGAAATTATGTAAATAGGGGCGCCAAAAAGCGCCCCATCCCTCCGGCAACTAGAACTCCTTGTTCTGGTTCTTCTGGTTGTTGTTCTGGTTGTTCTTCTGGTTATTCTGATTGTTCTGGCTGTTCTTGCAGTTCTGATTATCAGAATTGTTGGAATTCTTGTAGTTGTTCTCGTTCTGATTGTTGTTAGCCATTTTAAAGTCCTCCTGTTGGTTTTTAGTTACAGGAGTAGTATTGCTTGAAATTTCCCAAAATATGCTTAAAATATATGGTACTTTAGTACTATTAATTCAGCCAATCCCGGAAAATTTTTACAATCAACATCACCGCCGCCATTGCAATAATCAGAGGCAAAAGAAATGACAGCACGGAAAATACGATACAAATCACAAACAGCGTTATGATAATGACCAGCAAGGTCACCAGCCAGCCCGGAATCCGAAAAATACGAGGGAGAACGTCGCCTGCGCTGTCCGAACCGGAAGCATATCCTCCCTCGTCGCCTGCACTGCGGTACCTTGCACTCTGAGTCATATCTGCTCCCACTCCATTGTTTGTCTGGATAATGGTTTTGGCAATCAGCCTGGGATCCCCAAGGGAAGCCAGCACATCTTCTTCCGTGCGCCCCTTGCGAATCTCCATATTGATATAATCCTCATAATAATTTACATTGTCCGCCACTGCTGCCGAAGGCATCCTGCCGCTTAACGCCATACGCAGCTTTTCAATAAATTCCTGCCTGCTCATAGATTCTTTTCTGATTCCTTCCCTATTGAAGTTGATCCATGCCGATTCCTGCCGTCAGTCTTTTCAGATAAGTCTCCGGCTCCTTCTGCATATCAATCATGGTTCTGAAGGCATTTAACACCATGGCTTCTTTATTGCACGCCGAAGTATTTTTTCCGATATCACGTATTAGATTATAACGATCCATCTGCCATACATATAAATCAGTCAGTCCATATCCGCTGCATCTCGTCTCATCCAGAAAGGTATGGTGATCCAAATAGTACATAAATTCTTTCATAAGTCCGCTGTCAGACACAAGCTCTGTCCACAGCGTTCCCAGCCATTCCAAATCCTTTCCCGCATATTCTCCCAGAGCAAGCAAGCCCTCATATGCCTTGATTCGTCTGGCATCATAGACGATACTCATTTTCTGCACTTCCTTCCTCTCTGTCCTGCATAATTGCACGTAGCAAAAAAGAAGCATGCTACTATGAGATATTGTATCATGCCCCTTTTTCTTCGTAAATATATTATCACGGAAGTAATTATAAACTTTTTCTAAAACTCGCCAAACCGCAGGATGTATTTTTCCGGCAGCGCCCCATAGGGAATAACACAGTATTCCTCCTTATTGTCCACCACAATGGCAATTTGCACCCATTTCTTGTCAAAGATACTTCCTGTAGCAGAGGGAGCATGCAGACTGATAAGGGTATTCAACTCTTCCACCTCATCCCTTGCGGTGATGGACACTTGTTTTCGCTCTCTGGTTCCCGATGTGCCGGTAACCTGAGCCTTGGGAGCAGAATCTGCTTCCTGCGCCTTATCTGCATCCGCCCCGTCCGCTTCTTTTGAGCCTTCTTTACTTTGTTCAAACACGCCGTAACGCTGTCTGGCTTTGGCAATCAGCGCCGCCGGGGAATCATCCTCCCCCACATTATACCATAAAAGCAGCTCCACTGAGCTTATGTCGGAAAGCTTTGGCGCATCGATTGCACTTTCATATCCGGCTTGCTTTAATGCCTCCAAAGTATATTCCATATTATCATAAATATCCAACTCCACAGTGATATACCCTGCAGCGGCTGTATTGTCCTGAATTGCCAGATATATTCTGGATAACCACTTTCCCTCTTTAAGCACGGTTCGCTTTGGGTTCTCCAGCACATCCTGATTGTATGCCCTCACAATGGACAGCAGCTTTTCCTCATCCATATCCCTAAGAGAAATTCCATTTCCTAATCTGCTTGCGGAAATAGGAATAAGATTTTTCATTTCTTCCTCGCTGACTGTGAAAGCAGACTGCACATATTCCCTGCTAGCAAGAATGGATTGCAGCAGTTCTTCATCTTCTGAATATATTCTATATTTTCTATAATAATCTTTTCCGTTTTTTAGTTTTACTTTAACATTAATCACATCACAATTTTCCCATGCATCTTGACTCTTATCCGCAGCGTTTGCCACCATCCTTTCCAGATAAGGATAAATAATCTCTGGATCCTGCAGATTCATGCGCTCCAAAACATTCTTCGGAAATTCTCCATAATATGTGTGATTCCCCACATAGGAGTATCGGACGGAAATTCCTGCAATTTTGTCTTTGGGCGGCAGATAATCGTCATATCCCAAAAGATCACCCCGTATGACAATACCAACAACCACACAGATTCCCACTGCAGTCCCCATTTGAATCTTATGTGCAAAAAATCCCTTGAAATCCATTAAAAACGCCATATCTAAGATGCCAAAGGAAAGCACCGCACAGAGAATCATGCCAAAAAGTTCCCAGCCAAAGCTTAGGCTCTCTCCCATAAGCAAAATCATACCATATCCGCCTCCTAAGCCTGCTGCCACACTCCCCAATATCCTTAAGAAAGCCGATATGTGCCTGCCCCGAATACCCTGTTCCGCCATCTCGGATTCCCTTTTTTGATAGAAAAACCATGCACACAGCCCTAAAACTACCGCCACCACCAGATTCACTGCCAATGGCCTGCCCATTTCCACATGATTTTCCGGCATCCCAGCATTGGTATTCAGGCCAAAAACAGCTGCCACTGTGCTCGTTCTTACTACAACCGCCTTCTGGTAAATCAAATGAAGGGCGGAATAAAGCGGGGACGCATAGCCTGCCCCTTCCAGAGAATAGGACCACTCTGAAAAAGTTGTCAAATAATGAGAACATATGCCTGTTCCGGCGACAAATATACCGATTACCCCAAATCCCATAATTCCTGCAGCGATAAAAGTATTCAGCTCATTTCCGCATAACATCACTGCCGTCAATACCAAATGGTACACCAGCAGATACACTACCACTACCACAAGAAGGATGTTAAGAGCTTCCTTCAGCATAGGAAACAGTGCTTCTTTTCCTCCGAGTCTCCATGTAAAGTTCCCTGCCGAAAGCACCATCAAAAGCAGACTGACCAAAAATGGTACCAGCCAGATCAAGAGTCCATTCACATAACCGGCCGCATAAAGGGTGCTTCTCTTCACAGGCAGACTGTGCCATGTATCCACCATGCTTTTGTTAAAAAGATAATAAAAGCCGAAAAATCCTGCAATGAACGCTACCACTATGGCAACTCCCCCGCCCAGAATCACAGCATAGCTGGCAAAGAATTGCATTGTCCGAGTCAACATCTCCTGTGTGCTCGCAAGAAGCGCTGTATCGTCCATAGCCGCAGCTGCGCCGGAGGATGTCAGATTGTGCTTAAAGAGAAGCCATGCTACGGGCAGCATCAGAAGATTTCCCAAAACCGACAATACAAGCATCCAGACTTTATGCCTTAAATCTTCCTTCATAATCTTAAAGAATAAGCGCTTTGATGTCATAACCCTTTACCTCCGTTTCACTGATAAAGATTTCCTCCAAAGACAGGGGCAGCAGCTCCGCATATGCAAATTCTTCCCTGTCTAACAAGCTCTGCACTTCCGTCCTATTTCCCCTGACCGTAATGGTATAAATCGTTCCCCTGTTTTCCATGCTCAGAATTTCCAAAGAAGCTTTCAGCCTTTCAAGCGCCCTGTCCTCCTTCACTGCACACTGTATTTTGTGAATATCCATCTTCATTTCATCCAAATCCTTTTCAAAGAGAATACCCCCTTCATGCAGAAGTCCCACGCAGTCACAGATATCCTCAAGTTCTCTCAGATTGTGGGACGCAATGATGGGCGTAAGTCCTCTGTCCTCTATTTCTTTGACAAACAGCGCCTTTACTCCCTGCCTCATAACAGGGTCAAGCCCGTCAAAGGTCTCGTCGCACAAAAGATATTTTGTGCCTGCACAGATACCGCAGATAACCGAAAACTGCTTTTTCATTCCCTTAGAAAAGGTATTGATTTTGCGCCCTGTCTCCAGATGAAATTTTTTCATCAAATCCTTCCATTTTGCCTCATCAAACTCCGGATAGTAAGTCCGGTAAAAACGAAGCATATCCTCCGGCGTACCGCTTTTTAAATAATATTGGTCGTCAGAAATATAGAAAATTTTTGCCTTGGCAGAAGGATTGTCAAAAACCGGCTCTCCGTCCACTAAAACGCTGCCCTCATCAGGGACAAAGATTCCGCAAAGCAGCCTTAAAAATGTGGACTTTCCGGCGCCGTTGGTACCAATCAGCCCAAACACGCTGCCATCTCCAATAGTAGCATGGATGCCGTTTAAAGCTTTTACCTTATTAAAGTTTTTACTGACATTTTGAAATTCTATCATTCCGACACCTCGTTTCTATGCTGTTCTCCATATATTTCCTGCAGTTTCTCTATCAGCTGCTCCTTTGTAATCCCCGCAGCTTTCGCCTTAAGTGCAGCGTCCTGCCACTCCTTTAAAATTTTCCCCTGCCGGTTTTCCTTCCATTCGCTCTCCGCCGTCACAAAACTGCCCCTGCCGGATACGGTATAAAGATATCCGTCCAATTCCAATTGGGCATAAGCCCTTTGCACAGTGTTGGGATTCACGGAAAGCTCCATTGCAAGGCTCCGCACACTAGGCATCTTAGTCAGAGGCTCTAAGGCGCTGCTTGCAATCATCTGCTCCAGCTTTTCCACTATCTGTTCATAGATAGGGCGTTTGTCCCGATAATCTAACAAAATCATGCATTTTCTCCTATCCTTTGGTCTTGACAGACTAATCATCGCCATCACAAAGTAAAATATGCTATAAGTGTATTAATTAGCTTAATACACTTATAGCATAAAAAAAGATGGGTGTCAAGGGCAATTTTTTATTGTATAGCAATTATTGATATATAAGGTGTAAAAAAGAAAATAAAAATAGCGGGAATACCCGCCATTTATGAATCTACGCGTGCATAAACGCTTAGAACGTGCGTTAGAGGATTCGAACCCCCGACCTTTTGGTCCGTAGCCAAACGCTCTATCCAGCTGAGCTAAACGCACATGGGTTAATGTTGTCAGTATTTTTCCTGCAACATTAGATATTCTAACTTTTTTATTGGGAAAAGTCAAGCCCCTTTGAGATTTTCCTGTAAAATTTTCTATTGGACTTCTCCGCGACCCTACATCAGAGCACGATTGCCTGCCGGAAGCGCCTGAGCATCATAGTCCCTAAGAATCGCCCCCCGAAACTCTTCGTAGCCGCCCAGCCTTTCCTCATAGCTGTCATATACAATCTCCATAGGCTGTCCAAGCTGCAACAAAAGCATTCCCATGACAGATTTGGCATCTGTCACCTGCCTGTCTAATTTCACATCAATGGCACTGTCATATTTACAACAGTCTGCCACAAAATGCAAAATTTCATCCTTATCATGAAAGGTTATCCATAGTTTCTCTTCATCCATGACAAACCATCCTTATGATATCTCACTCCTTCGGAGTTTCCATTACGTAAGCCAGAGTCTTTAAAATCTCTTCTTCCTCAAAAGGTTTCAAGATAAACTCTTCAGCGCCTCTCTTCAGCGCTTCCACCATCTTTTCCCTCTGTCCGGAGGCGGTAATCATAATTACCTTTGTGTCTTCATTATCCCGCTTAATCAGGCTTAAGGATTCAATTCCGTCCATAACGGGCATAGTAATGTCCATAGTCACGATATCCGGTTTTAACTCCTTATATTTTAAGTAACCCTCTTCACCGTTTACCGCTTCTCCGATGACCTCATAGCCACCCTTTTCCAATATGTTTCTCAGAACTTTTCTGGATACCACTGAATCGTCAACCATTAATACTGTTGCCATCTTTTTCCCTCCTATACCAGTTCTGCCACTGTAAAATAGAATCCTCTCTCATCAAAGAAAACAGGAATGCGACAGATGGAATCTCTTTTAATGGAATCGCTGCACTCATCATACTTAGGAGGCATCATCTCCAAGAAATATCCCTCTCTGCTAAGCCCGGACACATACAGACCGTTAATGCAGTTAAGCAGCTCTCCTGCCGCATCCAAAGCCTCAGAATCCAATTGTCCATATTGTTCCTGACCATACACGGAGGACACCATCAACAGCCCGCCATCCCGCTCAGAAAAGCAGTCTACAATTCCATCTTCCCAAACTAAAGTCTGATTCACCAAATCTTCCGCCGGAAGCTGTTCCACCATGGCAGCCTTCCCCACATAAACATGCCTATTGAAAGACTTCACCATGGTATTTACCATGATGCAGACCAAGGGTATAAATTTCTCCGCCTCCTTGGGCATAAGCAGCGGAATGATCCGCTCTACCTCATCACTCTTTATATCGTTCATTTGCTCAGCATTATATCCGTTTTTCTCAGCAAAATCATTTAAAAGCCATTCCAATTCATCCAGAGTTATCAACTTTTCATCAAGCAGAGCCTGCACAAACATCAGATAATGACTGCCTTGTTCTTTAGAAAGCCCTTCCTCTATTGCCAACAGCTCATCGGATACAGTAACCGAATCTTCTTTTTCCATAACATGCTTTAACTGTTCCCGTTTGATCTTACCGGACTCTATCAGATAATTTCCTAAAATGTATTCTACCATTGTACTTCCTCCGATTCATGTTTTTGGAAAATTCCTGATTTTCAGATTACTTCACGAAAATAATTATCTGCTCTATATAGCATATAGTATAACTCTAATAAAAAAAAGTGTCAAGGAATAATATCTTTTCAAAGGAGAAATGATAAGAAAAAACACACAGCAAAACTTGCAAAATCAGGAGGTCATTTATGGTAAAGAGAACCGAACAGACTATGGACGGAAACCAGGCTGCCGCCCATGTAGCATATGCATATTGTGAAACAGCCGCCATCTATCCTATCACCCCTTCATCCCCCATGTCAGAGCTTATGGATGAATGGATGGGGCAAAACAAAGAAAATATATTCGGAAATTCTCCCGTCATCTCACAGATGCAGTCCGAGGCAGGCGCTGCAGGCGCTGTTCATGGTGCTCTTTTAGCAGGTGCACTGGCTGTCACCTTTACCTCCTCTCAGGGACTTCTTTTAATGCTGCCGGATCTCTATCGCATTGCGGGAGAGCTGCTCCCCGGAGTCATCCATGTGGCGGCAAGAAGCATTGCCACCCATGCCTTGTCCATTTTCGGCGACCATTCTGATATCTATGCCTGCCGTCAGTGCGGCGCCGCCATTTTTGCCGAGGCCAGCGTACAAGAGGTCATGGATTTATCTCCCGTGGCACATCTGTCCGCTCTGGAGGGCGGGATTCCTTTCATAAACTTTTTTGACGGCTTCCGCACCTCCCATGAGCTGCAAAAAGTGTCTGTGTGGGACTATGGGGATTTAAAAGAAATGTTTCCTATGGAGGCTCTGGATGTCTTCAGAAGCCGCTCCCTCCATCCCCGCAACGGCCGCACTTACGGCTCCGCCCAGAATCCTGATATTTTCTTTCAGGCGAGAGAGGCCTCCAATCCCCGATATCTCGCTCTTCCTGATATTGTAGAGAAGAATTTGCAAAAAATAAACGAAAAGCTGGAAACTTCCTATGGACTCATGGATTATTTTGGCCATCCAGACGCCACCCACGTCATCATTGCCATGGGAAGTGTCTGCGAGACAATCCGCGAATATCTGGACGCAAATCCTGAAGAAAAATACGGACTGATTTCCCTGCATCTGTACCGTCCTTTTCCCACTGCCAGACTGCGGGATACCCTGCCTGAGTCTGTCCGGCAGATTTCCGTCCTAAACCGCACCAAAGAGCCGGGAGCGCCGGGAGCGCCCTTGTATCTGGATGTACTTGCCGCCCTGCAGGGAAGCTCCTTTCAAAATGTGGACCTGTACTGCGGCTGTTACGGCTTAAGTTCCAAAGACACCACTCCTGCCCAGATTGCGGCGGTCTATACAAATCGCACCAAACAATTTTTCACTGTAGGAATTGAGGATGACGTGACCGGTCTTTCCCTGCCCCTATACCCTATTCCTGACACCTCCCCGAAAGAGACTCTCTCCTTAAAATTCTGGGGACTTGGAGGTGACGGCACCATCAGCGCCACTAAAAACATTATCAAAATTCTGGGGGACCATACGGATTTGCAGATTCAGGGGTATTTTGAGTATGATTCCAAGAAATCCAGAGGACTCACCATCTCCCACCTGCGCTTTGGCAGGGAGCGAATTCGCAGCGCTTATCTGATTCACCGAGCGGACTTTGTCGCCTGCCACAATCCGGTGTATCTGCATAAATATAATATGGCGCAGGAAATTAAAGAGGGAGGCGCTTTTTTGGTGAATCTGCCAAAATGCCCGAAAGATACACTCCCAGAGAGCTATCCTGAAGCATATCTGAGGGAATGCTTTCCCGAATCCCTCTGCTCTTACCTTGCCGCGCACAAGATTCATCTTTATCTCATTGACGCCGACCGCATCGGCAAGGAAATCGGCTTAAACGGCAAGGTCAACACCATCTTACAGGCAGCGTTTTTCCGGGTGATGGAGCAGTTTCAGCTTCTTCCCTCCAAGGAAGCAAAGCTGCTTATGGAAAATGCTGCCCAAAAAAGCTATGGAAAATTGGGAGAAAAAATCGTAAACATGAATAAAGATGCCATCCACAGGGGATTTTCGGAAGTGACCGAGGTTAAGATACCCGATTCATGGAAGAGCCTTGCAGACACAGAGACCTTTGAGGATTCCCATCCTCTGGACAATTCCCCTTTTCCCGACAGAGCTTCCCTGCTTGACTATGTAAAGCAAATCCAACAGCCTGTGACGGACCAAAGAGGAGACTCCCTTCCGGTATCTGCGTTCCTTCCCTACGCAGACGGCTTTACACCGCCCGGAAGCAGCGCTCATGAGAGAAGAAATGTGGCAACGGAAATGCCCATGTGGCATCCCGAAAACTGCATCCAATGCAACCGCTGTTCCTATGTCTGTCCCCATGCGGTCATCCGCCCTGCCGCCATGACGCAGGAGCAGTCTAGGAATGCCCCCAAAGGCATGCAGCAGATTCCCATTATGGGTATGGGTACCGAGACGGATGCCGCAGACTCGATTCCCACATCTTTCTCCGTGGTGATTTCCCAGGTGGATTGTACCGGCTGCGGTTCCTGCGCCGGCATCTGCCCCGGAAAGGGAGACGGCAAAAAGGCACTGACCATGCATCCCGTCCACGAACATGAGGAGCATCAGGAGTGGTTTGACTATGCCAAATCCCTGCCTTCTGCCGCAGGCGCCTGCGCCGCCGCCAAATTTGGCAGCCACACCGTAAAGGGAAGTCAGTTTTTACGCCCTCTTATGGAATTTTCAGGAGCCTGCGCAGGATGTGGAGAAACTCCTTATGTAAAGCTGCTGACACAACTTTTTGGCTCCAAGATGTATCTTGCAAACGCTACAGGATGTTCTTCCATCTGGGCAAACTCCTCCCCCTCCACAGCTTACACGCTGAATGAGGAGGGCTGCGGTCCCGCATGGTCCAATTCCCTCTTTGAGGATGCCGCAGAATTTGGTTTTGGCATGTTGATGGCACAGGAAAGCCGGGATGAAATCAGTCAGGGCAAAACCATCCAATGGGTTTTAGGAGGGGACGGCTGGGCATATGATATCGGCTTTGGAGGAGTGGATCATGTACTTGCCAGCGGACGCAATATCAACTTAATGGTTCTGGACACGGAAGTTTACTCCAACACCGGAGGACAGGCTTCTAAGGCAACTCCCATGGGCTCCACCGCCCGATTCGTCTCCGGCGGCAAGAAAACCCGCAAAAAAGATTTGGCTTCCATTGCCATGACTTACGGAAATGTCTATGTGGCGCAGATTGCCATGGGCGCAGACCTAAACCAGACCATTAAGGCAATCACAGAAGCCGCTGCCTACCCCGGTCCTTCTCTGGTAATTGCCTATGCCACCTGTATTGCCCACGGCATAAAAGCAGGTCTGGGGAGCTCCCAGCATGAGGAAAAAAAGGCCGTAGAGGCAGGCTATTATCACCTGTTCCGCTACGACCCATCCCTGAAAGCTCAGGGTAAAAATCCTTTTCAGTTGGACAGCAAGGAACCTTCTTTAAGCTATGAGGACTTTCTTGCAGGAGAAAACCGCTATGCCCTTCTTGCCAGAAAGCATCCTGAAGAAGCCGAAGCGCTCTTTGCCAAGGCCGCAAAGGAAGCTAGGGAGCGTTTCGAGTACCTGAAACGGTTGGAAAAGCTCTTTGAGCCGGATGCAGGAGAAGCGTAAGCAGCACTTTTCCGGCGTTTTATCGGCAATTTACCAGCTCTTTTCCAGAGTCACATGATAGTCCACTGCAAAGGGATTATCCTCTCTGGCTTTCAAATCTTCATAAACTGCGCGGCGCTCTTCACTGCTTTCTTCCGCCCAATACTCATAGCCCCGCAGATAACTATCCACCAGCTCATCCCATGAGCTGTACATAGGCTGAAGTTCCTTTGCAATTTCCAGAGACTTATCCAGCGCATCCTCCTTGGTGTAATAGCCTGCCACATAGTAAAAACTCAATAAATTCAGTGCACGGCAGTAATCCCATGCATCAATGGCATGTTCCCCGTACTCTTTGTACATCATATAAAGATTTACAAGCTGTTGTGCCTCTTCTTCGCTTAAATCAGAAATATAGAGAAGATATGGAAGATAATCCTCTTCCTCCAGCTTATCCATCTCCAAGTCCTCCGCCAGATATTCAGCGTATTGTACAAACTCGGTTCTATGTCCCTCCTCCAGCGCCCATGCAAGGGTACTGTCAGCGGATGCTCTGTCAGTGACGCTCCATTGTTGTTCCAGCGCAGCAATCTGTTGTTTTCTGGTATAGTCATTTATGGAGATACCACCAAATTTCGTATAATCATTACCGTTCAATTCCGTCAAAATGGCGTAGGATGCATAAATCCATCGCAGGGTGTCCGACGTTTGTTCCTCTTTTTTTGCACAGCCGGTAAGGACTGCTGCTGCAAATAGAATTGCTGCCAGCATGATGCAGAGAATTTTGGGGAAATGATAATTTTTCATGGGAAAATCCTTCTTTCTATGTAAATCGTAAAGTATGCAAAAAATCACCGCCGTTTCCGAAAACGGCGATGATTTTTCTGCGTCTTGAGACGACCCAGATCGGACTCGAACCGACGACCTTCGCCGTGACAGGGCGACGCTCTAACCAACTGAGCCACTGGGCCATGTTGAAATCCTTGTCTGCCATGGAACAGGTTTTGCTGTCAAACCGCATATCAAATGATAGTACATGGCAGAAAACAGGATTTACAGTGGATCTTCGGGGACTCGAACCCAGGACCGACCGGTTATGAGCCGGTTGCTCTAACCAAC
>CAZGGA010000017.1:0-67294 GCA_964524555.1 uncultured Acetatifactor sp.
AGATAACTAAATATTATCCGTCATTGACAAGGAGGTAAGGATATGGTAGATGTAGTAATTATTGGTGGAGGTCCCGCCGGAGTATCAGCCGGAACGGTTTTACAGAGGAAAGGGTATAAGACTTGTATCATAGATATACGGGAATTTCCAAGAGAAAAGCTTTGTGCTGGTGTTTTGACTGTAAAATCCATCAAATTGCTCCAATATATCTATAAAGATCTTGATTTTAGTAATATAAGTATGCGAGATATAAATAAAATCGAATTATTATATAATCGCAAGCTTATTGGGAAGTATACTGTCAAAAATGCTTATCGGGTGATTAACAGGACAGAGTTTGATAATGCATTGCTGCAATATTATAAGAGTGTTGGTGGCACGGTGCTCGACGGGCAAAAAAACTATAAGATTGCTTATGATAAAAGCACAGTGACACTATCTGATGGCCAAGAGATTCCATATCGCTTTTTAATAGGTGCGGACGGCATTAATAGTACGGTTAGGTCATATGTTAAATGTGCATGGAGAGCCTCTGTTCTGTGTTTTGAGGGATTTATCCCCAATCTCTCAAACGAAGATACTATAAAGATAAATTTTGGTGGAATTTTGGGCGGATATTCATGGAGAATCCCTGGAAAAGATAGAATCGGTGTAGGGCTTGGTGAGTTTTATATTAGAGGAATGAAGAAAAAGCCGGCTAGATATAGCAGATACTTTAAAAGTCAGGGAATTAAGGATATTAACAGCATAAAAGGAGCCTTTGTATCATATGGCAATTTTGTGAGGAAGCCCATAAAGAATAATGTACTATTAGTCGGTGATGCCGCCGGTTTGATTGATGCTATGACAGGAGAAGGTATATACTTTGCTATTGAGTCCGGGCGACAAGCTTCCTTGGCGATTATAGATCATCTGGAAAAGAATATCCCTTTAACTACTTATGTCAGCAGAATAGGAAAAATACATAAAAAAATAAGAGAGCAAAGCATATACAATAAGTTGCTGTATGTTCCGATATTTCAATGGATGAGCTTAAGATACATAAGTAGAAATCCTGAATATGTGCAAAGTGTATTGGATAATGCAGTTTCAACATATCATACGGGATATACGGAAGAGATACGGCGTAATAAAACAGTATAAAACTTGAATGCAAAGCTAGGTTCGAGAGACTGTTAACAAGTTTCACATTTTGTAAGCATTCTTCAAATTTTGTATCGAGACTTTAAAAAGCAAATAAAAGGACTGACAAAACAGTCCTTTTATTTGTGTCATATCCTGTTTTAATTTAACTTGGCATATTTTTCGTAAAGAGCTATACCATTAATGACACCTCTTGCAAGTGCCTCTAAGGCTAACTGGTTGTGGCTATTATCTATTGTATTCAATATGTCATTGAGACAGGATGCCTGTTCAGGGGACAATTCTCCTCGAAGTTTAAGGAACATATCATTTACATTCCGACGTTCTTCTTGGTATTTAGGAGAATTGATGTAATCTTCCATAATATCGTCAAAGGTATCTTTGATATAGTTCATAATTAATTTTTCCATGATAATCACCTCTGGATTTTGTAATTGGGTTGACAAGTTGCATTATGCGATACCACATACTGCAGAATCATCAGTCACAGAGGTTGTTCGCTGGTGGTGTATTAGGTAAATGCGGCGAAGCATTTTTGAAATACCATCATAGGTCTGTGTGAGAGGCATTGCCACCAGAAGGAGAATAGCCAATCTGTAGAGCGGTAAGACCACAAGGAGGGATTTTCTATTAGGTTTATGTCTGATTCTAAACTCGCGTATACAAGATAGAAATTTTTGAAAGAAATTATAATAAGTTTGCTGGTACAAACAATCCATATTTTTCTCACGAATGTCATTTATCATGGCATAAATTTCTGTCATTGCTGCTTGCAAATCATAGTCATAAAAAAATCTTTCATTTTCAGGGATCTTAACAAAAGTAATGCAATTCTCATCCATAAGTGCTTCTCACCTCACTTCCATTTGGATTCTTGACAAATAGTGTTGTACTAAGCAGCATGAAATAACTCAAGCATTTTTACTTCGAATGGTTCATATTCAATAGGTCCATAATTTTTCCATTTTTGATAATAAGCAAAAATGTGAGTAGATGCTTCATCTGAAACATAAAAACTGTCAGCAATCTCCATAGGGGACTTGCAATTGGCAATATTTATTAATGGTGGAGGGGCAATGCTGTATTTAGCAAAAAAATTAGCTTCTGCTTCTTTTTCGCCATAAGTCATAAAATCATCCTCGAAGTGTCCAAGGTAGATATGACCAATTTCATGAAAAATTGTCCATCGTTGCCGCTGAATACAATTATAATCGTTGTAAAAGATATACCACTCATACATTCTGGTATGAGGATTTTGATAAATGGTAGAAAATCCATCTGGACTGTATTGCATCGCAAGCCTTAATGCATGGTCAGACAGACAGGAATAAGGGACTAAGTGATAATACAGTCTCCGGGCGATTTCGAAGCAGTCTATCGGAAAAGCTTCTATTTCGCATTCCTCATACATATAGAGAACTTCAAGTTTAATTTGCTCATATCGAGCGGCAGGTAAATACAAATTAATCATCCTTTCTGGTCATCAGACTCAAAAAGGGCATTAATTAATTGTTGCTTCTGTTTGTTTGACATGAGGTGAGCATTACGGGCTATCAAACGATGAATCTTCAAGTATTCACTATCAAAGTCATCATTTTTTTCACTACCTAACAGATAGTCGGAAGTGGTATGCAATGCTGTTGCTAAATTAGCAATAACGGGGCCTTTAGGGGTTCTGTCATTGCTGATATAGCGCGACATGGAAACTTCAGTAACACCAATTAAATCAGCGAGCTCTCGTTGAGTCATTCCGCTTTTGTTTAATAATTCAGCAATCCTTCCTCCTAATGTTAATTCTGACATTTTGGTCTCCTCATTTCTAATTTAGATTTGCATATGCTTTGCATGGCACTTTCGGCTCTGCGTCTTTCGCATCTTGCAGTGTTTGGCTTACTTTTCTCGGGGTTTTTTCTGCTGGTGAATTGGTTCCATTCTCTAACTGATTATTATCATTTATTTTTAATGGTAGAGATGGCTTCTCAATTATATAACCCTCATCATCTTTTTACTTCGGCTCCAACTGGCTTGCTTCTATGACCGGCTTTAACTAGTCCTGCACTACAGCAATAACACAAATATTCTTGTATTCTCTTTTGTAGTTTGATCTGTATTCAATTTTAATAAAGATCACTAAATTATTAACTTACCATTAGTATAACATTGCTTACCGTTTGTGTCAATAAGGAAATGCATATTTGCTAAAAAACTGCATACAAGTTGAAAAAAGATTAATGAAAAGATTTTGATTGGTAAAATACGCTTGACAACTTACCATTTGTATAATATAATGAAATTTATAAAATGTGTATATTGTAGAAGATTTACAATAGTTTATGACCTAGTACATTAATTAATATGTTTCAATAAGATAGATGAAAGGAACAGATATTTTTTTTTGATAAAAACTTACCATTTGTTTAATTCTATCAAGAACAAATTACCAAATCGAATATAAAGCACTAAAAAGAGTATATAAAACATATTTTTGCATTCAGAATATTTTATTCTGCATACTATAATGTTATAACTTCTTTTAATGCATATAATAAATAATAACATGAAAATTTGTCGAATTTAATGATTGGAGGTGAAATACATGAATGATGTGATAATACATAGGTGTCCTCGAAAATGTCCCTACTATAAAAATTGTTTTGTATGTAAAACAAAAGGTGTCGTTATGGAAGATGTTGTAATTATTCATAAATGTAAAGTTACAAAAGAGGAAATACCAGTCCATATTGGATTTTGTTCTGACACAGCCTGTGTCATTAAATGATATCAATTAAAAAAATATCTGGACTAGCTTGTAAAGACAGCCACTAGGATGTGCTGATATTACAGTAGTCTGCGCAACAGGAATGTTGGTAGAATACTGTGAAAAATCAGAGATTCTAGTGGCTTTCTTAAAGTCAGCCTTTTTAAGACAACTACCTGTTTGAAATAGGTAGTTGTCTTTTGTAAATAAGAATCTCAAGCATCTTTGATAGATGGTCAGAAATGAGAGACAAAAAATTTATAATTAAATTCATTTTGTTGATGATGCCATGATATCTGGGAGTACCTTCAACATGGGAGCCATAAATAAAAGATTCATATGTAGTACATACCGTTGGGACGAAATATAAGAACTGATTATATCCTTAAATTTTAACAATGAGAAAATGCTGTATTTGGCATAATCCCTTAATTTGCAAACAACTTCTGATTTGCAAATATTAAATTTGGATTCAGAGTTACTCAGGTGCTTTTATATCAAGTTTAAATATTATGTAGACAGGCGCAAAGTTATTGCTTGTTCTATGGCAGCAAAAATAAAAAAATTTTTCAAATAGGAAATTATCCTTCCTATTTGAAATGTAAATTAACAATCAGACAAGGACGAAAGGAGGTGACAGTCGTGAGTGCAAATGAAAGACGGGCAGAGATTATGCGAATATTGTCCGTAAGAAGGCAGGAAAGTATGCAAGTACTAGCAACTGAATTTGGCGTTTCTGATAGAACGATCAGATCAGATATTCTTGCGCTCACGGCTGAGTATCCCCTTGAAACTATTAGAGGTAACGGAGGCGGTGTCCGTATCGCTGATTGGTATCATCCACACAAAAAAATTTTTTCCAAAGAACAGATTTCTGTTTTGGAACAATTGATGCCCAAAGCGGATGAAGAACAAAGGCAGGTGTTGATCCAGATGCTCCGTGAATACGGCTCTAATAGGTGTTGTTCTACAGTCTGAGGCGAGCCGGGTGACAATTCGGCAGTCAAGTTAGATAACAAGAAATGTACGGCTATAGAAGCCAGTTAAAGAAAGGATGGTTAAAATTATGAAAGATTTTTTGTTTCAATTATTAGGTGGAGCTGATAATTTGATTTATGCATTGGCAGCATTTGTAGTAATGAATTACATAACAGCTATTTTAGTTTCTATTGTTAAGAAAAAATGGTTAGGAGGGAAGTTGGGGTTAAAAGTCATATTTAGAAAGATTGGAATTGTTGTTCTTATATGTATGGCAAATATTGTTGATACAATGATTGTATGTAATAACTCCACAGTCAGAACTGTGGTTATCCTTTTTTACCTTTCAAAAGAGGGAGTTGCTATTCTAGATAATTTGAAGCATCTTGGAGTACCGTTGCCTCCAATAATCGTGAAGGTAATTAAACAGCTAAATAAAGAAGAAAGCAACAATTAAAATATTATATTAAGTAGATAACCCCAAATTACAAAGATTTTTAGGAAAGAATTGATAGGTATACCTGTCAGTTCTTTTTATTTCTACCAATAGCTGACATGATGGTACATGCCTATTTTGTTTTTATATTGGGACAGTCTTTTTTGCATCTTATAAGATTACTGACGAACTTCATATATAGCCATGTTCCAAATACTTCTTTCTGTTGGTGAGTTTTACATGGGAACAAAAAGTTGTACATGGGTGAAGAGAACTTGCATTCTTTGGGGGTAAATAATATGGTAATAATTAAAAGACCATAGTATCTGAGTTGTATTGAATCACAATATTAAAAAGAAAGGAAGATATGGTGTTTTTTCTTTTGTAAACATCATACAAGACAAACATGAAAAAAAGTATTAAAAAGAAGACAGATAGGTATGTCCAATTTATGAATAGGAAGAACTATGTCAATTATAGGGATGAGAAAGTGGTTATTGAGCAGTTCAACAAAAGTGTCAGAGAATACAAGCGGTTCTCGGAAGTGTTCCGTGGTGGGGACGAAGAGTTAGCATCTTCTAAGTTGCACGATGCAGGGACAGACCTTTATATGTGCTGTGAGTGGGCGTTGAAAAATTACCTATACAGAAAATATGATGAACAGCTTGCAGCACACGAAATTCCCTCACAAACAAGAGAGTACAAAGTTAATCAGCTTAGTGCCAAAACAGCTACTATACAGTATCTACTGAATGAATTAGAGAATATTGGGATCCCTTCAATTAATACCATAGGTATTGATAGTAAGAAGATAATTAAAAATGCCCAAGTAGTAAATAATGGTCCTAAGCATGATAGAACGATACCAGATCCAAGTTTGTATAAGTCAACTTTGGAAGAGGTACGTAAGATCATTAGGTATTATGTAAATGAAAATGCGGAATTAGAGCTTATAGACGACTTTCTTTATGGTGATGGAAAAGCTTGGTATGAAATACTTGAGGACACATCCGAATTTAATTCCGCATATTCTTATGTCCTAATTACAAAAAGGATAGAGTCAATTGCTGTCAATGGGTTGTTTTCTTTAAAATGGGATCTTGTTGTTGATATGGATCCAGACAGTGATATTAATGGTCTTGCACATAGTTATACAGACATAACAGGTATTACACCGAGGGTACGTACTTTGGACTTTGCAAATTCCAGAAAGAAGTTTTCATTCTCCCATATGCCATATTGGATTATGGCAAACGGTACATCTGACATACCAGATTCAGTAGTTGATTCAAAGAAATGGGGTACGGCTCATGGTAAATATCTACCTGGCCTTCTTGAGGAGTTTCACAAGGAGTATTCTAAGCCCGTTAAAGCATTTGTGTATCCGATGGAGAATGAACGAAGCCTTAGAAAAATAGTGGATACATTTAATGATATATATGACAGTGGAGATGAGATTGACTTTTATGTATTATCTGCAGACGGAGAACTTAGTTCTATTGATGATGAGAACTTTAAGATATCTGCATTGAGTATTGAAGAATTTGCGGAAAATTTAGGTAAATATAATCAAGACAGTAAATTCTCTCTGGGTATCATAAAACGGGAAATTCCAGCGGAGAACGGCAAACGAGCTCCATTAGATGAAAATTTTGTTATGGAGCTTGGAGATTCTTTTACTACGGTGTTTATAGATATTGATCAGGAGGATGAACTAGATTCAGAAAAATGCAACCGATTAGCCTTTTATAAAGGTATTCAAGAGATTAGCTGGTATGGATTAAGAGAGCATTTTGATGTTCCCCTGCCAGAACAAAAAATAATAGAAGATAAAATTGCTCAGGATATGAAAGACAGGGGACGGTTGTTGCGAAAGGTGTATTATGTTCCGGGGATAGGTGGAACAACCTTAATGCGTCGTCTTGCATGGGAATTTAGAGAAAGATATCCAACTCTCATTTTGAACCGTTTAAATGAGCAGACAGGCAATAATTTACAGAAGATATATGATCTCACACATCTCCCACTTTTGATTTTTGCAGATAATAATTTTATCGAATTTGATGAAGTAAAGAATCTTCAGATAGAGCTTAAACGCATGGGATTTGCTTTTGTCATTTGTTACTTTCAGAGAAAACTTAAAGGAATTCGTGATGAAAATGAGGGCAGCGCATATACAATAGTTCATGAATTCCGACCTCGGGAAACAACACAGATGCTTTCTAAACTTAAGGAGATTCTTGGTGATGCAGATGCTAAAGATGCATTGTATGAGCAGATTAAAGAGAGTGTGCATTCCGACATGCTTCCGTTCGTCCTTTCAATGTATGCTTTTGATAAGGATTTTCAAGGAATTAAGCCGTATATAGCAAACTTTCTCGAAAAAATGAATGATCAGTCTAAGAAAATATTGTTTGCATTATCATTAGCAGATTATGGTAATGTGCCTATAAGTTTACAGTACTTTATGAATTTGTTTAATGATGAGTCTGCTGATGAATTCCTTTTAGAAGAAAGCCCGGGCATCAATGAATTGGTACGCATGGAAGATATGTCTGGCAAGAGTACTATAAGAATACGATATCATCTGTTTGGTGAAGAAATCTTAAAGCAGATGTCCAACGGAAGGAATGCAACCGAAATTTCCTTTTTGAATCTTATAGATAACATTCTTGGTTTTATAGAAGATTCCAGAAGTAACAGGTTCAGTATTAATCAAGATACACTGAATCTTTTAAGAAGTCTCTTTATAACAAGGAAAGCGGATGTGAATGCAGAAAAACCGGTGTTTTCAACACTTATTATGAAACTTAGGGAGGAGCATAGAACATCCTTTGTGGAAGGTTATGACCCCTCTACGGATGCAATAGTCAGGATATTTAATAAGCTTGTTGAGATATACCCAGATGAGCCTCATTTTACGGCTCATTTAGCAAGATTCTATTTTTATATAGACAAGAATTATGAAAAGGGATTTCATAACATCGATTCGGCAATCAGTCTGTCAAACACTGAGATAGGGCATGTAGACCCACTTCTGTATCATATGAAGGCAATGGGCTATTCGTCTAGGATAACAAATATTTATAGAAAAGATCTTCTTCGAAATTTTAGAGAGGATCCTCATTATGATACTGCTGAACTGATAGAGAAAATACAAGAGGATGCCGAAAGTGCCTTTAAATACTTCAAGATAGTTCGTGATAGTAATATTGGTGTTGCTGGTCATGTATCAGAAATAAATTTGTGTATACAGATTGCAGATCTTGCCAAGAATCTGCTTAATGAAGAAGACTTCAACAAATACCTTACATCTGATAACGGCAAATGGGCGATGCAATATATTGATAAAGCTGAAACATTGTGGAATGAGTGTAAACAATTAGCATCCGACTCTGCTTATGAAGATTTGGACGGAATTGAAGAGAGGCTACGTTCATTAACTGCTTCGATTGAAGAAAGTATAGATATTTGGAAGGAGTATATTGCGAATGCTGGAAATAAGAATTGTACGCAAGCAAAAAGAATTCTGGCGAGATCATATCTAAAAGCGGCAGATCAAGCTGTAAATTCGGAGGCTAAACAAGATTTTTATGCTAAAGTTGTGCAGTTGATGGAAGATAATATTGCAGAAGAGAATCAGCATGTTGGTAATATCAGGATATGGTTTGATACAATAAAACGGATTGAAGTTGAAAATCAAGATCAGCTTATTCAGGATGCTGTAATCAAACTTAACAGGTGGGTTAATCTTACAGATTCGGTAGATGCGCATTATTACAGATTTATTCTTAAGTTTATTCAGGCTATTGAGGGTAGCACCCTTGCAGAGGGAGAGTTGCCTAAGCTTTTAAGAGAACTTAAGAATAGAGCAGCAAGTAAATATAACCGGACTGTAGTGCAGCATTGGTTCTCTAAAAACAGCAAGGGTCTTAATGCTTTGATAACCAATAACAGAAATCGCAGAAATGCCATTCCTGAAGATGAGATGGTAGAAATGTTACTTCCTTTTATTGGAAGAATCAGCAATAACTATGTCAATGACAGTCATGCCTATATAAATTGGCGTGGCGTAGAGGTTTATTTTAATCCTTCTGCTACTAAGGGTGAAATTGGTAAGACTAATATCGGGCAGAGAGTCAGATTTGGCTTAGGATTTAGCTATGATGGTCCGAGAGCATATAATAGTTCAATAAAACTTTTGGGAAAGGATGAGTTTGTAGAAAGCAAGAGGGAAATAGAGAGTGGCATAGCAGTAAAGTGCGAAGTAATCAAAAATGTCGGATACTATGTACAAGTCAGAATTATAGGCTTCTCGGAAATAGGAAGTATCCATGTAAATGAATTGATAGAGCCCTATTCGGTAGATAATAGACCGGATATAGGCGTTGTTTTTGACGGAAAAGTACTGACGAAAAAGTTTGATAACGCCAGACATCGTGATGTCTGGCAGATCACAATGAATATGGATAATGCGAAGGAGGATGGTGAGGCAGAAGAAACCGCCATGGCGAAAGCCTTGAAACGTAGCGGAATAAAAATATAAAAATAAATAATTGCTGGTACTTTGAAGTATGAATTCTTATGCTTTTTCCAAGATTGCATGATTTATATTTAACTATGTACTGAAAATCTAGTCGATTTCTCGACTAGATTTTCAATTTCTGTTGGTACTAATTGCCTTTTTGACAGCATCATATATAGTTTTTAATTCTCCGCAGGTCAATGTTTAGATTTGAGTGGGCATTGAGGAAGGAGTGGTAGGTTTTTCAACTATGAAACAAATACACATTTATTTCATAGTTGAAAAACCTTGCAAATTACCTCACAAAAGAAATATTGTCGATAGTTGGTCAATCCAAAGTATTAATTACTCAAATAAAAAGTAATCGTATTCAAGGCAGGCTTGAACACTGGTGTTTTGTGTGGTTTATGCAAGCTATCGGAATCGACATGACAATTTCTATAGTAATTATCTGTCAAAAAGGATACTTATTTGCCTCATTATAAATTAAGTTACCATTTAGATGTCTACTGACAATATTCAAATTATTTTTTATCACATCCACATCTAAAAAATTGTCACTCTGTATCCTATCTATTGCAAAAATAATTTCCAAAAAAACATTCTTTGCAAGTATATATTCTTCTTTGGCAAAAAGTAACACCGCTAATAATTCATAAAACAAATAACTAAATTTATTATCTTTTTGGTGTTTTAAAATGTAATTTTCGGCCCATCTATATGAGAACTCTATATCACCATATGCAAAATGTTGAACAGCCAAAAAATAAATTTCTTGAGGCTTATCTGGATACATTACTCTTATTTGACTCTTCCTATATCCCATATTTAAATAGCAGTATAAAACATTTATCTCAGATTGATATGAAGCCCTAATTTCGTTACACTTTTCAGCATAAATGAGAGCTTCTCTATAGTTTTTATTAATACTAAACAAACGAGATAAGTTAAAATAGATTGTCCTTAATATTTTCTTATCCCCAATGTTTTCCATTACTATATGTAAATTTAACATATCTTCTAGTAATTCTTTTTTTTCCGAGTCACTTTTAACATTTTTATATGAATTCACAATATCATTATTTTTCAAACAAACTAGCGACAAAGTTTTATCACTATATTGTTGTAAGTAACTTTTTTCGAATTTTATAAAAGGTAAAGGATTATTAATAATATTAGGAATTCGAAAATGTATAGTAACATAACTCCAAAAGCTAGGTGAGCTCTTCATAATTTGCTCAACCAAATAAGTCGGTAAAATAAATACATATATGTATTCATATTTTGCCCACACATCTCTTGTGAAATTTAGTTCGTTTAACAAATTATCTATATCAAAATAATTATCATAAGCATAAGCTTCTGCAAAGTTGTTAAATACAAATATTTTTTTCCTATTTAACTCATTATCTCTTATATCAAACAAATTTAAATATTTACTACGTGCCAAATTCATAACATCAATAAATGTTGTTTGTGAATACTTTTTCATGCCTTTTTCAATTAAGTGTCTTGACATATATTCATTGCATTCCCAAACAACAAAACCACCTGAAGAATTTAAAGCATAGTATTCAAATTTATTGAACTCATTGATCATATCATGCAATTCCAGCATTAAGTTCGCCCTTCTCTTTCAAGAAATCCTCAATGGCAGGATGTAATCCACACCATCTTTCTCCATTGTACTCTATCACGGCCATGCTCTTTAATAATTCCATTAGCTTTTCTTCGTCTTCAATAGGCTTTTTGCTTGGATCTTTATATATTTCTTTTAATAAGGCTAAATGCCCTCTACTCAATACCCTCTCATAACTGCTTTTCAAATTGTTATAAGCCTTTTCAATATGAACTTTTTCTATTATTTGTGCATCAATATCTTGTGTTTTCGCTTCAAGCACAGCATTTTCTAACATTTCAAATATATCCCTTAGCGCGCCGCCTGATTTCATTATAACCAACTCTAAAGCATCATTTGCAATTAAACTCAAATCTGTACGCTTTCCAATAATTTGCCGAATTGTTTCTACACCCTTCTCATATTTTCTTCCATCACGATCTTTAGTTTTAATCATACTAAGAAGTACATATGCATCAAAGTCGTCTTTAATAGCATTAAACTGTGTTGAGTAAAATAAGAAAATAGGAAAAGTATAAATTGTATTAATTTGCAAAGAGGTTATCACTTTCCGATGCTTTATAAACAATTCTTCGGCTGCTCCAATATCCAGCTTATCTAAATCCTCAATTATTAAGAGTAATTTCTTTCCTCTTCTCTCAAGTTTCTTATCTGCCTCTTCAATAATTTCATTTGTATACTGAATTAACTGTCGTAGATTTGGTTCTATTTTTCTCCTAATGGTATTCTTGGTTTCGCTTCCTACCTGAAACAACCCTTTTATTTGTGCTGTAAGTGTATTTAAAAATGTAGCCTTTGCCTCTAAGTCTGCTTCTACAGACATTTGATGAACATTAAATATCTCACATATCCGCTCATCATTCCAGTACGAAAAAATTTTATTAAATTTATCATCACTAATTTTAATCTTTTCATTATGAAGGGTTTCTATAACATTATGCATTATTGTAAATATCATATCAGCATATGTCAGATCTATAATATCCACTTCATCTCTAATTGAAAATCTAACCACTTGATATGCATTAGACAACTCTTTTTCAACTTTGAAAAGTTCTGTTGACTTTCCCGAACCACTATGCCCCATAAATAACAATTTTATTGGGGCAGGATTAGAAGTTTTCAATCGGTAAATTATTTTGAAAGCAGCATTATCTCCTCTAGCCTCACTTGTATCAACATAAAACTCATTATAGTTCTTTTCTCCTAATGGAAATGGCTTAAATACCTTTAACATATCTGCCATGGTTTCCGCGCGTTTCATTTTATACTCTTCCTTTCTCATATGTTAATACCTCCTTAATTTATTACAATATATTTATATCTTGAGTATATGTAATAAATAAGTGGCAAAATAACTACTTATTCACTCTTTTTCATAAATACAGATAACCTCTACAATCTGCTTAAATTATAGCACTTGTCTTACATCTAAATTATATTGTAACTGAAAAAAGTCCTATATATACGCAATATGCAATTATTTTTATATTAGCACACTTTTACCCCATATTCAATCTAAAATATTTCTTAAGTTTCCGTACTTTTGTAGAATTACAATACATATGTTATAACTGAATAATTAAAAAGCAGAGATACTGCCTTTGTGTTATAGTTTAGTCACCACAACCAAAACAAACAAAAAGGAGTTCCCTGCTATGGCTACTATAACACAGGATATGAAGTTCCGTCTATCCCTGATCAAATATGCTGAAAAATATGGTGTCACCAACGCTGCCATTAAATACAAGACCTACAGGCTGTACATCTACCGTTGGAAACGCCCTATTTGAATTTTAATTATCTTTTTCACGGTTTCAGTGACTTAACTTTCCCGCAACTTAATGACCGAAGCAACCTTCCTGCGGTTCTGATCCTTAATGGCAGCATAATGCTTCTTCGTTGTCCCAACATCAGAATGTCCCAAAACATCTGCCACAAGGTATATATCCTCTGTTTCCTGATACAAACTAGTTCCGAAAGTCGAACGGAGCTTGTGCGGCGTAATCTTTTTTTGTGGAACGAACTCTTGTGCATATTTTTCAACCAAATTTTCAATAGCATGAACACTGATTCGTTTCTTCTGTAAGGAAAAAAACAAGGCATTTTCTTCCCCTGGAAGCGCTTTGGATGCAATTAAAGCTCGTGGACCATTAATGTAAGCCAATAAGGTATTCTCTACTTCAGCTCCGAAGTAAAGAATGGACTCATTTCCACCTTTTCTGATAATGCGAATACTATTTTCACGGAAATTGACATCCGTCACATCAAGTCCCACACACTCCGATACACGAATACCAGTGCCAAGAAACAGCGTAATAATTGCAATATCCCGTATCTTAGTTTTTAGGAAAAACTCTTTCTTCTTTCCTGTAAGCTGATTCTCATAGTTTTCGATATTATCAAGCATAATGGCAACTTCATCCGGCTCAAGGTGGATGATTGCCTTTTCATGCAGTTTCGGCATATCTACCTGCATTGCAACATTCTTTGTAAGCATTTCTTTCTTATAATAATAATCCAAAAAACTGCGCAGAGAAGACATTTTCCTTGCGATGCTGCTGGCTCCGTTTTTCTGTTCGCCATTTTGGGACTCATAATACTTCAAATACTCCTGATATTCCTCAATATCACTGCTGGATAGCAGATCAAGATTCCTTAAAGTTATCTCTTTGATATCCTTATCAGATAACGCAGGATTCTTTTCTATTAAGAAGCGGAAAAATACTTGCAGATCGTAGGCATAGGATATTCGGGTCTTCGCACTAGTTTTCTGTTCTGCAGCGCGAAAATAATCCCTTGCGTAGGGCGGCAGCTCTGTTAAAAGCTGCCTAAGCTGAAGGGTATAGTTTATTTCTTTCTGCTCATGGTATGTAACATTTTTACCAGGCATAATCATTTGTCCTCCAAAGTACATTGTATATTATTCTTAAAAAGAATGCCACTTTCACCAATTTAGTGATTTAATTATAATTTACGAAACTTACAAATGTCAAACTTCTCCGTGAAAATCTTCAAAATTTTAAAGATTCCTTTAGCATCTACACTTCCACAATCGTCCACTTACAGCTTTCTTTCGTAAAAACCAGCTTTACTGTTTCCATTCTGCCCCCTATATGAATTCGGCATAAATGCTCCACCGTTTGGATTCCGGAATAATTCTTCTCTTCTACAGTCAATAACTGCACATCCCTAATAGTATGCAGCATCCCCTCATCATCCATTACTTTGATGATTTTTGGAATGCTCTTACCCTTGCTGGTGAACCAACACTCACATCCTATCTCTCTTTGGATGCCTTGCAGAACACCATGCTCTGTCTTGTCTGCAATATCCCCCAAACGAAAACCCACTATGTCACCTTCTCTTTTTTATAATCCACAGTCCTCTTTTCCCTTGAAATTCCACCACTCATATGATCGATTTTTTCCTGCTTTAAAAAGGATGCCCTTTGAATGGAATCCGCGCCAAACTTTTCACGGATATGGTCTATTGCCTGATCTAGTTTTTCCAGCTTTTCGTAATCTGTATCATCAAATAAGGTAAGTTGTCGCCCTATATCCCCTTTTACCACTCTTCCCGTATGCACTCCAAGATGCCGGATTGGTGTCCCATCCCATATTTCATCAAAAAGTCTGCAGGCGACCTCATAGACTTCTTTTGTAATATTGGTAGGTGAACCCAGAACGCATTGGTGTGATATATATGAAAGGTCATAGAACCGTATGCTGATAGCCACCACCCCGATGCGGACATCATCTCTTCGCAGCCTTTTTCCTACAGTTTCTGCTAACGACAAAAAAACTTTCTTGGCAGTCTGTGAATCCGTAACATCAAAGGATATTGTGGTGGAATTGCCATATCCTTTATTATCTGCAAGTACCGATTCTACAATTGATGTATCCCTCCCATTTGCAAAGTTCCATATAACCTCTCCATGTTTTTTCATTATGGATTTCAACATTTTTACATCTGTGTTTGCTAGTTCTCCGATCGTCTGTATTCCATAGGAGCGCAGTTTCTTCTCAGAAGCCCTGCCAACAAAAAACAGATCCCCTACCGGAAGCGGCCACATTTTTTTTTCTATCTCTTCCGGAAACAGGGTATGGACCAAATTCGGCTTTTTGAAATCGCTAGCTGTTTTAGCTAGCAGCTTATTGCTGGATACTCCAACATTTACTGTAAAACCTAACATTTGGTATATTTCATCCTTGATGGTATTGGCGGCAACCACAGCTGGACCAAAAAGCCTTTCTGTACCTGTCATATCAATAAAAGCCTCATCTATACTGTACTGTTCCACTATATCCGAATATTTTCGCAATATTTCCATAAATGCCAGGGAGCTTTTTTCATACAGCTCATAGTTTGGGGGCACCAGCACTAATGCGGGGCATTTCCGTAACGCATCCACAACCGGCTCCCCGGTCCGAATATCATATTTCTTCGCAGGAATGGATTTGGCAAGAATGATTCCATGGCGCTTTGAGATGTCGCCGCCCACTGCAGATGGAACGGTTCTTAAATCAAGTTTACCGCCCAGATGCCGGACACGGTATACTGCTTCCCATGACAGAAAAGCGCTGTTCACATCTATATGAAAGATTGTTCTTTTACCCATGACACTCTCCTCGCAATAACAATCGACCATGCCTAGTTCACAGATACTTAGAGAGAAACAGACAAAAGGAATTTTTCTTTTGTCTGCTTGAATATGTTCTACATCTGACAGTATCTTATTATATCAGAACATATGTTTAGTGTAAATAAATTTTAGAACATTTGTTCTGCCAAATTTTTCCAATATTCATTTTGTTACATTGTATATTCCTTTGTCATTGTTTTTTAGGTATAAAAAAGCTGCTGCACTAAGTAAATTGCGCAACAGCCCATAAATTTTTAGCGAATCACTTGTCCCCATCGTCAGCTGAGACAAAAACTTTCATTCCCTAATATTGGTATTATAACATGTGTTGCAGGCACTTTCTTTTTATAAAGTGCTCCATAAAAATCTACACGGAATGCGTAGCCTTATTTCTATATTCTTTCCTATTAGTATCATATTCCTGCAACAGTAATCATTATGCATCGTTGAGAATTATATTTTCAGCCAATTAAAAATATGACTGTAATGGATTCCCTTCTTCGTCAGTTACATTATTAATTATGTCTACCAACATGTTAAACTGACATAATTCATCCCTTATATTATTGTCTGCTCGTAGTTCATTGATTGCCTCTGTCAAAGTTCTTCCTTGCATAGTTCTGTTAATTATTTTATTTACGCTTTTTACCTGACTTTCGAATGGTTCTCTATCTCTAAAGTTATAAACTCTTTCTCGTATGTTAAAAATAGGTGTATTAGGACTCGCTTCAATAATGATAATTACCCACATAATGGCATTATATAACTGCCGAGCCACGAGATTCCATTCGGGAGTTCTTCTTCCTCTGTCTTCTCTGCCCTGTGGATTGCCGACATCATTCCCACCGATGCCTTCCTCTCCTTGTAGGCCATCGCCGCCTTCTCCATGTAAAGGATTGAATACAGGCAATCCCCTATGGTTGAGAAGCCGGAGGAAATCTCTGGCTGCTCTCATGCCACACTGAATAACTTCCCTATTTCCATTTGTTTTATGTACTGCATTGAAAATGTAATAATCATTTTCAATGTTTCCGCCAGCATCACTATGCTTTATCTGTCCTGCTAGTAATTGAATATGTGCCACTGGTACTATATCATACTCTCTAACAATCTGTCTTCTTGCATCTTCACCTCTACAATTCATGAAATCTACTCTCCTTGTATTCCGGCCTTTTATTTGAATTAAGAAATACAACTATATTTTTTCAGCTAATTCCGCCCGGCGGAAATTTTACTTACTCAAGCGCTCTGCAAAGCAAGTTTGCTGTAAACAAATCACATCCCACTCCTGTTGCTCTCCATTAATAATAACAGAATAACGCAAATTTTTTGTATTACCCTCCTGTTCTATTCTTTCAACGCTGCTCAGGAAAGCTGCGCGCACTCCCTCATTAAATAACAGGTTTCTACGAATGGCCCCCTGCGGAGTTCCGAATATAAGTAATAGCAATATGGCAAAACTGATAGCAACAGCACTGAGCAAGTCAACATACTGTTTTCTGTACAAATACCGCTTGCATTCTTTGCATTCAGTACATGTTTCATACCCCAAATAATCATCATAGAAGGGTATTCCTGTACCTAAATAAAATCCTTCACAAAACATAAATTTCTTATGCGCCGTTTCCCCAGCATATTTCTCCAGCTCACACATATTTTTCCTCTTTGCCATTACAGTCCCCTTGTCAATTAGTAGTTATATAATCATTTTACAACGTATTGCGCCTTGTTTCATTGGATTTCGCGCTGATTTTCTTTACATTGTTAGCGGCGGAAGAAATTAGCCATTTAGAGTCGAGAGAAAATGACCAATACTATCTGGAGGGAAAAACCAATGCATCAGTTGTTCATTTCTTTAATGTTTGGCTTTTGGTTACGCTGATGGCTTACCCTCTGATATTATTAATGTTTCACCGAAGTATCGGGCATACAAACAACGGTGGCTGATTTTTTGATTTCAAAAAAATAGATATCACACAGTTGTCCAGCTTTTTGTGAAACTGTGTCTATTTTGGCTTTTAGGGTGGTGTAATATAATTTGCCCAAATAGGTATATATTTTCATTTCAGGGAAGCAGGATAACTCCTTAAAAACGCATTTTGCTAAAAGTAAATGTTAGTTCTACAATGAATAATGAAAGGGTTAATCTGCTTTATAAATATATAATAATCAATAAATTCCTTTTCATTTATAGCCATGAGTTAAAAAAGTTTTTTATTCGATCACATGTACTCCGAAAAGCATTCCGAATGATACTCCTTACAATAGCAAAAATTATAATAATGTATATTACATATTTTAACAATTCATCTGGTGGTGGCAGTTTATCACTTATTAATAAATCCAATTCACTACTATAAGTTATCTGCATGTTTTCAAACCTATATGTACTTTTGGATAGTTCACTCCACCAAAGCAAAAATCGATTTCTTGCAGCTACAGTAGTAGATTCTGTAACGACAAGCGGACCTTCATAAATATTGCCTGTTTTTGGATCACTACCATCTAACGAATAATATGTATGAGAAAAAAGAAACTTAATATATTCAATCTCAACTTCTACTTTTCCGTTATATACTCTCGCATCATTATCAAGTGGATAAATTATTGGAGCTGGCACATCTATATTTGCATTTGTCATAAACGCAAGTATCACAGTAACTACAGCTGCTAAAGTAGTGAATACTTTGTTTTCTTTCTTTATTGCCGACATAATAGTAAATGTAACAGCTAAAATAGCTAATATAATAGTTAAAATTGAAAATACAATAAATGATAACATATTTCCCCTCATCTTCTTGTATAATATAAATATTTTATTATACTTTGTTTCTCACAATAAATACGAGTATCCATGTCATTTCCCCTAGGTACCGCACATCACCACCGCTACCTTGAATACACTATTCTTTGAAGCTTACATGTATACTAATTTTCACCTATAAAAAATAAGTTACAATACAATCAAAAGTAGTGAATCATTTACCGGGTTCACTACTTTTGATAAATAAAGTCTTACCTTGATATTGGTAATTGCTCATATTTCTACATATGCATCTTACCTTTATTTTTCTTCTATTAACTCATCATTTGCAGAATCATACCAAAAGATATTACCATCGTCATCTGTTACAACATAATTGTTAATTAATCTATCCCCAACCTGTTCAACAGTATCTTTGTACCTTATTTCAAAGCGATACCCATGCTCATTACCAATCTCTATTGCAATAGAATCAAGAGGCTCTATTACATAATCCGAACTCCATTGGTTATGGTCAATCAAATGCGCTAGTAATAATTCTTCTGCTTTCTGAGCAGAAATCTTAGATGCTTGATTGGTACTTAATACCATTGTACATATGCTTAAGACCCCTATTAAAACAATAACAATGCATGACAATAGAATTTTTTTGCGCATAATCCTCCTATCTTATGATGGGAAATCAGAAAGCATTTTTCCATTATAAATATCTAAAAATAAAACATTTCCTGTGCGAGTGCTATCGTTGCTGCCACATGTGTATGGTGTATATTTATAAAGAGAATATGTGGCTGCATTATCACACCAGATAGAGGTGGAATATCCTGTTGTATTATATCCCCTGTACCCATAGAATCCACTGTTTGAATAATAATAAGGGAATGTATAATTATCAACACCATCTTGATACCATTTATTCAAAGTACTTGTTCCCAAATCAATTTGATTATCAAATCCTGTGGATGTCGCACCTTTATCAGAACCTGCACCCATACAAAAATAGAAGCATTTGCTAGATAGCTTATCATTGGCATGATAACTGCTTACTAATGAAGATTCTTTTTGCAATGTTGCAAGAATAACTTTTGGTGAAATAGAATATGTAACTGATGCATCATAAATTACTTTGGCTGGTGTTACAGTTGTTCCTGTATCATACACATTTCCACTACTATTTCTTCTGTAAATGGTAATATCATTTTTCAAAGGAGAATTGGTAGTATCAAATAAGTCCTGTATGTTTTTTTGCGATGCAGAACTAGTTTGCCTCACAAAAAGAGAATCGCTAATTAAATTACTCATATTTGTTTTGGTACCATTTGAATGAGTAACATAAAAAGTACTATAAGTAGCCATGGGCATAATTCCTTCATCAGGTAAGGAGGCTGAATAATCTTTTGTGCCCACATATTCTTCATCAATATATATATCAATTTGGGCAATACTTCCTTCGTCATCGTAAGAGATGTTCTGCACTTTTCCATCATTATCAACAATAGAAATTAATTCAGGTGAAGAATTAAATGAATATGTTTCTGCATAAATAAATTCGGCAACATATCCATCTGAATGAAATTCATTTAGAATATATCCATTCTCATCCATCAATACGATGTTTCTTTCATTCTCTACCGCAAGCTGTGCCAATTGATCTTCTTCAAAAAATGCTGCGTTCTCGTCTAAATTGGCTGTTTCTTTTGCAAATGCAACCATAACAGAACTAGAAATAAGAATCATTGTAAATATCCCTGCTAAAATTTTTTTGATTTTCTGCATAAAAGTTCCTCCTTTGTGTGAGTTTAAAATTTGTTTTTACATTTTAATTATTTTTGTTATACTAGTGCAATGGCATCACTCCCTCTGCGACATGTCTCATAAGAATAAATGCTATTTTCCATGAATCACATCTTATTTATATGTCCTCATTCATTTGCCTATAATTATATATAAAAATTTGATGACTACAATAGATTTATGCTATTGTACAACTTTTTGCCTTGATGTAGAATCTTGAGGTTTTTACTCAATTTTTCAGTAAGTATATTATCAATAAAAAACTTTCTTTAAAATTAATTGATATAATTAAAACATATTATATTTCATAGGGCTTATTTTTATTACCCACATATAGATACGGATATCCATGACTTCTATCCCTTTATTACCCTCATGTCATGCAGGTCTCCTAGGACCTCTGTAGCTATTTCGTCATATATATTATTTGTTTTTGTACTCATATATGCGTATTATGCGCACTCTGTATAGTTGTAATCATTCGCTTGAATTTTATGTAAAATGAGATTAGAAAGGATGATACATACTATGGAAACCAAAAACCGTATTCGTGAACTTAGGAAGAACTTAAACCTGTCCCAAGAGGGTCTCGCTGCCATCCTCGGCACCTCACAGCAAGCAGTGAGTCGCATGGAGAACGGCGCCTATGATATACCTACGGACTTGCTGGTAAAGATGTCAGAGTCATTTAATGTCACCACTGACTACATATTAGGCTGCTCCAACATCAAGCGAGATCTAAGCGGTCAGGTACGCATGAATCACGAGATGGATAGGTATTATGATATTGTGCTGCGATACCAGCGCCTGACGGACATAAACAGGAAGACTTTCCGGGTGCTATTGGAACGCTTGGAGCAGGCACAGAACGAACAAGACAAACCTGAAATAGGGGATTTACATTGGGAAGAAGATGATGGGAATGCTGAGGATAGCCGTAAGGGATGACAATATGCAATTTGTGGGGAAAGTGAAGGATATGGTGCACTGTGAAGCTGCGGATGCGGAATCCTATTGCCGATTCTCTTTCAACAAAGAGAATTGCAACCGTGTCATTCACATTTTTGTGGCAGGTAACTCAACCAATCGCTTTTGTGGTGCGGTGTTTAGGAAGGCGGTGGTGGTATGAGCCCTGTCTGCACTTATGCCAGCAACCTGTTGGCATCATGTTTTTGTATTTTTGTCGTACACAAGTTCATGAAAGCTTTCTTTTCCAGGCCATCAGGTAATCCACTGCGGTTTGCAATATGGATTGCCTACTATCTTCTGCAGATGGTTCCCGTTCTGGGAGTCGCCGCATCCCCGATGGTATTGTTTTCCTTGAATATAGTGCTTGTGTTTATCATAAGCTTTGTCTCCTATGATGCAAGCAGTAAAAAATGTGGCATCTTCTCAATATTGGTGTGTGGTGTGTGGATGCTCATGAAAACCGCTACTAGCATTATCCTTGGTCTGATTGGGATGAATGGATGGGAACTAGAGACAGCGGGAACGGTCATTTCGTTGATGCTCCTGTTTCTCCTTGCCGTCTTTGTAGGGCATTATGTGAAGCGGGGAAACAGATGGGATATCCCACTAGGACATGTCATGGTGATACTTACTGTCCCCGCCAGCAGCATCTATCTAATGCACAGCATCTTCCGGATAGCATCGCGGTATGAGGAATACGCCACTTTTGCTATTATTTCAAGCTTCCTGCTCCTACTGCTGGTTTGTATGATGATTGAGTCCTATGACCGCATGGCGAGCGATGCGGAGATGCAGGAAAAAAGCCTGCTTTATAGGCAAGAACTTGACCTTCTGGACAGGCAGGCACAGGAAAGGGAGCAATATGATATGGAAATGATGCGGTTACAGCATGACATGAAGCTCCCTATGTCTAATCTGCTCAATGTATTACAGGAGGATGACACGGATCAGGCGCAGGAATATGTGCGCAGAATGCTGCAGGAAACTTTGGATTGCCTGACAGAGGGCGTTTCCCACACAGACAACGATGCCGTGGACAGCTTAGAGAATCCTTATGATAACAGTCACATCCCCCTATTGTGGGAAACGGAAAAAGAGTCGGAGAAACCATAGGCTGAGGCTGTCCTCTGTGAAGCTGCTTGTATGCAGTAATGATCAAGTATTATCTAATATGGCATCGACTTTTTTCTCTAATTCCCATAGCTGATGCAGATAATCTTCTTTTAAGTTTTCCGACACATCTGCATCCAGATTCCGGATGTCCTCATAGTCCTTTGTTCCAAGATTCTGTTTGTGTTCATAAAACCATTGCCATCTCCAATTTTTCAGAAGACTCTCTGCCATTTTTTCAGGCGTGTCTAATATTTCATCTATAAAAAGGGATGACTTTCTTTCACACTTTACAATATCACACTCTCCTACAACAGATACATAGCCAACATGATATATATATGCAATATGATAATCATGAGAGTTCTTTAAGGTGTCAGAAAAGATATTTATCAATTTTTCGTATTTATCCATAACATTCTCCCCTTTTTTTAAATTTTATCACAAATTGCTTCTATATTTTTATTACATGGGGCTTAATTTATGTACATTAACAGGATTCTTATGCATAGGGTTTTTTGAGCTTCATTTCAGATATTGTGCGTAAAATAAATGTATTTCGCAGTATATCTAATTGAATATAACTTCTTGAAATGTCAATAATTGTCAAATGGTGTCTACAATGCATCTCTTGACTTTTGGGTTTATTTCTCTTAGAATTAAGATACTTTAGATGATAGATGCATGAATCTGGCAAAGATTGAGGATATAATTTATGGACACAAAAGCAATTCAAGATAATCCACTTTCCAAAAACACCAAAAAATTCTTAAAAAGTATAGGGATTACGGATCTCTCAGAAATGGACTATATTGACTTTTCTTCTTTGGAACAGAATCTTCAGTCTTACGAGATTGAAAAAGTAACATACGAGCTTATGACTCTTCGATGTCTGCGCCACCCTGAAGGTGAATTTTTTATTTATGATATTCCGATGACCAAACGGTTACTGCATATCTTGGCAAATTATAATGTATATTACTTATCAAGGCTGTCAAAATACAGTCTTAAGGAAATTATGCAGTTCCGCAATTTAGGCGCATACTCTTTTCAAGAATTGGAAACTATATGCAAAAAATACGAAGTTCCACTTCCATCTTAACTTTCCAACAAAAAAAGAGTTCTATACTTCTCATAACAAGAAGAATAGAACCTGGAGAAAACTTCCGCTTTTAAATCGTTCTGTTTTGTATAAACATATCAAACCTTAAGGTGTACACATCGCAAGCATCCAGAACCTTTTCAAATGGTGGGCATCGACTGCTTTTGAACTTCCATATTGAAAAAGCTTCCGTCCGCCTTTTTACACAATACATCCAACATAACGGAATGTCCCTGCTGATTTTTTACACTGTCTTGGGGAACAATCTCTTCTACCGTTAGCTCAGGATCTTCCAAAATAACTCTTAGAGCTTCCTGGCAAGCCATCCGCTCTTGGGAAAAAGTATCATCAATCGGTCTGAGCTTTGGAACCGTTTCTTTGCTTTTGTCCAAATCTTTCATCTGTACCTCTCTTCTCTCCTAGCAATTGTTATCACTAGTCCAAGCAGGGAAGAAAAAATTCCCTGCTTAAACTTAAGAGAACCCTTTTTGCCTTGCTAGAGTTTACTACTTACATTATACATATAAAAGATGCCTTGTCAAACATTTCAAATTTGAATAACCGCCTCTTCTCTATCTCTTTCATTTGGCGCTTATTTGCATTGTTGTTTTAATTGGCACAGCTGTGATAAGCATAAGCGGAAGGCAAAATCTTGTGAATATCTTCCGTTTTTTATTCCATATACTGCCTTTTGAATAATTTCGATCCCTGCATCGGCTTGCTCTAGCGACATTTTAGGAATATATGTTTTCTGGCTGACGCCTACCTCCTGCAAGGAACAGCCACAGACATTAATTTTATATAAAATACGATAACTCCTTAAAAGAAGTGAAAGAGTACCTATCATGTTCTGGCTGCCATTCTGGATTATCAAGTCCGCCTGATGAAATAATTCCACAGTCCTGCCTTTGTCTATCAGGTATATCATCTGGAATATGTCCTCTCTCTCATTTGACTGCACCAGCCGCTGCACAAGCTCCAGCGTTATTTCATCCTGTGTTGTACACAAGCGGTTCAGTGCCGACTTTACATGATATAAGTTCACATCCTCCATTTCATAATTAATACGCCTAAGGAATTCTTCGTATGCCTCTTGGGTAATCCTGCAATTCTGCCTTTTAATATATCCCAAAATCCATTTTTTCAGCATATTCATATCCTTATCAAGCTGCTTCACGCTTTCTTTTGAGAATTTCTTATACAGGGAAGTCCTTTTGTCTACTTCGCCGGCAAAAATATATAAATCCGTTTTAAGTGCCGGCTCTTTCAAGTATTTTTCCAAAAGCTCATTTGCTGCCAATTTTTCCAAGGACACAAGCAAAACCCTGCGATTTCCCATAAATGGCATCTGCTTTGCAAAATCCCTCTCTGTTGGTGTAAACTGCGTTGCTTCCATGAGGTTAAACTCTGGCATTGTGATCCCTTTTACTGCCTCTGTCCTGTATGCATGGAGCAGATAAGGTTCATTGCCAAACACTAGTTCATTTTTCATACCGCATCCTCCTATTCACAGAAATGTTTTTTGCAATATCCTTCAGAAAATTGCTTTTCCCGGGATAGTTCTCCAAAATGAACAATACCCTTTTTGCTCTGGTGACCGCCACATATAAGAGCCTGCGATCCTCTTCCACATCACCGCATTCAAAATTGTCAATCCCATATAAAATTACCGCCGGAAATTCTTTTCCTTTCGCATCATGTGCGGTCAACATATGGACCTGTGAACGATCACCCGTGCTATAATAGATTCTCGTGTCGTCCTCAAAGATCTTCATTGCTGACATAATTTCAAACAACTGCCTGTAATGTCCAACCTTTTTCTTAAACATTATGTCTTCTATCTTTTCAAGCACCTCTTTCGTGCAAAGCCCTGTTGGAAAAAAGAACGGTTCTAGTTCCCACAGCGCCTGTTTTAATGGTTTTTTCAACACCTGCAGGGCACGGTAGATACGGCCATATGCCTTCTTCAGTGGCTCCTGCATCTCCAGAAAATATCTGCTGGACTCGTCCCCATAAAAATCATATATCAGTCCTTCGCGTACATGATTCTCATAGATGCTGAGTTTTCTGTTTGCCTTTTCCACGGAGCACCCCATAGTGCTTAAAATCCTGAACAGTGCCCTGTCCTGGCTCATTCCCTTGACTGCAAGTTCCAATAAGTCCAAAAGCATCTGAAATACGCAGTCTTCACGCAGATACATCTTCGGCCGTTCAAGTGGAATGGCTACCCCGGTCAGGGCTGCATCCTTATCTACGATTTTGCACAGGTTGTTCAGCTCCTTGTTCGTCCGGGCAATCACCGCAATATCCGAATACGCATAGCCTTTTCCATGTATTTCCTTAATCAGCGCCCCAAACCTGCAGTCATTGAAATTAGGGATGTGAATCGCCTGTCTCCCTGTGGAAAAGGATGCTGCCAGCTGCATCGGTACCCGCTCCTTGTTCTTTTCTATCAAATTGGATGCCATCAAAACAATCTCTTCCGAGGAACGGTAGTTCCTTGAAAGCAGAATATCCTTTGTCTCAGGAAATATGTTTGGAAAGTCCAGCATAAACTGATTGCTGCCGCCCCGGAAGGCATATATTGATTGGTCAGCATCACCACAGATTATCACATTGTTAGCCGGTTTCTTTACTAACAGTCTGACAAACTCCGCCTGAGCATCATCAAGATCCTGTACTTCGTCTACCATAATATAGTCATACTGATTCTGCACCGCCTCCAGAATGCTCGGATTGTTTTTCAAAAGCTCCACTGCCATGCGTACCTGATCATCAAAGGTAATATATCCCATTTCCCTAAAAGCAGCATCATATAACTCCTTGACCCTTATAATGCCTGCCACATCCTTTTTGCTGTTTGCGTTGGAATATGCTTCTATCCCATGCTTATTGATAAATTCAAAGTCTTTTAGCAATGTTGCAATTAATCCATACCGCATAGTGAGCCCCTCATAACTGACTCCGGATATCAGCGGTGCATGGTTAAGGACTTTCATTAACAGGTTTTTGCAATCCACGAGTCCTGCAAGCCGCACCGGACCTGTCAGAAATTCATTCTGGGTAAGAATCCCAAACGCCAGCGCGTGTAGAGTATATATATTGACCTTCTGCCCTATCTGTAGCCTCTCCTGCATTTCTTGTGCCGCTTTCTTTGTGAAGGTAATCGCAAGGATTTTTTCTGGTGGCACTCCTGAATCCGCCAGCCTTCGTATCCGCTCCACCAAAACCGCAGTTTTTCCGCTTCCAGGACCAGCGCATACCCGCAGGGGACCCTCCGCATGATTTATCACCTTTTCCTGTTCTTTGGAAAAAGAAATCTCTTTTTTCCTTATGGACATTTCCTGTTCTGGTTTTAAGAAAACAATATTAGGAGCTTTGCAGATATTTTCATAAAAACAGCCTTCGCATTCGGATTCCTCTGCCAGCCCGATAATCTGCTGTATATGTTCCTGCGCCCCTTCCGGATGCCGTTCCAAGTATTCCCTGCTGGTAATCTGAATGATGTTATCACCTTTCTTTTCCTCAAACCCGGCAAGTCGGTCCGGTTTGTCAGCAGAGGAGACAAGCCTTACCATCATTACCTTGATGTCCTTTTGGGGATATTTTTTGCTCAGTCCTTCCATCAGGGTTAACATTTCCAGGCTGTTCTCCACTTTATGCTGCAGCTTTCTCGCCCTGTATGAATACGGTTTACAGAAGTTTCGGCATAAAATAACGGCATCAATACTTCCATCGGTCTGTTCAAACAGCAGATCGGCTGTTCCCGAAATTCCCTCCGCATTTATTTCACCATGGCACAGCATCATCTCCAAAGATACCTTTACATTTACTGATATTCTTGCAGATGGTGGGATTGGAAAGTTCCTTAAGAACCTGTCAAACAGCGCTACCTCATGTGCAATAGTCTTTTTCCGCTGCCAGCAGAGAGAGAACCAATCTTCCTGATATGCTTCCTCCATGTATATCCGTAGCTCTTCAATAATAGCATCCCTGTCTTTTTTCTTAGCGATGCCCGAAGCCATTTTTTTGATTGCCTCGCTAAAACATAGATTCCTTGCGTTATAGTCTTTCAGTGAAAGCTTCTGCAGCTTGTATTTTCTGCCGCACTCTAGTCCTGCAATCAAATCCTTACTCCTTATATAGTCCATGTTTCCTCCTTATAAAAAAACGGGGCAGCTTTCCGCCGCCCCTGAAAATCTATGCCACCGTCTTTTTAGCGGCAATATAAACCTCTAGTTTCTTTATTGCGATATCAAGAAGCTGATCCATAACAAAAGTTTTGCATACCCAATTAGGATCAAAACGGTCAAATCCATAATAATTGCAACCGTCACTGCCAAGCAAAAAAACACCGTACTCCTCTCCATCACATTCTTTTTTCTCTTCAGCAAAGCAAACCCAAAACGGCATCCAGATATTATGCTCCAATCTGCTTATGTGAAAATCTTCTTCCTTGCACACTTCCCGTATCACATCTGCGTGCTGTTTCTTAAGCGTATTATATTTCATCAGCTTTTCATTCAATAAAATGCCAAGATTTGCGCTATCCGTATAGCATACGGCCTCCTTCATTAACTTTTCCTCATTCTCAAAAAATTTTCTTGCGAAGCCTTCTACATGACATGCATCCAGAAATTCCATATACGCCTTATGAAACTGCTCAGTCTCCGCATCCTCATCATTTCCTAAATTACCAGGAATCTCAATATCTCCCGAATCATAACACAGACAGATACATTTCCAGCCATTAAGATTGACCGCCGTATGCATAATATCCGCTGCTTCTTCATCCCAGAGAAAATAATCCTCTTGTTCTGTGTCATATGCACCCACTAATCTATGGGGAGCATGTGTTCTAATGAGATCCGATTGGTACTTTTCCCAAAAAAGGTTCAAATACCGTAAAATCAGATTGCACAAGTCGATTCGAAGCAGAGAGGAAATATTATATTCACCCGCTATGCACTCATCTAGTACTGTCTCATCAAACGGGCTTGTATCAATAGCAAGAATATCTTCCAGATTCATAATACCTCCTGTCTGGGTGTACGGTCCATTGAGTAACACTTGAACGCATCAAAGAAAACAATTCCACCCGGCCAATCATCAGAAAGAAACTTTATGGTATTAACCAGCAGGATCAATGCTGCAAACTGATTGGTAACGAGATGCTGCGGTTGTGCCTGATTTAAGACTTCACAGCTTTCCTCGCTTCTTTTTACGACCCCTTTCTGTAGCACATCCGGAAAATAACCTGCTCTGTCAGGATACATATCAATTCCGCCTATCCTCGATCCGATAACGATTTCGCCAGATTGGTATTCATTTGCACTGTCCATGTAGATACAATGTTCTCTATTCGTGTAGAAATTGTGCATGCTCTGCCTGCATTGATGGTTGTCAACACATCCCACTAGCAAAACAAGCGTATCATCCCCCACAAGCTTTTCTATATCCTCTTCACAGTCAATGTAACTGTCATAGTAATCTACAGAAAGACCATATACCTGTGAGAGCATCTCCGCCATGACCTGTGCCTTGTTATGCCCTATATCCTGTGGTAAAAAAGCCTGCCTTACCAGGTTCTTCTCCTCCACCAAATCACCATCGACCAGAACAATGCGGATTCCATTGTCCTTCATGCATTTGTTTCCATAAAGATATCTTCCAAGCTCCTTGATATAATGGCTTCCTGTACCGCCGCATCCAACAATGACAATATCACTCTTCATTTGTCTTATCCTCCGTTTCAAAAACATCGCTCAGCTCCAACATCTTGTAATTTCCTGCAATGCCGGCACGCAGCTTATGGGTAATTTCCTTTTTGTCAAGGTTGCCAAACACCATAAACAGTCGAGTACCTTTCTCGTCGTTATTGTCTGTGGAGGAGAAAAAGGCATTCATGGTTCCGTGACTATGTATATCCATAACTAGTACTTTGTCATTTTCCATGTCATGATTGCGCGCAAAAACAACGCTTGCCGATGTCGCTTCCTGCTTCGGATAATATAACTCGTACTTTCCCGTGTTCACATCATAAAAAATCTGTACGGCAGCTTCCTTTTGGGGATTTCTCTTAAAAAAGGCAACGACATCCAGCAGAATCTCATAAGGAATCTTCTTTTCTGTCATCCTGAAATCCACATCGGAACCATCTTCCCTGCAGTCAAAACAGCCATACGGCATCTGCTCAATTCTGTAAACAGAACCATCACGCCCCGGTACAATAAAAAATCCCTGATTCTTGCGCGCATCTATAATCTGAACACCTTTCCGGGAACCTTTGAGTACCGGAATAACAAATCCCCTTTCATCATAATGCATATCTGTACGCTCTTTTGAAAACTCCGGATATATACTCTCTATCACTGTACGGATTTCTTCCAATGTTGCTGACTCTGCATTTTTCAGGTCTTCTCTCTCAACCATCATTGTAAAACCGGACCCGCGTACAAGAATAGGCAGGCTGATTCGTTCGTTGGTCATATTCCTTTTAAACTCTAGTACAGGGAACAACAGGTTCATATCTGCATTGTAAACAAACATTCCATTTTCGTACTCAGGATGCTTTTTCCCATAGACTTTACGGATTTCCTCCAGGGTCACCTGTTCCAATTCCGCATTTCCAAAATCTGCGCCCGTATAGGTTTCCTTTTGATCCAAATATCCTATCTGAACAGGCAGGCTGTACTTCTTGCCCTTGATGTCGGCTCCGCCTAACATATATGGAAAAAGCAGACTGTTTCTCTCATCATAACAAAAATGACAGCCCGAATACTCAGGATACTCTTCCACCCATGCCACGCGTATTTCGTCAAGCGATGCTTTTTCTTGTATTTCCAGCTTATGTTTCCCAACTTTAACAGTTACCGGAAATGAAATAACTTGATCTTTTTTAATCTCCTGATATTGGATATCCAGCTTGACCCAGCATCCACCGCTCTGGCAGGCCTTTTTCTCTGCCTTTTCGTCATCATCGCTGTCATCGGGCTCAACAGAGTCTTCCTCCATATCCGATTCCTCATCTTGTTCTGAGCTCATGCCTTCACCCTCATAATCTTCTTCAGATGTAGCTTCTGCAATGTCCAACGGTTCATCTTCCGCAGTCTGGTCTTTCTCATTCCCTGCACCCGCATCTGTGTCTTCTGCTAGTCTTTCCAGCGTTTCATGCAGCCTCGTAAATTCATTGCTGAACTTTACAAGATTGAACTGCATGCCGCTCAATTCAGGATACAGCTTACGAAGCTCCGTCTTTATTTCATTTTCACCTAGTGTCTTTCCCTCAAACTGCTCCTGTGTAAGTGTACACTGAATATAACCGCTTCTGATCCTCACGGGCAATGGATAGCGTTCACCCTGCTTTGCAGGCTTATTTCCTTTATTATTTGCTTTTCCTTTGCCCTTTCCTTTTGTATCTTTTTTCTTGCTGGCCACATCCTCGCTGCTGATTCCAAATAATTCTGCTAAGCTGCTATTGCTCATAATCCTATCCTCCTTTTATTTTTTCCATGTTATTAAATCTTTCAGGTGCATTTTCCTTCCCTGCTTTTTTATTGGCATGAGGTATTCTTCTGGGAAACCCTGCTTGTTATGGAGCTGCTCAAACAGTTCCCGCAATGTCACATTCTTTACCCCGATGCACTTTTCCGACTGATACAGGTCCGAATTACATGGACTCTGTATAAACAATGTCATTACCATTTCCAGCCTCTTTATTTCACAGATATCAGGAAACACATTGCTCCCCCAGCAGACTCTCCCATCATCGTGCACATTTCCAAATGGATATCTGTAAAGCACACTGTTCTCTGCAGGATTCTCATCCTTTAATACAAAAACCCTCGTATTCTGCAGCCTGCCCTTATCCACCTGAAACGAAAACACAAGTGATGGCACACAGACATCATATAGGGTATTCTCATACTGCATCATCTGCATACTCGCCGGCAGTACTGTTATAATGTCTGCCTTTAACTTATTGTCAGAAATGCCAATGGCACCATTATAATAGCCAAACGGAATATCTCCAATAGGCGCCTGAGCTACCGTCTCTACCACTGCTTTATTAAAGGCCTTCAGCAGAGAGCCAATTTCGACCACTTTGGAACTTTTTTTACCTTTCGCATCGGTCAACACTACCTTGGCACAATCATAACCATGAGAACGGTTAAAATTCTGGTTCAAGTAAATCGCTACCTCCTGCATTATCAAATCCTCCTTTTTCGCTATAATGCTCTCCGCTGAATATTTTTGTAATCAACCAACTGTGATACATCAAAATAATCTTCGGTATCCGAGTCATACGACCTCAAAATGTCCGGCGCCTCATTAAACAGATCCGCCATACCTTCCAGGCTAAGTTCATTAATGACTCTATTATCTCCTGCCAGCACCAAAAACAATGTCCGAAGTCTTTGGCTTTTCTCATTAAGCTGGTTGATATCCATAGCCTCCAGCTTCAATATCTCCTTCTGCAGCTTCTTTCCATCGATAAAAATCGCCAAAACGCATCCTCCTTTTAGTGAGTAAAATTGCAATAGTTCAAAACATAATCAAAACCTAACCCGCCTGCACTTATGGGTTCCATAACAAACTCGTATACCTTTGGATAATTTTCTCTAAGCCGCTGGTATCTGTTTGGCTCTGATTCCAAATGACATCCCATAGCACAGTACATACAGCCTGTCCGCTGCTCGCCTGTATTGTAATAGGCTCCTTTTTCGCCGCAGATTTTGCCATATACCGGGCAGATTCTTAAGTTATTTTCCACTGCATACCGCAGAATATCCTGCCGCGGCCAGAAACCGAGGGGCTGCGATTTAGGCTTATCTGCAAGGTACACATTGCATCCTGTCCGGTTATACTGCCTCTGCCTCATAAAACCTTCATCCTGAGTGATTCCTATGTATGGCACCCTTCCGGTTCTCTTGGCATACTCAACCAACGGCTTCTCCTTCATGACTATGCAGCAATATTCACTTATATCAAATGGCGCATCTATCAGGAATTTCCAGCATTCTGACAGCTTACCAAGCTTTCCCCGCTCATCTCCATGCAGAAGATAGTTCCGATACCGCTCCGATAAGTTGCCATGCCTGAGCTTGCGAATCTTTGCTGCCACTTCCTTGCTGATCAGTGGATAGCCATAGGTAAGCAGGACTTCCTTAAAACTCATTTCCGGATAAAGGATTTCCACATCGTAAAAACTGCGTACAAATTCCCGTATTTGAGGGAATTCCAATCCTGTATCCACAAAAACCTTTGGTATGGACCGATCCAAAACCCGCTCTACCATATGCACCAACACCGTTGAATCCAGACCACCGGAAAAGCTGACAAATACATCTCCGCCATAATACTCATACCATTCCCATATCCGTGCAGCGGACAGTTTCAGCTTAGCTTCATATGGCAGGTATTTCCGCTGACTGAACTCCCAATCCTGAAGTTTCAAATCCTTGTTCATGATATACATTTTACTTACACCCTTTTCTAGCTAAAAAGCTGAAATCAACCTCTTGTTTCAATAAAAAAAGAATGTAAATAGCTACTTCATAGATAAACAGATTCACCCTGTCACTATGATAGTCCCGTATCCACATTCCTGCTATCTGAGCCGCATCTTGCGCGCTGCCCACAATCTTTCCATGTTCCAACCGGCATCCTTTCATTGTAACCTTCTCTGCAATGTCAAACCCGGCATATTTCGTATTCATTTGTTCGCGGTAATATTTCAGCACTTCCTCTGCTTCGCTTAAATTTTCAAGCAATATCACGGCTTCCATTTCATCAATGCAGAGTCCGTCTTCCACATCCTCCGCCAGCTGCATAGCTGCAATCAAGTACAGCACATAGAGCGCATAAGCGTAATGATAATTGACATAGGCATCAAACGGCTCTATCCCATGCTTTCTAAAAAACTGGCTTCCTTTCATCATGCTGCGCCTTTCTTGTCAAATGAAACAAATTCCAACTGCATATTTCCACGGTATTCTTTGCGTATCCCACGAAAAGTCATTTCATTCAGTTTGCGCCCAATCTGAAATTTTTCGCCATATGCTTTCTGGAGGTCGTCCCACTGCTTTTTCCAGATAAAAAGTTCAAATGTTTCCCCATCACAGCATACTTTTGCTTTGACACCGCCCTTCGGCAAGGCTTTAAAAGGCTCCATGACCGTCACTTTCACAACCTCTTCTTTCTGCGATTTTCGATTGGACTGTAGGGAGCTGGTTGATGCTTTTCCTTTCATGCCAATGCCAAATCTCTTCGCACAGCGCTTAAAGACATCCTGCACAGCAGAATCAACTGCATTTCCAACGGATGTAGGGCGCGTTGAATTTTTGGAATAGATGATATCAGCCGCACCACCGGTACTACGCACAATAGGAACGCGCTCATCATCATAGATACTAAGCTTTCCGCTAGCCATACAGCTTTCAAAGCCATTAGTTCCAAATCTGCACACCTGAACAGGCGCCATGAGTTCAAAATCCCAATTCTCCATACCCACCACATGATTGAGGCGTTCTTCAATCTTTTCAACCGGAATATACTCCATTTCTGTTGACGGATGCTTTTTTATCACATCCGGGGGAAATTCCGCCTGAAGCTTTTGCCATACTTCTCGTATGGGCATTCCATTTACTGTTCTTTCTTTCATGATTATCCTCCTTTTATAAAATTTGTCATAAAAAAAGTGCCTACAGTAATCTGTAGGCACCATATTTTATGATGCATCCCTATTATACATAAAGACCTGTTACCAGGAATTTTATCTCTCTGCCAGCATACGCTGGCAATGTTAATAATAAAGAATGTTTAAGATATTATATTATAAAAAGTCTTGGTTGTCAAAGAGTATCTTATACTAAACTGTTGACTTCCCTTTCAGCATCGGTTTGCAGATTTAAGTAACAAGCCAAGTCAAAGAGTGGCAAGAACCTTATCGACACTAGTTTTTGCCACTCTTACTATATGTTTTGTATGCTCTGTGGGAAACAATATGTTTCACTTTTATGAATCTTCCCTTTCCATCAAAAGAGAAAACCCTTCACTCTTTTCAGATAATTTTCGTGCATTATAAACATTTGCCCTTTAGGGTAGGCAATTTCCTCCTTTTACCCCACCCAGCATAGCTTACACATACCATTATTTTTTTAATATTAAACTAGTGACTCCTTCGACCACTGCTACAATCAGTGCCGTGGATATCGTTTTTATTGTTCCCATAATCAGCAAAAACCTTTTTCATTTATCACTGCTTTTGTTTTGTTCCAAACTGCATCTGCCCGTATTTTATCAAGTAGGTCAAAACCCTCCGAAGTTAGATTTCCCACATTACAAGACCTACTTGCTAGTGTAGAAGTATCAAATATTCTTTCAATCAGGCCATCATTTTTCATTAAAATACAATGTTCATAAACCACACTATCTAAATACCCATCAATGTGCACAGGTATTTCCGGTTCACCAGCTGTATAATTTTCTTCAATGTAAAATAAAATCTTTCTTACTAAATCCATATCACGTTGCATTATTTTCTCCTCCTTAAACTGACAACTATTGTGATGATCTTGTTTATTCTCCTATCGAAAGTTCCTTAACCAAATTCTTCTCATTTGTATCATCACTGGTGTTGCTGAATATCTTTCATTTAAGAAGTGTCGCAACATTTGTACACAATCATCGTTCACATCAAGAATGTGATTGACTGCTACTTCCAGTCCTCCAATGTTTCTTCTCTAGTGCTGCTTTCCTTTGTACACCAAAAACAAACCTCCTATGTTTTCAAAATAGCACATCTTGTATGTAATGTCAATATCTTTTCAACATTTAGTGTTTATCCCATAAAGTGTACTTGTTATTGTTAGTTTTCCAAGCAAATAACACCTTTTCGCCTTGCGGATAAAACCTCTTGTAGTCTTAAGATACAAGGGGACTGTACTAATTGTAAAGCCCAAAATGACCATGTGCCATCATGTCAACTATTAAAAAATAAAAAAGAGGGGGTTCACCAACCATTCTGGCGCCCCCCTATACTCAAAATCCTTGATATTAAAACATTTCTTTACACTTTTGTCAAATCATTCTATTTTACTAACTACAATCTTATAATTTCATCAGCATTCCTATCATAATAGTATATAGAATATGAAAGAAGTTCCTCTTCTTCAACCTGAGTGTCATTTACCTCTCTTACCATATTTTTTAAATGTTCATTTTTGAATGCATCCGCTTCATCTGTAGGAAGAAGTAACACTTCATGTACTGATGATGGGAGTATATACATGTTGCTATCCATTGCATCTGAGATCTGCTTAAGCAAATCAGGATAAAGCAGACAAGCCGCACCATTTAGCTTGTTTTTGTTACTTAGCACAAGCATCGACACATGGGTCCGCACCGTTTCATCCGTTGGTACAAATTCTTTTAGTAAATCTTCCAAGTCATTTATTTCATATTTGTATAAAGTTGGTGTGTTGTTGCGGGCATCCTCATAAAGCTCATCCAAAGACACATTCCAAATCGCTAAGTTTTCGTTACGGATAAGGATGGATGCATGGCCAAAATCCCCTTCGGTCAACACAACCTGAAACACTATCGACAAATCATGAAATGCCATATGCGGTATCTGCTGCAATAGTTCCTTATTCATGTCTGTATTGATTAGCTTGTAAACTATTTTTTCCCTGATATTTTCATAGTTTAAGAATTGGCTCATATCTATAATGTGCTCCATCTTATTTTTCTCGTAAACCTCAAGTATGTCACTGATAATCTCCTCCAATTCCACAGCTCCGCTCTCATATGCCTGATAATGATTATTGAGATATATTATCGGTGAAATATTGCTGTCTTTGCTTTGTATTGAAAGACCGCTCAATACTAAACCATTATTCTTAGTCACCTCACTGAGAGTCACGATACCGTTTTCTCCTATCCTGCTTTCTACCTCATTTTTTACTGCATCCATAAAATTTACAAATTCCATTTGATTAATCCTCCTTTTTTAGAAAACGCTCAAGAGCTTATCGTCTCTGAGCATTTTTGTATAAATTAATTAATTTGATTACTGTTATATCCAATAAACCGAACTGCTCCATAACCTTGCTTCTTCATTGCTGCCAACTCGCAGTCCAGCTCATCAACGCCAACATTTCCTATAAAATCTCCGCCAGATGTCTGCAACTGATAATATCCCTCATCCGGATACTGAGGGTGCGGGTAAAACCGGCATACAATCTCACGCATATCTACTTCATATTCTGTAATAGCTGTAGACATTGATATCCTCCTTCTATTTAGATTTAGCTTTTTCTGAGGCAGTTACCAGATAACACATGATACTGCATTCTGGGAATATTTCCGTATCCATATTCCCTCTGTCCGGTTCTAGTTCATCAAGATATACCGGATTTCTTTTGTAATCTTTCAATATTGAGTGTCCAACAACTCTTTCTAACACAGCTCTCTGTTGAAAGATTTCCGGGAAGTCTATCCTTATCCTGTTCCAATAACCAAAACCGCCTTTCACGCAGCCCACACAGTTGTTGTTCGGATAGCCCATTTCATACATCAGAGGTCTTGGAAAAGAAAACAACCTTTGAAAAAGTCCGTGAACATCTTTCTTTGACAGATTTTGTCAATTAAAGGAAATTCATGCTCTGCCTGTGGATTTTCTGCCACAATCCTGTCTGCCCTTTTCCTTTCTTTGAAATCAAGCCCCCAAACATAAATGAGCTCATATCCATGGTGTTCTGCCTCCCATTGTTTCCGGACTCTCTTTTTTAGCCAATTCGTACATGGCGCAAACCCATTCCGGGGATTGCGAAAACCACCAAAAGTCTTGACACAATCCGCTACGCACGCATATTGGTTTGATTTAAGTACCTGTATCTTCTTTCCAATGACCTTTTCGCAGTTATGAATAAATCTCATACTGTTCTCATGCTGATCAGCAATATCCACATAAATCCACTCGTCAATGTTGCCTGCAAGGTATCCTGCCATGAATGATGATATTCCTGCTGAAATCCAGCATACTTTTAAGCTCTGTTTCATAACACCACAAACAAATTCCGTTCGTGGATAGGGCCTCTGGCCTCCCATGCTACTTCGGTACGACTTTCGCATAACAGCTTCCATTCATACCTTTTTCACGCTGTTGATCAGCCCTTTTCTTCTCTGTGTTTTGCACCCTCACAGGTCAACCCGGATTACCGGGATTCGTTATTACTCCTTTCTTGAAATGTTTTTTGTGTGAAATCCGATATCCCAGTGCTGTTCGGTTTCCCTGTGATTTCCTATGTTTTCTTCAATTTCCTTTATCATATGCTCCATATGAACCCTCCTTGTGATATGCAGAGCATCATGTCCCTGTTTCCTGTCAGGCACAGACCATATCATACAAATCAATATGTACATAGTCCGCATCTAATTTGCTCTCCAGCTCATCGTAGCTGTCTGCAGATATCCCGTATTTTGCGAACCATTCCAACATATCAGCTTCCTGGGAAAAGTAAATCTCCGCATCCGACTCTTCTTTCAGCATCCTTTCATAAGCTGTTCCGGCTGCATCTGCCTCCAACTCCAATAAAATGCGATATCTAACATCCAGATATGTGCCGTAAACATCTGTATTGATAAAGATGTGTCCTCCCGGCTCCTCTGCGCAAAGGACAAAATCTAATCCATAGTACTCAGCAATCTTACGGTATGCCTCATAAAGGGGATACCATGCCGTCTTAAGGTCTACGCTGATATGAGTGTCCTCAATGCTCATGTAGATAACATCCCCCCGAAGGTAGATGCCATCCGTAGGTATATCCAGCTGCTCCAGCAGCAAATCCAAGCCTGTGTCGGCATGAGATTCTATTGAAGGGTAACAGATTAACAAGTCTTCTTTCAGTCTGGACAAGGCATCCTCTGCAGTGTCACCTTTCGGGAAAAAGACCACCTTATCAGAGCATACGTTCGCCATACCGCTTCACCTCCTTTCGGCAAGTGATTTCTGCGTGTTGCATGTCATTTCTCATAAAAATTCCTCCTTTTGAAAAATAAAAAGACGGTACGGAATAAACCCGTATCGTCTTCATCGCATAATAATTGTTGATTTCTTATCCGACTTTTTTGCTAGTCCGATAACACTGTCAAGACCTGCATATTCTTTGTTTTATCATATTTTACACACAAAAAACTGCTCGTTGACTGCAATAGTCATGAGCAGTTTGTTGCACAAAGAAAGCTGCTCGTTGACCATAGCAGTCATCAGCAGTTTTCTCCTTATTATAGTGCCTGTTAAAACTGAAACTTTGAGATCCCATAAATCGGGATTGTAATGGTATCATCAGCTTTTCCGCCATGGGTGTTGCCTTTTGCGTACAAGACAAAATCGGCTTTTTTCTTTTCCAAAGCCTCCATTGCCGTTTTCCCGCTGTTTTTTCCCGATTTTACTTCGATTGCATATGTTTTTTCCGATGCCAGCGCTTTCACATAGAAATCAATCTCTCCATTACCCAGAGTCGCAAATGCTGGCGTTTCCAATGCGATTTCGCTCGGGTGTGCAATCCGGCGCCTCAAATCAAGGAATACAAAGTTTTCATTTATAATGCCAGATACAGCAGATTTCGGGATGCCTGCCTTTGTCAGAAAATAATTTGCAAGCCCCACATCCATAAAGTAACATCTTGCCTTTGCCTTAAAATCCAAAATGCTGCATTCAGGCAGCTTTCCGGCAAATCCTATGATTCCAGAACTGTAAAGCCAATCAATAGCCCTGTTTACCGATGCCTTGGTTATATTGCCGGAATAATCCTTCACAACAATGCCCTGCAGCTCTTCACTGAAACTGTCTTCATCGAACCCTTTCTTCTCTTTGGCCAGAATGCGCGCAACTCCGGAGAACAGGTTCTCGTAAACGGCATCATCCAATATATCCTCAAAGTATCTTCTGCTTTCATTGGTAAAAAGACGGATGATTTTAAGCAGCTCTGCCTGACAGTCCTGCAAGGGCGCATTTTCCAGATATTTTAAGACAACGCCCGGATATCCGCCAATCGTGCAGTAATCTTCATATAATTTGCACAGTTCTTTATAAATCTCAGTATCGCTCTCACCGCAGAGGCTCATTTCTTCATACAGGTCAATACGGTTAAGGGCTGTCAGAAATTCTTCAAATCCAAGTGTGCAGATTTCAAGGTAATCTAGGTCACCGGAAGAATACTTAAATTCCTTTTTCAAAATCCTTCCCAGATAACTGCCCGTAATAATGAAATCACATTTCAGTGTGCGTGTAAATTCCCGTATACGGTTGTAAATATCCGCCGATTCCTGAATTTCATCAATGATGACAATCGTGTCCTCTGAATCTTCAAAGTCAGGCTGATACCTTTTGATCAGTTCATATATTGGGTTCTCGTATCGCTTCCCAGCTTTCATTTCCTGCCATAGCTCCCGGTACTGCTCTACAAACAGCTCTCCGGAAAGATCCAGCAGATTTATGTATATCTTTTGGCTGTACTGTTCATCTGCAAATCGATTGACAATATAGGTTTTACCCACCTGCCTTGCACCGGATACTTCCAAGGTGGAATGGTCCGGACGATTTTTCCAGGCTGTCAGCTCATCATACGCTTTCCGCTTCAGGTACATCGCAAATCCTCTCCTTTCTGTCTGCACAAAGGTCCATTCATCCTATTTGCCCTGCCCAGAATGATTGCTATATTTACTATTATACCAAAAAAATGCGCATTTACATAGAAAAAACAAAAGTTTTATATGATGCCTTTCAACAAACGGAATCAGAGAATACCGAATTCCAGCACTCAATTCTTTGTCGGATACTATATGGCTGGATTACCGCCATCTCATAAATCTGCTTGGCTATGATTTCGGGCTGTGTGGCAAAATATACACTGATGCCCTGCCATGTCCCATTTCTCCCGTTAATCCCATTATAAAGCTTTATGGGTATGCCGGTCCAACTCCGCAAATTTGCTGTATAGTCATCAATAAGCACATCTGACGGGCGTATTCCCCCGATTTCTTCCAGAGCACTCTCTTTTCTGTTTCCGCAGGGGCAGTATAGCTGTCTGTCCTCCGGCAGATTAAGATGCCTTGCCACCCATATTTTTTTATCGGACTCGGAGTGGCTGTCCTGAAACACACAGGAAAGAATATACAGTTCAATATCAGGAAGCAGCTCCAATAACCGGAAAGCTGCCACGACATTCTCCTGTGTGGGAATATCGGAAAAATATCCCTTCTGGGCTACTCGCTCCTGTGGCACATCCTGCCAGACTGCAAGCACGCCGTCCAAGTCAAAGAAAATCCTCTGTTTTTCCATACAAAAACAGGCAGTTTGACACTGCCGCCTCCTTTTTTCAAAAATTAAAAAGGGCATCTTTTTACGACACCCTTTTCCTTTCATAGATATTTCATATATTTTCCCTGTAAATCCCACTTGCGGCACAAGTTCTAGTTGAACGGAAGTTCCTCATCAATCCCGTCCGGAATGTTCATAAAACCGTCGCCGGAATCTGCAGGTATCGAACTGCCACTGTCTGTCTGCTGGTTTCTTCCACTTCCAGCCTTGCTTTCAGCAAACTCGCATTCCTCTATCACTACTTCGGTCGTATATACAGTTTGTCCGTCCTTGTTGGTGTATTTCCCTGTGGAAATCCTTCCGCTGATCACAATTTTTGTTCCTTTCCGCAAATACTTTTCCGCAAACTCTGCCCGCTTGTCAAATGCAACACAGGGTATGAAATCTGCCCCCGGTTCTCCCTCACGCTGGAACTTTCGGTCTACCGCAAGCGTGTATCTTGCGATAGCTATTGCATTATCCCCAGCAGTATATCGCACTTCGGGATCCCTGGTAAGTCTTCCCATTAGTATTACTTTGTTCATTGTGTTTTCCTCCATTCTGTTATTTTTTCCGTGTCTTGCAAAAGGTTGACATGAGGCAAACCTTCCTGCATTTCCTCATTGCACTAGCCTGCAGGATAACTGCTTACCATGTTGGCTCCTGCATCCATCGCCCGAATAACCAGGCACATTTCTGCCAATACGCTTTTGCTCAACATGTCTGATTCCTTGCTTTTTTTCTGCATAAAACATTTCCTCCTTCTTTAAAATTTTGCATAAATACGAATTTTTTCGCATAAAAAAGCACCTGAGCTTGTAACTCAGGTGCAAGTGCAATCCCATTATTTGGTTACTATACCTGTTTCCAGGAATTAAGAAAAGTCGTACCGACCATGCCGATAACATTAAAAAATATAATAAATATGAGGATATTATAATATATAACTCTTTACTTGTAAAGATTTTCCTTATAACAGTATCGCCGCTGTCAATCCGAAAATGACTTCAAAGTAAAAAATATCTTTATCCTTTCCCCTTCGTAAATTTTGGTGTTATATGATGAATTGCATCAAACAAACTGTTTAGCTCTGAAATTCGGCGATTTATCATAGTATCGGAGGACTCTGCATTTACTCGAACGATATTAGAGCGCAAACCCTTTTTCGTTCCTGGCAATATCGCAAAATAGCTGACTAAATGCCCCTCGCCATAAAAATGAAGATCCCTTAATATCCCTTTTGTCAAATCGTTTATTATCATATTATTCGTTATATCATACCCGATTTGCTCGTAGGATTGAACTGCATCAGCCATTAAGGAGGTCAACTGATCATATACATATTGGTTGTGCTGAATGGCATCTTTCAGCATATATTCCGTAAATTCGTTTTTGGCTTGAAGCAGTCTTTCAATCAATTCCCCAAGAAACGGGAATATGAACCTGTTTGTAAACCCAACTCTATCCATAATTTCAAATTCACCAGAAAAGTAATCTAATACTCTATCGCCTGCATGAGTAAGTGATTCCATAAGCTTTTTATTATAAAATTTTTTGTATTCATCTGGTAGAGATGAGTAATAAGACAGTTGATATAGAGATGGGATTTCCCTTGCTCGAAGCTGCTCCAACATTTCCAAGTCCTCATGGCGGATAGCCAATGCTACCATATGCGTTCTCAATTCATCGCGCATCTTTAACTGTACATCTAAAACATTCCAATTCTTGAGATACGGAAAAATTGCTTTTTCTATGCTGGTTCCAGCTCCAAATCCTGCAAAACAGTCCTCTTTATCTGCTCCTACAAACCAGATATATTTTTTGTCCATCAAGTATTTCAAAAAGTCATAATTCTCTGCCTCCAATGCGTAATCAATGATGGTTTTTCCGTACTCGTCGGCATTCAAAACCGGAGAATCTTCTCGGGTCACATACATCTCCCATTCGAGTTCGTCTTTAGAGAAGGCAGCGGCATAATTTGTCAAGCGCGAAGAGGCAGGAACATGGCTCTCCCCTGCGCTGAGGATATCCTCGCAGGACATCTCCAAGAGTTGGCAAAACACCGGGAGATCATAGAGTTGGATTTCCTTTTTCCCATTCAAAATCTGCGACAGGCGATTTGACATTTTCCGTAGCTGCTCACTGTTTGCTTCTTCACCCATAGCTTCAAGGTATTTTTTGCAAAACAGCCGATGGCTTTTAAAGCGTTCTTCTATGTGACTCGTCAAATATTGTCCTATTTTTTCGTTGTCAGCTAATACAAACATCATTTTCATCCTCCCTATATCCGATATCATAGCATATCTCATTTAAAAAAAGTAGCCGCTATTTGGCATATACAAACTGCATACATTTTTTTCTTGGCCTATTTTATGTATGCTAATAGTGTATTGCTGGTCTAAGATTTTTAAATTGCCCCCACAACTTTCGCTCGTAACGCATAAAACGCCAGAGGGAGGCTTGCCAATATAACAAGTCTCCCTCTTAAATAGCCACAAGTCTTATGTGTATAGTCTAACTTTTCCCCTGATATCGTTATTCCATCATACCCAGCTGTTTTTTATGAATAACTGTTTCGACTGATCACTAGACTGTCAACAGTTTACATTTCACTCCGCCTTTATCCACATTACGGACCAAGCACATACATTTGCCGCCGTTACATCATTTGCGCATGTTTCAATATATCCGTCAAAATTTACAATGTCCTGCTCATTCCTATTCCAATCTAGTTATCATCAGCATTACACAGCTTTTCATTCCGATGTACACATTGGCAAGCCTAAGATTGCTTTATAGATTGAAACTTTCCCATAATCGTCAACAATGTGACCATTGTCAATCCGATTGTGTACAGCTCGATAAGGTACATACCCCCCATCCTAGTGGTCACTGCATATAAAATAACGAAAACTAAGGATATTATTTTAAGTCTGCGCTGAAAACAGACAATATCTTCCGTATCTAACTTTCTATTACTGTGTTGGACAGGCGATAGTACCAGCAGCACAATAAGATCAAGAAGCGCTACTGTCGTCATTCCCCACCAACCGAAATTCAGCTTTGTTGCAAAAAGAGATAAAAAAATAACGGCGCAGGAAAACAGGTAGCATCCAATCCTTGTTTTGGCATGGAAACCACCTGTATTGCGCCGAAATATGTAAAATACAGCAAAAATAACAGCAAATTCAAGAAGTTTATTCATATATAATGCTATCACCAGATAGGATGTATAATGCAGTGCTTTTAACAAGGTAGCTTCTACACCAAACTTGTACACCTCCACATCTGCAACATCTATTGAATTGCTCTCCATTAAATTTTCTATTACTTTATTAACTAATATTTCACTTACACTCTTCACTGTTTCTTCTTTCTTTTAAACTTGTTGGCAGCTTTTGGCATAGGCGGCTGATAGCCCAAGCACAAGCAAACACTATCTGCTTCTTTCTGAATATTCTTGTCCACAATCCGGACAATCAGTTGTGATAATACTTTCTTCATCTACATTGTACCTCCTTATAAAAATATAATAATTGTTATTTTACCCTATTAAATCAATAAATCAATACTTTTTGTAAAATGTACAACTTTTTGTCCTGATGTACAACCATGAATTACAAAACTCTAAGACTACTCTTACTATTTTCCTCAAAAATAATAAATCTAAAGCAGAAGGGATGAAACCTTGAGCCGTTTCATCCCTTCTGCTTTAATCATCTATTCTATTTAAAACAATATCACATATAAGCAATTTGTCAGAACACTTATATAGGATGCTGCCCCAATAAGCATTTACACATTTTTGTATATTGAGCAGCCCTATACAAGGATTTCCACTTTCTGTGGCATCTATCATGCCATTTTTTATGGGAACCTCATTTTCAATGCTGTTTTCTATCCGGATACACAGCATATCATTACGTTCTTTTATAATAAGCCCGATATAACGATTTTCTTTCCCCTTCTTGCATGCCTCCATTGCATTATCAATCAGATTCCCAAACAAAGTCGTCATGTCAACAGGTTTTATAAAATTAACATCCGCATCCGATATATCAATCTTAAAATTAATATTATACTTGTCTGCCATTCTTTTCTTATCTGAAAGCAGGCAGTCTAATACCGGATTATTGATATATTGATACGGCAGGAGAGGTTTTAACATTTCCTTTATCTGCTTGGCATAATGAATGGCTTCCTCTCTTACATCCGTCTGATACAGTTCTTCCACCATCTTCATATGTTTATCAACATCATGCAGAATAGCCGCTGCTTCTTTATACTTTTCGCACTGCATCTCATAGTTTTCATACTGAAGCTTTTCCTGCTGCTGCATCATTTCTACCTGCAGCTTGTAATAATTCCTCTCTTCTGAATACTTGATAAAATGAAGAAAATATACATTGGCAAATAATGTACATCCCATAATAGCCATTAATATGATCGGTTTTGTGTCCAAAACACTAACCACAACAATCGATAAATTTATCATGCTGTAAACAAACATGATGAAATAGAGTCCATAATGTTTCTTCGTTCCTGACAGGCTTCTTTTCCAAATCCTGCTGACTATTGTATAATATAAGAATATCAGAACCAGCTTGGAGAACATCGTCTCTATGCTCTTCTGTACCGTCATACTTGAAGGCATCAGATTAAAAGCATTCAATATGGTATCTATTAAAAGTACCCCAAAACCTTCGCATATAACAGATGCTGCAAAAAGCGCTTCCGCTTCAAAGACCCTTAAAATCTTTTTAACGCTTTCTTCATAATAGAAAAAGTAACTGATGATTCCAAACAGTACAATATTCGTTACTGCATTCAGCGCAGCATTCATGCACATATTGACTAACATGACAATGCATATGCTAACGCCATATGCAGCAATATATACCCGTTTACCATGATACATTGCAGCAAACCTGTCATTTAAAAACTGAAACAGAATATAATAAATAATCGCACATGATACAAACGAACAAAACAATAAAATTAATGCATCCATATCCTATCGGAATGAATCATGCAGATATTCATTCATCCTTTCCTTAAATTCTTTGACTCTCCTTTGTGACAGGGGCACTTTTCCGCCGGTATCCAGCAGAATGTCATACATCTTGACCCGCATGACTCTCTCCAGATTAACCAATATCCCACGGCAGCACACCTCAAAGCCCAGAGGCCGCATTCTTTCCTCAAGCTGATTCATTGCCTCGGCGTATACATACTCTGTTGACCTTGTCACAATTTTTATTTCTTTCTGCATTTTGATATACTCAAAATAAACAATCTCCTTCACAGGAATTGATAAGACAGATCTTACCAAGTCTTCCCCATTAAGACGATACCGGACATTATGGAAATCCACCAGAAGTTCCTGCATCCCCTCGCTGTCCTCAAAAAACTCCTTAATCTGCTCCTCTACAACTGAAAGCTTTAAAGGCTTCTCCAGAAATGCAAATGCATGTGTTCTGTTCATAGCCTCCTTGCAGTACTGCCCAAAGTTTGTCTGGAAGATGATTTTGATGGAGCGGTTTTTCCGGTGTATATGCTTGCCAATCTCTATTCCGTCTTCTCCATTCATTACAATATCCAGAAATATCAGATGGAAAAGTGATGCTGCCTGCATCAGGCTCTCGCCAGATTCGTATTCCTGAATATCATAATTCACGGAGTATTTTTCCATCACTTCCTGAAGTATGGATTTCAAATGCAAAATATCCTTTTTCTCATCATCACAGATTGCTATGTTTATCATAAGTATTTCCCCTATTACAATTAATGGTGTTTCCATTATTATACATCCTGAAACTTCATAATTCTACATATATTTAGAAATACACCAATTAAAAACGGGGCATCATAAAAAGCCCCCCGGCTTATTAACAACCGGGGGTATATGATTTTATGTTCTTTTCAAGTATTTACTCTTCTCCTCCTTCTACCATAATAGTAACTTCCCTTGCAACCGTACGGCCTTGCCCGTCCTCTTCCTGAACAAAGGAAACGGTCTGTCCTGCCTTGAGCCTCTTGAAACCTTCCATGTTGATGCTTGAGAAATGGACAAAACAGTCTACGCCGTCTTCATCGGAAATAAAACCATAACCCTTTCTCACATCAAACCATTTCACAGTTCCTTTTGTCAAATTCTTTTCTCCCATCGAATTTTCACTCCTTTTCTTCTTATTTGTAATGTACATCGTGTATGACAACACGAGAAGGGCATGGCGGACTTGAACCGCCTGTACCATTCTGCCCTTTAGCATCAATTTTTCGGCGCAATATGCCAATCTGACCATAGATTTCCGCTAATCTGCACCGAATCTGTCAGGTTGGCAGACAGCATCCCGCCCGGTGTCCAGCTATCCATGACATAAGTGTATACGGTATAATTTCCGTCAGGCATCCATATAGGAGAGAAATGTGTCCTTCGCCCATAAGTAGAATACTCATTGTTTTTAAATTGGTACTCTGCCTCCATTCCGCTGCCCATCCTCTCAAGCAGCCGCCAATAAGTCCTATAATAAAACTCTGGAAAATAGGAGACTGCTGTCTGCGACCCCGTGACCGCCGAAGTCTGAGTTGTCGTTGTCTCTGTATTGACCGCAATGTTAACACCATATCCACTCTTGATTACAGAGCCTGCAATTGTAGGATTTTTATCGTCTGGTGACAGCTCCATAGATGCGCTCATCGAGGCGCTACAGTGTTCCAAATTGAACTCCCACCAGCCTTCATCTACCCATTCGCCGTCATCCTCCCAGCTCCCGTGCTCTGTCGTGCATCCTGCAGGGCAGGAATCATCATGTGAGCCGGATTGCCAACTCCAATCACTGTGCCATATCCAATGTTCCCGCCACCAAGGAACCCAAATGCTCCAATATGTACTGCTTTTTTCCGGGTTTTCTGGTATTTCGGCATTGAAAGAGGAATAAGAATCATACCTGTCAGTGGCGATGGGATTTGGCGGATCATTCCCATCAAGGTCAACAATCCTTGCCTTCATGCTTCCCTGTCCTGGTGTGCCGCCCCCATTGGTGCTGACGGATATCGTGACTATCTGCGGGGTTGACGGTGTTCTCCATCTTACCCAGGCGAGCTGTGATGCTCCTTCAGGATAATAGACATTCTCCACAGTATAACTCCTTCCATCAACCTGAAATGTCACGCTGACCGGATGATCGGGGTCTGACTGTCCGCCAGAAATGGATACAGCAGTGATAACCTCCGTATCGACTCTGTATTCGTAATCTACCGCCTCCCATTGTGAAGGTCCGACCATTTCATTAAATCGTACAATGCCTATTCCTAATGAGGAAATGATACTTTCATTGGAAACTCGTTCCGTCTTTGAACCAGTCCACGCCGGGAATCCCAAATCCGATGTTTCCAGAAAAATGGCAAGCGGCAGATTTTTGTGCGACAAAGTATTCATATGATAGTACATCAGACCGCTAAGCATCTGGTCATACATGGCAGCTTCTGTTGCAGTCACCGCCGTCCTTGCACCCTGAAATGTCATATACACAAGCGGTTCAATCAACAGTTTATATTCACCGTTTATTAATGTGTCAAAATCAAATCCACAGTAACCAGCAATACTACGGATTATCTGCTCATCTGTAAAGTAACTCTTAATCTGTTCTATGTTACTGCCTCCAGAAGCTGTAGTAATGATTTTGGGAAGCGGCTGCACCGGTATGACATAGGTGTATGTTCCTGTATCTGGTGTCAGAGAAGCTCCATCACGATAAGCGGCTTTACTTTTTTTAGTGAAGTGTACTACAATGTTTCCAGGATTAACATTGGTTATATCCACGGATGCAGACACTGCAGCTCCATCCGATTCCCGAACAACAGTTACCCTCACGCCTTCATCACCATTAGCCCACTGATTGCTGCTGGTACCCACTCCTAAACCACTACCGCCGCTGTCCATATTTCCTTCACCTGCGGCATGCACTGTCTCTGCCCAGAAAAAGGGCAAAAATAAAAGCAACATGAGCAAACATGCCGCTTTTCTGATGATATTCATACATAACCTCGCTTTCTACAAAAGAGGACACCTTACGGTGTCCCCTTTGTTTAATCCATAATCCCTATTGTATTTCCGTTCTCATACATATCATCTGCCTGTGTGCCGGATGTTCCGCCACCGTTGTAATCTATCCAGCCGAAACCCTCTATGAAAATCTTGCCGCCGCTTACCTCCCCATTTTGAGGAGAACCGGATGTCCCTGCACGATCTGTTCCGGAATTTTCTGATGTATCTGCTGGGATTTCCATGTTTGCTGGTTTTTCATTAGAGCTGTTCGGCTCCATTTCCGTAACTTCTGCTGGCGGTTCACTTGGTTTGCTTTCCTCAGTCTTTATCGGATCATTCTGGATAGACTGTGTAGTATCATTTGTATCGGAAGTTTTCACTGAATCAATCGGCTCGGCAGATATTGAGAGTTCCTTCGTATCCTGTGTTGCCAAACCTTCATATTCCGCATCAACAACTACACCCCCATCATCCTCGGCTGCCTTCGGGATGTCCACTGCCGCCTTAACCGGCTTGTCCGTTAACAGGGTAAAGCGGATTCCGCAGAAAGCGCCGATTCCAACTACAAACAATGCTGCCACTAATGCGATTTTCTTTGTCTTATCATTCCACTTTCTCATACAATCCCTCCTTACTTCATTTTCTAATTCTATTGTAATATACTCTTTTCCATATGTCTAATTTTCAACATTTTTTTATTAAAATTTAGGGGTGTATGCAGCTTTGCTCCGTACAGTGATTGTCATGTCCGGAAATACTTTCTGAAGGAAAGATACCGGCACTTCCAGCCTTACCGTAGCCTCTGCCTCAAAGGAGCTTGTATCGCCGGATGCCAATCCTGCATTATGGATATGTACCTGCAAATCCGTAATCCGATATTCTGTTTCTCCATCCGATGTCACTCTGCAATGATACCCTCCATCTTCCTGCAGCCCAAGCAGTCCGTCCAGCCTCCCATAGATATCACCATATCTCAGACTCTCCTCAAAGGCGCCGTCCATCGGCTGGAATCCAGCCGCATATCCCTCACGCACCGCATGGTATACATCCGCATAGTTATCATTAATGGTGGATATAATCGCCTCCTGCATTGCATCCTTTACACCTGCCGCCACAATCATAAGCCTTGCAAACTGCATGATGACAAGGACAAGCATCAACAGCGCAAGCGTTACCGCTGCAGCAAGCGGCATTCCATTTCCTTCCTTATTATTAATGATTCTTTTACAGGCTTTCATCATTTATGGTACACCTCGCTTTTTCCGCTTGCCCTCGCCTTTAGCTGAACTGGAAAGGAACCAAAGCCTCCGAACAATCCGATGTCTCTTTCTAATGCAAGCGTTACCGTTACCTCTTCGTTCAGCTGGATGTTTCCTGTCCTAGACCATGATACGGATGGGTACAATCCCGTTTTTTCATTTAAGACCTGTTCCCTGTCGCTTGTTTCGGGACCTACACGCCCTGCTATTTCCGCCTCCCTCACAAGCTCATCTGCAAAATTATCAAGCTGAAGCTTCACGACATATATAGGATATATGCGCACAGCAAACGCAATCACTAATATCGCGCATAGAACCAGCACAACGGTATCAATATAGCCTTCCCCATCTTTGCTTAATAAGATGTTTTGTTCTTTCTTCATACGCACCTCCTATATCATGCTGCTCATGGACTTTAGAATTTCATATCCAATAATTATAATATAGGTAATCATAAAGCACATCAGCATAGCAAATGAGTATTTCCGAATTTTCGGTGGAATTTTCTGTGCTTTTGCCTTCAGCCGCTGTATCTCTATCTGCTTAAAGTCATGCACAAGCATCTGGAAATATACCACGCTGTCGTCTCCCCTCAATACACCTATCAAACCTCGTACAATGTCGGACAACTGCGGCGAATTTAACCTTGCCTCAAAGCGTGTCAGTGCTGCCTCGTAGCTGGAGGATCTCATATCTGCACATACAATATCCAGCTCCTGCACAAACTCCGGACCTGCATTTTTCTTGTAATTCTCCAGAATGGACAGCACATCCCTGCTGTTTTTTAGCTCCTGTTCAATGGTAGATGCAAATCTGGACAGCTCATCTTCTATGGCTTCCCTTTTTTCGCGAAGCTTTTCATCCGCTTTCCCTATCTCGTTAAAATAAATCATGATACCCACCATAAGCACTATGATTGCTACCAGCGGAAATATATACAGGCAGGGAATAATCCCAAGCATGACTAATGCTGTCTTTATGATTGCATAAGAAGTGTAGACCTCCGGTGATATATTCATTCCTGCCGCCTTCAAGGTTGCCGCCAGTCGCGCCTTCTTATGCGGATTCATAGGCAAGTGTCTTGATAATGCCACTGCCCCGTCCATAATCCACATAGCTGCTGTTTTTGCAGTTTTTTTCTCTGAGCGCCCCACCATTGACATAACCTTTATCGTCTGTATGGTCGGAATTTGAAACACATCCGCAAGCATCAGGAACAGTCCGGCGGCGAAAAATCCCCCAAATAGAATCATTAGTATTACCATTGTTCCTCCTATCTCCGATACTCAATCGGTTTTGTCAGCCGTACCACTCTCGCTGCCGAAAAGAAAATGACCACAGCCGTAATACTCAGCATGACCTGCCCGATTATGGTTGTCATCAATGCGTTATACCAATCCCGGTTCAAAAAGTAAAGCAGTGGTATGTTCCCTACTACCAGGGTTACCATTGTGATGAACTCCTTGCGCGGTTCATAAACCATATACTCTAAATCCGCATTTACCAAGCGCATATCCGATAATTTTGCCACAATTGGAGTCAAGATGGTCTTTAAGCTCCTGTCCGTCTGGCACTCCTGCAGTGCATCGCACCATTCCTCAAAAGTGTCATTGTGGATTTTTGTCTTCAGTTCCTTCAACGCACTCTCTATATCCGGATCCACAAGGCGGATGCGGGATGCAAATTCCTGAAAAACCGTCTGCACAGGCGGATTCAAGTAGCATACGCTTTCCTCAACCGCTGTCAGGATATCTTCGTTTCTCAGATAAGATGTGGTAATGATGGAGAGTGCCGTCTCCAGCTCGGCGGCAACATCTTTTTTAAAAGAGTTCGCCGTAAGCCTTATATACCAGAACGGCAGAAATAAGCACCCTGTTGCCAGCACAGGGACAAGAAAAAAGTTTCCCATCAATATAGCTGCTGATGCGCCCACTGCAAAAAACAATAGTGCCGTCGTGCAGAGCAATGGAAACTGATTCTCTCTTCCCGTCACATTTAGAATTTCCTGCACTTCCAGAATTTCCCGTTTTAGAGGCGACATCTTTCTTGAATTGGTCTCTTCCAATATAGTCTCCTGCATATTTTTAGGTTTTCCAAGTATTCCCCTGAATAAGTCTTCCGTAAAATCTTCAAGACGGATGCCGCCTACAAAGAAGCACCCTGTAATCATCCCTATACAGGCAGCCAACTGTAATGTCAGCATTTCTTTTCCTCCTCCCCAATTATCTTCAACAAGGTTTCCTTGGGCATTCCGTTTTCCAGAAGCCTTCTCTTCAATCCCTCGGAGATTCCGTTTACCTTTTCATGGTCGCCCTTAATCACAAATTTTGTTCCTTCCATACGATTCTCCCTGATATGATAATGGTACAGGGTACGGAAGTTATAATTCCCATCTGGCAGAATTTCGCATTCCATGATCTCCATGATTTTACGCCTCTTGTTCTCAAGCTGCTTTGTGAACACGATAATAGGAAACGCCTCTGTCACCAAGGACATCAGCGTTTCATCTTTAATGTCATATTTTCTTTTGCAAAGCGTACACATTCTGCGGTATGTGGACTCACAGCTGTTGCTATGGATAGTCGTAAGCACGGTATGCCCGGTACGGGCAGCTTCCTGAGCTGTATATGCCTCATAGCTTCTCATTTCTCCTACGCAGATGATTTCCGGATCAAAGCGCAGCGCCATATCCAAAAGCAGGTCCTGGTCGATGTTCTGCTTTTCGTTCTCTGATGCTCTGGTGATTGTATGAATAACGCTGTTGCATACTGCGCCATCGCGCTCCCTGACAAGATCAAGCTCACGGCTTCCGTTTTCTATTGTAAAAATACGCTTGCTGTCTGGTATCGTGCCAAGTAGCCAGCCGGTTACCGTTGTTTTTCCAGAACTTGTTGCTCCAGCCACACATATGCTGATTCCATAGCGAAGGCACTCCGAGAGGAAATCAAGCTCCTCCTCCGTCGCCGTCCCGCCTTTTACAAAGTCATCCTTTGTAAGCGACATCGGATTTACAATACGAATGGAAACTGCCACGCCCACATCTTCGTCAACTAGCGGTGTTTTTAAGACCGCGATGCGGATGTTCTTGCTCAAATGCCCCAAAACAGCAGGACTCGCATTATCCAACACCATTCCTGAAACATGCAGCATCCTCCTGATCACATTGATGGCATGTTCCGGCGATTCAAAATGCTCTTTCAGCTTCTCACAAGTTCCATCGGAATACTGTACCTCAATATCTCGCCATGAATTGACGTTTATCTCCTCTATACCGGTGCCGAAAATGTATTTTGTCAGGAAAGAAAACTCTGCCATTTCCGCATATATGGCATCTATCAGCTCCTCCTCCGTCATGCCTTTCACCAAAATCCGATAGTCCATGACATACTTGCCAATATAGCGCTTGATCTGTTGTTTTACCTCATCGTCGCCCCCTTCTAGTATCAGTGTGGAATATTTGCTTGATACGTATTCCTGCACATCCTTCAATACGGATTGGAAATCCTTTGTGTCCTCCGGTGAAAAGAAAAGCTCCTGTGTTCCTGATACGCTCTGGTTCATAACCCAAGCACCCCCTTCCCGATTGCATCAATGCCCACGCTGAAGTCCCTGCTCTCCTTCTGGGTAAGGTCATAAAACAAACGGCCCTCCAGGGTCTGCGTTTCTACTTCTGCACTATGCGGGATGGTGTACTCTACTTTCCCAAAAACCTGTTCCATATAGTTTGCCGCCTCATTCGGTCTGACATTGGAGATAATCCGTATCTGCTTGTCTGCATCCCACTTCTTATCTTTTAATAGCGGCAGCTGTGAAGATAAATAACTGATGGACTTTAAATTGCAGGTTACTAGGCGCAGTACATAGTCTGCCTCAATCAGGGATACGGCAGATAAAATGTCATACGCAATGTAGCTTCCACAGTCAATAATGACATAATCCGCCATCATCTTCAGGTTCCTTACCAATTCCTCTGCCTGCACCTGCGTATAGGGGGCATAAGTAAACACATTCTCCCCTTTTTTCATCCCAATCATCGTCAGGTATTTATATTTTTTATGGAAGACACAGTTTTCCTTTATCACTCCCTGTGTCACATGTGTTGCCGCAAGTATATTCCCAAGGGAATGTTCCTCCACCAGCTCGGACGGACTGCAAAGGCATGGCAGCGGTGGCGAAACCATATCACATAACAGCAGCACCACATTTTTCTTCCTTCTCGCAAGATAATGAGCCAACTTTACACTGACAGTCGTTTTACCGGATGAAGGGCTTCCCCATACAGCCAGCACATTTCCGCCTGGCAATGTCGCTTCCTCTTCCTGATGAAAGATGGAAGCTGGATTTATATTATACATTTCCTACTCCTCCTCGTTTATTTCTTCAGGACTACTGTTCTGCTTCTTTTTTCTCTGTACTTCCTAACTCGTCTTCTGCAGCCTTTATCTCATCAAGTATGGTATCCTGAGCTGCGATAAACTTAGCTGCATTCTCTGCGGTTCCTCTATATACAAGCGACAGGTGGATGCTTCCCTCTGATTCCAGCCATGCCAGAATCTTTGCCTGCTCCGGCCGCGCCAGAAGAGTAACCGTGGAAGGAAGCTCTTTTTCTTCGGTATCTTGTCCATTTTCCAGATTTGCATCATATCCAGATTTGGCTGTTACCGCAATCACCTCCATATACTGCAGTTCCTGCGGGATGACCGTCTCACGGCTTCCCATATAATTTGGTGCTATCACGGAAACCACATCCCCGCATTTGAGTTTTCCAGACAATCCCATTGCAAACTTGTCAATTGTAATGGATATTGCCTGTTTTTCGCCATTAAGGCGGTAAAGGTATGAATTTTCTTTTCCAGCATCTTCAGACACTTTTGCAGGGAACACATAATCCCCGACAACCATGTCTGCTGTTGCATACATCCCATTCACTTCCTCAATGGAGTGGTATATGTTCGTAGGCAGGTTATAATTTCCGACCTGTACTTCGGTCAGCATGCTCTTTGTCAGCTGCTCCCCTGCTTTAATATCACGGCTTACCCTGACTACCGTTGCCTTCTTTGACAATCCCACATTGATAAGAGGCGTAATCGCAAAGCATATAATAAGTGATATAACAATGCAGGTAATGCCCAATACCATTCGATTCTTAAATAATTTCATTGATTCCTCCAATCTTGTTATGTAACAATACTTCGCTTTCTATCTTTCAAGGCATCTGCAGCAAATATATGCTGATGATGCCTGCCGTTAAAAAAGGAATTAATGGATATGACTGTTTCCTCTGCATCTTTCCCATAAGCCAGCATCTGCCAAAGTGAAAAGTTATCATACCCAAAAGCCCGATTATCATTGCGGCTATTCCCGGAACAAGACCAATCACCATACCTGCGGCGCCCATGATTTTAATGTCCGCACCGCCTATCCCTCCCACGCTGATTGCTGCAATAAGAAAAGGAAGGCAGCAAAAAACGCCCCACAAGTTCTCAAAATGCGGGGCGCATAATGCCAACAAAACTAACATCATACTGTAAATATCCGGAATCTGCCGGGTTTTTATATCATGATAAGATGCCATAGCAAGCAACACAAGCAGGGCAGCGCCCTTTACCGCCCATGAGACCATGTCATCAGCCTGCGTAATTGAACATTTCTGTGATTCGCTGCTCTAGTGTCGGCATAACGACATCTCCAAAAAGGGCGTACAATCCGGCAAGCAAAAGAGCTCCGATAACGACTGCAATTAGGATTTTCACGCCAACATCCACATAATTCTCACCTGTCTTATCCTGCATTACATTTAAAATCCTGTTCTTTACGGACTGTCCCTTATTCTCAATCTTCTTCAAAACCTGTTTCATATTCGTTCTTCCTCCTTAAAATGAATTATTTTTCAAAAAAACCGACAAGCTCATTTGCCTGCCGGTTTTCATGGACTGCAGATATAGTGTTTTCACAATGCGGGCATAACACTCCCCGCAAACTACCTGTCCCCAGGAATTTTACTCTCATGGACAGTTCGCAATGACTGTCCCCTCGCAATAACAACAGTGATAATTATACGAAATATTTTGGGGGCTTGCAACTAGTGATTTGTACGGTTTGGTAGCTTTTCCTCTTAAAAAGCTTTTGTTGATTTCATTTAGTATAACTTTTTCTTTTTTGATATATTTCGATATCTTTAGGCTTTATTGTCCTATTAAACCCAAAATATTTTCGTATCAGTTCATTTTAGTGAATACCATACATCGCCAAATATCTCATAAATTTGGTCAGCAGATGGATCTTCAAGCCTTATCAAAATACCCGTGAAAGATTCAAGCTCGACAATCTCTTCATGACCATCTATCTGCTTGATTCCATATAATACTTTTGAGGGGTAATCGAAGATAACTCCCCCTTCTTCTTTTATCTCAGAATCAGGGTTAACATAATATAATAATTCCGTACACTCTCTCAAGGTTTTATCATCAAAAAAATCCACCGTTTCAAATTCGTCATAATGTTCCAGAAGATAGGCGTATTCTTTTTCAATTGACTCAAATGGGTATTGATCATATAATCCATAGATATGTTTTTTCCCATTTCCATCAATAAAATAACCTTCTGTATACGGTTCTCCATATGAAGATATGGACATAATAAACACAATCTTTTGATCCATCAAAATTTGATCAATATCATATTTATCAGCCTTTGCACATCCTGAGATAGTTAACAGTCCCAATAGCATTATCAATGCCAATAATTTTGTTTTCATCGGAAACAACCTCCCAATATCATTTCCTTAAACTAATGAGTCTGGACCGAAGTACTTACTATATTAATCGGTTTTACTCTTCTTGTTTTTGAATCATATGCAAATACAGTCCAATATCTCCCGTTACCCGTAAGTGGAACTGCAAATGTATAAGCTGGTTCACTACTGTTACCATTGAAAACTTTTACTGTAGCACCAGATGACTGAATATCCGGGCTTCCAGACCAATTATAAACATAAAACACATACTCCCCTTCAATCGGGTTATAAATTGTAGTTGTTTCTGGTCCGTAACTGCTTGTGTCATCGAGGTCAAGGTCTGCTATCTTTACATTTGACTCAGAATATGATTTGGTGCCAAAATAAACATGAAAGGTACTGCCGCTTGATGTAGGACCGGTTAAATGAGAATCAAGATCCCTTGGCGAAGCTCCCCATTCCAATACAATCCTTACCTGATCCATAGCTAAAGTGGTTGATACGGTAGCATTCTGGTTTGCTACGGTTCTTCCTCCCAATACTTTAATGTTAAAATATGTTGAATAATATTTTTTCTGTCCGTCTTCCAATGTTCGTTTATCTACAACTTCAACACAATAATGTCCCGTATCCAAGGTAAGCTTATACATTCCAAGTTTTTCTGTTGTCGTCTGACTTACTACAGCTCCTGTTTTTGTATTCATACCACTTCGCACATTTAATGTTAATCCTTCAACTCCAGAACCTGTAACGGAATCCTTGATTACACCTGTTGCAACACCCGAGCCCCTATATGTTATTGGAATTAATTCTATTGTATCACAGTAATTTGTCAACTTAGCTGCTGTTAATGTGATGGTCTGTTCTGCAGGCCAATATTCTGCCATTGAAACATTTAATGTATATGTTCCCGGGCGTAAATCATAGAATTTAAAGGAACCATCCGCTACTGAAGTTGAAGAAATCGGAATTGATGTACCTTTACGTGTCATTGTAATCGTTGCACCACTCAAAGGAACATTATTTCCAGTGACCATATCAGCATCTGCGATCACTACTTTGCCAAATAATACATTTGTTCCTGTAATCACAGTTGCTGTAGGTCCGCTGATTCCGACCGTATCAAAAGCATCTTTAATAATCTCAATTTCCTGTCCTGACATACCCATAGCTTTAGCTGCTCGTAATACATTTACCCGAACATCGTCAAAAGAGGCATTTTTATCATAACCATATCTTAATGATGTATACCATAAATTTGCCAATCTTTCTTTATCTGATATACCATTATTCCACATTAAATAACAAGGATATGATATCACAGAATTGTTTGTATGTACCCCGCCATAGTCGTTATATTTAGTCGGGACTGTATTCCCAGGTGCTGTAAAATCATAATAGTTGGAGTCACCGACACTTGCAGGCATTTTTTTAGAACCAGGATTTGATAAGACACGTATAGGTTTTTTATGGTTATCCTCCCCATGCTCCCAATCTGGATCATTATCTCCTTCAGTAAAGTATCCAAAAATATCTGCATATCCTTCATTTATAGCACCAGGAGCATTACTGTAGTTTAATTCCAAATCAGTTTCATTAGCTACAACTGAATGTGTAAACTCATGTCCAACCGTATCAACTCCACCCTGAGCAGCTACAGTATAGGAACTTCCCGCCTGACCAAATACAATATTGTTTCCAGAAGATGATGAATAACTGTTGTTTTCGCCAAGGTTAATACTCATATGGAACTCTCCTCGGTTATTATCATATCCTTCTCGTCCCAAAGCATTATAGTAATAATCGTAGACTTTTTCCATACTTACGATTGCGCTGATTTCCTCTGCCGTCCATGAATTTGTATTTTTGATGATGTTAGGTCCCGGCCAGATATTATGATCTGCACTTCCATTTAAGTCATGGTATTTAATATTTCTCGAATAATCGTCTATGGTATACTGATTGTTCCCATTATTGGTATTATTAACAATCTCATTTACATGGAATGTTTGAGGATTTCCAAACACATCATTTCCTGTTTCTACGAGTACATTATCAGCAAGTGTCAGGAGGTTTACAAACATAATCTCTCCTGTATTTGCATTTACTAACACATTATACCCTAATCCATCCTTCTCACAGATTACATTATGCGCCAAATGAGCTTCATTGTCCATATAAACTACTAATCCATCTGATGATACGAAACTGTAGCCGTTACTCTCAACAGCTACTTTTATGTCTGCTTCTGAAATTACATTATTTAAATCAATGCATAAATCAGTTGCAAAAGAACTATGTAATGCAGTTGTTGTTCCTGCTAAATCTGTAGATACAACAATGCTTGTACCATAAACCGGAATACCATCAACTACCTGCTGGAATTTGTATGAGTAACCATACTTATCCTTACTTGTCTTTACCCATGCAAGCTGTTCTTTTGGATTTTCACATCCCATAAGTGACTTTATTTCATATAAAGCCAAAATAGCCTCTTCCGGGGATTCGACAATAATCTCGGAAAACTGACCATTTAATTCCTCAATATAACCCTCATCACTTAAGTATACCTCTAGGGCATCCGGGTCATCATTATAGATAAAAAGCAACTCCAATGAATCCATATCATATAAGAAATCCGTGTTATAGTTCTCATATGTATTTTTTACTACACGTACCTCAAAATCGATATCCTTGGAATAGTCATTGCTCTTAATAACCGCTTTCAATGTTACCATCTGCGTTTCATCTGAACGAGTAACAGAACCTGTCTCAGAGATAACTGCTGGTTTGTCACTAGTCCAGGTAATTGTAGCACCTTCGAGTTCAGAGCAAAGATATATATCGGATGTTACTGAATTCTTGTCATCTCCTTCAGCATAGCCAATATTAATCTTAGAATATGCATTCTGTACTATCTCCATATCAATGTTGCTATTATTTTCCACAACTTTATCTTTCTCTGAAGTATAAGAATATAATTGGCAATTGGAAGGTTCAGAGACTTCATCAGCGTAGCATCCCTGCATTCCTAAAAACACTACATCTCCGCTTAAAATAGTTGCATTGTATCCAGCATTTTTTACAACATAATGCCCTTCATCACTCGATACAATTACACCATTCCAAAGATTGGTAATATTCGCATTAAAATCAAATTCTAAAACCCAATCTTCTATAGCCTTGTCTGTGTTATTTGTAATAGTAATGTTTGCAATAAACCCACTTTCCCAATCGTTTGTTACTTCATAATTAACACTATAGTCATCAGTGTTCCGATTACTTATCTGCCCCAACATCTGATATGTGCTTGGAAAACCCACAAAGTCTCCCTGTCCGCTAATACCAAATTCAACACTTTGCCCTACGGCAATGTTCTGATTCCATCCGTCATTTTTCACAACAAATTTAGCCGCTTCCGAAGAATCAAGTACAGCATTCCATACATTGGCAATCTCTCCCTGATAGTCAAAACCAAGCATCCAATTTTCAATAGCTGCATCACTAGTATTCTCAATCTCTACATTGGCAATAAAACCACCACTCCAATAATCCTGAAGTTTAAAAGTTACATCAAATCCATTTCCCTCAAAAACAGATTCTGTAGTGACACCATCCCATCCATCACTGTTCTGAACCATGTCATTTGACGAAACAGATGCGGTTTGTGTATCCACCGTCTCAGCATTGTTGTTTGCTGCAAACACCTCAAGGTTTGTTCCCCCTAAAATCACACTAAGGGACAACATCATTGCAAGTGCCCTTTTCGTTCCTCTTTTTAACATCTATTCTCCTCCTGTTTTAAATATTTGCCATTATATTCATCCCAAAATGCATATAATGATACAAGGAATATTTGGGATATTACCCATCCACAAAATTTCCCGTTTACAAAGTTATTTTCTCAACTTTCACAGCGAAAATCGCAGAACAATGCTTGCAACGCAGTGGCTATATCCATGTCCTATATATCATATGGAACAAGAAAATAATGCGCCTTGGATCTTTTTGTCATTCTTGTTCCGTCGTATCCATTCCTAAATGATATATCTGGTAAATACGATTTCACCATTCGATAAACTTCAGTCTGTGTTTAACAGATACATTCTTATTTTTATTGCGGTTTCGTGCAAATATAATCATTACAGGCATTCCGTTTTTGGTAGTGAAAAAGGGAACCAAAGATATTCCCTGCATCTTCAAAGCGCACAAATTTCTGCAAGTCAGGCAAAGAATATGTCCTGATATACCATTTATAATGTTATTTTTTCTTGAACAACCAACCGACTATGCTGGTTGGAAAGTTGAGATATACATCTTCCTCCTTTAGATAAAAATATACAAAGCATTCTTAAATTTCAACCGTTTCGACATAATCCGTCATTTTACGACTTAATCAGTTTCTTTTTTATGAATGTAGCTCGAAAATAAAGCTAGATTCTCGTTTTGTATATGAATTTAATATTTTGAAAGTTCCTTCAAATTTTGTTGATTCTTTTTCCTTGTCAAAATACAATTTCTTCATTAACAATCTGTCTGATTCTATCTTCTCCTGATATGCGTTTTTGATTTAATACATCTCTTACACTTTGCTCTATATCTTGCTTAGTAATATTGTTCATATTGACCTCTTTTCATTAAAAAACTATTCTACTGCTATAACCATTGATAATACATTGGGCACATACTCTCTGTCTTTCAGAGCATCCCTACCTATCTACTACATCTTACGCCTTTCGCTGTCATACCGTTGCATTGCCTCTCGGACTTCTTTCTTCCTGTCCCTGCCCATTTCAAGGATGCTCCCATCCGTCAAATAGACTTCTCTATTTCCCACCTCCTGTATATATTCCTGATTAACCAAATAATTCTTATGAATGCGCAAAAAATTACAGCCATCCAATTCCTCTTCCATGGATTTCAAGCTGCCATACTTTTTCAAGTTGTCACCGCTAGTCTGCTTTATTACCAGACTGTGACCGCTGCCTTCAATATACAAAATATCCTTGATAAGAATCTCCCTGAACCCGAATTTCTCTTTCATGCGGTAGCTAATCTGCGAAGCTGCCGTGATTCGTAGATATTTTCTCAGCGCACGGAACATATCCCCTTCTAGATTCCCTTTTCGCACGAACCAAAGGGGAGAGTATTCTAGTGAATCAAAAACAAAACGGTCATGTACGGATACAAACACAATGTAAGTCAGCGGGCAATCCATGCAAAGTTTTTCTGCCAGCTCAAATCCGTCCATTCCCGGCATCTCAATATCAAGAAAGAGTAAATCAAACTTCTCCCTACGGGCAGCTGCATACAATTCCCTGCTATCCAGAAAAGATTTGCAGACCAAACACACCGACTGCCCTGTCTTTTCCAGCCCTTTTTCCAGAGCATCCTTAATCCGATTAATATCTTCCTCTTTTTCATCGTATATCGCTATTCTGCATTCCCCTTGTTCCATCCCGTTCTTTCCCTTGTTTTATCTATGTTCTGTATTGACCGCTGTTTTCCATCTTCTTTCATACAGCTTTATCACACTGAAAAACTACCTATTATCTTGCTATGTCGCAACCTCTGATGATACATATAATATGTACTCACATTACTTTTTCTTGATGGATATTCTCGATACTCTTTTGTCCCCAGATGCTTCGATTCACCACTTACGATTGATATATACAAATTGTCTTGTCCAAATGAACAACTCTAATTTCCGTAAAAACTCTAGGGATTTCATTATAATCTCTAGAATTTAAAGAAACAATATTTCTTGAACAATGTACAGTTTTCAGGCTTGATGTACAATATAGCAAATGAAAAAGCACATATCAGAAATCACTTTCTGGTATGTGCCTAGTCTTTGCAACCTTTATTCATCTATTTGTTTTAAGTATGTCCCCATAGCCATTAATAAATCCATTGCATTTCCACCATCTGCATATGGTATATTTGGAGTATCTTCTATATAATAAGCCCGATATCTGTCCATCACCTGTAACATATCCTCTTCCTTATTGTTCAAATCTGCTTCCGTTAGCTGAGACTCCCTCTCATTTTGAACAGCAATATCGATTTCCCGCTCTTTCACGATGGCTGAAGGCGTATTCCTGACATCTTCGGCTAATTCCTGCACTAGTCCTTCTGTATCCTGCTTCTCCTTTTTGCCAATCCCTAGTAAACCCCTTTTCTTTCTTCCACTCTCAAAATAATGCTGATATAGCTCATTCCCCTGCAACATACAGGTGACGGTTCTCGGCAGGCTTGCCGCCAATACCCTGTTCTCTTTTGTGTTTAGCTGGGAAACCGCAAAACGGTACTTCTGGTCCACATCCTCTGCAAGCATTCCGGTCTCAACAAACTCCAAGTATGAGTTCAGACATTCCGTATTTACTGTATTATCCACTTTCTCCCGGTCGCGGGCTGTCTCTATTCCATAATACTTTCTGGCCTCAGCATTTGTTCTCCCCTTTTTCAACAGCGTTATGAACTTTCCGGAATCCACCTCGTCCAGAAACATGGCATCATATACCCCGCAGGCATACAGCATTTTTATATAGCTGTCCCCATAATGTGACCTATCTAAAAGGAAAATAATCCTGTTCCCGCCTATATCCGTAAGCTGCATAAGCTCCTCTTTTTCATATGGACTGCCGCTTTGAAGGTTTTCCTCCAAAATCAGCAATATGCCATCCGTCTGGTCTTTCGCATACTGATACACGCCATCCTTCCGATACCGGCATACGGTCTGTAAGCTTTTACCTTTCCGTTCCAGCTCCTGCTCCATAGGCTCCCTTAACTTTTCGCTGGTTTCCAGAGAGAGTCCATATAAAATTTTAATTTCTGAGTTCATTCCCATAATGAATTCCTTCCTATTATGTGTTCTCATCGGGATACAAGCTGTCAAACGGTGTGTGAAGATTGACCGGCAAGATGACCTTTCTGTTTTCGGCAATGTATGGCTGCATAATATCAATTCCCTTTCCCTTTATTGCAAGGGACTCTGTATATTCTGCAACTGCCTTGACATCCTCCTCATCCATGTCAGACAACATCTGCACTAATACTGTTGCGCTTTTCTTTTTCAGCTGCATATTCTTAGCGATATCCAATATGCTCTCCAGCCAAATTCCCTTTTGAGAAAACAGCTCTCCCCTGTCAGCGCCCTCAGCAAGCACTGCCTTGGCTGCATCCCTCAGAATCTGGCACTCCCGATATTGTATCTCAATTCTGTTATCGATATATCTCATGGTCTTTCTCCCTTCCTTTTTTCTCTATTTTAACTTGCATATATGGAAAGTGTCAAAATTCCATGCGATTTTTTTATTTTACCCTGCTTTCCATTTCTCCGCAATCTGCGGTAGGAGAACATTCTGTACAAAAAAGCCTGTTAAGAAATATACTGTCCCTTAAAAGGCAGAATTGTTAATATTTCCTCTGAATAATTACAGTTTCGATTTATTGCGACTTTTCCGTTATTTATGGTTGTTGCGACAGTCCGGTGTTTCCATTACGCTAGACCTATATGTTACTCGTAAAGGAGGCTTTTATATGCAAAAACAAGAATATCTCCCTGCCTGCTACCGATATATAAAGGAAGATAACCGTAGCCATATATTGTACACACTCGCTACCAAAAACACAAAGAAAGATGCTGCTTCTGCAGCTGAATTTCACTCTCTCTTATGCGCTGCAGGCTTATCATCTGTCGAGGAACCGCTTCCATTGCTGATTGAGGAGATATCCTGCTTTACCATAGTTTCCAATTATAAGTGCGGCTTCATTTGCAGCCTATGCCCCTATTCTGCCCGATATAAGAACAGGTTTGCCGCTGAGGAAGAAATGCTTTTGGCTTACAGCCTGAAAAACTACCACTGTTTCCAAAGCCTAAAGAAACAGGGATTAAACTCTAATGTCTTCCATTCGTTGTTTCTATTGAATGAGTTTCCTTCTGGAAAGATTGTCTCAACCTTGCCGTTATTAAAACTTTCGTACAATTTTCTGGAGCATACCGCAAAACCGAACACGGACTTTAGAAAGTACCCAGCTGCCATTGCCGAGGCGCTGGACCAGAACAACCACGAAAAGCTCTTACCACAGAATATACAGACCATACGCGAAGTTCTTACCAGACTACAGGGCGAATATGGTAATGCTAAAGAAGACGATATACAAAGAGTTTTGGAAATATGCCTTAAGCCCTCTGCTGCTATAATGCCCTCTTCGTTTCCACTGCCTGCAAAAAAAGAAGAGGTTACGCCCCAAAAACCGTCCATACCTGACAGTAATTCATCTACAAAATGCCTATCAGGACTGCTTCCAGATGCGGAGCAGAAAAAGGTCTCAGAAAACGCATCAAAGGACATTGCCATGTCTGCAGCCAATGTTTTACAGCTTCAGACTTCCAAAACCTCAAAACCGCTAAAAAACGATACAGAAAAGCAGACAAGAGAAAAAGAAGCAGACTCAGCTCTGTACCTTCCCCTATCCTTTTCCGTAAATGATGCGGAAAATACGGGGTATCCTTTTCGCATTTTGAACGGATGCTCAGAGGAACTTCATCAGTTTGAGGCTTTTCTGCTGTACAATCCCATTATGGGAGTAGAATTGGTTACAGACAGCGAAACCAGCGAAGATATGCTGCTGTTCTGTGCATCAAACTCATTTTACTATGTTCCTTTAGGAAATCCGTCCATTTTAGCACTGCTCCGCATATATTTTTCCAAAAGCAGTGTCCGGCAACAGGTCTGCCTAGAACCATACAGACTGTACTATTGCTTCAGACAACAGGAGCTTCCTTATGAGAATATCTATTCTTTGAGGACTTCTTATAAGGTATTGGCTGAGGCTCAGGGGAAAAATGGGATGAAACCTCTCCCAGGCATAATAAAGGAGCTTGCATCAAAGGAAAATTGCTACGATTTGCCCCCACATGTTTTTTCTATGCTTCACTATGCCAAAATGTACGAAGTACTAGAAAATAATCCTTTAATGCAGGATGCAAAGATAAGGAGTAAATTTGAGATACTTTCAGGGATTGATACCTTGATGGGCATTGCATACGAGCTAAAAGATGTTGCAGATTCCTCTGCTTCTCTATTTAGCAGAAACCAGAAAGGAGAAATTTGTTTTTCCTACCAGCCGGATATGATGATGAAACACGGAATCTGTTCCGTTACTTTTACCCTGTCAGCATCCGGTCCCATAAACAGCCTTGTGACTAACCTACTTTACCGTTTTGCCAAGCAGCATCTGACGGAAAAATTCGGATATCGGATGCTGCGCTTTACTTCCGACTCATTTACTATTGCCACTACAGAAGATAATTACGCCAATCTATGCGAGATTGTCGCAAATCTGTCTACATTCCTTGCGCAAAAGCAAGGACTTTTACCTTTGACAATTAAAGAAGAATTACATACATAAACAAAATGCTTAATTGCAAAAAAAGCAGGTGCATATTTTTGTTGACAAATGGATATACTTTGGATATACTAATGCTATAGGTTTATACATCGTATATACTTATGGAGCCAAAGAGCCAAGAGAGCCAAAGAGCCAAGAGAGCCAAAGAGCCAAGAAGAGCCAAAGAGCCAAGAAGAGCCAAGAGAGCCAAGAAGAGCCAAGAGAGCCAAGAAGAGCCAAGAGAGCCAAGAGAGCCAAGAGAGCCAAGAAGAGCCAAGAGAGCCAAAGAGCCAAGAGAGCCAAGAAGAGCCAAGAGAGCCAAGAAGAGCCAAGAAAAGGAAAGTAAGTACGATGACAAAAGAACAACAGAATGGAATGAACACATTTGTAACACAAACTATTATAAGGAGGTGGGGAAATAGCCAAGGAATTAGATTATCAAAAGAAGTACTATCACAGATGGATTTAAAGGAAGATGATACTATAGGGATAAGTATATATGATGGAAAAATGACTATTGAAAAAGTCAATAAGCCTAAATATCTTAATTTAGCAGAAAGGTTGGAGGCATTCTACAAAAGACCGATTGACGAAATTTATGTCGAAAGTACGCAAGAGGTTG
>CAZGGA010000018.1:0-66223 GCA_964524555.1 uncultured Acetatifactor sp.
CAGGGTGATGGATTAAATTTGTATGCGTACTGCCACAACAACCCAGTGGTATATTATGATCCTAGTGGATATAAATTCTCTGATATACCTCTTGATCAAAGGATTAATATTATATTGGGAAATTGGTTTAATAAAATAAATCGTCCCAGCTATACATATAATGAAGTAAGGGTGGCAGGAAAGAATGGCAAACCCTATTTTGTAGTTGATTCTTATACCCCTCCCTTTATAAAAAATGGTAAATTTGTAGAGGGACAAATAGTTTCCCGAAAATATACACAATTATCAGAAATAAAACTATCAACTGCATTAGAGTATTTGAATGAAGCACAGTATAAATATGCGCCAGGAACTGAAATACTTGATGCCGCATTTAATTGTAATGAAATTAGGAGTCATTATCTACAAGGGAAATTATATTTAGAGGTTCCTCAACAAAATGCGCCTATTCCTAAGGAAATACTAGACAAGGCTGAGGAATTAAATATAACTATCCGCGAGAACACAGTAGACCATCCTTTAACAGAAAGAAATAGCAGTGATAATCTTTTGGGTGAGAAAGCAAATCATGATGAACAAAATGGCAGTAAAAGTTGTAAAAAATAATTTTGTTCTGTATGGAAAAGTATGTTGGACAGTTGTAAACCTATGTTCTGTGCTAGACTTTGAAAAAGCAGAAACAAACTTAAAGGAGAGGTATATATAAACAGAATTGATATTATGACCACAAAAAATTTTTTGTATTAGCAAAGTGATTATTCTTAATAGAAAACTATGCACACTAGAATTGTTTCATATCTTGGTGTAGAGACACTTTAAAACAGCAAAATTTTTTTGTAAACATCTAGACATTTCAAAGAATAAAAGGAGAGATAGGAAGATGGGAGATATAATTTTTTATACAGGAGGAGATTACAGCGACGAAAGTACAAAACTGCTGACATATAGCGAAGCCCAAAAGTTATTTTTGGATGCAAAAAATATAAAAACATATTCCCCAATCTGTACTATGGCATTTTGGGACAATTCTCTGGAGCAATCAGCGAAAGATATAAAGACACAGTCCCAGCTATGTCGTGTTATGGAGACTTCGCTAAACAAGGTTATTATTTATTTTAATTATCAAGTAATAGTGGAGGATTTAGATATAGGAAAACAGATTTGGTACGAAAAGACTCACGATAGAGAAGAATATTTTATAGAAAAAATTATTCGGACAAAATATAATAACAAAAGTGAAAATATTGAACTGTACTTTCGTGACCGTAATTTTTCAGACCCCAATATATGCATGATTAAAGTGAATAATGGTAAGGATTGGGATTATTATATGGCTGATATTGATGATACCCTTTTCTATCGAACAATTGAGTTTGGGGATACGGAAACCATAGATAAGGATTTGCAAACAAATTTTGAAATTTACTTACATAATATCGAAAAGCGCGGTAAAAATTTTAAAAAAATTTAATTAGCTTGGGGAGGATTAGATATGTCGGCATCACTTTATTACACAGCCCAGAGGGATTACCCTATGACAGAGCAGGAGCAGACTTCTTGCAATAAAATTGCAGAACGCTATGATGCCGAATATCCGTTTGGGGAATTGTATGAGGGATTTTGTATTTACGATTTGGACAAATCTTCATATGAAGGAAATGAGAATGTTATTTTTGCTGGTGCAACAAAATTGCCGCTTAGTGAAGATAGGATGCATACATATAATGTTCTTACTTGGTGGCTGGAGTGCTTGCATGAAATAGCAGATGTCCTTCAAGGTGCAGAATGGGATGTACATCTTGATGACCAGCCTATTGCATGGGACAAGGATACATTCTGATTTTTCAAATGGAAGAAATAAACAAAATACGGCGGATAACAGTCAGAGCAGTCAGAAGCAATACAGCTTGGAGAAGGGGAATCCCTAAAGGAGATAAGACAGATGTTCTTTAACAGACAGATGTGGCAGTTGTTTTGGCACAGAAAGAAGCTGCATGCTGTTTCACATAGTATGGCAGCTTCTTTTATTTACAATGTGATGGAATGCCGTATTGCCGTCAGATGTCCGTCCGCTTCTGCTTCGCATGAATATACTGCATCGAGGGGCGGGCAGGATATGAGCAGGCTGTCCGGGCAGAAATATACGGGAAAGTTTTGCAATAGAGGGATTTCCAATATACCTGCATACAGTGTCAGTGCCATGGACAGATTTTCTGTCAGGCAGATAACGAATGGCACAGGGTATCCGTCAGAGTGCCTCTGCAGCCAGATGCGCAGCATTTTAAGCTTTGCAAGGCTGGTTTTTACCCAGTTCCCATACTCCCTGCAGGAAAGAGCAAAGAGCCAGATATGCTCATTCCCCTCGAAAACAGGATGCGTTGCACGGCAGCAAAGAATGGCATCGATGGTAAAAGGGGTGGAGCCGATTCTGGTGCCTTTCAGATACTGCAGTGAGGCAACGCAGGTACTGTAATACTGCTGGAAGCGGATGAGGAATTGGTTTAATGCTGCAAGCTCCAGCTTACGGATGGAGGAAATGGCGGCAGAAACAGCCTGATGACAGTCAGGGGTAATGGATGCCATGTATGTATGGGCTGCCTGTGATAAACAGTACAGGCGCAGCGGCGAGGCTGTGGCATCCGCATCTTGAGCTTGTTTTGCCGTGTCCGTAAAGGCATAACGGAGAATAATCCCGGTTTTTTTCAGTTTATTCAGGTTGCTCAGGTAGGAAGGCTTCTGATAGCCCTGATTTTAGGGGGTAGCGGTTGAGGAAACATATATGATGTCAAAGATACTTAACGCATGCTATCCATTTATTGAGTCCCAATTTCAAAGAATACCAATACTCCCCTTACTAGTAAACAAATTACTGTGGTCTGATAAGAAGAGAACGATGGCGGCCCTGTCCTTCATAAGCTCCGTGGCCATGGGGGCAGGCTCCATAGCCAAGGGAGCCAAATGGGCAGCAGGAGTCGCCAAAGCCGCCAAAATCGCAAGGACGGCGGAGCATGTGAGGACTGCTGGAAGCCTGATATCCAGCGGGGCAAGCTTTGCACAGAACGGAAATGCAATTTTTTAGGGTAATTTTACAAAAAACCCTTTTACAAATGGCGAGTTTATGTTATACTACACTTAATTATTCTGTCGAAAGACAGATTTAGACCACTAAGGAGGCTATTAGTAATGAAACATATTAAGACTTTGACTACCAGAGATTTGAAGGAATCCATGAAAAAGGGCGGCTGCGGCGAATGCCAGACATCTTGTCAGTCCGCATGCAAGACTTCATGTACAGTAGGGAACCAGAGTTGCGAAAAGATGAAATAATCAAACAGCATGAGACTAAGGTGAGCAGCGATTCCGGTCGCTGCTCGTTTGTGGTAACAGTTCAGCCATGCAGAGATGAATGTACAAGCTGTTCGTGGAAGCTTGCTTACTAAGAGCAGCTTGTACATTCATTTCTATAGGGCGAACGCCCGACATGAAATAAGCTGCCAGCAACATTGTTAATTTTAGGTGAAAAGGTACGTTGGGGCAGCTTATGAATGGCATGGCTGAACTGTTACTATTTGTGTGAAAGGATAGAACCGTGATACACCGATATAAGAATAATGGATATCATATTGTCATGGATGTAAACAGTGGAGCCGTCCATGTAGTGGATGCCATAGTGTATGACATAATACCCCTGATAGAGCCCCTTGTGACGGAAGGAATCAAGGACAGCGATATCATCAAGGCGGCGGTCTTAAATCTGGAAAAGCTTCCCTATCCTGAGGAAGAGATTGAGGAAGCCGTGGAGGAAGTGCTGGCGCTGGAAAAGGCAGGACAGCTTTTTGCTCCGGATATTTATGAAAATTACATTTTTGACTTTAAAAACAGACAGACTGTGGTGAAGGCTCTTTGCCTGCATATTGCCCATGACTGTAATCTCGCCTGTGAGTATTGCTTTGCAGGAAAGGGAGAATACCATGGGGAACGCGCGCTCATGAGCTTTGAAGTGGGCAAAAAGGCATTGGATTTTCTGGTGGCTAATTCGGGAAACCGTGTGAATCTGGAGGTGGACTTCTTTGGAGGCGAACCTTTGATGAACTTTCAGGTGGTAAAGCAGCTGGTAGAATATGGGAGGAGTCTGGAAGCCCCCCATAATAAAAAATTCCGATTTACCCTCACCACCAACGGAGTGCTGTTAAATCAGGAGATTCTGGAATTTGCCAACAAAGAGATGGCAAATATTGTCTTAAGTATAGACGGCAGGAAGGATGTCCATGATAAGATGAGACCCTTTCGGGGCGGACAGAGCAGTTATGACCTGATTGTTCCCAAATTTAAAGAGGTGGCTGGGAGCAGAAAACAGACCAATTATTATGTGAGAGGCACCTTTACCCATTATAATACGGATTTTTCGCAGGATGTGCTGCATCTTGCGGATTTGGGATTTAAACAGATATCCGTGGAGCCGGTGGTGGCACCGCCCTCGGAGCCCTATGCCATTACGCAGGAGGATATCCCTCGGCTGAAAGAGGAATATGACAGGCTGGCAGTGGAAATGTTAAAACGAAATAAGGAAGGAAGGGGTTTTCATTTCTTCCATTTTATGATAGACTTGCAGGGTGGTCCCTGTGTGGCGAAGCGGCTTTCGGGATGCGGCTCCGGCACGGAGTATCTGGCAGTAACCCCATGGGGGGATTTGTATCCCTGCCATCAATTTGTGGGGAATGAAGAATTCCTTATGGGCAATGTAGATGAAGGCATTGTCAGAGAGGATATCAGGGATGAATTCAAGTGCTGCAATGTGTATGCAAAGGAAAAATGTAAGAAATGTTTTGCAAAGTTTTATTGCAGCGGCGGCTGTGCGGCGAATTCTTATAATTTCCACGGAAACATCAACGATGCTTATGACATAGGCTGTGAACTGCAGAGGAAAAGAATAGAATGTGCCATTATGCTGAAGGCGGCGCAGGCTGAAGAAGAGTCATAAAACAAATAGAGTTTGTTAAAAAAGACGAAAGGACAAAAAACCATGAAAAAGAGCAAGGCAATTATTATTTTGCTGTGCCTGATACTCATTCTGGCCGGCGTATCCTATGTGGATATCTTTGGCACGGATGCGGAGGGCACTGCAAGCGCATCAGACATTAGTCTAGGACTTGATTTGGCAGGAGGAGTCAGCATTACCTATCAGGCGGTGGGTGAAGAAAATCCCAGCCAGACGGACATGAGCGATACCATTGCAAAGCTTCAGAAGCGTGTGGAGAATTATAATAAAGAAGCAATTGTGTATCAGGAAGGCTCAAACAGAATCAATATTGAAATTCCCGGCGTCAGCAATGCCAATGCCATTTTACAGGAATTGGGCAGACCCGGCGCTCTGTATTTTATCTCAGAGACAGGTCCTGACGGCAGCAAAAACTATTCCCAGCAGATGGTTCAAGGGGCGGACGGAACGATAGGATATATCTATGTTCTTAACAAATCCATTGAGGATCTGCTGGAGGACGGCTCCATCGCTTTAGTGGGTACGGATGTTGCGGAGGCACGTGCGGGCTCCATAAAGGACAAGCTGGGAAACAGCGTGTATGCGGTGGATTTGACCATGACCCAGGAGGGTAAGGAAAAATTTGCGGCGGCTACTAAGAAGGCCTACGAGAAGGGTGAAACCCTTGCGATTTATTATGACGGAAATTTTGTGAGTGTTCCTAGCGTAAACGGCATTTTCACAGACGGAAGCGCTCAGATTTCTCCTATGGAAAGTTTTGAGGCTGCGGAAGATTTGGCTGCTACGATTCGTATCGGCGGTCTGAAGCTGGAATTGGAGGAGCTGCATTCCAAAGTGGTGGGCGCACAGCTTGGTGTGGAAGCCATTGAGACCAGCTTAAAGGCCGGAGTTATCGGTTTTATCATTGTGGCGGTATTTATGGTTGCCGTGTATCTGTTGCCAGGCTTTGCTTCTGTGATTGCATTATGCTTGTATGTGGCGTTGATAGTGCTGTTGTTAAACGGTTTTGATATGACTTTGACCCTCTCTGGCGTGGCAGGTATCATCCTTTCCATCGGAATGGCTGTGGATGCCAACGTGATTATCTTTGCCCGTATCCGTGAGGAATTGGCAGCGGGCAGAAGTGTGAAAGAGGCTGTAAAAACAGGATTTGACAAAGCTTTATCCGCAATTATCGACGGAAATGTGACTACCCTGATTGCCGCCGTGGTGCTGCTCTTTTTAGGCCCCGGAACGATCAAGGGATTTGCCCAGACTCTGGCATTGGGTATCGTGTTGTCCATGTTTACCGCATTGGTTGTCACCAGATGGCTGTTAAATGCATTCTATGCCCTGGGCTGCAAGAGTGAAAAGTGGTATGGCGTGGGCAGAGAACCAAAGAAAATTGTGGATTTTCTGTCCAAGAAGGCAATTTTCTTCGGTGCATCCCTTGCAGTGATTGTGGCAGGTTTTGTGGTAATGGGAGTCAATGCTTCCAAAGGAAACGATATTTTGAACTATAGTCTGGAATTTAAGGGCGGTACTGCCACCACAGTAAACTTTAATGAGGCAAAGACCTTAGAGGAGCTCACCACACAGGTGGTTCCGCTGATTGAAGAGCTCACAGGCAGCGCAGTACAGGTACAGACTGTTCAGGATTCCACTGAGGCAATCTTTAAGACCAATGCTTTAAATGTGGAGCAAAGAGAGCAGATGGAGCAGATGCTGATTGACAACTTTGGCGTGGAGAAGGCACTGATTACCTCAGAAACCATCAGCTCCACCATCAGCGGAGAGATGAAGTCAGATACCATTTTGGCAGTCGTCATCGCCATTATCTGTATGCTGATTTATATCCGCATCCGCTTCAGCGACATCCGCTTTGGCGCAGGCAGCGTTATTGCTTTGTTCCATGATGTGTTGGTGGTGCTTGCTTTTTATGCGGCGGCAAGAGTGTCCGTGGGCAATACTTTCATTGCCTGCATGCTGACCATTGTGGGTTATTCCATCAATGCAACTATTGTTATCTTTGACCGTATCCGTGAGAATATGGCAGTGATGAGCAGGAAAGAGGATCTTAAGGATGTGGTGAACAAGAGTATTCAGCAGACATTGTCCAGAAGCATCTTTACCTCGCTGACTACCTTTGTCATGGTGGCGGCGCTGTATGCTCTTGGCGTAACCAGCATCCGTGATTTTGCCCTTCCCTTAATGGTGGGTATTGTGTGCGGCGCATACTCTTCCGTATGTCTGGCAGGAGCACTGTGGTATGTATTCAGGATGAAGTTCCCGCCTAAGAAGGCAAAGGCATAAAAAGGAATCAAAATAAAAAAGAAATTGGAATATAGGAAAAGCCTTCTGCATAAGGTTAAAGTAAGGACAACTATTGCAGGAGGCTTTTTTATGTTGTTAGAAGAGTTGGAATGGAAGTTAGGCGGGAGGATCAAATCCGTGCTTATTATAGTGCTGGTAATACTGTTTATGTGGTACGCCGGCGGAAATCATACAAGCGCTGCCGCACATCCATGGGAGCAGTATCTTTCCTGCTATATCAAATGCTGGGAAATGCTATGCATTCTATGAATGCTATGAATTCTATGAATGCTATGCTTTCTCTGAATATTTTTCTTCACAATACTTACAGCGGTAGATTCCTCTCTCCGCATCGGTAAGGGTAAAGACATGGGGAAGCCCCTGTTCAATGGAAGTAATGCATCTGGGATTGTGGCATTTGATGACATTTTTAATCTGCTTGGGAAGCACCAGCTCCTTTTTTTCCACAATTTCACCGTTTTTAATGACATTTACGGTAATGTTATGGTCAAGGAAAGCAAGCACATCCAAATCCAGCGTGTTGATATCGCATTCCACTTTTAAAATATCCTTCTTCTCCATCTTATTGCTGCGGGCGTTCTTGATAATCGCCACGGTGCAGTCCTCCCTGTCCAGATGGAGGTGTTCATAAAGGGAAAGGCTTTTGCCTGCTTTAATATGGTCTAACACAAATCCTTCTTCAATTTTTCCTACATTTAACATAGTTTGCCTCCGTTTATATGGTAATCTGCAACAAAGTCAGTATCAGCGCCATTCTTACATATACCCCGTACTGCGCTTGCTTAAAGTAAGCGGCTCTGGGGTCTTCGTCCACCTCCACGGAAATTTCATTTACTCTGGGAAGAGGGTGCAGCACCAGCATATCCTCTCTGGCCAGCTCCATCTTGGCGGAATCCAGAATATAGAAATCTTTCAGGCGGACATAATCCTCTTCATTAAAGAAACGCTCTTTCTGGACGCGGGTCATATAGAGAAAGTCAAGCTCGGGCATGACCTTTTCCAGACGGACAACCTCTTCATAGGGGATATTCTTTTCTTTCAGCATATCCGTGATATAATCGGGAACCCGTAGCTCCTCGGGGGAGATAAAAATGAAGCGGATGCCGGAATAACGCACCAATGCGTGAATGAGAGAGTGTACGGTGCGGCCGAATTTTAAATCACCACACAGACCAATGGTAAAATCATTCAGTCGACCCTTTAAACTTCTGATGGTAAGTAAATCCGTCAGAGTCTGAGTGGGATGCTGATGTCCTCCGTCTCCGGCATTAATGACAGGAATGGAAGACTTTTCGGCGGCAACCATGGGAGCACCCTCTTTGGGATGCCTCATGGCGCAGATATCCGCATAACAGGAAATGATGCGGATGGTGTCGGACACGCTCTCGCCTTTTGCTGCGGAGGAGGAGCCGGCATCAGAGAAACCGATAATCCTTCCGCCGAGTCTGGTCATGGCGGACTCAAAGCTCAGACGGGTGCGGGTGCTGGGCTCGTAGAAACAAGTTGCCAGAATCCTGCCGTCGCAGGCGTGGGCGTATTTTTGCGGGTTGTTTTCAATATCGTTGGCAAGGTCAAAAAGCCTGTCCAATTCTTCGGTAGTAAAATCAAGGGGACTCATTAAATGTCTCATGTTTTCCTCATTTCTGCACAGATGCTTCTCTGTGCATGATAAATTTGTGTGATATCCATAAAAATGTCGAAGGGAAACCCCTTCGACATGTCTATGATTTATAGGATAACAAATCCTCTACGCCCTTGCGTTTGGGAGCGGTAGGGGTTTCAGCGGGATATCCGATGGGAATTAATGCAATAAGCTCTCTTTCCTCAGGAATCTCCAACAGTTTGGCAGCTTCAGCCTCATCAAAGATGCCCATAATCACGGTGCCAAGTCCCTGCTCATAAGCGGCAAGGCAAAAGGCTTCGGTGGCAACGCCGGCATCAAACATCTGCCAGGAATCACCCCGGACGGTGGTATAAGAGCCGTCTCTCTCAAAGCCGCTGCGTCCTTTTATAATGGTGACAGCTATTACCATAGGTGCATTTTCAATAATTCTGCCATTGCCGGGAAATGCGCTGGTGCACTGAGCCAATTTTGCCTTGGTCTCGCCTTCCACTGCAATATAGCGGGTAATCTGAGTATTCTTCCAGCTGGGGGCAAAAGCGGCAGTCTGGATAATATCGGCAAGCAGTTCATGGGATACGGGCTGATCCGTGAATTGACGGATGCTTCTGCGCCCTGTAATACATTCTTTTGCGGTCATGGTAATACCTCCTTGCACACATTTTTTCTATCTTACCATTTTCAGCCGCAAGTTGCAAGTAGTATACTGTTCATTTTTGTGTAAAGCGGGACAAAAACTGTTTTGTGCGCTCTTCCTGCGGGTGTTCTATTAGCTGAATGGGATCGCCCTGTTCCAGAATGCGTCCCTCGTCCATGAAAATCATTTGATTAGCAACATCTCTGGCAAACGCCATCTCATGTGTCACGATAATCATGGTAGTGTTGTGTTCTGCCAATTCCCGAATGACTTTGAGGACTTCCCCAGTCAGTTCCGGGTCCAATGCGGAGGTCGGCTCGTCAAAGCAGAGGATATCAGGCTTTAATGCCAATGCGCGGGCAATAGCCACTCGCTGGCATTGTCCGCCGGAAAGCTGATGCGGATAATGATTGATTCTGTCAGCTAATCCCATCTGTCCCAACAGCTCTTTTGCATGAGTTTCTATCTCCTGAAAAATCTCTTTCTTCCGGGTTTTATAGTCAGACATTTCCTTTGCCAGCAATTCTTCTGCCAGCATCACATTTTGTATGGCGGTATACTGCGGAAACAGGTTAAACGATTGGAATACCAATCCAAAATGCAGGCGTTTTCTGCGGATTTCAGATTCTTTGCAGGTATCAGGATTATCAGCGTCAAACAATGTTTCGCCGTTCACACGGATGATGCCGCCGTCAGGGCGCTCCAGAAAATTCAGACAGCGTAACAGCGTAGTCTTGCCGCTGCCCGAAGAACCGATAATGGACACCGCCTGTCCCTGTTCCAGAGAAAAACTGATATCACGAAGAACTTCTGTATTTTCAAAGGTTTTGCGAATGTGTTCCACTTCTAAAATGGGCATCCGATGAATCCCGTCCTTTCTGTTGTTTGTGCTGTGTCCGGTTATTAACGAAAATATTCTAATTTCTTTTCCAGACGTCCCAGCAGAACTGTCAGTATTCCATTACAGATAAGATAATATATCGCAGTGAAAAATAACGGCCAGATGGCGCCTGAGATTCCCTGAGAACCTTTCATAAAAGACTGACCTGCCCAGATAATTTCCTGAAGCGCAATGATTCGGGCCAGAGAAGTGTCTTTCACCAAAGTGATGATTTCGTTAGACATGGGGGGGACGATTCTCTTGACCATCTGCAGCAACGTGACCTTGAAGAAAATCTGGCTTTTGGTCATGCCAAGCACCAGCCCAGCCTCTGTCTGCCCTATGGGAATGCCTTGGATTCCACCGCGGTAAATCTCTGAAAAATAACATGCGTAATTTAAAATAAAGGACACGGAGGCGGCAAGAAAGCGTCCCGTCTCGCCGCCGCCCCAAATGGGATTATGTAATACCAAGCCCGGAAAATAATAAATAATCAGTAGCTGAATCATCAGGGGCGTTCCCCTCACAATCCAGACAATCACTCTTGTAAAGTAGTTGAGAGGCTTAAAATGGGACATGGAGCCGAATGCTATGATAAGTCCCAGCGGAATCGCGCCAATCAGTGTCACAAAAAAGAGTTTCATGGTCTGCAAAAACCCGATATTTAAAGACCGGATTACGATAGGCATTTGTTCCAAAATCAATTCCATTTGTCTGTCCCGCTTTCTCTTTGGCTTTGCCGAAATTATTGTTTCATCACAGCTGCCTGCACACCATAAGTTTCAGCACATTTCATCATACTGCCGTCTGCATAACTGTCCTTTAAAAACTGATTCAAAGCTTCTGGCAAATCAGAATCCTTACGGAATCCTACACCATATTCTTCACTGTTGAGCTTTAATGTATAAGTCAGATTGGCATATCCGGTTCCCTCGCCCACCATGGCTGCCGCCATCAGAGAATCAATAATGGCAGCATCGGAAGTCCCGGAGGCTACCTCCATCAGGGCGCTGGCCTGATCTTTGACGGGAGTAAATTTCAGATTGCGCTCTTTGGCCTGCTCTTCGCCTGCACTGCCGGCTTCCACGGCAAATGTCAAAGCTGAGAGGCTCTCCTCTGTCTGATATTTGTCCGCTATGTCCGCAGGTACCACCACCACTTGAGCGTTGTTGCAGTATGCGTTGGAACACTTCATGGAGCTCGTCACCTCATCGGTCAGTGTCATGCCGTTCCATACGCAGTCAATCGTCTTTCCGTTCAGTTCCATAATCTTATTGTCCCATTCAATTTCCACAAATTCCACGGACACTCCCAGAGACTTTCCGAAAGCCTTGGCCATATCCGCATCAAAGCCAATCCATTCCCCATCAGCATTCTGATAGTCCATGGGTTCAAAATCCGTGATGCCAACTACCAGAGTGCCTTTCTCCTTCACATAGGCCAAATCGCCTTTTGCGTCCACATTAGACTGCTTGGGAGAGTTCCCGCAGGCTGCCAATGACAGGGACATTACGGCAGCTAACGCCATTGCAATTACTTTCTTCATAATCTTTTCCTCCTCGTTTTTCACATGATGTAAAATTTTCACAACCACGTTATCATATTAGCAGTTTGGCAGGACAAAGTCAATACAAACGCTGTGCCGGCCGCCCCAAGAAAAAATTTACATATAAAATTTGACAGAAGTTTGCGGACTCTTGTAAAATATTTTTTATACAGATAAAAGAGGATTTTAACAGATGAACAATAATTTATCAGAAATATTTCCAAAGGGCTATGTGGAGGTGCGTAATTCTCCCAAAATAACGGCAAAATTTTATCTTCTGGCAATTATGGCAGTCCTCATAGAAGGAATGGTGCTATTCTTTTTGTACATGATGCAGCTGGACGACAGCGTGGAGTGGACAGGAGAACTGCTCTTATATGTAGGAGCGGCGGTGGTTCTGCCGGTGGTTATTTTTGTGGAGGCGATTGTAGGAGCAAGGATAGTGTCACAGGAGAGCATTCGTTTTGATAATGAAACGATTTTGCTGAACTTGAAATTCCGCAGACCCACAGAGGTCAAATGGAGTCGGCTGGGCGGAATGATCAGGACGGGCAGCATGGGGTTTTTGCTGGTGGACAGAGAAGGAAAGAAGGTTGTGGCGACTGATATTACCATGACAAATTACAATGCCTTTTACGATATGGCAATCCGTCAATGCAAAGATTATAAGAAGGAACAGAAAAAGGAGAAAACGGGAACCTTTGCGGCAAATACAGGCAGACTCGGCGTGGATCCGGCTTATGTGATTCTGGTAGTATTGTTTGGCTTTGGTATTTCCACATGTATTATGGCAGGACTCGTGGAGTTGTCCGGGCGGGTCCCAGAGATAGATCGTTTTGTGCAAAGCCTTTCCATAGGGAAGGTATGTCTGATGATGTCGTGTTTACCGATAGTGGGGCTGTGCATCTTTCTGCCTCTGCAGATAAGGCGGTGTTGGAAATATTCCGATCATGGGCTGGAGATTTGCTATGTATTTCGGAAGAAAGTGCAGTTGAGCTGGGCACAGATAAGGCGGGTTGAGATTGAAGTTATGAAAACCCAGCAGGGAGAAAGCTATGGATTTGTTCTCTATACTTCCTCTGAAAAATATTCATCCAAAAATCTACTGACCAAGGGGAGTCTGGATTTTAGGCTGCAGGTGGGGCGGATGGCGGATTTGTATGGTTTTGAAGTTAGGATTTTCAGGTGAACTTTCGTTGAAAAATCAAACAAAATATTTTAAAATAATGTTAAATGGGCAGTAGTTTAAAGTATATGGAGGTTGGACAGATGCATGAAGATGTTTACAGATTAGAGGGAACGGTAAGGATTCCCGAGGATAAAAAAGATGAATTTAACGAGTATATTCTGCGAATATTAGACAAATGCGGAATCCGGAAGACGGAGAAGATGGAATTGGGCGGGCAGACGGTTACGGTTGTCAGGCAGCCGATGCCGGATGAACAGGGGATTGTCCGCTTTGATTATTCTATATTCGAAAAAGAACAGCGAGAAACGGCAGAGTATCATTTAAATACCTGTGAGCTTAAGGTGCCGGACAGAGGATATAAAGAGTTCGCCATTGTGATGAATATGATTATGGTGATGCAGGAAGCGTATTCAGAAGAACAATGCTATTTTATGGGTGAAGATGGACCTGGCAAGATAGATAAATATGCTTTGTTGATAAAAGGTGTGTTAGGAATCCGTCTTAAGTTTCCGCATCGGGAAAAGGTGTGGGACATGCTTTTCTTTTTAAAGCATACAGAAAAATATCAGAATATTACATTTAAGAAGATATGGGGTGCTTATTCCTACGATTTTTGTGAGTTCAACATAGACCAGTTCGTGGCAGCCGTGGAGGCAGATTACGATAAGTTAGCAATCCCGGAAGACCCGTTTACAGGTGAAAAATCAGAAATCAAAACGGCAGGAATAGGATGCCTTTACTACTATGTATATCAAAATGTGGAAAAATTTCTAGAGAATAAAGAAGAAGGAAGCCTGAAGGCGTTCCTGCGGAATTTGCTTGATGCGGATTTACCCAAAAGACAGGAATTAGCAGAGGATGTTAGATATGATATGATTGCGGAGGTATCTCTTTATGTATTACCGCCTGTTATTGTTCATGGATATGCATTGGCAGTTCATCAGCCTTTTTGGGATGCATGGAAAGAGTTGGGGATACGAAAGGGGTATTCGGATATTTTTGCGAAGGAAAGAAGTACAAAAGACAAAGAAGATGATGGAAGCTATATTCCGTTTTATAAAGGGATTCAGAGAGAATGCGAGGATGAATTCATAGAATTTTGGAAAGATGATAATCTCGATTTTTCAGACGATATGAAAGAATGCTTGCCGAATTGGCAAGTACAATTTATGGTGACAAATCTGGAAGAAGAGTTGAATGTGGAGACTTGTTTAGCGCAAATCCTTACAGAACTATCTCAGGAGTGGGGATGCCGTCTGGCAGATCAAAAATTTGTTACGGAGTTTATGGAGCATAGAGAGGATGACAATTATAAAAAGGCGTTATTTTTCTACTGGAGACTTATGAATCAGGATAGCCGCTATTTCCCGGAATTGACCAGGAAACAGGCAATTTGGTGGGTGCTCAGTTACAGTCGGCCCGAATTTGATTTTATAGAAATGGAGGCATTTCAGTCATTGCTTATAAACCATGAGCACAGATACAGAATATTAGGATTTTAGATCACAGGAGGATGGATATGGGAACATTTGGCGGTTATACGGGGAAAATGCATATTCCGGAGGAGAAGAAGGATGAGTTTGCCAGACAAGTTATCAAGATATTGAATTATGGAGGCATGATGCAGCTTGAAAAGATTAGCATGTATGGTCATGACATGCTTCTCTTAAAACCTGTAGAATTATATCCGGGAGGAAAGGTTGACTTTCATTTCAATTATTTTGAGGACGATAGTTGGGAATCGGCAGGGTTTGATGCGAACAGAGGCTCTTTTTATTCGGGAAAAATAGGAGGAAGTGAATTCTGCGAGGTTGTTACAGCAGTTTATTTTCTATATGAGGCATGGGATGAAGAGTGGGGATTTGCGGAAATTGATGAGTATATAATTAAGGAATGTTATTTTGCAGGCTGGCTCAATCATCTTTTGGGAACTCAGATTTCCATGAAAAAAAGATTTCGAATCTGGGATAATGTGGAAAAATATGCATTGGAGCGGGTCGGACATTATAAGGATCCGACAATTGGGGATGTATTGCAGTTTATACCCATTGGTATGCGTTATGGAGCCGGGGGAGTGGAATTCAGTGATTTGATGTATATCATTCACGGGACGGAGTCATTGACAGATGATGAGATAGAGCCTGATACATATCCTGCGGATATCTATGGCTGCAAAAAAACCCTTGAAGTATTTTTGGAAAAGAATCAAAATGAGGATGCCGTCAATCGGATTTGGGAGCTGGTCAGGAAAGACAGACAAGAGAGAGAAGCAATCAAGGATACGGAACTTTCGGATATAGGAAGGTTTTCACTGATTCTGCCGGCCAGGGTAATTGTTTATCTGACAGCAGAGCTTAAGGAAGCGAGCTTTTGGGAATGTTGGAAAGAACTGCATAAAACCGTTTATCACGATGAAATTATGAAGGAGTATGCGCCACAGCAGTTGATAGCAGAACGGAAGAAATTTGTGGAAGAGCCGATTTCTCCTCTGAGAACCAATGAGTTTCTTGGCCTGAATTCTGACGACGATCGTCTGTATTGGTGGGATGGAACGGATGAGGTGGTTCTTTCCGAAGAGATGGACGAGTGGCTGAAATCTCTGGCACTTTCTCATAAGGAGATTTCTCAAAATATGGAAGGAGAGCCGGAAAACACTGATGAATTTTTGAAGGATTTTTATATGCTTCTTGTTGAAATCGATCAATACTACAAGCGTATTTTTCCATTTCAAACTATGTTTTACGAGTTTCTTCAAAATGGCAGTAAGACAGAGTACAGGGCAGCAGTAGAGCTGTTGAAAAAGCTTTCTGATGAGAATAGGGAAGAAGGAAGGCTAAAGATAAAAAGATATCTCAGTGTTATGGCAAACCGTAGATTGAGGGAGAAATATTTTGGGTTTTAGATCAAATATTGTTTGCTGCAATTTTCTCTGACAAAAAATTTGCATAAAGTGCAGATATAGACTATAATATGAAATAAGCAGGCAAGAATTTCTGTGCTATCAAAATGGATACAGGAGGAGAAAAAATGGGCGAAGTAGCTTTTAAGGAAAGAAAGCGGTGGGTCTTTTTGGGACTGCCCTTTACTTTTACCAAATACACAATCAAAGATGATGTCATCACTATTTCCGCAGGCTTGTTAAAGACGGTGGAGAACGACTGTTATATGTATAAGGTGCAGGATGTGCAGCATTCTGCCACCTTGTTTGAAAAAATGTTCAAGCTGGGTACCGTTACCTGCTTTACCGGAGATACCACTCATCCCAAGCTGGAGCTTCTTCACATCAAAAATTCCAAGGAGGTTAAGGAGTTTATCTTAAAGGAATCCGAGGAGGCAAGATTGAAGAGGCGTACCGTGAATATGCTGGATATCGGCTCCGGAGACATAGGAGATATGGACGATATGTGATATTATGATCTGTTGGCTGGAGGAACCGTCTTTTTGAGGCGGTTTCTTTGTTGCAGCAGATATTCAAACAGCAGTCCGGCACCGAACCAATTAGGGGCATAATCCAGACGGATGATGCGCTTGATGTGAAAGCGGCTGCGGCGATAGTCCCAAGGGCAGAGCTTATGCTTGCTTAACAAAGCGCCGGCGGTATATTCTGCGGAGAAAATCAGCGCCATATAAGTAAATCCCCTGAACCATGCGGGCTTGTTTTTTAACAGTTTCATGACGGGGGAGAGGAATGCCACGCTTCCATAGATGGGAAACATCCAGAGGGAGGTGGTTCCCTTTAGTTTGAAGTCCCTGCGCCGCAGAGCAGCCAGAGCTGTAAAAACAATTTCCATGCACCACCCGGAAACACCGCAAAATATAAAATCCTGCTTTAATTTTCTAAGAAAATTCATTTTTTCCTGCCTTTATTTGATCATATATAATAATAAAGATAGTATGAGTCTTTTGGCAAGGGATTAAACATTTTGGGGCAGGTTTTTTGAGGAATGCCATGGATAGGAGAACAGAATGAATTATAGACAAGCAATGGAGTATGTGGAGTCTCTGGGCACTCATGGTATTGTACCAGGGCTTGACAGCATAAGAGAGTTGTGCAGACGGCTGGGCAATCCCCAGAATGAACTGAAATTTGTGCATATTGCGGGAACTAACGGCAAGGGTTCTGTCCTCGCCTATATCTCAACCGTGCTAAAATGTGCGGGATATAGGGTGGGAAGATATCTTTCGCCGGTTATTTTTGAGTATCGGGAGAAGATTCAGGTAAACGAGAAGCCCATTTCCAAGGCAGCCCTCTGCGAGGGGCTGGAAATCATCAAGCTTGTCTGCCAAGAGATGGAGGCGGAAGGCTTTGTGGCTCCCACGCTTTTTGAGGTGGAAACGGCATTGGCATTTTGGTATTTTCAAAAAAAGGGCTGTGATATCGTGGTGCTGGAGACGGGAATGGGAGGAGCAGAGGATGCCACCAATCTGATTACCACAACAATAACATCTGTTATCACATCTGTGGGAATGGATCATATGAATTTTCTGGGCAAGACCCTGGACAAGATTGCAGCACAGAAGGCGGGGATTATCAAAGAAGGCAGCCGGGTGGTTGTTATGAAACAACAGCCCATAGTCATGGATGTGATAGGAAAAGCGGCGAAGGAAAAGAATTGCTCCCTGATTGAGGCGGACGTGGCAAGAGCTTCCCGCGTCCGATTTGGCATAGAGAGACAGAAATTTGATTATGACGGCATGAAAAATCTGGAGATAACATTGGCGGGAAAGTTTCAGATTGACAATGCCGTATTGGCGGTGGAGGCAGTCCGTTCTTTGTCAGACAGGTGCTTTGCTGTGGAAGAAGAGGCTTTGCGCAAGGGGCTTAAGACAGCCAAGTGGCGGGGGCGGTTTGAAGTGATTAGAAAAAAGCCCCTTTTTATTGTAGACGGAGCACACAACGAGGATGCGGCGCAAAAACTTGCAAATTCTATAGAATTCTATTTTACAAATAAGAGAATTATTTATATAATGGGAGTATTGAAGGACAAGGAATATGAGAAAATCATAAACCTGACCCATGAATATGCGGACCAGATTATTACAGTGACTCCCCCAAATAACAAGCGGGCGCTGCCTGCTTATGAGCTGGCAAAGGAGATTGCGCTGGTGCATCCCGATGTGACGGCGGTGGACAGTCTGGAAGAAGCGGTGGAGATGAGCATGCTGCTTGCAGGCAGTGAGGATGTCATCTTGGCCTTTGGCTCTCTTTCCTATTTGGGAAAGCTGATTACGATTGCAGAGAATGATTCATAGGAGGCTGACCATGGTAGACCATGAAAAGATAAAAGAAGGCGTGAGGCTTTTATTGGAAGGAATCGGAGAAGATGTAGGCAGAGAGGGTCTTAAGGAAACACCGGACCGGATTGCCAGAATGTATGAGGAAATTTACGGCGGAATGGGAGAGAGTGCGGCGGAGCATTTGTCAAAGGTATTTTCCGTACGCCATAACGAGATGGTTTTGGAGAAAGACATTGTGTTTTACTCCACTTGTGAACATCATTTGATGCCTTTTTACGGAAAAGCCCATGTGGCATATATTCCGGACGGCAAGGTGGTGGGACTGAGCAAGATTGCCAGAACGGTGGAGACTTACGCCAAGAGACTCCAGATACAGGAGCAGATGACGGGACAGATCGCCGATGCCATTATAGAGCATCTGGCACCTCAGGGCGTCATGGTAATGCTGGAAGCGGAACATATGTGCATGACCATGAGGGGCATAAAAAAGCCCGGAAGCAAGACCGTCACCGTTGCAGCCAGAGGAGCCTTTAAGGAGGATGCGGGATTGCAGGAGCAGTTTTATAAAATGTTGCGGCTCTAAGTTTCACGCGGCAGAATCAAAGAAAATGCGGAGAAATATGGATAGAATAGATAAAATATTAAAACATGATTTATTTTTATATCACTTATCAAAAAATCAGGAGGCAGAAGCAGACAGACGCTTCTGCCGTCATGATATAGTACATTTTTTGGATGTGGCAAGAATCGGGGAAATTCTTCGTCTGGAGGAAGGGCTGGAGCTGGACAGAGAATGGATTTATGCCGCGGCGCTTTTGCATGATTTAGGGAAGCATATTCAATATGAGGACGGAACCTCCCATGAAAAAGCTGGAGGAGAAATTGCGCCTGTTATTTTAAAGGACTGCGATTTTTCAGAGGAAGAGAGCCATAGGATTGTGGAGGCGATTCTTGGGCATCGGGATGAAAAGATTGCCGGTGAGCGAAGCCTCAGGGGAATATTATATCGGGCGGACAAAGCCAGCCGGGCATGCTTTGCCTGCGGGGAAGAGAAAAACTGTAATTGGAAGGATGGAAAGAAGAATCTGAAAATTAGATTGTAAATGAAATAAGAAAAAGGGAGACAAAATATGAGAAACATAATTTGCTTTCATAGTCCGGATGAAATCAATGGATATTTGAGTAATTGGTATCTTTCGGAATTTTATATGGATGGTGTACATTATTCTTCTATGGAGCAGTACATGATGTATCAGAAAGCGATGCTTTTTGAGGATATTGGTATTGCCAATCAGATACGGAACATCTCCGATGTAGGAAAAATCAAAGATTTGGGGCGCAGGGTCAAAAACTATGACGATGTTATCTGGAATGGCGTGCGCCAGATTATTGTTTATCAGGGACTTCTTGAGAAATTCCGGCAAAATGAAGACTTAAGAGACAAACTTCTCGCCACGAAAAACGATATTTTGGCAGAATGTGCGGTTCAGGATAAAATATGGGGAATCGGTCTTTCCATGAAGGATGAAAAGCGGCTTCATATGAAGGAATGGCAGGGCCAAAATTTATTGGGATTTGCATTGATGCGTGTGCGGACAGCCTTAGAGAGTGAAGACGGGAGATAAGCGTGAAAATCGGCAATCGAGAATTTGACACAAAAAAGCATACTTATATCATGGGCATTCTGAATGTAACACCGGATTCCTTTTCGGACGGGGGCAGATGGAATGACAAAGACAAAGCCCTTTACCATGTGGAAACCATGCTGGAGGAAGGCATGGATATCGTGGATATAGGCGGGGAATCCACCAGACCGGGGGCCGATTTTGTGCCGGAGGAAGAGGAGATTTGCCGGGTTTTACCTGTGATTGAAGCCATCAAAACCCGATTTGATGTCCCCATCTCTTTGGATACCTACAAGAGCAGGGTGGCGTTAGCGGGCATCCGTGCAGGAGTTGACTTGATTAACGATATCTGGGGATTAAAATATGACGGAGAAATGGCGGCAGTGATTGCAGAAAGCGGGTTGCCATGCTGTCTTATGCACAACAGGAAGCAGGCGGATTATCAGGATGTCTTGCAGGATGTAATGGCGGATTTGTCCGAGACCATAAAGATTGCAGAACAGGCGCAGATTGCAAGGGAACAGATCATTCTGGATCCCGGTATTGGCTTTGGCAAAACCTATGAGAATAATCTGGAAATTTTGAATGCTCTGGAAAGGCTGAATGCCCTTGGGTTCCCGATTTTGCTGGGATGCAGCCGTAAATCCGTGATTGGAAAAACCTTAAATCTTCCGCCCGCAGAGTGTCTGGAGGGAACTCTGACAACCTCTGTGATTGGCGTGATGAAGGGCTGCAGTTTTGTGCGTGTGCATGATGTAAAGGAAAATGCGCGGGCTATTCGCATGACAGAGGCGATTCTTGGGAGAGTTAAACAATGAAAAATAAAAAGCATATAATGGGAGTTGTCGGCGTGGGATTGTTGCTCACTTGTCTGCTTACAGGATGCTCTGGGGAAGTCCCATCCCATCAGGAGGAAAAAAGTACCCCTACGCAGCTGGAAACGGAAGAGGAAACCACAAAAGGGATGGAAGCATCCGCAGAAACCCCAGGAACAGAAGCGGTAACAGGAACAGAAAAGGCAATAGGAACAGAAGCGCTAACAGGAACGACAGAGGCAGGGAAACAGCCTTCCGAGACAGTACAGTCAGAACCAGAAAAACCGGAGCCGGGACCTGCAACACTGCTTTATATGGGACATGCTAGTATCCGCATTGTTACGGATGAGGGGAAGGTCATTTACATTGACCCTTACGCCGGGGACGATTATGATATGGCGGCAGATATGATTCTGGTTACGCATGCTCATACGGACCACAGTCAGACTGACAAGGTGAAGAATCGGAATCAGGATTGCCGGATAATCACGCAAAAAGAGGCAATTCAGAATGGGGAGCATCAGATCTTTACATTTGATTTTGTTACGGTGGAGGCTGTGGAGGCCGGATATAATCCGCAGCATGATGTGAACAAATGTGTGGGTTATGTACTGACATTTTCCAACGAAAAGTCAATTTATGTGACGGGGGACACCTCTAAGACGGAACAGATGCCGCTTATGGCGGAAAAGGAAATTGACTATGCTTTTTTCTGCTGCGATGGCGTATATAACATGGGACTCACGGAAGCGGCGGAGTGTGCCGGGCTGGTGGGAGCCAAACATAATATTCCATATCATATGACAACAAATACTTCCGGAAAGCAGTTTGACAGGAATCTGGCGGAAAAGTTTGATGCACCGGATTGCTTGATTGTAGAACCCGGTGAGGAAGTGTTAATAAAATAACAGCTGATTGGATATCCATAAGAGAGGAGCCAAATTGGAAAATACAGTCAATTATATAACCGATAAAGCAAAAGATAAAATCAAGATAGAGGAATTGGAAGTATACGCTTATCATGGCGTGTACCCTGAGGAGCAGGAAAAAGGGCAGCTTTTTTATGTCAACGCCACATTGTATGGGGATATTTATCAGGCGGGCATCACGGATGAGTTGGAGTCTTCAACAGATTATGGCAAAGTCTGCCATTTTATTACTGAGTGGATGCAGACTCATACCTGTAAACTGTTGGAAGCCGTGGCGGAAAGGCTGGCGGAGGCGATTTTGTGTGAATTTCCTCTAATAGAGGAGGTAGAGCTGGAAATCCGAAAGCCACAGGCGCCCATCGGGCTTCCTTTTGGTTCTGTCTCAGTGGAGATTCGCAGAGGCTGGCACAGGGTCTACCTGTCCGTAGGCTCCAATATGGGAGACCGGGAAGCTTTTATCAGAAATGCGCTGAATACCTTAAATTCCAAATCACATACAAAAATATGCAAAATATCAGACTTACTGATTACAAAACCTTATGGCGGCGTGGAACAGGAGGATTTTTTAAACGGGGCGGTTGAGCTTAAGACGCTGCTTTCACCCCAAAAGCTACTTGCCATGCTGCATGAGCTGGAGCAGGTGGCGGGGCGGGAGAGAACTCTGCGCTGGGGCCCCAGAACGCTGGATTTGGATATTCTTTTTTATGATAAGCTGGTGTATGAGGATGATGAACTAGTGATTCCGCACATAGACTTGCAAAATCGCTATTTTGTATTAAAACCCCTCAGTGAGATTGCTCCGAACTACCGTCATCCTTTGACCGGACAGACTGTGAGCCAGATGTTAGAGGCCTTAAATAGCGATTGAGAAAACCGGCGCAAAGTCCGGTGAAAAGCCCAGTGACAATGCCGCTTATGATTAAAAAGGGCAGATAGGCCAGCACACCCAATGTGGAAGTCAGAAGCAGGGCGATTCCGATTTGGCCTAAATTGTGGAAAATAGCACCGAAAATGCTTGTGAGAAACAAGAAATGTCCCTGTAGGGCGCGGTTTGCAAGCCCCATGGCAAGAAGGCACAAAAGTCCCCCAGCCAGGCTGTAAAGGAAGCTCATGGCCTGCCCAAAGAAAAGGGAGGCCAGCACAATCCGCACAAGAAGCACCAAGAGGGCATCCTTGTTTGAATAATTACTGATGACAATCAGAGTTATGATATTGGTAAGTCCCAGCTTGATGCCGGGAATGGGCACAAGGGGAGGAATGGCGCTTTCTATGGCAAAGACCGCCAGAGACAGGGCGGCAAATAAGCCAAGGACAGTCAGCCGTTTTAAGGGAAAGGAATTCATAAAGCCTGCCTTTCTTATCAGTAAGTAACGATATCGGGTGTTATCAAATCGTTGCTGAAGACCTCATCTCCGCCAATTTCCCGCACCTGAATCACCAGCCTGTTGGGCAGACAGGTAATGGGCAGGAGGGAAGAGCGGATATAGCCCTGATGCATACAGAGCTTGTCAGGACAGCTGGCATTACTGATACAGATGCCGCCGTCTTTCACTGTAATTTCATTGAAACAGTCATTCTCCCCTGTGATAATAAAAGAAAAGGGGGCTTCTGCAGTATCCAGAGGGATGCTTTTGATTATACTGCCATTCTGATAAATATCTGCAATGGTTTCTTTGGGGGAAACAGGGCGGAAAATCCATAAAATACAGATGAGAGCCAGCACAAAAACAGCAAGGGACATTAAAATAGCAACCGTTATGTATTTTTGCTCTCCCTGTAATTTTCCGTGCTCCATTTGCGAGATAATCCCTCCGTTTTTGGCAATTTTGGCAGTTTGGTTTAGTATGGTATCACACAGTACAATATGCTATGCCTTAGTATAGCAAAAAGGAATAAAAAAATGAAGTCTGTTTTAAGTAAAAATAGAAAGTGTAGAAAAATTAGTAAAATCGCCAGACCTGTTTTGGCGCTGTTTTTCCTCTGTTCCGTGATATTCATGACTGGATGCAGCAGCACAAGCCCCAGACATCTCACCGACACAGACACCGCAATGGGAACGGTAATTATCCAGCAGATTTATGCGGAAGCTGCTCCAAGAGGATTTGCGGCTTCTGCCCCAAATGAGGAAGAGGATATCACAGAGGAAGTTCTTGCACGCATCCGTAAGCTGGAAATAGAAACGCTTTCCAAAAGAATCAAAGAATCAGAGATTTTCAGCATCAATGAGGAAGCGGGAAAGGGAACCACAATGCCTCTCTCCCCTAATATGGAGACAATTTTGTCGCAATGTCTGGAGATTTCCAGAGCCTCAGGGGGCGCCTTTGACATTACCATAGGAGAAGTGGCTGGACTTTGGGACATTGATACATGGGCGGCCATGGACGGCTGTTCGGCCATGGACGATGATACCATATTGAATAGTGGTGTAGCTGCCGATACCTTAAACGATCACCCCAAACAATATAAACTTCCTGATAAGGATGAGTTGTCCAAAGCCCTTGTCCTCACCGGATATGAGAAATTGACTTTGGAAAATCAAAGCATTCGTATGCCGGAAGGTATGTCTCTGGATTTGGGAGCTGTGGGAAAGGGTATTGCCTTGGATGAAATCCTTACCCTGTTGCAGGAAAGGGAAGTGTCAGGGGCTGTCATCTCCGTGGGGGGAAGCATTCTGACTTATGGGGAAAAACCTGATAAAAGTCCCTGGAGAGTCGCTATTGCAGATCCTGACGACAGGACGGGCAGTATTGGCGTTTTAACCCTCACAGGGCAGTGGTGTATTTCCACTTCCGGAGATTACGAGAGATATGTAGAAGTGGATGGCATCCGATACCATCATTTGATTGACCCGGCCACCGGTTATCCGGCAAGGAGCGGTCTTAGCAGTGTTACTATTCTGACAAAAAGCGGATTTTTAAGCGATGCCCTGTCCACGGCATGCTTTGTTCTGGGAGAAGAAAAAGGAATGGAGCTGGCGAAACAGTATGATGTGGAGGCGATTTTTGTGAGAGAGGACGGCTGCATTTCCATGACCCAGGGGATGCAGGCATATTTCCATTTGTCGAAACTGGCCGAATAGCTATAATACCATGACTTATGGGAGGAAGTTGATGAATAAAGAACGAAAAAACACCATAGAGCAAAACGAAATTTCAAAAATATATACATTTAAACTCGGCGGATATTTACAAAAAGTATTGCTGGAAGGTAAAAGAAAAGATTTGCCTATTGTGATAACACTGCATGGAGGTCCGGGAACCCCCATACCTTTTTCCGTGGGCTGCCGAGGACTGTTTCCCATGTTCACCGACCATTTTATTATGGTATATTGGGATCAATTAGGATGTGGAATCAATGACTACAAAATCGATGACAGTTTTCAAATCCAAACCTTTGTTGATATGACCTGCGACTTGGTGTTGGAAATCAGAATGCTTTTTCCAAATCATCCCCTATATTTTTTTGCAAGTTCATGGGGGTCTGTTCTGAGCGCATTGGCGGCGGAATCAATGTCGGAGCATATTGGCGGTGTGGTGGTCTGCGGTCAGATTATCAAAGACATATTTTTTCACGAGGAAGTTTTTCATACCCTCGAAGCCTCTAAGATTCCCCAAAAGAAGCTGAAGGTATTAAAAAACGCCAACCCGGAAACGGCCACACCAAAAGAACTACAGTTAATGAGTTCCTGCCTTACCAAATACACCGACGCCTATTATAACCCAAACGGTAAAAAAGCCCCAATGCTCCCTATCATCAAAGGATTGTTAACAAGCCCGGATTATAACTTGAAGGACTTCAAGGCAGTTATGGTCAATGGGTATAGGGGGAATCGTTCCCTGTGGAAGGAATTATTGAAGATAAATCTTACGCAAACCTTATCCCATATCACGGTGCCGTATGTCATTCTTCAAGGCGACACAGATATTGTGGCTTCTACCCAGACGGTAAAACAAGTGATAAGCAATGCGGGCAACAGCAATTTGAAGTATGAGATAGTGAAAGATACCGGGCATTTTCCGGGAGAAGACATGATGAATGCGGTGCTTGAGAAACTGAAATTATATAAAGATGTTGCTAATATCTGACACAAAGAATATAATAATGATACAAACAAAAGGAGGTCCTCATGGCAGAAAATTCATATATACATCTCGATCAGAAAATTATAGACAAGGTGGAGGAGAAGATGCCGCCGGAGGAGGAATTGCAGGAGCTCGCAGACTTCTTCAAGGTGTTTGGGGATGTCACCAGATTAAAGATTTTAAACGCACTGCTATGTGCGGAAATGTGTGTTTATGATATTGCAAATCTGTTAGGCAGCTCCCAATCCGCCATATCCCATCAGCTTCGTGTGTTAAAGCAGATGGGACTTGTGAAAAACCGACGGGAAGGCAAGACCATTTTTTATGCATTAGCGGACGCCCATATCGTGACTATCTTAAGTCAGGGACTTGACCATATTGAAGAGTGAAGCTATTTCGTATCCTTTTGCCCCATTGCCTGAGCCCCGTAAAAGACTTCTGCATAATCGCTGCCCAGATAAGTGTGGTACAGAGTGGTTTCATCTTCAAAATCCTGAAAATAGGCATAGCGCGAGGTCATGTTGATATGAGTGAAATTGCCCACTGCCACCACTTTTTTATCAGAGCCGTCCGTGCGCATGCAGATTAATTGGGGATCCCGCCCATTCTTCTGATAATATACATAGCCGGAGCCTACATTAAAGCAATCGGCGCGGTCATTGGTCAGAACTTCAACCACTTCCTGAGACATGGAATAACGGCATATCCTATAATTATTTCCCATATCCATATAGTACACATAATCCCCCTCCACAATGGGATAGCACAAATTGCCCTCCCACACCACGGAAGATTGATCTGTTGTGGTATTTAAGGAATAGAGATAGTGGTTATCCTGAGTGCCGCTGTAATAAATCGTGCCGTTCGAAACACAGGCGGGACTGATATTGTAGTTTGCCAAATCCACCCGGTCTGATTTATCCGTGTTCATCTTATACAAAACAGGATGTTGATTCCCTGCCGTCAGCAAATAAAGCCGATTATCCACCAATTGCCCGGTTACAACGGTATCCCTTGTAAGGGAAGTGATATCCTTGCCTTGCAAGTTGCAGCGGTTGAAAGAACGGGGAACTCGCACGTTTCCCATGCCGGCTTCACCCGTGGACGCCATCTGGAAATAATACAGATAATCTCCGCCTGCCAGAATATTGCGGACTGCGGTATTGCTTAACTTTCTGAGTTGCCCCTCGTCAGGGTCCATAATGTAGAGATTATTTAAGTCATAGGCATTGGCAAAATAGACCATGCCGTTATATTCACAAAAATAACCACCGTTATTTAAATTTCCCGCAGTGTTGCCCACGGTTCCCGGAGGATTTGGGGTCACCCGCTCCAATAAAGTGGATAACACGGCTATACCGCCTAAAACCAACAGAACAATCACTAAAAATACAATTGCCAGCACAGTTGTTTTTTTATTTTTATTTTCCATACTTATATCTCAGCCTTCCTTCCCATAAAAGATATTGGCAAGAGTCTACCTACGCATAGGATGCGCGCCAAAATGTTTTATAAATATACTATAAGTATACATTGCTTTTTGCTTGCTATCAAGGGCATTTTGTTATAAGATATTTTTGACAGGGTAAAAGTGTGAAAAATCTAAATTACATATATGAGAAACGGAGAAAGTTATGGATTTATTAGAGTTAAGGAATCAATTGGACGGTATAGATGCACAGATTGTCAGTCTGTATGAGCAGAGAATGGAAGTCTGCAGGCAGGTGGCGGAGTATAAGCTGCAAAACGGCAAGAAGGTGCTGGACAGGCAGAGAGAGAATGAAAAGTTGGAAAAGATAAAGTCCCTGACCCACAACGACTTTAACCGTCAGGGAGCGGCGGAGCTGTTTGAGCAGATTATGTCCATGAGCCGCAAACTGCAATACCAGATGCTGGCGGAATATGGAGGGCAGAGCAGACTTCCCTTTATTGGGGTGGACAATCTGGATACTAAGAAAGCAAGAGTGGTGTTTCAGGGCGCCGAGGGGGCTTATTCACAGGCGGCAATGCTTCAATATTTCGGGGAGCAGGTCAGCGGTTTTCATGTGGACACTTTCAGGGAAGCCATGAGCGCCATCGACGAGGGCAGCGCGGATTTTGCGGTGCTTCCCATTGAAAACTCCACAGCGGGCATTGTTAATGAAATATATGATTTGTTGGTGGAATTTGAAAATTATATTGTTGGCGAGCAGATTATCAAAATTGAACATTGTCTGCTGGGGGTGCCGGGAGCCGTGACGGAGGATATCAAAACCGTGTATTCCCACCCTCAATCCCTGATGCAGAGCGCAAAGTATCTGGCGGAACATGATTGGCAGCAGATTAGTATGCAGAATAACGCATTTGCCGCTAAGAAAGTGGCGGAGGAAAAGGATAAAAGCCAGGCAGCCATTGCCAGTGAGCAGGCAGGCAGGATTTATGGGCTGGAAGTGTTGAAAAAAGGCGTGAACCATTCGGATACCAACTCCACCCGGTTTATTATCGTGACGAACCAGAAGATTTTCAGGACGGATGCCAAAAAGGTGAGCATATGTTTTGAGGTTGCCCATGAGAGCGGTTCCCTGTACCATATGCTGTCCCATTTTATCTACAACAACTTAAATATGACCAAGATTGAGAGCCGTCCCATAGAGAACAGGAATTGGGAATACCGCTTTTTTGTGGATTTTGAGGGCAATCTGGCGGACAGCGCAGTGAAAAATGCCCTGAGGGGACTCAGGGAGGAAGCCAGAAACATGAAGATATTGGGAAACTATTGAGAAACGATAGAGGTATCAGACATGCGGGAAGAAGAATTAATGGTATACAGAGATTTTGAAGAGGGCGAGCTTTTTTACGATATGGCGTGGCTCATGGGGCATTATGATGAAGAAGGCGGCTCTGTGGAAGAAATGAAGGGGATTTTTTACCATTGCATCCATGAACTGATTGAGGTGGCGGGAACCTATGGTTTCCACGGGAATCTCTGGCACTGCTATCTGGCAAATCTCTTGGTCAATAATGAAAATAGTTACAGCTGCGGCTGTGAGATACGGGGAGAAATCGAAGGCTCCATCAATGCGGCGGCGCTCCACGATATTGTAATTTTCAAGGAATTTTACGACTATGATTTTAAGCCCATGATGGAAAAGCTGAAAGTGCCAGAATATGCTATTTTAGAAGAATACGAAAGCAGCAAGCAGGAGAGCAAGGTTTACAATACCCGCATCTGCGCTAGAATCTGTGAGCTGGCGGAAAAATTCTGCAAGGACCAGACCCCGGAGGAGATGAAGGCAACCCTCACTGAGTTTTATAGGGAATACGGCGTGGGAAAGTTCGGACTGCACAAGTCCTTCCGTATTTTCCGCGAGGAGGAGGGTGTGCAGATCAAGCCGATTTTGAACATTGCTCATGTTCATCTCGACGATTTAGTGGGATATGAGATTCCCAAGAAAAAGCTGGTAGACAACACGGAAGCCTTTGTAAGCGGCAGAAAGGCAAACAACTGCCTTCTGTTTGGGGATGCCGGCACAGGCAAATCCTCCTGCATTAAGGCGATTGCCAATGAATATTATGACAGGGGGCTTCGTATCATCGAGGTATACAAGCATCAGTTTCAGGATTTAAATGATGTCATCAGCCAGATTAAGAAGCGTAACTACAAATTCATTATTTACATGGATGATTTAAGCTTTGAAGAGTTTGAGATAGAATACAAGTATCTGAAAGCCGTCATTGAGGGCGGGCTGGAAAAAAAGCCTGAAAATGTGCTGATTTATGCCACCTCCAATCGCCGGCACCTGATTCGGGAGAACTACAGCGACAAGGAGGAAATCAGGGAGGATATGCATACCAGCGACACCGTGCAGGAAAAGCTTTCTTTAGTATCCCGATTCGGCGTGACCATCTATTTTGGTGCGCCGGATAAAAAACAGTTCCAGAATATCGTAAAAACTTTGGCGGAGCGCTATCAGGTTTCCATGCCGGAAGAGAAACTTCTTGCAGAGGCCAACAAATGGGAATTAAGCCATGGCGGCTTATCCGGCAGGAGCGCCCAGCAGTTTATCGATTATTTGTTAGGAGGGGTTTCATGAGCAGCAAGACCTTTGCGGCAATTGATGTGGGCAGTTTTGAATTGTCCATGAAGATTTTTGAATTTTCGGGAAAAAATCATATGCGGGAAATAGACTGCCTCCGTCAGGGCATTGCCCTTGGCAGCGACACTTATGCCACAGGCAAAATCAGCAATGAAAAGATGGATGAGTTATGCCGGGTTTTAACGGAATTTTCCTCCGTGATGAAGACCTATAAGGTGGAAGCTTATCGCGCCTATGGCACCAGCGCCATCAGGGAGACGGAGAATTCTTTGATTGTCAGAGATAAAATCGCCCAGCATACCGGCATCAAAGTGGATATTTTGAGCAATTCGGAACAGCGCTTTTTGGATTATAAATCCGTGGCCTTTAAGGCGGACGGATTCCGCCGGATGATAGAAGAAACTGCGGCAATCGTGGATATCGGGGGAGGCAGCATCCAGATTTCTCTCTTTGAAAACGATACGCTGGTGTCCACCCAGAACCTTCGTCTGGGGGTGCTGCGCATTCAGGAGCTGTTAAACCACTTAAATGCCAGACAGACCCAGCTTGAAAATCTCATAGACGAGATGGCCTCAGCACAGCTTTCCACTTATAAAAAGCTGTATTTAAAGGGAAAAGAAATTAAAAATATCATTGTGGTGGATGATTATTTATCCTTCTGGATGGTGAAGAGACTCAAGGAAAATGAGAGACATGCCATTGTGAATGAGGAGGAGTTTGAAGAAATGCTGCAGATTCTGCGGCAGAGCAACACATCCCAGCTTGCCCTCGCCATGGATATGCCTGAGGAGAAGGTTCCCTTGTTGTTTATCAGTGCCATTTTGATGAGAAGGATTGCGCTGATGATGGGTGCTTCCCGTATCTGGGCGCCGGGCGTTACCCTCTGTGACGGAATCGCCTATGAATATGCCGAGAAAAACAAGATGCTCAAAGGCGAGCATGATTTCGAGAAGGATATTATTGCCTGCGCCATGAACATCAGCAAGCGATATATGGGCAGTAAAAGGCGGGCAGAGACTCTGGGAAAGATTACAGCCACCATCTTTGACAATATGAAAAAGGTGCATGGCTTGGGAAAGCGGGAACGCCTGTATCTGCAGATTGCAGCCATACTTCATGACTGCGGAAAGTATATCAGCCAGACTAATATTGGAGAGACCTCTTACAATATCATTATGGCTACGGAAATTATAGGACTTTCCCATCTGGAAAGAGAAATCGTTGCTAGTGTGGTGCGGTTCAACCATAGCAAATTTAAATATTACAATCAGGAAGGTAAAAGTGGTCTGAACAAGGATTCCTACCTGATTGTGGCAAAACTCACTGCGATTTTGCGGCTGGCAAACAGCCTTGACCGCAGCCACAAACAGAAGATGAAGGAAGTCAAGGCATCTCTTAAGGATAATGAACTGATTTTGACGGTGAACACGCTGGAAGACATTACGCTGGAAAGAGGTTTTTATGAAAACAGCAGGGAGTTTTTTACGGAGGTATTCAGCGTGAAGCCGGTACTAAAGCAAAAGAAAAGCTTTTGATGAAATGGAGAAAAAGATGGGAGATATTGATTTGAAGAGCCCGGCTCTTTATACAAATCGGGAATTGAGCTGGGTACAATTTGACCAAAGAGTATTGGATGAGGCGAGGGATAAAAATAATCCCCTTTTTGAACGCCTGAAATTTTTGAGCATCACGGCATCCAATCTGGATGAATTTTTTATGATTCGAGTGGCGTCTTTAAAGGATATGGTGAATGCAGGATATGAAAAGCCCGATATTTCCGGGATGACGCCCTCCGTGCAGCTTGACCAATTAGACAAGGCGATTCACAGTCTGGTGGATATGCAGTATTCCACCTACAATCGTTCCTTGCTTCCTCTGTTGGAAAAGAGCGGACTTCATGTGATTCAGCATCATGAGGAACTGTCAGAGGAGGAGGCTGCTTACATTGACAGCTATTTTGAGGATAATGTATATCCGGTACTTACGCCTTTGGCGGTGGATTCTTCCAGACCTTTTCCGCTGATTCGCAACAAGACCTTAAATATCGGTGCCATGGTTACGAAAAAAGAGGGTAAGGGAGAGCTGGAATTTGCCACGGTACAGGTGCCGGGGGTTTTGGAGCGCATTGTGCAGCTGCCCTCCGAGGGAAAAGCCAAAAAAGTCATTCTTTTGGAGGAAATTATTGAGCGCAACATTCATAAACTGTTCTTGAATTATGATATTGTGTGCGCCCACCCTTACCGTATCATGAGAAATGCCGATTTGACCATAGAGGAGGACGAGGCAGCCGATTTGCTGAAGGAAATCGAGAAGCTGCTGAAGAAACGCCAATGGGGGGAGGCAATCCGTCTGGAGGTGGAGGCGGGCATGGACAAACGCCTGCTGAAATTCCTGAAAATAGAACTTGAGGTGGGGATTTCCCAGATCTATTCCATAGACGGCCCCTTGGATTTGACCGTGCTGATGAAAATGTACGCTTTGGACGGCTTTCAGCATTTAAAGACACCAAAATATGAGCCCCAGCAAGTTCCGGAGCTTCCTGTGGGCTGCGATATCTTTGAAGAGATACGAAAAGACGATATTCTGCTGCATCATCCATACCAAACCTTTGGTCCCGTGGTGGATTTTATCCGTCAGGCGGCAAAGGATCCGGAGGTGCTTGCCATCAAGCAGACTCTTTACCGTGTCAGTGGCAATTCCCCCATTATTGCGGCGCTTGCCCAGGCGGCGGAAAACGGCAAGCAGGTGACGGTGCTGGTGGAGCTAAAAGCACGTTTTGACGAGGAGAACAATATTGGCTGGGCCAAGATGCTGGAGAAAGCGGGGTGCCATGTTCTGTATGGATTGGTGGGCTTAAAGACTCACTGCAAGATTACGCTGGTAGTACGCAGGGAGGAGGACGGTATTCGCCGATATGTGCATCTGGGAACTGGCAATTATAACGATGCCACAGCAAAGCTTTACACAGATGTGGGGATTCTTACCTGTCTGGAAACCATAGGGGAGGACGCTACAGCTGTGTTTAATATGCTGTCTGGCTATTCGGAGCCGCTTTCATGGAATAAGCTTTCTTTAGCGCCCTTGTGGTTAAAGGACAAATTCCTGTATTTGATTGCCAGGGAAAAGAAATATGCTCTGGAAGGCAGACCTGCCCGCATTATTGCCAAGATGAATTCGCTCTGTGACAGGGATATCATTGAGGCCCTTTATGATGCTAGTGCTGCAGGGGTGAAGATAGATTTGATTGTCCGGGGCATCTGCTGTTTGAAGGTAGGAATTCCCGGAGTCAGTGAAAATATCACGGTTCGTTCCATTGTGGGCAATTTTTTGGAGCATAGCAGAATTTTTTACTTTGGAAATAACGACCACTACGAGATATACTGCGGCAGCGCCGATTGGATGCCTAGAAATTTGGAGCGCAGGGTGGAAATTCTCTTCCCTATCATAAAGGAAAACTTGAAAGAAGAACTGTTGCACATTTTAGAGAATCAGCTGAAGGATACGGTAAAAGCATCGGTGTTACAGCCGGACGGCACTTATGGGAAGGTGGACAGAAGAGGAAAAAGGAATTTTAACTGCCAGGATGCATTTTGCAAGGAGGCTACAGATAAGATAAAGGCCACGGAGAAAACGGTGCGGGAGAGCAGACGATTTATACCGGAGACCAATGCAGAGACATCAGAATTTTAGTCTCACACTGAAGGAGAAAAAGCATGCGGATAATTTTGGCTTCGGCGTCTCCCAGACGGAGGGAGCTGTTAGAGCAGATAGGCCTGAATTTTGAGGTCAGGGTCAGTGATGTGGAGGAAAAGGTAAGCACCAATGTGCCGGAAATTCTGGTTCAGGAGCTGTCAAGACAGAAGGCGGAGGCGGTTTTTGCGGAACTGTCCCCCACGACAGAAGAATTTTTGGTTATCGGTGCCGATACCGTGGTGTCCTGTGACGGCAGGATATTGGGAAAGCCGGGAAATGCCCAGGAGGCTGTGGAAATGCTTATGCTTTTGCAGGGGCGCAGCCATGAGGTTTATACAGGGGTGACACTTATATATCAGGGGAACAGAGAATGCAGTATCTTACGAAAGACCTTCCATGAGGTGACAAAGGTACAATTCTATCCTATGAGCAGGGAAGAAATTGTCGCTTATGTGGACACAGGAGAGCCCCTTGACAAGGCCGGTGCTTATGGCATTCAGGGGATTTGCGCCCGGTATATAAAAGGTATCAAAGGAGATTACAACAATGTGGTAGGGCTACCGGTGGGCAGGCTATATCAGGAAATGAAAGAAATGTGAAAATTTAAGGAGGTCAGGACTATGCAGGAATATGATGATGCAGTGCTGCAATGCTTTTTAGAAAATCAGTCAAAACTTTTCCCCAAGCCCGTGGTGGAGAGTCTTGAGGAAGCCGAGGATTTTCTGGAGGAATGTATGGCGGTTGTGGTAAATTCCGTGGAGGAAGTCATGGAATTTTTTGAGGAGGAAGGACTCGATTTGGAAGGACTCGAAGGGGATGAGCTTTTGGAAGCGGATGAAGTGTTTGACATTGGGGACGGCAGATATCTGATTGTAGAAGCATAGCGTGAAAACTATCTCTAAAGTTTTCTTACAATTTTACCGATATAACTTTCGTAAAAGGATTTCATTTCGCGGTTTGAAATATTATTTCAGACCAGATGCTAAGGAGGGCATTCAGATGAGCAGAGTAGAAGGTTATAACGTTTATCAGAGCAATTATTATGACAGCACGGCAAAGAGCAAGGGAAAAGACCGTACCGACAAGTCCGGGCAGGCAGCCAAAGCAGGAAAGACAGGCCAAACCAAAGAATTGAGCGTCAAGGCAAAGAGACTGCTTGAGGAATTGAAGAGCAAGTATAAGAATATGGATTTCATGGTGGCGGATTATGACACGGATGAGGAAGCAGCTTCCTATCTCTCCCGCGGCACCAAGGAATATAGCGTATTATTTGATGTGGACGAACTTGAGAAAATGGCGGCAGATGAGACCGTAAAGGAGCAGAACCTGAAGGTTTTGGATGGGGCGGCAGATAAGTTTGCCGACTTAAAGGAGCAGCTTGGAGATGCAGCCAAAGATGTGACCCATTTAGGAATCACCATTGATAACAGCGGAAAGGTATCCTACTTTGCCGAATTGGAGCAAAACAGTGCAAGGCAGAGGGAATGGATAGAAAAGAGCCGTGCGGAAAAGAAAGAGCAGGCAAGGGAAGATAAGAAGGCTCAGGAAGAAAAACTGAGAGAGAAGTGGAGCCATAAAGGTGAGGAGCTTCCTCCGGGATACACCAAGAAAACCCGTGTCAATGCAGATTCTATTGAGGCATTGGCAGCCGGAATCAAAGCTGTGGATTGGAGCAAGGTTCCGGCAACCAAAGTAAGTGAAACGGGAAGCAAGTTGGATTTTACCATATAATTTCCAACAGACCATCCTCGTTATTAGTTTTTTTCGTGACAATATCGGCGGCTTGTTTGACATCAGGGTCAGCATTTGCCATAGCGATACCCACATGAGCCGCTTCTATCATGGAGATATCATTCTGGGCATCTCCGGCGGCATAGGTGTGAGTGCGCAGGATGGGCAGATAATCCGTCACAAAGCGCAGAGCAGTTCCTTTTCCTGCTTCTATAGGAAGGATTTCCATATATTGGCTGCCGGAAAAGACGATTTGGATTCTGTCTTTTAGTCCCTCACAGGAAAGCAGTTCGTCCCGAAAGCGCTCCAGAACGGATTTATCCGTCAGGTGTATGGTCTGAAGCTTGGTGCTTCCCACAGAAAGGGCGTCGGCTAAGTCATCTACACATTTGAGGGGCATATGGATGCGGCTTGTATAGTAGCGGAGCTCCTCATTCATACCATAACATACGATTTCAGAAGCTGTGTATCCATGGATGTGGATACCGGCTTCTTTTGCTTTCCGTACAATAAATGCTGCATCGCTTCCGCTTATCTGATACTCCAAAATGGGCTTTTTGCTTTCACAGTCGTAGACCAAAGCCCCATTATAGGAGCTGATTAACATATTGGGATAGGCAATTCCTTCTGTTTCCCTGATTTCCAAAACGCTGGGCAGGGGTCTGCCTGAACTTAGGATAAGCTGATGACCGGCAGCAGTCATATGGTTTAGAGCATCCTTCATGGCAGGGCTTATGGTGCAGTCATCTCGAAGGAGGGTGCCGTCCAAATCACAAAACAATAAATTACAGGTGCTTTTTTTAAGATTTTCCCAGACTTCGTCAGGGACATAGAGTTTTCCGTAACCCGTGGCCAAATCTAATCCCGGCTTGTTGGCGCCATGAAAATCGGAGCCGCCGCTGATAAGCAGATGATATTTCTGCGCAAGAGCCCTGATTTGGCGCTCTTCTGCGGTATCATAGGTGCTGTAAATCGCCTCAATGCCGATAAGCCCCACAGCTTTTAATCGGGCAACCAAAGTATCCAGCCTTTCGTCACTCAGATGATAGAGAATGGGGTGAGCCAGAACGGGAATTCCTCCGGCATTTAAAATTAGCTCCACAGCCATCTCGGGGGAAACTTTTTCCCTGGGAATATAATAGGGACAGTGGTCTCCGATATAACGCTCAAATGCTTCTTTCATGCTATTTATATAACCGTGATTTAACATATACTTGGCATAATGGGCACGGGTAATGACAGCATTGGGAAATTCTTCCATTAGTTTGTCATAGCTGATGTCCATGCCTGCTTCCTCGCGAAGTCGGTCGCACATTTTCCTGTTGCGGGCAGTGCGGGAATCCACAAACTCCTTTAGGTAAGCGCAAAAGGAAGGATTCTTGTAATCGATGTCCAAGCCTACCACATGAACGTCACAGCCCTCATACTCTGTGGAAAACTCAATGCCGGGTATCACAAACGGGACAGTGTTCCCACTTTCCTGTTTTCTTAAGCTTTCTGCATATTCCAGAGCTTCATCCAAGCCGTCCACAGTGTCATGATCCGTCAGGGCAAAGGCGGTTAAGCCCTTTTCCATGGCATAATCCACCAATTGACTTGGGGTAAAGGTGCCGTCAGAACGATTGGAATGTACATGTAAATCTACCATAGTTTCTTAATCCTCATCATCTTCTCTGTTTGCAGTAAACACAGTGCGCTTTCTTGCCATTTCGTCACTTGCCAGATACTCGTCATAAGTAGTAATCTTGTCAATCAGAGTGCCGTCCGGCAAAATTTCCATAATGCGGTTGGCGGTGGTCTCCACAAACTGATGGTCATGGCAGGAGAACAAAGCCACTCCGGGGAATTTAATCAACCCATTGTTTAACGCTGTGATGGACTCCATATCCAGATGGTTGGTGGGCTCGTCAAAAATCAGGCAGTTGGAGCCGCTTATCATCATCTTGGAAAGCAGACACCGCACCTTTTCACCTCCGGAAAGTACCTTTACCTTTTTGACGCCGTCTTCGCCGGCAAATAACATACGCCCCAGAAAGCCCCTTACATAGGTGACATCTTTCACGGGAGAATAGCCGGTGAGCCAATCCGTAATGGTCAGGTCATTGTCAAACTCAGCGGTATTATCCTTGGGGAAATAGGCAAGGGAAGTGGTAACGCCCCATTTATAGCTGCCCTCATCCGGCTCCAGCTCCCCGCTTAAAATCTGAAACAGGGTGGTCTTTGCCAGCTCATTTCCTCCCACAAAGGCAATTTTGTCATCATGTCCCACAATAAAAGAAATATCGTTCAATACCTTTTCACCGTTGATGGTTTTGGACAGATGCTCCACCGTCAGCACCTCATTGCCGATTTCACGCTCGGGGCGGAAATCAATATAGGGATATTTTCTGCTGGAAGGTCTGATTTCTTCCAATTCAATTTTTTCAAGAGCACGCTTTCTGGAGGTAGCCTGCTTGGATTTGGAGGCATTGGCGGAGAAACGGGAGATAAATTCCTGAAGCTCTTTGATTTTCTCCTCTTTCTTTTTGTTTGCCTCTTTCATCTGCTTCACCAAAAGCTGGCTGGACTCGTACCAGAAATCATAGTTGCCGGCATAGAGCTGAATCTTTCCATAGTCGATATCTGCGGTATGAGTGCAGACCTTGTTTAAGAAATAGCGGTCATGGGACACCACAATCACTGTATTTTCAAAATCAATGAGAAAATCCTCCAGCCATGCGATGGCATCCAAGTCCAGATGGTTGGTGGGTTCGTCCAAAAGCAGAATATCGGGATTGCCAAACAGAGCCTTGGCAAGCAGTACCTTTACTTTTAAGCTTCCGTCTAAATCTTTCATGAGAGAATAATGATGGGCAGTGTCAATGCCCAGACCGTTTAACAGCATGGCGGCATTGCTCTCAGCCTCCCAGCCGTCCATCTCCGCAAACTCAGCCTCCAATTCGCTTGCCCGGATGCCGTCCTCATCAGAGAAATTCTCCTTTGCATAAATGGCATCTTTTTCTTTCATAATCTGATAAAGACGCTCATTTCCCATGATGACAGTGTCCATTACATTATAATCGTCATATTTGAAATGATCCTGCTCCAGCACGGACAGACGCTGTCCGGTGGTGATGACCACATCCCCTGTGGTGGTTTCCAGCTGCCCGGAGAGAATCTTTAAAAACGTGGACTTTCCGGCGCCATTGGCTCCGATCAGACCATAACAGTTTCCTTCTGTGAATTTGATGTTGACATCCTCAAATAAAGCTTTTTTGCCGATTCGTAAAGTTACATTATTCGCACTGATCATAATTTACATAAACCTTTCTTTTTTGTTGTCCATACTTTTTCTATTTTACAGAAATTTACGGAAAATGCAAGCATCTATGTATAATTATTGTAGTTTGCATGCAATGTATTGCCCAAGTTGACAGAAAATCGGAGATATGATACTGTGAAGTAGTACAAAAGATGCAAGAGGGAGGATTTTATTAATGAAAATAAATAGGTTAAGAGTTGCCTATATTTTATTTGTTATTGGCATGGTTTTTGTTTTTATGAATTTTCAATCCGGAATTGCAGCAACTCGTCCAAGGGTAAATCTGTATGATAAGGATACTTATATCGAAGATATCGGCTTTTTTGATATGGTGGAGGCTGATATAGACACGGTGTTAGACAGTTTTGCTACAGAAAGTACAAGCAGAAGCGGGATTACCACTCATACGAATTACTATTATATCATTCCGGTGACGGGTAGAGACCAAGAAACTTATTTCATAGCTGTGGAGGTCGCAGAAGATAATTCTGTTCCCTATGATAAAGTGGTGAAATCTACATGGGATTATTTGGAAGGCAAACCCAATGTTATGTTATACAAAGTTCATGCCACCGGATGCATTAAAAAGCTGAGTGCGAAGAAATACAATTTTTTCCAAGAATGGTTTGAGGAAGCGGGCATATTTGAAACAAAAGAGGACTTGGATAAATATGTGCTTCCGCTGTATCTTTCCAATGAAGTTGTGGATCTTTGTACAAAGGGATTGATAGCTGGCGCCGCCTGCCTTTTGATAAGCGTGCTGCTTATTATCTCCCATATAAGAGCAAGATGGAAGCAGAAAAAGGAAGTGAAACAACTCCTGAAAGAACGTGCGGAGAAACAAAAATTTATTAAGATAGACGGCAAGGAGTATCCCAAGGCAACCTTTGACCATGTAAACGAACTTTGCCGTAAGTCAAAGAGACAGGAGGCAATGCAGGAACTCTGTGATATCACAGGGATTGAAAAATTGGATGCAAAAATAATTATTGACAATTGGAATGAATATTACTATGTCTAAGCCCAATAAGCATAAAGTTACCAAAAAGGAGCGGTTCACTTTGAACCGCTCCTTTCTTTTGTATCATCTAGCTATACCGCTGTTTTTTCTTTCTTTTCTGTACCCCTACCACAAGAGATACAGCACAAGTAATTCCGCTCAGGATTGCCATTCCCACGATACCGGACCCCGACGTATCCCCTGTTTTCGGGCTGACTGCTTTGGCAGGGGGTGTATCCTCCGGATCGGGCTCCAGATCAGATATATCATCATCTTCATCCGTTTTTTCGTTTTTACATATGGGCATAGTTTCCGAGGTAGTTGCGGAACCTGCAACGCCGTAAGTTACCTTTCCGTCTGCGTCAACCACCGCCTTGAACACTTCGTGAGAAACCCTGTACCCATCCGGTGCGTTGGTCTCCTTGATGAAGTATGTTTTGTTCGGTTCGGTGGAGAAGGAGACAACCGCCTGATTGTAAGTAGCGGAGGCATTGTCAGTATCTATTACTGTAATCCCGGTGGTGATCAGCTTGGTGCATTCCGCGTCGCTGTAAATACCGAATTGGGCGCCTGCAAGGGGAGAGCCTGTTTCGCTGTCCACCTTAATGATCTTTGCGGGGGCGGATACAATAACTATTGGATCGGGAGTAACCCCGACAGCGTAGTTTTCGCACACGGGTATGTCTGCCGAGGTTGTTTCGGAACCTACAGTGCCGTAAGTTACCTTTCCGTCTGCATCAACCACCGCCTTGAATACCTCGTCAGAAACCCTGTAGCCGTCCGGCGCAAAGGTCTCCTTGATGTAGTATGTGCTGTTTGGTTCGGTGTCGAAGGAGACAACTGCCTTATTGTAGGTAGCGGAGGTATTGTCAGTGTCTATCTCCGCAGTTACGGTCTTGATCAGCTGGGTGCGTTCCGCATCTCTGTAAATACCGAATTGGGCGCCAGCAAGGGGAGCTCCCGTTTCGCCGTCTACCTTGATGATCTTTGCGGGGTCGGATACAATAACTTTAACGGCGTAGTTTTCGCATACGGGTATCTCCTCAGAGGTATCTGTGGAACCTACAATGCCGTAAGTTACCTTTCCGTCTGCGCCAACGACTGCCTTGAATACCTTATCGGAAGCCGTGTAGCCCTTCGGGGGGGTGATTTCCCTGATGTAATATGTCTCATTAAGCTCGGTGTCAAAGGAGACAACCGCCTTATTGTAAGTGTCGGACGCTTTGTCTGCATCTATTGCTGTAGTTGCGGTCGGGTTCGTGCTTGTAATCAGATTTTTGCAGGCCGCGTCGCTGTAAATACCGAACTGAGCGCCTGCAAGGGGAGCTCCCGTTTCGCCGTCCACCTTAATGATCTTTGCAGGGGCGGGAATAATCTCTATTGGGTCGGGAGTAACCGCGACAGCGTAGTTCTCGCATACGGGTATCTCCTCAGAGGTGGCAGTGGAACCTACAACACTGTAAGCCACTTTTCCGTCTGCGCCAACGACTGCCTTGAACACCTTATCGGAAGCCGTGTAGCCGTCTGGAGCTTTGGTTTCCTTGATGTAATAGGTGGTGCCAGGTTCGGTGGAGAAGGAGACAACCGCCTTATTGTAAGTGTTGGACGCCTTGTCTGCATCTATTGTCGTAGTCCCGGTCATACTCGTTATCGGATTTTGGCAGGCCGCGTCGCTGAAAACACTGAACTGAGCGCCTGCAAGAGGAGAGTTGGTTTCACCGTCCACCTTGATGATCTTTATGGGGTCAGATACAACAACCTCAACGGCATAGTTTTCGCATACGGGTATTTCCTCAGAGGTGGCAGTGGAACCTACAACGCTGTAAGCCACTTTTCCGTCTTTGCCAACGACTGCCTTGAACACCTTATCGGAAGCCGTGTAGCCATCCGGAGCTTTGGTTTCCTTGATGTAATATGTCGTGTCAAGTTCGGTGTCAAAGGAGACAACCGCCTTATTGTAAGTGTCGGACGCCTTGTCAGTGTCTATTGCTGTAGTTGCGGTCGGGTTCGTGCTTGTAATCAGATTTTTGCATTCCGCGTCGCTGTAAACACTGAACTGAGCGCCCGCAAGGGAATCGCCTGTTTCGCCGTCCACCTTAATGATCTTTATGGGGTCGGATACAATATCCTCAATGGCATAGTTTTTACATATGGGGATATCTTCCGAAGTTGTCTCGGAACCCACAACGCCGTAAGTTACCTTTCCGTCTTTGTCAACGACTGCCTTGAACACATCTTTGGAAATATTGTAATCTTCCGGAGCCTTGATCTCCTTGATGTAATATGTCTTGTCGAGCTCGGCGGCGAAGGAGACAACTGCCTTATGGTTGGCATCTGTTGCTGTAGTTGCGGTGGAGTTCGCATTCGGGTTCGTGCTCGTGTTCAGCTTGGTGCATGCCTCATCGTTGTAAAGACCAAACTCAGCGCCCGCAAGGGGAGCGTTTTCGCCGTCTACTTTGATTAGCTGAATTACGGGAATATCCACAATTAATTCATAATTACAGTCTTTGCAGAAGTAATGCAGTCTGCCGTCAGCTCCATATGCGGGAGCGTCGAAGTCGTATTCATGCTCGCCATAACCGTCCTTTTGGCTGTTTTCGGTTATGCTGCATACTTCTATGTCGTTGGGTACCACTGCGCAATCTTTCCCCGGAGTACACTCATGCCAATGGTGAGTATCGTCATTTTCCCATTCCGTTTTCCAATTATGCGGCTCTTCCTTGCCACAGATGTCGCATACCATCTTTACCGCTCTGGATGTCGTGTCCGGAACATAAATCGACTTATCCTCATGCTGTATTTCGCCTTTGATGATAGTCATCTTGTTGTATTTGTCCAGCTTTGCGCCTGCTTCAAGGTACAAAATAACGCCGTCGTTAAGGGTTAATTTATTATCTGTTATAAATTCTGCACCTGTTTTCACTGTCAGCTTTGTGCACGGCGCCTTAAGCTCGTAGGGTTCGGTAAGCTCAACCACACCGCCGTAAATGGTACCCTCTGTTTTGTCTATATTGAAAACAATAGCTAAATCACTACGGATTCCGCCTGTAGTAAGTCCATTAATTCCATTTGTGCTTATCCAAGGGTAGGAGGTTTCGCTTTCACCCATGCTAACGGTTGTGCCGTTTATTCCCGTGCCGCCGTTGGCACCTCCCTTGGCGGTAATATCTCCGTTGTTTATTATTATATTGCCGCCCGTTATTCCGGCGCCGCTGCCGCCGCCCTCGGCTGTAACAACGGTGTCTTTTCCGTCTATCGTTACATCTGTGGCGCTTATTCCCGAGGAATTGATCGTATCAGAACCAACGCCGGTAGCTGTAACATTTCCGCTGGATATTGTTATATCGGTGCAGCTGCCGCCCGAGCCGCCGCCAATGCCTGCGCCGCCTTGACCTGTGGTCTCAACTTTCGCATTGCCGCTTATTTCTATGCGTTCTGCATTGCCGCTCGAGCCGCTGCCAATGCCTGCGCCGCCTTGACCTTTGGCCTCGACTTCCGCATTGCCGCTTATTTCTATGTCCTTAACATTGCCACCTGAGCCGCTGCCAATGCCTGCGCCGCCTTGACCTGTGGTCTCAACTTTCGCATTGCCGCTTATTTCTATGCGTTCTGCATTGCCGCTCGAGCCGCTGCCAATGCCTGCGCCGCCTTGACCTTTGGCCTCGACTTCCGCATTGCCGCTTATTTCTATGTCCTTAACATTGCCGTTCATGCCGCCGCCAATACCTGCGCCGCCTGAAACGCCTTCAGCAAAGATTATCGCATCGCCGCTTATTTTTATGCCCTCAGCATTACCACTATAGCCGCTGCCAATACCTGCGCCGCCCGGACCGCTGCCGCCCGTGGCATGGATTTCACCGCCGGATATTATTATGTTTGTGCCGTCGCCGCCGCTTGTGCCTTGTTGGTTCATGCCGCCACCAATGCCCGCACTGCCTTGCCCGCCATTGGCTTCGATATATTTGCCGCCGCTTATTGTTATATCTGTGCCGTTGCCGCAGCTGCCGCCGCCAATGCCTGCGCCACCATTGCTTGTGGCTTCGATGCTCGTGCAGTCATATATTTTTATATCGCTGCCATCGCTATGACTTCCGCCGCCGATACCTGCGCCGCTGCCGCTTGTAGCTGTGATAAGACCGCCTTTTATTGTTATATTGCTGCCGATGCCGGTGCCGTCCTCATAATTGAAAGGAGGAGTGTATTTAGCAGCACCGCCGCCGATACCTGCGCCACTGCTGCTTGTGGCTGTAACTTTGCCGCTGTTTATTGTTATATCATAGCCGTTGGCACCGTAGCCGCCGCCGATACCTGCGCTGCCGCCAGTGCTGCTGTAGCATGTAGCATTGACAAAGCCGGATTCATTATCATCCAAGGTAATTGTAATTTTGCTGCCGTCTGCGCCGTAGCCGCCGCCGATACCTGCGCCGGTTGCGACGTAAGCAGTAACCTTTACTTTTCCACTTATATTTATATTTTTGCCTTCACCGCCTTCGCCGCCGCCGATGCCTGCGCCGCCGGTGCTAGTCCGAATCTCGGCTGTGATCTCTCCCTTGCCGCTTATGTATATATTTTCGCCCTTGCCGCCTTCGCCGCCGCCAATGCCTGCGCCGCCGCCGCCTTTAGCATATATTTTTCCATTGTCGTCCAGCTCTATTGTTATAGTGTTACACGAACCGCCGCTGCCGCCGCCGATACCTGCGCCGTAATAAGTGCCTCTGGCTTCGACATCTGCGCTGCCGGTTATTGTTATATTTGTGCAGGTACCGCCGCTCGTCTTGTCAGGATGATCATGTCCGCAAAGACCGCTACGGTAGCCGCCTCCGCCACCGATAGCTGCGCCACTGCCGCCGTCGCAGGCCTGAGCTTCAACTTTACCTCCACTTATAGTTATATTTTCGGCAATGCCGCCGCAGCCGCCGCCAATGCCCGCACCGCCAAAGTGAAAGCCTCTGCCCGAATTCTCTACTTTGGCCTTTACCTCGCCGCCGCTTATTTCAATGTCCGTGCCGTCGCCATACAAGCCACCGCCGATACCTGCGCCGCCGGCAGGATATCTATCGTATGAGCTTACAGCCTCTTTGTATGTTCCTGTGGCAGTTACCGTGCCGCCGCTTATTTTTATATGTCTGCCGCTTTTGTTCTCACCGCCGCCGATGCCTGCGCCTGCTATTCCAGTTGCAATGATGGTGCCACCTTCTATTGTGATATTTTCTCCGTCTTTATCTTTGCCGCCGCCGATACCTGCACCGCCATCATAGCCCAATGCGGTGAGTTCTACGTCTTCTTCTCCTTTTATTACAAGCGGAACGCTGTTATTCTCCAATCCCGCATGACCCGGCCCGGATTGCAGCTTATTAGTACCTTTAAGAGTAATATTAACATACTCAACGTTATCATCAACGCCAAACGCCGCCGAAGGATTGCCCTGCATGGTCGGATTGCCCGGCTCGCCCAAAAAAAGCTCAACAGTCAAATCTGAAAATATAAGATTTGCACCGTGTTCACTTGTTACCTTTATCCTCGTATTTTCATTTATGGTTGAAGTGCCCGAGATCGTCATTTCTTTTTCGCTAAGTATGATAAGCGCATTATTTTCAAAAGAATAATCGACATCTTTCTGAATGCCGTTACCCCCTATGGTCAGCTTGTAAAAGGTTTCCTCCGTGTATTCATTTGCTGCAATAGCATTTGCCGAAATAGCAGATGTTAAAACAAGCAAAAACCCAAAGACCGCTATCCATTTTTTCATATTTTAATCCTCCATAATAATTTTAATGGTAATGGGAAAATTTCATTAGTATGTTCAACGAACAGCTAAGTTTTCCGTTTTTTGCCTCTATGGCATGGAAGGCTTGCTGTTCGGTATTTCCTAGATGTACTCCCTTTAATTATACCAAAGTTCCATATGGTTTTGCAACCCAAAAACCATATGAAATGTGGGTTTTGCTGTGTTTTGGATATAAGAATTCTAAAGATTTTATTAAAGGTCTTGAACAATCGGGAAGATGGGAGTAAAGTCAAATAGGCAATGAGATGCGGCAAAGCAGCGTCTTGGAGGTTGATATGAGTACAATAATAGCAATTGTTATAGGATGTATCCTTTTTCTGATAGCAATGTATTTCTTTCTTTTGATGCCGAGAATATCGGACAAACCGGACATGGAGCCTTTTCAAAAATGTCTGTATGCCCATAGGGGACTGCATGACAATCAGACGGAAGCTCCAGAAAACTCCCTGCAGGCATTCCGCCGGGCGTTAAATGCAGGATTTGGCATTGAGATGGATGTGCAGCTTACCAAAGACGGGATTCCTGTGATATTTCATGACTTCACCCTAAAGCGGGTCTGCGGCGGAGAAGGAAAAATCTGCGATTACACTTATGAGGAGCTGCAGCAGTTTTCCCTCTGCGGCTCAAAGGAAAAGATTCCCAAATTTGCAGATGTATTGAATATGATTCAGGGAAAGGTTCCCCTGATTATCGAACTGAAAATCGAGAGGAAAGATATTTCCCTCTGCTCCGTTGCAGATGCACTTTTGGCTGATTATAAGGGAATGTACTGCATAGAATCCTTTAACCCCCTGGCTCTTAATTGGTATCGCAAAAACAGGAAGAATGTCGTGAGAGGACAGCTTTCAGATGCTTTTTTGCGGACGGAAATGGGAAAAAGCAGCAAAGGCGGAGAGCGCATTCTGTATCATCTGCTGCAGAATCTTCTTGCCAATTTTTTGAGCAGACCGGATTTCATCTCTTATAACTGTAAATTTGGGGACAACCTGTCCCTAAGGCTCTGCCGCAGATTTTTTAAGGCCAAGGCGGCGGCATGGACGGTGAAGAGCGGAGAGGAGCTTGAAAAGGCAAGGCAGTATTTTGATATCTTTATTTTTGATAGTTTTCTGCCTGATAAAAAAATTGGGTGATGGAAAATATTGCTTGCTATTCTGTGGACTACTTGTTATGATGAATTTAGTTTTGGATGTTTGGCATACTAGTCAATAGTACAGAAAAGTGGAAAACAGGAGAGAATACTATGAACAAATGGGTGTACAAATTCAAAGAGGGCAATGCGGATATGCGTAACCTCTTAGGCGGCAAAGGGGCAAACTTAGCGGAGATGACCAACTTAGGGCTGCCGATTCCCCAGGGCTTCACAATCACCACGGAGGCTTGCACAGATTATTATAACAACAAAGAACAGATTTCCGATGAAATTAAAGAACAGATTTTTCAAAATCTCAGCGACTTGGAAGAGCTGATGGGCAAGAAGTTTGGCGATACTCAGGATCCTTTGCTGGTATCTGTCCGCTCCGGCGCAAGAGCATCCATGCCCGGCATGATGGACACCATCTTAAATCTGGGACTGAATGACACGGCAGTAGAGGGCTTTGCCGCAAAGACGGGCAATCCCAGATTTGCTTATGATTCTTATAGAAGATTCATTCAAATGTACTCCGATGTGGTTATGGAGGTACCCAAGTCCTTTTTTGAGAAGATTATTGACGAGATGAAAGAGGCAAAGGGCGTAGAGTTTGACACAGAGCTGGACGCAGAGGATTTGAAGGAGCTGGCCCAGAGATTTAAAAAGGTTTACAAGGAAAGAATGAATGGGCAGGAGTTCCCTCAGGATCCCAAAGACCAGCTGATGGGGGCTGTAAAGGCAGTGTTCCGCTCATGGGACAATGACCGTGCCATTGTATACAGGCGCATGAATGATATTCCCAGCGATTGGGGGACTGCCGTGAATGTGCAGTCCATGGTGTTCGGCAATAAGGGTAATACCTCCGGCACAGGCGTGGCGTTTACCAGAAACCCCTCCACCGGAGAGAAAGGCATTTTTGGCGAGTACCTCATCAACGCGCAGGGCGAAGATGTGGTGGCAGGCGTGCGTACGCCCCAACCCATTTCCCAGCTTGAGAAAGATCTGCCTGACTGCTACAAGCAGTTCATGGAGCTTGCAGAAAAGCTGGAAGAGCATTACCGTGATATGCAGGATATGGAATTTACTATAGAGGAAGGCAAATTGTACTTCCTCCAGACCAGAAACGGCAAGAGGACTGCTCCGGCAGCTATCAATATTGCCTGCGATCTGGTAGATGAAGGCAAGATTACCCCCAAGGAGGCAGTTTGCCGAATCGAGGCGAAATCCCTTGACCAGCTGCTGCATCCTACCTTTGATGCAGAGGCGCTTAAGGCGGGCGAAGTCATTGGGTCTGCGCTTCCCGCATCCCCCGGGGCTGCGGCAGGCAAGGTATACTTTACCGCAGAGGATGCCAAGGCTGCCGGTATCGGCGGAAGAGGGGAAAGAGTCATTCTGGTTCGTCTGGAGACTTCTCCGGAGGATATTGAAGGAATGCATGCTTCTCAGGGAATTCTCACCGTGCGCGGCGGCATGACCTCCCACGCAGCCGTGGTTGCCAGAGGCATGGGTACCTGCTGTGTATCGGGCTGCGGCGATATTAAAATCAACGAAGAAGCCAAAGTGTTTGAGCTTGGCGGACAAACCTTCCATGAGGGAGACTATATCTCTCTGGACGGAACCACAGGCAAAATTTATAAAGGGGATATCAAGACCGTGGAAGCTTCTGTCAGCGGTAATTTTGGCCGCATCATGGAATGGGCTGATGAGTTCAGAACCCTGAAAGTGCGCACTAATGCAGATACCCCGGCAGATACCAAAAAGGCAATGGAACTTGGCGCAGAAGGAATCGGACTGTGCCGTACCGAGCATATGTTCTTTGGCGAGGACAGAATTCCCAAGTTCCGCAGAATGATTCTCTCCGATACTTTGGAGCAGAGAGAAGAAGCCCTGAAAGCAATTGGACAGTTCCAGAAGGCAGACTTTAAGGCAATGTACGAAGCTCTGGAAGGAAAGCCCATGACCGTCCGTTATCTGGATCCGCCCCTGCATGAGTTCGTTCCCACAGAGGAAGAGGATATCAAGGCATTGGCGCAGGATATGGGCATGACCGTGGAAGAAGTGAAGAACAAATGCGATGCACTGCATGAGTTTAACCCCATGATGGGACACAGGGGATGCCGTCTGGCAGTTACCTATCCCGAAATTGCAAAGATGCAGACCAGAGCCGTAATGGAAGCAGCCATTGAAGTAAAGACTGAAAAAGGCTATGATATCGTACCTGAGATTATGATTCCCTTAGTGGGCGAAAAGAAAGAGTTAAAATACGTCAAAGATGTAGTAGTGGAAGTGGCGGAAGCGGTTAAGAAGGAAAAGAATTCCGATATCCAATACCGCATCGGAACCATGATTGAAATTCCCCGCGCTGCCCTTACTGCTGATGCCATCGCTGAGGAGGCAGAGTTCTTCTCCTTTGGTACCAACGACTTGACCCAGATGACCTTTGGATTCTCCCGTGACGACGCAGGAAAATTCTTGGATTCTTACTATAAAGTAAAGATTTACGAGTCCGACCCCTTTGCAAGGTTGGACCAGACCGGAGTTGGTCAGTTGGTGCAGATGGCAGTGAAAGGCGGTCGCAAGACCCGCCCGGATATCAAGCTTGGAATCTGCGGCGAGCATGGCGGAGACCCTTCCTCCATTGAATTCTGCCACAAGCTGGGATTGGATTATGTGTCCTGCTCGCCTTTCAGGGTGCCTATTGCACGGCTGGCAGCGGCACAGGCGGCTATTAATAATTAATTAATAACAATAGAATACTCGCAAAGCGAGGATTCGATTGTAGATGCTATAGGAATTTTGAACGATTTGGCGAAAGTGTATGGAAATGGCTTGAAATCAAGGGATTTCGGGCTTGGAGGGGTTCACCAGAGTGGTTGGTGAATCCCTCTTTTTGGGCTTTTTTGATGCCGCTGATAACGTGGCGATTGGGGATAAATGGACACAATTTGGCAAAACCTCCGACTTTTGCTAAAAAGTTCAGTTTTGCCAAATTGTATGGGTTTTGCCAAATAGTGTATGAGTATAGCGGTAAAAAGATAATGGGAAAGTGATAAGGGGCTGCAAAGGCTCCTTTTTTATTTTTTAGGAAATCCACAATTTGAAACACTTTCCTACAGTAGGAAAAGTCCTAATGTCTTATAAAGCGATGCTTGATGTTATTCGGCTGACTGCATATAATGATATCAATATCAAAATCCGCAAAAAGATTTTTGAAAGCAGAAAAAGATTTTAGGATAATTCTGCAACATTTGAGTTTTACAATATGCGAAAAACCTAGTAAAGGAAATGGAAACATGAAGAAAATCATCATTATTGAAGATGACACCATATTGAATAAAACCCTTGCCTATAACCTTGTTTCGGATGGTTATGAGGTGGATTCTGCCTATACCTGTTCTATGGCGAGAGAGTTGTTAAAGGGAAATTATCATCTGGCATTGTTGGACATCAATCTGCCAGATGGAAGCGGGCTTGACCTATGTACTGAGATAAAGGAGAAAACCCCGGAGACATACATTATCTTTCTGACCGCCAACGACAGAGAAAGCGATATGCTAAAAGGCTATGAGGTGGGAGGGGCGGATTATTTCACCAAGCCTTTTTCCGTGGCGGTACTCTGCAGGAAGATTACCGCCGTATTTGAGACTATAGAGCAACACCACCCGCATCATGACTTATATGGGGACGGCTTTCTGAATATCGACTTTTCCGAACAGACTGCTACACTGGGCGGAAATCCCATAGATTTCACTCCAAAGGAATACCGAACCCTGTTGCTGTTTATAAAGAATAGCAGGTTGATCCTGACGAAAACGCAACTTTTAGAAAAACTGTGGGATGTTGATGGGAATTTTGTGGATGAGCATACCCTGACTACCATAATCAGCCGCATCCGCAAGAAGATTGAAGTGGATGGCCATAAATATATCAAGACAGCTTATGGCGTGGGTTATCAGTGGATTGGAGGCGGGATGGAATGAAACTTCAAAATTTATCGATCAGAAGATTCATGCTGATATTGGCAGCCGCTGTGGTCATTACCGCCGCCTGCCTGATAGTTGTTTTCTGTCTGATGACTGGCAGCGGAATCTTTGCCCTGTATGGAACGCTTCTGACCGCTGCCCTATCTGTATGGGGTATGGTCTTTTTGCATTTTTTTCAAAGAAAGCTGATGGAGTTTACGAACAGTTTATGCCGGACGTTGGATGGGATGATATACGGCAGTGAAAGGCCACAGGTGGATATGGAAGCGGAAACCTCTTTGGCCCGCATATCGCACCGGTTGGAACGGCTGTACGATATCATGCAGACAAACCGCTGCAAGGCATACGAAGAAAAGGCGGAATTGCAAACCCTTGTGTCGGACATTTCACATCAGACCAAAACACCGATTGCAAACCTCAAAATGATAAATGACACCCTGCAGACTCGGAAAATGCCGGAGGGAAAACTGCAAGAGTTTTTGCAGGCATCGGCGAGCCAGCTTGATAAACTAGATTTTCTGATCCAGGCAATGGTAAAGACTTCCCGGCTGGAAACGGGCGTGATTACCCTCGAAAAGAAACCAGCTTTATTCATTGACACGCTAACGACGGCCCTGAACGGAATCCTTGCTTCAATGGAGAAAAAGCAGATTGCCTTGACAGTGGACTGTCTGGACAGTTTTTCTTTCCCACATGATAGCCGCTGGACGGCGGAAGCTCTATATAACATCCTGGATAACGCGGTGAAATATACCCCTGCATGTGGCAGCATCCGCGTGACCGTGCAGGAATGGGAAATGTATTTTAAGATTGACATCGCGGATACAGGCAAAGGCATTCCCGAAAAGGAGCAGGCGGCAATCTTCAAACGCTTTTATCGGGAGAACACAGTGCATGAAATAGACGGGATAGGTATTGGTCTTTATCTTGCCCGCGAGATTGTTACCATGCAAGGAGGCTATATTAAGGTTACTTCTGTTTCCGGGGCGGGATCTACGTTCTCTGTATTTCTTCCGAAGAAATAAAATGTCCTAAAATTGAAGCAATTCAAAGGAGATTTTCATAGGTTTTAGGACATTTCTGCAACATTTTGATTTTATGATGTATTTATCGAATAGTGACTGTGGCAGCCACATGGAAGAAAGGCGGTATTTATATGAGCATCTTACAGACAAAAAATTTGAAAAAATATTATGGTACAGAGCCGAACATTACCCGTGCACTTGATGGCGTGGATTTTTGCGTGGAACAGGGAGAGTTTGTGGCAGTGGTCGGCACGTCCGGGAGCGGAAAATCTACCCTGCTCCATATGGCAGGCGGGCTTGATGTCCCGACATCAGGCTCTGTCCGAGTGAAGGATAAGGAATTGGCTAAGATGAATGATGAGCAGCTTACCATTTTCCGTCGCCGTAATATAGGCTTTATTTTCCAGAACTATAATCTTGTACCGATTCTGAATGTGTATGAGAATATTGTTCTTCCAGTAGAACTTGACGGCGATACAGTGGACAGGAATTTCATAGATGGGGTAGTTTCTATGTTAGGGTTGGAGGATAAGCTGAAAAATATGCCGAACAACCTTTCCGGCGGCCAGCAACAGCGTGTCGCTATTGCCCGCGCTCTGATTACTAAACCGGCCATCGTTCTGGCCGACGAGCCGACTGGCAATCTGGACAGTAAGACCAGCGCCGATGTGATGGGTCTTCTGAAACGTACCAGCGAAGAATTTAACCAGACCATCGTAATGATTACTCATAATAACGAGATTGCCCAACTTGCCGACCGCATTGTGCGGATTGAGGATGGCAAAATCATAGGGTAAGGAGGTGACGGACTATGACTTGGCCTTTTGAAAATGATACAAGTGCCATCGAAAAGAAACTGGCAACAAGGAGAATCAAGACAGATAATCGGCGCAATCTGTTTATGATTTTGACCATTGCTTTGGCAGTAGCCCTCATGTCTGCTATTTTCTGTGCGGCGGCTGCTAGTGACCGAGCTTTAGAGGACGATATTCGCGGCCAATATCAGGCGGTTGTGGTGAATTGCGATTGGGATATGATTAAAAAGCTGTCGAATTGTCCAGAGGTGGAGAGTTGGGGACTGTCGCAGAATTACGGTTCGGTTCGCTACGGTGACAGCGTCCTGACGGTGGAGTATGCTGATGCCAGCTGGATGGAACTAGGAAAAAAGCCGCCCTTCATAGGCACACTTCCCCAGGCTGCCAATGATATTTTGGTGGAGCGGGCGTTCCTGGAGTATTTTGAAATTCCCGTAGAGGTCGGACAAACTATTGAAGCTGATCTTGGAAACGGCAAGCAGGTCTACGCCATTAGCGGTATTATAGATGTAGAAAATGACTCCCGTATGTTTCAACTCTATGTGTCCGAGGCTTTTGTAGAGAAGATGGCTGAAGGAGAACCACTATTTGAGTTCCGGCTTCGCTATACAGGTGCTGACACTATGGAGTTGGAACAGCTCAAAACTGATATTGCCGCATTTCTGACGGCAAACGGTGTAATAGAGAATTGTCTTTTTTACAGCTCCAATTACTTCGATATGCAGGGCTTTAAGAGCGGAACTATGAAATACTATATTCCGGTGGCACTTCTGCTGCTGGTTGCCTGTGCGGTGGTCATTTACAGTATATTTTTTATTTCCGTTAGAGGCAAAATGCGGGAATATGGGCGTATGAAGGTCATCGGCGCAACACCGAAGCAGATTCGTCGGATTGTGCAGCGAGAGGGTTTACTTCTGGCGGCTTGCGGAATCCCTCTGGGTCTGCTGATTGGTGGGAGTATTGGCTTTGCCATCAATACGGCGCACTGGAGTTGGATGGGAAATCTGCCCTACCTGCTGGCAACAGCAGTGGTCTGTGCCCTGACTGTGTTCTTGTCAATCCACGCACCCGTCCGCATGGCGGCGAGGGTGTCCCTCATCGAGGCAGTACGTTCCAGCGGCTATGAAACCGGGGTCGACCGAAAAGATCAGAAAAACCACCGTATCACCCCATCCGCTTTGGCACGGATGAATTTCCAGAGGAGTCGGAAAAAGACAATCATCACACTGACCTCTTTAGGACTGACTGGAGTGTTTTTGGTAGCAGTGGCAACAGTATTCAATTCCATTAGCCCCGAAAAAATGGCGATTAAATCAATGGGTGACCACTGTAACTATGAAGTCAGTTGGATAAATTCGGGAGGAGCGGAAGGGTTCCCAGATATTGCAAGGGAAAACCCGTTGACGGAAGAACTGCGGCAAGAGCTTCTGACTCTGGACGGAGTGGAATCTATCACCCCCCATGAGGCGACCTTTGCAAAGGTCACATTTCCCGACGGAACAGAGTCCTTGGAATTTCTTGTACTAGACCGCACAGGGATGGAAATGTGGCTACCGGGCGAAAACATGGAGAAAGGTAGCGCAGATTATGAGGAACTTGTTGCAAATGATGGTGTCATTGTAACAGATTCAGGTGAGCAACTTTTAAGTATGCTTTATGGCTATACTCCGACCATCGGAGATGTGTTGACTTTTGAAACGATGGACGGCAATACCATGCAGGTAACAGTTATGGGAATTGCCAAACCGGGAGTGACAAGCGGTACTAGTGCATGGGGGTTGTTTACCCTTACGGAAGAACTAGCCCATAAACTCTACCCGGACATTAAGAATATAGAGGCTGTTTGGAACATACACACATCAGATGATTCGGATGTGTTAAGAGCGTCCATTTTTGACTTGCTGGAAAACCCGATTCTAACAATCTCATCCAGGGCAGACCTTGCTGCTTCTCTGAAATCGCAGTTGAACCTTATGAAACAGGGAGTTTATCTGCTACTAGCTTTCCTGTTCGTGTTTTCTGTTGTAAATCTGGTCAACACTCTAATGACCAATCTGCTGGACAGACAGCAGGAGCTTGGAATTTTGCAGTCTGTGGGCATGACAGGAAAACAGGTATCTCGTATGCTGATTGCGGAGTGCCTATGGTATGTGGGAGTCACGGTTATTATATCCGCCGGCATTGGCGGAATTTTTGGAGCCGTTGCAGACTATATGATCAGCAGCTTCAATATTTTGGGTAAGCTGTCCTATACATTCCCTTTGATTGAAACGGCAGTTTTTGTTTTGGCACTGCTGGCAGTGGCTGTGGTTTTCTCTGTATTTGCTGTGCGATATTCCAACCGCCTTTCTCTTGTGGAGCGGATCAAGACAATGGAGTAATGAGTGGGCGGCGGCTTTTGGCTATTCTTTATGATGCGTTCCGTGCGGCAAGGCAGGAGATAAATGCTGGCGTTGCTGGGATGGACGTGCAGAGCGGCTTTGATGCGAGGGCATAATCGAATACAATAGAGAAATACAGCAAAGCAGACTTAACGGGGAGGTGTTTATTGGAAGATTGCAATAGGCGCCTTTATACTTTTAAGAAGGTTCAGAATAGCTATATTTCAGATTAGTCATATTGAGTTCCTGCAAGTGTCAGAACGCCTTATTTTCGCAACAGATCAAGCAGGTAACGAACCATAGGGAGCAAGTCAGCGGCTTCATGCACTGCGGAAGCCAGAGTTTGTTTTGCATCATTCATTGTAATTCACCTCGATAGTAGTTTACATTACACATCTACAGACATGAATTGCATCAGAATACAGATTGAAAGTGAAGTGAAGTACATGAAAGAGTGATATAGAAAAATACATATCCCTGCCGTGTTTCCGGACGGGATTTTAAATACTGCTTGGAATAGAATACCAAGTCATAATTTTTGCTACATTCATATTCTATGCCGATATAGCACATCCCCTTCGAGCAACACTACCCCAATGCGTCATAGCTGTGCTTTCTTGCTTCTTCCAACTGTTCAGGGGAAAACCTTTCTGCCAGTTTGGGATCACGGAGTTCTTCCGCTGTATTCTTCCACACATCTATCAGTGTTACATTATTTATGTGGCACTGCACGTTGTCCTCATAATCATCCGTAAAAGAAAACGAACGGTTTCTTCCCACATTCAGAGTAATGGTCTTTTCAAGTCGCTGCAATGTAAATAGCAGCAGCTTCTTCCTTTATACTCCTTTAATCTCCGGCTGTAGTTGCGGACGCCTTTTCTGTTTATGGATTCCCGCTTATCGTATGGCTCAATGATGTACAGTTTTGCCTCATCGGATAAGGTCATGCCAAGAATGTGGTATTTCCTGCCGTCACGTTCTATGCTTTTCCCGATTACGAGAATATCCTGCCATTCCTTATGGCAATCTGACAATGTTGAAAAATTTATGGTCGCACTTCCCAGATTCATTGGAACAATTATACCATGTATGTGAAATTAATTCCATGAGTGCGTGCCATATTACAATAAATACCAGATTCATTGTTGACAAAACAACGGCATATATGTACAATAATAGAGTAGTCTATAAAATAGAGTAAGGAGATACATATTATGAGTCAAAAAATTGCAGAAGCACTTGAAGATGTTAATTTAATTAAAAAAGTGATTGATAAGACACAGAATGACTTTTCTAAAGTGTCCAACTTTTTTATTGGTATTGGAGCTGTCCAGATACTTACCTGTTTCCTGTACGCATTGATGTTTGGAATTATGAAAAGGATGGAAAATGTCAGTCTGGTAATATGGGGTCTTTTTAGAGGGATCAGTTTTGTGTCGGTTATAGGGTATTTTATCGTTTACCTCATTTACCGTAACAAATTGAAACAGTTTAAAAATGAACTGAGCATGAGCCTGATTAATATATGGGGGCTGCTGCTGGTCGGAGGAGAATTATTCCGTATATTTTTTCATATGGTCAGCTATGAAAAGGCAGGTAATGATCAGTATATTCAGCCCCTTTTTCAATTCGTTTTTGTGATGATTGGATGCTTTGTTATGGGATTTGTTATTCAGGACAAATTGATACAGAGAGTTTCTTTCGTAATGGCATTTCTTTTTCTTATTTTTGCGGGGACTGGTTTGGAAGTAAGAGTAGCAGATTTTCACGGGAATGATGTGAAAATAAATGCCATTGCTGTTTTTACAACAGTTATTTTGTCAGCCGGCATGGTTTTAATGGGACTTTATCTAAAAAAGAGAAAAGGAGAACAATAAGGTGGATCTTTTTTCAATACCGGAGGCGTTTACCAATAAACTCCGTCTTGCCATCATATCCGCTTTAGTTACGGGCGAGAAAAACTTTAAAGAACTTCAGAATCTTACGGATGCGACATCAGGCAATCTTGGGGCCCAGCTTGTAAAACTAGAAGAATGGGAATTTATAAACTGTAAAAAGGAGTTTATCAACAGAAAGCCACAAAGCACATATCACCTAACGGAAAAAGGCTTATCAGAATTTAAAGGTTATGTAACATTATTGGAAAAAATTTTGAAAGGCGCAAGTGAATAGCGGGCTGTTTTTGTTTATTGGAAGTGGAGGAATAGTATGTTATTCAAATTAATATACAAAAATATGAATTTGAAGGAGGCAAAAGTCTATTCTTTAAGTATTATTTTTTCGATTGTTCTTTGGGTGATTGTTTTATCTATATATCAAATCAATAAGCAGTACCGCCTGGACGAAAAAGCAGGGGGAATTAATACGCTTTGCTCTTTTTTCTTTGCTGTGGCTATTGTTATGTCAGTTCTTTTTTTGCTATATGCTACACGTTTTTTTGTAAGGTCAAAAAACAGGGATTACAGTATACTGCTTATGCTGGGGAGCAGCAGGAAGATTATTTTCCGCTTTTTCTCAGGGGAATTTTTCTTGATTTGTTTCTTTTCAACAGCTATTGGTATCTTGGTTGGAGGAATAGCCGTAGCCATGCTTCTTTTTATATTATTAAGGATGGGCTATTCGTCAGGGCCGCTGCTCCCTTCAAGCATTATCTGGATAGTCGGTTCAATTGTCAAAACCTGTTTTGCCTTGGCTGTATTGGAGTATGTAATCGCTTTTGTCTATTTTCGTAAGTGGGATTTAACGCAGATGCAGATGCGTGGGATAAAAAGGGAGAAAAAGCATGAAAGGACATGGATTATTGGCGGCTTGGGCTTCTGGCTGATTATTTATGCCATAAATCTTACAAAAAGTGAAGATCTGTTAAGCCGTTTTATCAGCATGGCGGTATGTTTATGCGGCATTTATATTTTAATGTCATTTGGGGGCAGCCTTTTATTGAAACTTATAAAGGCATTTAAGAGCTATTATTTTAAACACTTTCTTTCATTAAATGAATTTTACTATAAATTTTCAAGTAACTGTAGGATGCTGTTTATTATGGCTGTGCTGAATTTCCTTGTTTTATATTTTACAGGGGGAATGTTTATATCAGATGCCCCGGATAATGTGGACAGCACAGAATACCCATATGGGTTTGTAGGAATTGTGGATAATGGCAGGACAGAGAATGCTGTAAAGGAAATATTAGGTGAGGATATAATGGAGCTGCCAGCAGCAACAGGTTATATAAAAACAGAGGGAACAGCATACTCAAATAAGGAGTATATATGTATTTCTGACAAAAGCTATTCTGAATTAACTGGTAAAGAACTGATTCTTGATGATAATGAGGCTGTTATCATTAATGAAGCTACATCTAATGCTGATATGGTGGATGTAGTTTATTTGATACAGAATGGAGAGGAAAGTGAATTTACTGTTTCCAAGATATGGGACGAAGTTGTGTTTGGGCTTGAGCAGCCATTGCCATTATATCAGTTTGCTGTTTTACCAGAGAAGAGTATCATAAACGGGATAAATGAAACTATGAAGATTATAGTAAAAAAAGGAGAATTGGATAAGGAATATGAAGCGTACAATAAATCCATCACTGAACGAAATGACATGATTTTCTGGAGGACAGAATTTGTAAGAAATGAAAAGGAAACAATGACTTTTACCAAGATCATAAGTTTATTCCTTGGAATCTATTGCCAGCTTTCCTGCTACGGAATTTTATCCTTAAAAATAAAAGCAGATCAGCCCTTTATTATTCGCAAATGCAAAACCTTTCTGTTTTTGGGAATGGCTGAGGCAGATATCCAAAAAAATGTCGTTAAAGAATACCGTCAATTATTGTGCCTGCCTGCAGCCCTGGCAATTGCTCTGTCTTTCTTTTATATGCTGGTGGAACTGGCATATAGCAATATGCTGTACAGCAAATATTTGAAAGAGTATTTACTTTTTCAGATCATTATTTTGTGTGTAAATGTAATTTATTACGTGGTAGTAAAGCAAATGATATTAACGGCAATTATAAAAGGTGCATTAGGAGAAAATGAAAGGGATTTAGTATGTGTATAGTGAAAGCCCGGGGCATTATAAAAAGCTATAATCATGGAATGGCAAACAGAATAAGCGGGGAGAAAGAGTATCCGGTTCTTAAAGGTATTGACCTGAATATTGAAGATGAGGATTTTATTGGTATCATGGGGAGGTCTGGCTGTGGAAAGACCACTTTGCTGAAAATATTGGGGACAATAGACAAGCCGACAAAAGGAAAGATACATTATGGAGAAAAGGATATACGAAAACTAAATGCTGATTATTTAGCTGAGTTGCGCAGGAACAGTATTGGGTTTGTATTTCAGGATTTTAACTTGATGGATAATCTGTCAGCGGAGGAAAATATAATGCTCCCGTTGGTATTGAATAAAGTGCCTTATAAAAAAGCGAAGGGCATTGTTAAAGAAAATGCGTGTAATTTAGGGATAGAATATCTTTTGAATAAGAATATTTATGAGCTTTCTGGCGGGGAAAGACAAAGGGTTGCCATTGCCAGAGCATTGTCAAATGACCCGGAAATTATTTTTGCCGATGAGCCAACGGGTAACCTCGATCTGGCATCTGCATTGAATATTATGCAATGCTTTATGAAAATAAATAGTGAAAGGCATAAAGCGGTTGTATTAGTGACACATGATCCCCATATTGCAAGTTACTGTAATAAAATATATTTCTTAGATGAAGGAAGGATAGGCTGGTCGTGTATTAGAAGCGGTCATCAGGATGATTTTTATGACGAGATAATGCATCATATGGCTTCCATCCAATAGCGATATGTGGAAATATTTGTTTGTCATAAGGAATTGCAGCACATCATGGATACAGTAAGCGAGAAGGAAGGATGGTATGCTGCATGAAATGGTAAAAAATATGCAAAGAACAAACCGCCGCAGATGGCCCATTACCATATGCGGCGGTCTGCTATTTCCACAGGCAGGCCGGAAATCACTTGGAAGGGTAATATGATGAATCTGCATAATGAACTAGTCCCATGCACTATTTCTCATAGGGATTTTGATAATCGGGGCAGAGGTATGTCTCGCTCCAAGCCATCATGGTCTGCAGGACGGGGATGAAGCTCTCTCCAAACTCGGTAAGCGAGTATTCCACCTTCGGCGGGATTTCCTTGTAAATCTCCCGGTGGAGGAACCCGTCGCTTTCCAGTCTTACAGCAGGAATAATAAAAAACTGTTAATAGCATGGCAGAGGCGGGCATTTTGAAGTAAAAGCAGGATATGCCCGGCCTTATTGCAAGGGGGTAGGCTGCAATATTAAAATGTTTGTGACAATGGGAATTTTGAACGTAGAGGGGTTCACCAGAGCAGCTGGTGAACCTTTCTTTTGGCGCTTTTACTTTAACAGAAACGGCCCAAAAAGTGGTAAAAATCAGAAAGTTTTTACGAAATTCCAGCAAAAACTATTGACCATACAGATGTTTTTGGATATATTAATAGTGAAGGAGGCGATGTTATGATCGTTAGACCCCACTATATGGATTTGCTGAAAACCTATCGTGATGTACCGTTGGTGAAAATACTTGCGGGTATTCGTCGTTGCGGTAAATCTACGATTTTAGATATGTTACAGGATGATTTGATAAAGAACGGTGTTCCTGCCGACAACATTATCAGTATGCGCTATACCTCGGAAGATTTTGACGACGGTATGACCCATAAGGATATGTACAATGGCATTAGAGATAAAATGACGGATGGCGAGCGTTACTATCTTCTGCTTGATGAAGTACAGGAAATCACGGGCTGGGAAAAAGCAGTCAACAGTCTTTTGGAAAACGCCAATACAGACATATATGTGACCGGTTCCAATTCCAAGTTGATGTCAAGCGAAATATCCACTTACCTGACGGGACGGTATATCTCTATCCCTGTATTTGCGCTGTCCTTTGCTGAGTATCTGGAGTTCAAGAAGGCAAGCGGACGTACGCCGAAAGAGTTGCTTCCCGAATATATTCGCATGGGCGGTTTTCCTATCGTTGCGCTGAGTAATTTTGACGAGGGTGCGGCGTATCAGATCGTCGAGGGCATCTACAATTCCGTCATCACCAGCGATATAACAAAGCGGCACAATATTACCAACTTTGACCTGTTCAACCGTGTTGTGAAGTATGTCGTTGAAAATGTCGGAAAGACCTTTTCCGCTAACGCTATTGTGAAGTTTCTGAAAAGCGAGGGGCGCTCTCTCTCGGTGGAATCGGTGTACAACTATCTGGAATGGCTGGAAAAAGCCTTTGTTATATACCGCTGTCAGAGGTACGATCTGCAAGGCAAATCCGTGTTGAAAACTCAGGAGAAATTCTATCTTGCGGATGCTTCTCTGAAATACTGTATGATGGGTTTCGATCCGAAATCTGTTGCCGCTATGCTTGAAAATGTTGTGTACTTTGAGCTTCGCAGAAAAGGCTATGAGGTCTATATTGGCAAGAATGAAACGAAAGAGATTGACTTTGTTGCAATACGGCGTGATGAGCGTATTTATGTGCAGGTATGCCGCAAACTGCCGGAGGAATCCGACCGCGAGGTTGCTAATCTGCTTCAAATCAAGGATCACTACCCCAAGTATGTAGTCACGCTGGATGAGCTTGCCGCAGGCAATATCAACGGTGTCAAAATCGTGCATTTGGCAGATTTCTTGTTGAGTGGAGATTATATCAGATAAAAAATCCTGTTTTAAGAATTGTTTCCATAATCTAGGAAAGGGCATTCGATCCCATAAATATCATTGATGGGAATGACGGTTCCATTCTCCAAGAGAATCTTATGTTCCATATCATCCAATTTTTTAATAACTCCCCTCACTAAAAAGTAGGAGCCACCTGTTTTTTTAGTATCGGGAACAAAATAGGTGATCTCAACTTCTGGACTTAAGGCAGTCTGTTCCCTAAGCATTTGCAGGCAGCTGTCTAGTTCTTCCTTCTTGTCTTCATCCAGCTCCAGCTTTATGTCGGTCAATCTTGCAGTTTCTTTGATGGCGGAGTCGTGTCCCGTCAGGGCAGCAAAAGGGGAGAATTGAGCGGCCCTGTCTAGTGCTGACATCCTTGGATGCTTTGTGGATACATGGTGCGGAAGATGGATGATGTCATCATAGTTTCCCATTTATGCCTTGTGTCCTCCAATCTGATTATTTCTTTCCATAGTAGTGGCTCCCTCCTCCAGATTCATTCCTTTCAGAATCGCATTTTTTCCGTATCTGCTTTTTACGGATAAGACTGCCTCCTGAAGTGCCCGTTCCTTTTTCAGGGATTCCTCCTCCCGCCGCTTTTCCTGTTCCAATGCCTGATAATCCGTAAATAAGTCCATCTGAACAAAAGAGTTCTGCTCGGCTTGTACTGCCTCCGATTCATCAATGAGATGGTTGGCAGTTACATTGATTCTGCGGACCAGAAGATTTTCATCAATGATGCGGTCATAGAGTTCCATGGCAGCATCTATAATCAGTTTTGAAGAAGATGTCTGCTTTTTAAGATTGGCAGTTCCATGGGCATGTTTGGGAACCCTGCGGCCATAGTGGTCTACTGTGACCTCCCCCTTGTATTTCTTTCTGATTTCTGAATCTGTCAGATTTTCAATGTCGTATCCAATAGTGAGGACAATCTGGTCTGTCACCAGCTTCTTCTCCACCAGATCTAGTGCCAGCAGGTCAGTCATTTCCTTGACAATCAGCTTTGCCTTGGCGGAATCATAAGGGCACTGGAGTACCTGGCCCGAACTCAGGCAGTTTGTCTCAGGCTTGTACTGCTTGATGAGGTCAATGGTGGTTGGCTCCCAGCCCCATGCATGGTCTATTAGCAGTTCAGCATTGATGCCGAATAACCTGTACAGCAGATCTTCATTATAATAGCTTTGGCTTTCGCCGACAGAGCATCTTGCAACATCCCCCATGGTGAACATGCCGTTTTCAGCCAGCTTCTTAGCATATCCCCGTCCTACTCTCCAAAAATCAGTGAGCGGCTGGTGGTCCCAGAGAAGCTCTCTGTACCGCATTTCATCCAGCTCGGCAATCCGAACTCCGTTTTCATCTGGCTCGACATGCTTTGCCACAACATCCATGGCGACTTTGCACAGATATAAATTCGTACCAATTCCAGCAGTGGCAGTGATGCCCGTCTGTAAAAGCACATCCTGTATTATCTTCTTGGCAAGCTCTCTTGCGGATAGGGCATAGGTTTTAAGATATGATGTGACATCCATAAATACTTCATCAATGGAATAAACATGGATATCTTCTGGAGCAACATATTTCAGGTAAATTTCATAAATCTTAGTGCTGTATTTCACATAATGAGCCATGCGGGGCGGTGCGATGATGTAGGCGACAGAAAGCTCGGGGTGGCTCTGGAGTTCCTTTGACGAATAGGATTCACCTGAAAATCTGTGTCCTGGGGCCTGAGTTTTCCGCTGGATATTCACTTCCCTGACTTTCTGGACTACTTCGAAGAGCCTTGCCCTGCCCGGAATTCCGTAGGATTTTAAGGATGGGGATACGGCGAGACAGATTGTCTTTTCTGTTCTGGCTGCATCCGCCACTACTAAATTCGTGTCCAAAGGGTCAAGCTGTCTTTCAACACACTCTACGGAGGCATAAAAAGATTTTAAGTCGATTGCGATATAGATATGATTTTCATTCACTATCTTTACACCTCCTGAGCAACATGGTTACATTGTTTTCATTTATGTTTTCCATTTTTATATTATTTTACCATGAACGGATTTGTCTTTCTATAACAAATGTGGACCAATGGGAAACTCAAGTATAAATTAGTAATTGATTTTTGAATTGATTCAGAGTATAATACAGATTCAGAAATAACGTTGCTCTTTTGCCACCGGGTAAAGAGATAATACGTCAGACTTTCTATCGTTAGGTCTTAGAAGATAGAAAGTGCTGGCGTTTTTATGTGTTGTAAGAGGAAAACAGATGAAAGAAAAAGCACTATTAGAGGAATTTGTTCAGTATGTTGCATTTAATATATGTGGTATGATTGGTTTGTCCTGTTACATACTTGCGGATACATTTTTTGTTTCAAGAGGTTTAGGAGCAAATGGTCTGACTGCGCTTAATCTTGCAATTCCAATATACAGTTTTGTTCATGGGAGCGGTCTGATGTTGGGTATGGGAGGAGCAACAAAGTATTCCATTTACATGGGGCAGGAAAACTCCAAAAACGCAAATAGAATATATTCAAATACCATATATGCTATGGCGGTGTTTGCTGTGATCTTTGCAGCAATGGGGATTTACTTTTCGGGAAATTTGGCATTGATGTTAGGGGCTGACCAAGAAGTCTTCGGAATGACCAAAACATATTTACAGGTTATTCTGCTTTTCTCCCCAGCGTTTATAGTCAATGATATTCTGCTTTGTTTTGTAAGGAATGACGGGAATCCCAAATTGTCCATGACAGCTATGCTTGCCGGAAGCCTGTCAAACATTGTGTTGGATTATGTGTTTATATTTTCCCTTCATATGGGAATATTTGGCGCAGTGTTGGCAACCGGGTTTGCACCGGTTATCAGTCTGGGAGTTTTATCTAGGCATTGGATTACAAAGAATAATCGGTTTCATTTTGAGAAAACAAAGCCATCATTGAAATTGGCAGGAAATATTATTTCGTTGGGCGTTCCGGCGTTGATCACGGAAGTAGCTTCTGGAATTGTGATGATAATTTTTAATACACTTATTTTAAAGCTGCAGGGAAACATTGGTATTGCGGCCTATGGTGTCATAGCCAATCTGTCACTTGTTGTTACTTCAGTTTATACAGGCATAGCACAAGGAATCCAGCCAATCCTGAGCAGATCTTATGGGTATGGAGATGCGAAAAGTATAAAGCAGACTTTGAAATATGCAGTAAGGTTAATGCTGTTTATCTCAGGGGGAGTCTATCTGTGTTTTTTGGGGGCGGCGAATCCTGTTGTAAGCCTTTTCAATAGTGAGCAGAATATGCAGTTGCAGCAGATTGCGGAAACCGGACTGAAATTATATTTTACAGCTATTATTTTTGTCGGCTTTAATATTGTGGTTTCCACGTATTTTACATCTACGGAAAAAGCGCTGCCTGCACAGATTGTTTCATTGTCAAGAGGATTTATTGTTATCATTCCGATGGCATTTTCCATGTCCTTTTTATTCGGAATGACAGGAGTATGGCTGTCATATCCGTTTACGGAAGGCATGGTGGCTTTGACAGGAGCGATATTATACAAAAAATCAGGAGGAGGAAAAAATGTTCAGAGAAATGCGAAGGAAAAAACAAGTTTTAACTGAGGAGGAGACCAAAGAAATTTTAAACAGAGGAACATCAGGTGTTTTGGCATTGTTGGGAGATGATGATTACCCTTATGCTGTTCCAATCAGTTATGTGTATTTTGATTCTAAATTATTTTTCATGGAGCAAAAAGCGGACATAAAATAGATGCAATTAGAAAGTGCGATAAGGCATCCTTTTGTGTGATCAACAAAGATGATGTGATTCCAGAAGAATATACGACTTACTTTAGGAGTGCGATTGCATTCGGAAAAATCCGTATTATGGAAGATGAGATGGAAATGAAAAAAGCAATAGAATTGCTGGCAAAAAAATATTATCCGGGCAGTAGTATTGATGAACGGAACATAGCGATAGACCGTGAGTGGAAACCATTGTGTATGATAGAATTTTCAATCGAACATTTATCTGGAAAAGAAGCAATTGAATTAGTTGATAAGCAGTCTGTGAAAGGAAGTTGAAACAAATTATATACTAGAGCTGGTATGTTCATATTGCAGAGATGTTTTAAGGGGCATTTTTACATTCAAGAATGGGAGAACTTCTGTTCTAGGGTTCTTTTGCCAAAAAGTATATGAGAGAATTGACAAAAATCTTTGTGCGGCGTATAATAACATTGATATATATCTTAGTTATTAAACGGAGGACGTTATGCCGCCAAAAGTTAAGATACCCAGAGAAGCTATTATTGAAAAAGCATTTGAGTTGACAAGAGTATATGGTTTTGAAAAAGTAACCGCACGTTTACTTGCTAGTGAATTAAAATGTTCTACTCAGCCAGTGTTTCATGCTTTTCGCAATATGGAAGAACTAAAGGAAGAAGTTTACAAAAAAACGCAGAAACTATTTGAAGAAACCATGCTGCAACAGCCTTCTGATACAGAAACTCCCTATTTTTTAAGCATGGGACTAAAGTATGTGGAACTGGCTCAAAATGAAAAAAATCTGTTTCATCTTCTATGTATGTCAGATAGTGGAACAAGACTTGAAAGCCTTTACGATTTGGCTAAGCACGTTCCTGTTCCGATTGAACCGGAAGTGTTTGTGAAAACATGGATATTTACACATGGTATAGCAACGATTGTTTCTACGAA
>CAZGGA010000019.1:0-64967 GCA_964524555.1 uncultured Acetatifactor sp.
TGTCCTTTTTAGAGAAGGTATTTCTTACTTATGGGGTATAGCAAAAACTATATAATGTATTGGGGGGTTACGCATATTATCATAACATACTATATATTGATTGGCTATCACCATTTTACACAAATATTACAAAGCAAAATCAAATTCTATTGTAAAATACTTCCAAATGACAGGGAATCCGCAGGCACATCTGGCACAAAAAGGGCTTCAAATTCATCTCTGGTAATTTTTTCCTTTTTCAGCAAAAGTTCAGCGCATTTATGAAGCACTGCCTCATGCTGTTTAATGACTTCCTTTGCCTTTGCATAACAATCGTCAATAATGGATTTTACCTCTCTGTCTATCTCGCTGGAAGCCGCCTCGCTATGGCCCTTGGCATGAGCCAGATCACGGCCGATAAATACTTCATCATCATCGTCATCATAACAGATAACGCCGATATTCTCACTCATTCCATACCGAGTCACCATTCTGCGGGCTTCCTTGGTGGCCTTTTTAATGTCACTAGACGCTCCGGTGGTAATGTCATCAAAAATAATTTCCTCTGCAATTCTGCCTCCCAGAGATACCATAATGTCCTGAAGCATCCTTCCCTTTGTCAAAAACATTTCATCCTTTTCAGGCAGGGGCATGGTATAGCCCGCCGCTCCTACTCCGGTAGGCACAATGGACACGGTATAGACCGGTCCCACATCCGGAAGCACATGGAAAAGAATGGCGTGGCCGGCTTCGTGGTATGCCGTAATCCGTTTTTCCTTGTCCGAGATAATACGGCTCTTTTTCTCCGTACCCATTCCCACTTTAATAAAGGCCTTGCGGATATCCGCCTGCGCCACATAGGGCTTTCCCTCTTTGGCGGCGTTGATGGCAGCCTCGTTTAAAAGGTTCTCCAAATCCGCTCCCGTAAAGCCCGCCGTTGTCTGGGCAATCTGTTTCAGATCCACATCCTCCGCCAAGGGCTTGTTTCTGGCATATACCTTCAAGATATCTTCTCTGCCTGACACATCCGGAGTTCCCACCATCACTTTTCTGTCAAAACGGCCGGGACGCATAATGGCAGGATCCAGAATATCCACCCGGTTGGTAGCCGCCAATATGATAATTCCCTCATTGACACCGAAACCGTCCATCTCCACCAAAAGCTGATTCAGGGTCTGCTCCCTCTCGTCATGTCCGCCGCCCATGCCGGTGCCGCGGCGCCTTGCCACTGCATCAATCTCATCAATAAATACAATACAGGGGGCATTCTTTTTGGCTTCCTCAAACAAATCCCTCACACGGGAAGCGCCCACGCCCACAAACATTTCCACAAAATCGGAGCCGGAAATGCTGAAAAACGGCACTCCCGCTTCTCCTGCCACCGCTTTTGCCAACAAGGTCTTACCAGTACCGGGAGGTCCCTCCATCAAAACGCCCTTGGGGATTCGGGCGCCCACCTTGGTGTATTTTCCGGGATCCTTCAAGAAATCCACGATTTCCGCCAATTCTTCTTTTTCTTCCTTTAACCCTGCCACTTGGGCAAAAGTAATCTGGTTATCACCCAAAGACATCTTCGCCCGGCTTCTGCCGAAGTTCATCATTCTGCCGCCGGCGCCGGAATTCTGGGCGTTTATCATCATAAATAAAAAGATTCCTGCCCCTAACAAAATCAGCATGGGGAGCAGTGTGGTAAGAAACCAGCTTTCCCGCTTGATATCTTCCACCATGGGGTCATAACCATTTTCCCTGAGCAAAGTCTCTAATTGGGAAATATCCGTGGCATAAAGCTTCTTTTCACTGCCGTTTTTCAATACCACACTCAGATATCCGGTTGGCGCCTCCCTATTGGGAGTGATATAAAGCTCCGCTATATTGTCCGCTTCCATATCCGCCAAAAGCTCCGTCTGGGAATATTCCTCAACCTTATTCTTTAATTGGGACAGACAGAATATCAACCCTAAAAGAAGCAGAATAAATAAAAAATATGAATTGTAACGCCTGTTATTTTGTTTCAATGCAAGACCTCCTATTCAAACTCGACTACTCCGATATAGGGCAGATTGCGATATTTCTGGTCGTAATCAAGTCCATATCCCACTACAAACTCATCCGGTATGTTAAATCCGGTATAATCCACCTTCACATCCACTACGCGCCGCTCCGGCTTATCCAGCAAAGTACACAGCCGCAAGGATGCGGGCTTTCTGTCACTTAACATCTCCAACAGATAGCTTAAGGTTCTTCCGCTGTCCACAATATCCTCCACCACGATAACATCCTTATCCTGTAAGGATTCATCCAAATCCTTCACAATCTTCACCACGCCGCTGGACTTGGTATCCTGCCCATAGCTGGACACTGACATGAAATCCAGCGATACCGGCACTGTAATCCGTTTGGCAAGCTCGCACAAAAAGAAGCTTCCCCCTTTTAGCACGCACACCAAATGTACCTGTTTTCCGGCATAATCCCTGCTAATTTGGTCTCCTATTTCCTGAATCCTCTTATCCACTTCGTCCTCTGTCAAAAGCACCCTGATACGCTCTGCCATCTTTATCCTCCGTCCCCTGAGTCAATCTTAGTATACTTTTTCGACCTTACTATGCATTAGACATTTCAGATTTCTTTTATGATTTGCACCTGCAAAATATGTCTGGTATCTTTGCTCACTTTATAATATTCGCTGATGCGGTGTCCCACCAGCCATATTACATGGGAGCCTTCCGCCAGCAGGGGAATCTGTTCCCTCTCCTTCGCTGGAATTTTCTTATTGATGAAAAAATCCTTCAGGGACTGATGAATCAGCTTTCCCTCTTTATCTGCCAAAGTCAGATAATCTCCCGGTTTTCTGGTTCTAAATTCCGGCGGTTTTATTATTTTATCACAATCAAACCATTTCGTATACTCATTTCTGGGAAGTTCTTGGTTTTTTTCTACAAAATTTTCCAAAATTTTATATTCTATCCGAAAATTTCCCCATAAAATCTGCTGCTTTGGAGCCTCTTCTTCCCTTTCCAGCATCACCCTATTATATTCTCTCCTGCCCACAATATGAAAGGGCAGGCTGATCCTGCGATTTCCCTTTCCGGTAAAAAGCTCCAGAAGCTTCTCAATATGCACATAGGAAATATCCCTTGCCTGAGGACTCAAAGCTTTCACCAGATAAAATAAAAGCCTTTTTTGCAAGACAGGATGACAGCTCAACAGCCCAGCAACGCTGATAACATACTGCTGCCCGGCTCCCGCCTCTTCATCACAGACTACACAGTCCTTCATTGCCGCCATGGTCTGCTGCTGCAGATAATCTTCCGTCTCCAGCAAAAGCTCCGCCGTCTGCGCCATATGGGACACACAGCCCGGTACAATCTCCTTCTCCACATAGGGCAGGATATGGTGCCTGATACGGTTGCGTGTATAATCATCTCCATCATTAGTGGCATCTATACAATACGATACGCCTTTAATTTCCAAATATTCCTCTATTTCCTGCCGTTCCAGACACAATAGGGGGCGGATAATCCTGTCCCGCACCGGAGGGATGCTTCCCAAACCTCTGATTCCGGTTCCCCGAAACAGATGAAACAGCATGGTTTCGCTTCTGTCATTGCTATTGTGGGCAACCGCTATCTTATCTGCATGAAAGCTTTCCGCCGCCTGTCTAAATGCCTCATAGCGCACCCGTCTGCCGGCTTCCTCCTCAGAGCATTTCAAAGCTTCTGCTTCCGCCTTCACATCCTTTTCCACCAGAAAAAAAGCTATTCCCCTTTCGGCACACAGCTTTTCCACATAGCGGGCGTCTTCCCCCGCCTCCGGACGAATGCCGTGATTGATATGCACCACTGCCAAAGACAACTCCATCTTCTGTTGCAGTGCCAACAAAAGAAAGAACAGACAGACGGAATCTGCTCCTCCCGATACCCCCGCCACCACTCTGTCGCCGGGGCAAAGCATATGGTGTTCCTCCACATAGGAAAACACTTTTTGTTCTGTCAGCTTGTAGTCTTTCATCCTAAGGATAAATGTTATCCCAAAATAACAGAAAAGTCAACCATGTGAGCAAGCTCCCATGCCCAAATGGTACAATATGTCCATACTCAAGGCATAAAACGGCCGAATGGCCATCTATACCATGATGGTACAATCAATTCTGCATGGCTAAACTGTTGTCCCATATGCAGCCTGTCAGGATGGTCATATCGTCCCGTATATGCCCTCCGCCAGCGCACAGCGCCATCTGCAAAAGCTTTTCCGCAATCTCTGCCGGGCTTCTCTCCCCCAGATTGCGGATAATATCTGCCATGGCATCCTCGGAGGTCTGCTCACTTAGCGCATCCAGCACCCCATCCGTCATCATAATAATTGCGTCTCCGCTCTGCAGCTGCCTGTGAATCCACTTTGTTTCAAGATTCTGAAAAATTCCCAAAGGCAGACTCTCCTCCTTAATTTGCTCCACCTCTTCACCATGCTTTAAGAAGGTTGCCGCTCCTCCCACTTTACAGATATTGCAGCTGCCCCGATACAGATTCAGCTCACAGACATCCAGCGTGGGATGGCAGCTCTCCTCTCCTATGGCAAAACACGCTGCATTTACCATATTTACTGCATTTTCCGTATCATAGCCCGCTTCCATCATTTTTTCCATAAGATCCAGCACCTGTTCGCTGCCTCTTCCCGCCTCCTCACCGGAACCGGTTCCGTCCGACAAAAGCAGCGCCACCCTGCCCCGTTCCGATTCCACTACGGCATAATGATCCCCGGAAAGGGTTTCCCCCTCTTTGGTGGCGCGGGCAAATCCCGTCAGCACCACATATTCCGTATCCTCCACAAACTCAAAAGACTTGCTCATCTGGTCCACTAGATAGGGACTTGTCACGGACAGTTTCATCTGCTTATGTAACAAAACAGAAAGCATGTCCGCCACCTCTTTGGCAGGTATCCTCCTGTCGGAATCCGTATACATGATCATTCCAATCCCACGCCTGCTGCCCTCCGCCAGGTCATCCTCTCTCTGCAGATAATACAGATTTTCTATGTAAATTCCTTCTATTTCCAAGGCCTGCATCAAAAAACGCTTCCTTTTTTCTTCCATAGGATGGTATGCTGTCATTTCTTCCGCAATATGCTTCATAATCCGGGCAACCACACTGAAATTGTCCCCCATTAACTGCCTGTTCTCGTGAATACGCTGCTCCTCCAAAACATAGCTTCTATGATAATGCTCCTTTGGCGTATTTTGTTCATCCTGACAAAAAACTCTGGAAAGCTCTTTAAAGCTGTCAGCATACCCCAAAAGCTTCTGTCTGCAAAACTCCGGCGTCCACGCCGCCAATTCTCTTCCCTCTGCCCGGTTCCTTCTCTGTCTTTTAAGCCTATGCTTTCTTCCCTGACTTTGTTTCAAGCCTATGCTCTGCTTCCATTCCACCATAAAATCCAACCTTTCCTTTTCTTTGTTTTTAAAGTATTCTCCATTATAGCTACCAGCCCCTTGGATTTTTGTCAAAACCGGGAAGCTTTTCCCTTTATATTTTGCGACAAAAAAAGAGAAGTAATCGCTACTCCTCTTTAAATACAATCTCACCTTCATATACAAGCCCTAATTTATTTTTGGCAACCTCTTCAAAAAATGCCTTAGTCTGGGTGTAAATGCCATATTGGTCTATCTCCTCACTGCGTGCTTCCTCCGCAGCAATCAGAGCGTTCAGCTGCTGTTCCTCCAAGGTCTTCTCTTCAATTTTCTGGCGTAGTCCTACGCTCCTCACCGCAACCGCTATCATAATCATTGTCACAATCAGCATTACCATAAACATACTGAAACGATTCTGCCTGCGCCCACGGTAAACCACCCTGTGTCTCGCCATATCCGTTCCTCTTTTTCTACTGCTTATCCTATATAGTCATTTTAAGCACTTTTAGCAAGTGCGTCAACTTCTTTTTTAAGGTTCTTGTACCTCTTTGCTTATAACGAACTGCCCTTGCCCTCATTTTGGCAGCAATTTTCTTCATAAACTGCTTTATCTTACGCCCCAAGAATCTGAAGGGTTTTAAGAGAAAGCCTATGATTTTTCCTAAAAATTTTTTAATCTGAAGCAGCCCAAGTGATACATATTTGACAAAAAAAGGGCTTACCAGCTTTTTATAGAGAAACATTCCTGTCAGCGCTCCCAATACGGCAAACCATCTGAGCACTCCGTCGCTGAATCGGTACATTAACATAAATACTTCTGCGGCACAATAAATCCAAAAGCCCAGATCCTCCAAAGACACCAGAAATCCTCCATGAGGAAACACTCTTCTGGCAATCCGCAGAATATCATAGATAAATGTAATAAAAATGCCCATAAGCAGGGCATAAAAGAGAAAAATGTTTTCACTTGCCATAGACCGCTCCTCTACCGGAACAGTTTGGCAATCAGGGAACCTGCCTTCTGAGCGCCGCCGGCCACATCCGAATAAGTAAAGCTGTCAATCTTTCCTTCCACATCCACTTCACCCTTATCCAGCGTTAAACGGCTGACATGAAGGTCCTCCCCCTTAATCATCAGCATTCCTTGTTCCGTCTCCAACAGAATCTCATGAATGTCAAAAGACAGCACATCCTTTACCCCAGTGAGGCTGCAGGTTTTTCTATTGGTCATGGCGACCTTATGCATACGGGAAACTCCGTTTAAATCTTCCATAAATCCTCCTAACATACCTTATTTACCTGTTAAAGTATATTAGGAACTTGTTCTATATATACCGGAAAAGTTCTTTTGCCTCTTCTTTTTTCACGGTCTCCTGCACATCCAGCACCTCCACCCGGACTTCCTTATTGCCGAAGGAAATGGTAATAATATCCCCTTCCTTTACATTGGCGGATGCTTTCGCCGGCTTGTCGTTGATGCAGACCCTGCCGCTGTCGCAGGCTTCATTTGCCACGGTACGACGCTTAATCAGGCGCGACACCTTAAGATATTTATCAAGTCTCATAATTCTCCTCTTTTCCTTATCCTGTTATTCCGCTTCAAATCGAGCAAGGTTGCCCCTATTGGCCACAACGGGCAACCTATAGCTATAGGTATAAAAAACGCACCTGTCCATGCAACAACACGGCAGATGCGCTTTCTCTCTTTCCACTGTCAGAACAATTAGTTCAAAGCATCCTTTAAAGCCTTACCAGCCTTAAACTTAGGTGCCTTTGAAGCCTTAATCTTCATAGCCTTACCGGTCTGAGGATTTCTGCCCTCTCTTGCAGCTCTCTTAGCTACTTCGAAAGTACCGAAGCCAACTAACTGAACCTTTCCACCCTTCTTCAGTTCTGCAGTAACAGCCTCAGTAAATGCCTTTACTGCCTTTTCTGCATCCTTTTTGGAAATAGCTGCGTTCTCTGCAATAGCTGCAACCAATTCTGTCTTGTTCATTTTTAATTCCTCCTGTAATATGTTTTCTAAAATTGTAATTTACGCAGATCCCTCTGGTAAAATAGGAACTTCTATATATACATATCAGTTTTTACAAGCTTTGTCAAGGCATTTTTCAAGATTATTACAATTTTGTTTCGGTTTTTTGTAATTATTTCTCCGGCTATGTTACATTTCATATTGTTTTATCAAGCTTTCTATAGAATCTGACAATATTTGCTCTTGAGACAATTTACAGATTCTTGAAATATTAGAAGATGCCATTAACAATTTTCCTATGGCAAGGGCAACCTCTTCACTATAGCTTTCGGGCGGCGTCTGTAACAATCTGTCTGCCGCTTCTTGAAGCTGTTCTATGGAAGCCTCATAATCCTCTGCCGGTTCATAAAGTTTATCTATCTTTTTTAACACCTTAACGGCTCTGGTCAGAGCAGGTAGTTCTATAGGGATTTCGCGAAGCGGAGATGGGCTGTCTGCCTTCCCTTCTTTTTCCTTTTTCTTAATCTCTTCCCAATTTTCCAAGACCTGAGCCGAATCCTTTGCTGCCGCCTCTCCAAACACATGGGGATGACGGCGCACCATCTTCTCCGCCACTTCGCTCACCACATCCTCCATGGTAAAAAGCCCTTCTTCCTTTGCAATCTGGGCATGCATTACCACCTGAAGCAGCACATCTCCCAATTCTTCTCTCAGATTCTCGTAATTTCCCGTTTCTTCATAAATACGGATTCCGGCGGTGACCTCTGCTGCTTCCTCCATCATGCAGGGACGCAGGCTCATATGAGTCTGTTCCCTATCCCAGGGGCAGCCGCCCTCACCGCGCAAGGCTTCTATAATCTGCAAAAATTCTTCATAAGTATAAGGCGGTTTGTGAATCTCTCTTGACATCTTCATTCTCCTCTTCTGTTTCATCGTTGGCTGTGGCAGTTTTATATACCCATCAGTTTCCCAGCACGCCCAAAGCTTCGGATACAAGAGAACCCAGCGCATCTGACGAACTTACACTTGGCACCAGATCCGCAAAGGACAATGAAATATCCTTATCCTCCGAATCCACCTGTATGGTATAACTTCGGGTGACATAACCATTTTTGCGCAGGGTAAGCACATGGGTTCCCGCATTCTTCTTAAAACTGCAAGGAGATATCCCTACATAGCTGCCATCCTGAAAAACCTCCACGCCTTCCGGTGCATTGACATATACTTTATAATAGTCTGTTGTAGTATCCGCCGAAGTCGTGGTACTGCTTGTGGTTTTTTCACTTGAGTTCTTATTGTTTTCATCCATTGCTTCCAATACAATATTGATGCCTATGGATTCTTGTCCCACCCGCAGATATTGTGTAATCGATTTATAGCCGGATGCCTTCACAATCAGCTGATGAATGCCATATTGCAGAATCACGGGCTGGGATGCATCCGTTTCTGCCCCGTCAATATACAGCGTAGCCTTGGCGGGGCTTAAGGAAAACAATACCATACCTGTTTTAGGGGCGGCCACCTCCAAATCTCCGATATCCAATGTAATCTCTTCATTGCGATTGATTACCACGTTCTTGATGCCGCCGCTTCCATTATTGGTGATATTGACCTGATAGCTGCCTTCAGGCACTGTCAAAAGCATATCCTCTGTAATTCGCTGTATATTGGACTGCCCTATTTCAATCCAGCCGCCCACAAAATTTTCATCATTTGCCAGCCGCAGATATCCGTGTCCCTTTTCCACGGAAATGCTCAATACTGTCTTGTCAATTCCCCGGAAACTCAGAATGTCCGCAGCATTAATATCCATCTTGTCAATGTTTCTGCCTCCGGCGAGATATTGCGTATTCTTGCTCAGCTTATAGACCTGTTCCCCTATGGTCACTTCGTTTCGCAGGCTGTTAATCTCATAATTCTCCACGTTTTCATAATCCCATGCCTGATCGGAAAGCTGCATGCTGGTCAAATGCTTCACAGACTTAATAAATGTAACATTCACAATACTTCCCACTGCAATCTGATCTAGAGAAATACCCTCTCCGTATTTATTAGTAAGCTTTGTGGTTCCATTCATGGTCAGGGTATATCTCCTGCCAAGTTCCAGATTCAGAAAAGTGACAGTATTGTCATCCTGATTCTTTGCCACTAAAATGGGCATATCTGCCGAATCATAATCCCCCGGCTTATAACCCGAAAGCTTGTTGACCACATTGGCTTCCTCTACAGATTCTCCGCCATTCGTGCCGCTTTCCGCAGTTGGATTCCCTGATTGTTCCACCCCTGACACTGCATTATAGCTGCTTTCTTCCGGCAATATATGGTTTTCGTCCGAAAGCGCGCAGGCGGAAAATGACAATGCTGTCACAATCAAAAGAACTGCCTTGTACTTCCTATATCCTTTTAGTTGTCTTCCGTTGATCATAATCTTCTCCCGTTATTACCTCATCTTGGACACATCCCGGAACACTTCGTCCAGAAAATGCTGCTTGCTTTCTTCCTGCCTCACTAGTTTCTCCAATTTTTCCCGATTTCTTTCTGGTATCCATGCTTTTCCGGAATTATAATAAAAATTTGCTATCTTCCAAAATTTTTCCGGATATGCCAATCTATAATATAAATCAATCCTGCTGACTGCGGAAATCGGTCTTTCCTGCTCATAAGTCTCTAACAATTCCCTGCCAAGGGGAATCGACCAATTACTTTTCTCCAGAAGCTTGCGCATTAACAGATATAAATCCCGAATGGGATTATCCGGCATACATTTTTCAAAATTTATCAAAAACCATCCTTCTTCGCTGCGTAGAATATTGTGATACTGATAATCTCCATGGCAGTATATGCGGGCATTTTCCTCAAGCCCTCCGCCCAGGTTCTCCACATAAGCACTCCACTCTTCTGTAACCATAAGCGCCTGCTCCAAAAACATATTATATGCATTTAACAGGCTGATTTCAAACCATGATTTCTGACTTCTCTGCTGTAAATATTTTCGGACACGCTTCAGCTCTTTATTATGCTTTTCGTATTCTTTTGTCTGGGAAAAGGCATGGGGCAGCCCCTCCGTATCCGCAGGCAGCTCGGTACAGTCATGCAGATGCGCCAGCAGCCTTACCGCCTCCATGCACTCAGCCTTGTCATAAATATTGCACTCCCTGCCTTCTCTATAAGTCTTAAGCACATAGCGGACTTCATCATTATCCTTGACAAACAGCTCGCCCTCTTTGGTGGGCACGATACTCTCCACTGCCACCTTATGCAATCCATTGATGTGCTGCAGAAGGGTATTCTGCATTCGGATTCTGTCTGCATTACCCGCATACTCTTTGAATATCAGGCATCCCTTATTGGTATCGCACAAAATGGCGCCCCTTCCCTTGCACACACGCAGCACTTCTACATCATATTGTTCCAGCAAAGCGACAGCTCTATCATTCACCTTTTGTCCCTCCTAATCTATGCTGGGAACCCTTTAGCCAGATTCCTAACCTATCTTATGAAGAGACTTTAAAAAGTATGTTAAGAAAGCTCTTTTGCTTTTTCTAATAGCAGTTCTTTTTGATTATCCTCAGGATGTTCCAATACCCATTCCAGCAATGCGTTCAGCAGGGCTCCCAACTCTTTCCCCGGCTCTCTGCCTGCAGCAATCAAATCTTTTCCGGTAACTGCCAGCATTTTTAAGGAAGTACATTGCCTATGGGACATGATTTCCTCATAGCATTTCTCCCATTCTTTCAGATTCTGAAGCTTTTCCTCCCTCATATACAAACTCTGCGCCAATACATCCGCTCTCTTTATCTGCAAAAACTGTGGAAATACCTCTTCCCCGATTTTGTTTACTGCCCTGCGCACCACCCGCATGTCCGGCACCGCTGTATTTCCATAATCATGATATTTCACCAGATGGCATACCTTGTGAATGGTATCATTGTCAAATTTAAGCCTCTGCAAAATTTTTCCTGTCATTTCCTCGCTGACCGCCGGATGCCCGTAAAAATGAGTAATTCCCTTCTCGTCCGTCACAAGAGATGCCGGCTTTCCAATGTCGTGAAATAACATGGTCAGGCGCAGCTCTTTGTCTGCCTCCACTTCCAATAAAGCATGAAGGGTATGCTCACCCACATTGTATTGATGGTGGGGATGATTTTGAGGCGTCTCCATCATTTTGTCAAATTCCGGCAAAATCACCTGAGTCACTCCCAGCTCCCAGGCATCCCGCAGATAATCCGGATGAGGGGAAAGCAAAAGCTTTACCAATTCCACTTGAATACGCTCTGCACTGATTTGACTTAAGCTGCCTGCCAATTCCCGGATTGCCGCCCTTGTCTGCTCTTCTATGGTGTAACCCAGTTGTGCGGAAAAGCGAATGGCACGGAGAATACGCAGCGCATCCTCCCCAAAACGCTCCCTTGCATCTCCCACACAGCGAATCAGCTTTTTCTCCATATCTTCCAGCCCGCCGAACAAATCCACCAGCCCCGCTTCCTCGTTATAAGCCATAGCATTAATGGTAAAGTCCCTGCGTTTCAAATCCTCCTCAAGGCTGGGGGTAAAAGTTACTTCCTTCGGATGTCTATTGTCTTCATATTTTCCGTCAATGCGGTAGGTTGTAACTTCAAAACCATCCTTGTCCAGCATCACTGTCACCGTTCCATGCTGAATGCCTGTGTCTATGGTGCGGTTAAAGAGGGATTTCACCTGACTTGGCGTGGCGGAAGTAGTGATATCCCAATCTTGAGGGGTTCTTCCCAAAAGGGAATCCCTGACGCAGCCTCCCACCACATAAGCCTCAAAACCTGCAGCCGTAATGGTATCTATAATAAATTGTGCTTTTTTAGGTACTTCAATTCTCATATTTATCCTCATTCTTCTGGCTTTAGTTCTTTCAGCATACTGAGAGTAAGGGGAATCGCTAGCAAAAAACTGCAGATATCCGAACACATCTGACTCATCTGCACACCCAAAAGCCCCAAAAAGACAGGAAGTGTCAAAATAAAAGGAATCAAAAACAACCCCTGTCTGGCCGCCGCCAAAACGGACGCCCTCACGGCCTTGCCTGTGGACTGCAGCAGCATATTACTCATAACAATCCATGCATTTAAAGGAAATACCGCGCATTGAAAACGCAAAGCCAACGTGCCTATGCGAATCACATCCGGGTCTGACTTGCGGAAAAGTGTGACAAGGGGGTTTGCAAGCACAAAACCAACCATGGAAATCACGAGCAGAAACATGGCACCGTATTTCACACAAAAGAAAAATGCCTCCCGCACCCTGTCGTACTTCTTTCCGCCGTAATTCATGCCGCAGACAGGCTGAAATCCCTGCCCAAAACCAATCAGAGCGGAATTGGCAAACATGGTGATGCGATTGACAATGGACATTCCCGCAATGGCGGCATCGCTAAACTCTCCGGCATATGCCCCCGCCGAGTGATTCATACATATCTGCGCCACGCTGCCCATACCCTGTCGAAACAGGGACGGCAGTCCGCCATTCAGAATTTCCTTCAAATAATATCCTGTAGGACAAAATTTTGAAACTGTATTTTGATGTTTTCTCCCTTATTGCACATGAAAAACAGTATGATAAAACTTACAAATTGGCTCAGAATCGTAGCAAGAGCAGCTCCTGCGACTCCCATGCCGCACTTAAAAATCAACAGGGGATCCAGCGCAATATTAAGCGCTGCGCCGGACACAATGCCCACCATGGCATAGGATGCGCTTCCCTGAAAACGCAGCTGATTGTTTAACACTAAGGAAGACATCATAAACGGCATCCCCACCAGGATAATCCCCAGATACTCTTTCGTATAAGGAAGTATAGTGGGCGTAGAGCCCAAAAGCAATGCAAGCGGCTCCAGAAAAATCAGCCCCAGCACTCCCATGACAACACCTATAATAAAGGCACAAAAGAATCCGTTTGCCGCCATTTTATTGGCTTCCTCGTACTCCCCCGCCCCCAGCCTGCGAGAAATATAGTTGCCGGAACCGTGCCCAAAAAAGAAACCGCATGCCTGAATCAGCGCCATCACCGAAAACACCACGCCCACGGCCGCCGTAGCCTGTGTATTTATTTTGCCCACAAAAAAAGTATCCGCCATATTATAAAAGGAAGTCACAAGCATACTGATAATCGTGGGCACCGCCATCTGGCAGACCAGATGCGGAATCGGCTCACTCTGCATATATGCCACTTTTTCCTGCGGATTCATATCGCTGATCTTCATGCTGCCTCCATTCTGAAACATTCCTTTGAAAAGTATATCACATTTTCTTTCTTGCTTCCATTAGGATTTTCACACTATACTTTATGAAAAGAAGCTGTCACATTATGAGTGAATGCCAAATTCCATACCATAATGTGACAGCCCTGCCCTATCTTATACTCTTATACTAATTCCTTGCCTACTGTGCCGCATTGGTACTTTCCTGTGAGTCTGTGGCTCCTTGAGAACCATCAACATCTTGCTGGGTTTCCGACTCTCCTTCAGAATTCTCCTGTTGGCCTTCTTCTTCGGCTGCCTGCACCTTTAAATAATTTAAGTGACCCTTGGGATCTTCAACCGTAACCTTTTCCGTAATATTGGCAATATAATCCGACATAGTCTGGTTTAAAAGAGCGCTTCTTACATCTGCCTTCCACTCGGGATCTCCATCCCCTATGCCCACATAATAAATGACATATGTGTCACCATATTCATCCGGCATGGTGGTCACATCCCCATATTTCCTTGATTCGTCAAACAGCCATGCAGCAAGCTCTTCGTCCATATCCGTCCCCGTAAGGCCTTCGTACAAACCGCCGTCCTCTGCCGTATTGTCAGTACTGTATTTTTTGCACAATTCGGCAAAACTCTCCTCCGTAGCCTCGCCGGCATTCCACTCATCCAGAATCGCCTGACCGTCCATGGTATCAGTAACCAGCGCCCGAATATTTACAGGAAGCTTTTCATTACGGTAACGAGCTTCAAATGCCACCACATAATAACTATGATTCGACATATCTTCGATAATCGTAGTGTCCCCCGGTTTCCGAGACTCCTCAAAAAGCCATATGCCAACTATAGAATTAATCCGTCCTCTCCGAACCCCCTGATTTCGCTGGCCATTCGTTGCAATACTTGTCTGCTCTATGTCCGCCAAAGCTCTGGCATCCGCCATAGCCTTGGAAATTTCCGCCTGTGAAGGCTCATAAGGCTCGGTCGTTGTATTGCTGCCATCTGTAGCTGCAGTCTCGCTGCTGTTGCCAGCCACATCCGCCAATTCTGTAGGCTCTGTAGGCAATTCAGCCGTAATTGTGGACATCCGATAATCCACAGAATCATAACTATCCTTATTTTCCGCATAATAAGACTCTATTTCCTCATCAGAAGGATTCTTCACCTCCGTCAAATGCTCATAATAAGCACTTAAGTAAATAGATTCTTCAATATATTTCTTGACCCTGCCCAGGGTAGCATAAGCTCCATACTGCTGCTGTACATATTTTTTTACGGAAGTCTCATTTGCTGCCGCCGCCTCCTTCAAGGCTCTTTCAAACTCCGCATACTCCTGTGAGGTATCATAGGAAAAGCCCTCCGCTTTTGCCTCTGCCAGCAATGCTTTGTTTTGCTTCATGGCATCCACAGTCATACTCTCATAATAATCCTTAAAGGTCAAGGTTTCCGAATACATCATTGTAGCGGGATCTGCATTGACATCATACCCTATCATGCTAAAATAATAGCCATATTGATTCAGATAATTGGTCTTTGTCAGATTATAGTAGTAGTCAAACTCCATTCGGTTAATGTTTTCCCCGTTAATCTTCACATAGGTCTCATGAAGCGCCAGATAAGTGCGGATGGGAAAAGAAGCCACCAGACATATCAGCGCCACAACCAGCGCTATGCCAATCACATGCTGAACGCGCTCCTGCTTCTGCTGCTGCTCCTTTTCTTCCTTTCTTCTCTGCATCTTCAAATCATATTTTGTAACAACCTTCTGATCTGTATTTTGCTGTACATTTTTCTTTCCAGACATTGGAAAATATCTCCTTCCTCATGCGTATCTTACGCATACCGCCTTATTTTACAGCATTTCTCTAAAAATGTGAAGCCTTTTCACACAATTTTAACTTATTTTTATCTATTTCCCTTTTCTGTACTGCAGAGGAGTCATACCATAAAGCTTTTTAAAGAGCCTGTTAAAATGCTCCACATTATCGTAACCTGCTTTTTCTGCCACAGCCTCCACGCTCTGGGTAGTTTCCTTTAACAGGGTGCAGGCCCGCTTCATCCTCTCCTGCTTCACCGCCTCCTGAAAAGTCATCCCTGCCTTTTCCCGGATATACTTGGAAAGATAGGGTTTGGACAAATGGAATTTGTCGGACAAAGCATCCAAAGTAATATCCTCATAATGCTGCTGGATGTAACTGATAATTTCCACAAGCCGCTCTTCCCTGCCGTCCGTGATATGCTGTTCTGCAGTCAATTTGTTAGCGGCGGACACTAATGCTGCAATGGAACTCTTGATGATATCCTCGTCCACGCCTACGCCCCAATACAGCTTTCCGCCCTGCATAATGCCCACATAAGCGGCAGCTTTGGATGCGGAACCCTTGGAAATAGCGTGTTCCTCATATATGGACAGCTCGTACTGTATGCCGAAAAAGGTCTTAATGGCATTGCTGACTGCATCCAGACGGCCGTTGCCCTGAGTGGTAATCACCCGGCTTACGCCGTTTTGCTCCATTGTTACCTGGGCCTGAATCCCGTTTTCCTGCTTGAAATGGCACTCAGGGATATTAAAAATGGTTCTGGGATGAATGTAATTTTCTTCAAAAATCGCAAAAATTTCCTTGGGCAGCAATTCCTGATGCCTTCTGTCAGAAACGCCCTTGATCAGATAGCCCACCTCTTCCTTCATGGCGACAGGCAGAGTAAAGCCAAACTGCTGCTTCAGCACAAACGCTACACCGCCCTTGCCGGATACGCTGTTGATGCGGATAACATCGGACTCATATTCCCTGCCCACATCCGCCGGGTCAATGGGAAGATAGGGAACATCCCAGCGTTTTCCGCTCTTTCCGTCCTTTAACCACGCCATGCCCTTGCTGATAGCATCCTGATGGGAGCCGGAAAATGCAGTAAACACCAAATCTCCCGCATAGGGCGTGCGCTCATGAACCTTCATTCCTGTATATTCCTCATAAGCCTCTCTCACTTCCATAATATGGGAGAAGTCCAATCCGCTCTCTACCCCATGGCATACCATATTCATGGCTACTGTCACAAGATCCACATTGCCGGTGCGCTCGCCGTTGCCAAAAAGGGTTCCTTCCACTCTGTCAGCCCCGGCCAAAATACCAAATTCCGCATCGCTGATACCGCAGCCTCGGTCATTGTGGGGATGAACGCTTAAAACCACATTTTCCCTGTATTTCATATGCTTGCTCATGTACTCTACCTGGCAGGCAAATACATGGGGCATTGCCACCTGAACTGTGGTGGGCAGATTGATAATAGCCTTATGGTCAGCATCCGGTTTCCACACATCCAGCACCGCATTGCAGACCTCCAAAGCATAATCCACCTCTGTCTGGGAAAAACTCTCAGGGCTGTATTCAAAAATAAAATTGCCCTCCGTTTCATCAGCCAGCTTTTTAAGAAGCGCAGCGCCGTCCACCGCCAGCTTTTTGATTGCCTTTTTATCCTTTTTAAATACCTGTTCCCTCTGCTCCACGGAAGTGGAATTATAGAGATGAACCACTGCCCTAGGGGCGCCCTTTACCGCATCAAAAGTCTTGCGGATAATGTGCTCCCTTGCCTGAGTCAGCACCTGAATCGTCACATCATCGGGAATCATATTCCGCTCAATCAATGCCCGGATAAAATTATATTCTGTATCAGAAGAAGCCGGAAATCCTACTTCAATCTCCTTAAATCCGATTTCTACCAAAAGCTTAAAAAACTTAAGCTTCTCCTCCAATCCCATAGGATCCACCAATGCTTGATTGCCGTCGCGCAAGTCCACGCTGCACCAGATAGGGGCTTTTTCAATGGTGTCCTTTTTCACCCAATCATATGTCACCTCCGGCGGCATAAAGTAAGTTTTTCCGTATTTTTCACGAACGCTTGGTTTTTTCACAATATTACCTCCCTCGTCTGCTTTAGCAGAACTTATTGTTCTATGCTAACACTTGGAAGGCAGTTCTGCAAGTATCTATTTTATCCTTTTGATTGATTTATTTTAATATTGCTTTCGGTAGATTGTTATCTTATTTGGGGACAATATTGTTGATTTTATGCAGATTTTCATATGATTTATTTGATTTTATGTGTCAGGTTTTATGGCTTTTATGATGATTTATTATATGCTATATTTTATGATTTTTCTGACTTTACCAATCGGTTTTTGAAGATGGCAGTGATTATATCAAGAACAGGAGAGCCCTCAATGACAAAAATACCCAATGCGTAGAGAATAAGCAGAAATGCCTATTCTCCATAACTTAAAGCATGAAAAACAAAAAAAGCTCAGATAATCTCCACCCTCTCAAAGTACCGGATCATAATATCTGCACAGTTCTCTATTCCCAAGGTAGTCGTGTCCAGAATCATATGATAATTGTTCACATCACCCCAGACCTTGCCTGTATGCTCATAATAATAATCAGCTCTTTCTCTGTCATTCTTTTCCAGCATTTTTTTTGCTTCTTCATAGGAAAGGGTTTCCTTCTTCATAATCCTCTGAATGCGGTCTTCCTTAGCTGCACTGACATACACATTAAACACATTCATCTGATCTTTCAATATCTCAGACGCACAGCGTCCCAGAATAATACAAGATTCCTGCGCCAGCTTCTTTATAATTTCCGTCTCGGAGGCAAAGTCATTACCCTGCAGTTCATGTTCAATATAAGCCTTGTCATACACGGGAATTCCCAATTTCTCTGACAACTCTTGCGCAATCACACTAGCACCCGTTCCAAATCTGCGGCTCATGGTAATGACTAAATTCATAACGCTTCCTCCTTTGAATAGTTCTCATACTCAAATTATAACGCAAGGTGATATAGGTTGCAATTAGAAATATATACCTGCATGTAAAATAAAATCCGTCTTCTCCTATTACTTATTTCTACAAATGCTTGATTTCCTTACTTTCAAGAAATGTCACCAACTCTTCCTTGCTTCCTTCCAAGTAGGCATCGTCATCAAGCACAAGATAATATTTTGATTTATAGAGATTCAGCTTTATATATACTGCATTACTTTTTTCTATATAGCCATCCATAATGGAATATGCATATCGCATTTCCGCCGAAACACCTTGCTGAGATTGCTTAGCAACAACTCCTTCTTCCTCAAATTCTATTCTTATAACACTCGTTTTATCAGATTTTTTATAAGCCCTGCGTATCTTATATCTTGTTATGAATGGCATCAGAAATATGCCAAATGCATACACAATGAAAAATAATGCTACAGCCAGGAAAAACCACATAAGAATCGTATCTTTCATGCTTATCTGCATATTATAAACGAATCTTGCCTCAAAAAGCGGAAAGATTTCTATGAGTACCCAAACCATACATATAACTATCATTATCCCACCTATTATGTTGAATAATTTAACTCTTCGAGATGCTGGTTGAAGTATAAAATCATTTTTAGAAAGAACTATCTTGTTCTCTGCCATCTTCCCTCTCCATATTTTCCATTATAAAATAATACTTTTCAAAAGCTCTACAATTTGATAAACAAAACCACCACCTCATTTATTCTATCATAAAACGGTGGTGATTTCTACTAACCCTTAATTATATTTTTAATCTGATATCATATCATCCGCACCACCGCAATGGGCGTGGACTGCGCCGACTGCCCCAGAGGATTGTCCCCAAAGGCCTGCCTGCAGAAGGCTGTGGGAATACTTATGCTGCTTTTTCCAAGCACTTCCACATTCAGGTCATTGGCATCTATAATAACCACCGGGCAGCCAATATATGCAGAAAGCCTTTCCGCCACCTGATTGGGTTCCGCCGGTGCCATTTTAGCATAATGATTGTAAGGCGGAATGGTGCAGTCGCAAGGACCATCAATGGCTCTTGCCTTTGCTCCGGCAATCTGATAAAAAACGCCCCGCATGCCAAATACCTTGGTGATGGCGGAACAGACCGAAGCCGCCAAAATTTTGAGAGTTCCCGCATCCCTTAAAGCCAGCTCCATAGTCCACGGAGAACCCAGCCCGATGCCGTAGGGAGAACGATAAACGAATCTGCAAAGGAACTTTGCCAGAGGCCGGGGATGAATGTCCTCTATAGGAAATGCCCTGCCCTGACAGATTGCAATTAATTTCTCGCTGATAAATACATAATCCTCTTTACACACCTTTCCCACCACATATTTGTCCATCAGCTGAAACAAGTCTTCATTGCTCATCACCACATGGGTTTTTATGGGATATCTTGCAATCATGCCATAATCCTTTGTGCGAATCATAATTTGCTTGCCTTCATTGGGTTTGCAGGCTGCAATGTTTGTCATAAGTATTGCTCCCTTCTCTATTGTTTTATCTTAAGCAATTGCGAAACTTCATTTTTCGCTGCTACTCATGTTTATACTTCAGAGCTTGAATATATCATCATCTTATACTGACATTCTCCAAAACATCTTTTAAACACATTAAGAAAAACTAAATATGTATGAAAAGATTCTTAATTTAAGAAAAACACCCGAATAAGATATCTCTATCTTACTCGGGTGTTGTGTCCTGCTTTCAGCAAAGTTGTGTTATTGCTGTAAATTTTTTATGGGAAAAATAATTGATAACTTCTATACTGTGTGGCTTTGTTCTCCGATGTCCGCCCCCCCGTCTCAAAATAATCCGATTCCACAAGCTGGCACTGCATACGTTGGGCATACAAATTGTTTCCTTCTATGGGAATCGTAATCTTGTTATACCGCGTATCCACCATAATAATGTTTGCTTCAAGCTGCAGCCCTGCCAATTCCACAAATCGCTTCAAGTCCGCTTCCCCATCATCATCAGAGAATACTCCTTCCTCTAAAGTGATTTGAGCGCCCCACACTCTTCCGGTAACGGCATTCAAATCCAATCGGACAGATATGGTTTCATTTAAAAACCACAGACTCCACATACTGTAATACGCTTCCAATGGTGTTCCTACACCGCTTTCCCCTACTCCTATGGCAAGCGTTGCCTTGATGCGAAAAGGTTTTTCAGATTCCTGTTCTTCCCGAGAATATCCCATCTCCACCAGCCAATCCGTCCCTGCCTGGATTGCCTCTTCCATAGTAAGCTGCCCTTCCACGGGATTGTGCAAAAATAGATTCTTACGGCTGTTCCAACTTATGACCACATCCTCCACCTGTTCCATGGTAAGCTGCGGCCTGAGGACTCCGATTTCTCCTTCTTTCTCACCTTCCATATTGTCCAAAGTTCTCTGCCATGCCAGAACAGGGGAATCCATCACCACCTCACCGCTCCGCCCAAGGAGCTGTTTCTCTCTTATTTTCAAAATGAAACTCATTCCCGCCATGCTGCACGCAATAAAAATAAGGGCGGCAGACAATGTGATAACATTATATTTATGATTCATGAAAACCTCGTTTCTAGGCTGTCTTAATACCCCGTTTTTTAATGTGAAAATTTACTCTGACTCAGAAAATCGCTGTAATACAAGAGAAACTCTGGTTCCGCTTTTCCCATCGCTCTCTATCTTCATCTCCGCCTTGTGGATTGTCGCAATTTTAGATACCAATGCCAGCCCCAGACCTGCGCCATGCTGTTTCCTTGCCCTTGATTTATCCACCATATAAAAGGCTTCTGTAATCCTCCCTAGTTCCTCGGTGGGTATCCCTTTTCCGTTGTCCCAAATCACAATCCGGTATCTGTCCTTGTCCGCCTTCCCCTCTATCCAAAGGTCGGTGCAATCCGCCTTAATGGCGTTGTCCGCCAGATTCAATATCATGGTCTTAAAAAGGTCATAATCCGCCTTGATACAGCTCTCCTCCATATCCATATGCAGCCGTACTCCCTGCTTTTTGCACAAAGGCTCCATACCCTGGGCGAAATTTTCAAACATATCCCTTACTGATATCTCCTCCAATACAAAATCCTGCTTATCCAACACAAACAAATCCATCAGCTTTAAAGATAGGGCTTCCAGCCTCATGCCCTCGTTCAGAATATACTCCGCAGCCCCCTTCACCTGCTCCCTTGGCAGCTCCCTCTGGTATAGCATATCTGCATAGCCGATGACGGATGTCAATGGCGTCTTTAATTCATGGGCAAAATTTGCTGCAAAATCTTCCTTCTGCCTTGCCATCTCGGACAATTCTTCAATCTTTTTCTCCACCTGCTCCGCCATCAGGTTAAAGTCTGCTGCCAGCTCCCCGATTTCATCCGCCCTGTCCACAGGGATTCTCTCGGCATAATTCCCCTTTGCCATCCGCCTTGCGGCTTTCCCCACTTTTTTGATAGAGCCTGTAAACCACTTTGTCAAAAGAAAAATAATGGGAAATCCAATGCCCAGAATGATCAGATAAATTTTTTGAAAATAGACAATCATATTTCTCTGGGTATCCACCGCCAGACTGATATCCGTTTCCGTCACTAGACCAATCCTGTCCTCACCCTGACTGACGCATGCGGAAACATAAATATAAGTGTTCTCATCCTTTTGCCACACTTTACAAACCATGCCTTCATTGCCCCAAAAACTCCCATCAAAACCAACCGTATCCGGCGGCACAGCCGTATTGGACACGAGACATTCTCCGTCTGTCCGATAAAGAGCTAGCGGAGTGGTAAAGTTTTCCGTTATCTTTAAAAAACTGCTTTCGTCCTCCTCAAACAATCCCGGATTCATATATAAAATGGACTGCAAAATATATTTATTGTGCTGAAATTCCTGAAACGCGTAGGTCTTTTCCCGTTCAATGGCATTTTCATAAGCAAAATTAATCAGCAGATAACCTGCCCCCTGAAAGGCAAGCCCGAATATCACTACAAAACAGAGGAATATCTTGTGAAACAGCTTCATTTTCCTTCCTCCAAACGGTATCCTATCCGAAAGACGGTCTTAATGTAGTTTTCCCAATTCAGCTTCCTCCGAAGCCTCTGAATATGCGAATCCAAAGTGCGGGTATCCCCCATAAATTCCTCGTCCCAGACTTTCTCATAAAGCCGCTCCCGGTACAAAGCAACATTTTTATTCTGCACCAGCTCCACAAGCAAATCAAATTCTTTGACGGTCAAATCCACCTGTTTTCCCGCCTTGGTGACAATCCTGGAAACCGTGTCAATCTCCACATCCGCAAAAGCCAGCCGCTTGTTGAGCTTGCCATATCTCCTGAGCAGAGCTTCCACCCTGGCAATCAGCTCCCCCACCTGAAAGGGCTTGGTAATATAATCATCGGCTCCCAGCTTTAACCCTTTGATACGGTCGTTTAATCCACTCTTTGCGGTGAGAAAAATCACCGGCGTTCCCATAGGCTTTACATACTCAAGGAGCTCATAGCCGTCAATCTCCGGCAGCATAATATCCAGAAGGATTAAATCAAAAATTTCCTGCTCAATGAAGTCTGCGCCGCTTTGCCCATCATAAGCACAGACACAGCGATACCCCTCTGCCTCTAAGTTAATTTTTATTAAATTTGCAATTGCACTTTCATCTTCCACCACAAGTATTTTCTGCATCTGCATTGTCCTCTGACAACAGTATACCATGATTACTTCGTAATCATGGTATCTATGGCCATCCGGCCGTTTCCTGCCACGAATATGTGCTTATTATAGCATACAAATGTGTCAAAGTTGTAATTTTTTGACTTGTGGGATTTTTTCATTGATTGCCATATTACTTCTGCTATAATATAGTAGTGGAAATCATTCTAAAGAGCGCAAAAGACAGCGCAGAAATGTAGATTAAAATGAAAAAAATCGATACCAGACCCTTTGACAGAAAACGGGTGCCTCCGAAACAGAATTTGTTTTTTATGCCCTTTATCTGGGCAATCTGTTGGTGCATGACCCGCAGCGGAAAACTGAAAATATATAAAGAGCGCATGAAAGGGCTTAAACCGCCATTTCTAGTGCTGGGAACCCACCAGGCCTTTATGGATTTCTGTGTGACACCTCTTGCCCTGTTTCCCTACCGCGCCAACTATGTCTCAGAGCTGGAAGGTTTTGAATTTTATGGGGAATGGCTTTATCGGCAGGCAGGCTGTCTCGGAACACGAAAATTTGTCAATGATATTGCGCTTGTGGAAAATATCAAAAAAGTCATAAAGCGAAAAGGCATTCTGGTGCTATATCCTGAGGCTCGCTATGCCAATGTGGGAACGTCCTCCATGCTTCCTTTGGCCGTGGGCAAGCTTGCCAAGCTTTTGAAGGTTCCGGTGGTAGTCATCAACATGAAGGGCAATTATCTGCAGTCGCCCATCTGGAATTTGAAAAAGCGAAAAGGAGTAAGACTCGAGGCCACCGTCACTCAGGTTTTTAGCGGCGAAGAGCTAAAGGTGCTGTCACCTGTACAGATTACAGAAACCCTTTCCAAGTATCTGGCATATGATGAATATGCATGGCAATATGAAAATCAAATTGCCATTGCCTGTGAAAATCGGGCAGAAGGCTTGGAATTTCCGTTATATCAGTGTCCGGTCTGCAAAGCGGAGTATCGGATGAAGAGCCGGAAATCGGAATTATTCTGCACAAATTGCCAGAGCAGCTGGCAGATGACTATTTACGGAAGACTAGAGAACACACGGAAAACCATGGATTCGGAAAAGGATTTTGCCCACATACCGGATTGGTATGAGTGGGAACGGGAAAATGTCAAAGCTCAGATTGATGCGGACTCCTATGAACTAGACTGCCGGGTCCATATAGAATCGCTGCCCAATGCGGTAAATTTTATTGACTGCGGAGGGGGGCGGCTTTCCCACAAAAAAGAGGGGTTTTACCTGACCTTTACGGAATATGGGGAAACGGAAGAAAAAACCTTATTTTTTGCATCCTCGGGAATGTTGTCCATCCATACGGAGTATGATTATCGCGGCAAAGGACAATGTGTGACTCTTTCTACGGTGGATAACACCTATTTTCTGTTTCCGCTGGAAGAAAATTTTAACGCTACTAAAATACAGTTTGCAACAGAATATTTATATGATTTTGTCTTGTAAGACGATTACCTCTAAAATATAAACGGCTGCACAAATCGATATTACAATTTGTGCAGCCGAATTTTATTACTGTTAAAACACGAATACCGCTGCGCTGTAAGGCGGCATATCAAAAGTAATCGAATATTCCTGATTGCAGCAAGGCTCCTTCTTTGCCGTCAGTTCTTCGGGAATCGGGGTGCCAAAGCCTCCAAACCTTTCCTCATCGCTGTTTAACAGCAGCTTATATTTTTTCTTCTTGGGCACGGGAACCTGATAATTCTCCCATTTGATGGGGGTCATGTTTAATACAAATAACAGGTTATTCTTTCCGCTTTCTGATTTGCGAACAAAGGAATACACGCTTCTGTCCCTGTCATCAGCATTCATCCATTCAAAACCGTTCCAGCTGTCATCTATCTCATGCATAGCCGGATACTTGCGGTAGAGCGCCAACAGTTCCTTCATATAATCATGCATGCCGAGATTATTTTTCTCCCCCAGCAAAAACCAATCAAGCTCTCTTTCCTCACTCCATTCGCGCTCCTGTCCAAAATCCTGCCCCATAAACAGAAGCTTCTTACCGCAGTGTCCAAACATGTAGGTATATCCTGTGCGCAGATTTGCATATTTGTCCACTGTATATCCCGGCATCTTATTGACCATGGAACATTTTAGATGCACCACCTCGTCATGGGACAGAGGCAGAATATAATTTTCGCTCTCGTTATAGGTCATGGCAAAAGTCATGCCATAATGATTCCCCTTGCGGAATATGGGGTCTAACTTCATGTATTCGCAGAAATCATGCATCCAGCCCATGTTCCACTTAAAGGAAAATCCCAAACCGTCCGTGCCGATATCGCTTGTCACATTAGGCCATGCGGTGGATTCCTCCGCAATGGTCAAAAATCCGGGATAAGTGCCCCTCACCACGGAATTCATATGTTTGAAAAATTCAATGGCATCCAGATTCTGGTTGCCGCCAAATTTGTTGGGCACCCACTGTCCGTCCCTCTTTCCGTAATCCAGATACAGCATGGACGCCACCGCATCCACACGGATGCCGTCCACATGGAACTCCCTCAGCCAATACAGCACATTGGCAATTAGGAAGTTTTTCACCTCTGGCTTTTCAAAATTAAATATTTTGGTGCCCCAATCGGGATGCTCACCCTTTCTGGGGTCGGGATGCTCAAAAATGCACTGTCCGTCAAAATTTGCAAGCCCATGGGCATCCGTGGCAAAATGCGCCGGCACCCAATCCAAAATCACACCTATCCCCGCCTTGTGCAGCTCGTTCACCAGATACATAAAATCCTTGGGAGTGCCGTAACGGGAAGTGGGAGCATAATAACCCGTAACCTGATATCCCCAAGAGCCGTCAAAGGGATGTTCTGCAATTCCCATCAGCTCTACATGGGTATATTTCATTTCTTTCATATATTCCACAATTTTAGCTGCAAATTCCCGGTAATTATAAAATCCTTCCGGCGTACCGTTATTGGGATGCTTCATAAAAGAACCGATGTGGCATTCATAAATTGCCATGGGCTCTTTCTTTAAGTCCACAATATTCTTCTTATCACGTTCTGCAATCCACTTGCTATCTTTCCATTCAAATCCTGACAGGTCTGTCACAATTGATGCAGTGCCGGGACGGTATTCCGCATAATTGGCAAAAGGATCGGCTTTATAAAGTCTGCTGCCATCCTTCGCCGTAACAAGGAATTTGTACATTGTTCCTTCCCCCACACCCGGGACAAACAATTTCCAGATGCCCACGCCTTCCAAACGCTCCATGGGATGAGATTCCTCATTCCAATCGTTAAAAGAACCGATAATATGTACCGCCTGCGCATTGGGCGCCCACACTGCGAAATAGGTTCCTTCCTCACCATTCTCCTCGGATAGGTGCGCTCCCAGCTTCTTGTAAATATCATAATGAGTACCCTGTCCAAACACATATTGGTCCGCATCGGAAATAAATACGGTTTCCCTCTTTTTTGATGCTGCTTTCATCACTGCTTACCTCTCTTTCTGACCAAAATCCTTCTCTCCCAAAATAATCATATCTTCATCGTCATATCGCTTTCCCAGAAGCACATCAAAGAAATGACCTACATTTTTTCTCTTGGAATGGCGAATGGCTTCCTCTACTATGTTCTGCACATCAATCACTGTGGCCGCATGATTTATGGTTTGCAGCTCCTCAATTCGGGTGTGCAGTGAAAGTATGCCTACGGCATCAATGGAAAATTCTTTTTCTTTTGCGTACTGCTTGCCATAGGCCACTAGCGCATCATTGCTCAATGCCTCCACATCCATGCGGTTGGTAAAGCTGCCAAGAAGCTCCCCATTACGCTCAAGAAGCTTTTCCATATTATGCTTGGTATCCTCTAAGATAATCACTATGCCATGCTGCTCCTGCTGCAGGGATTGATGGAGCTCCCTCGCGGTATCGACGGACATGTCAAAGGCATGCTGGATAATCAGGGCACCGTTTGCAAGCTGCGTAACTAATTCTGCTACATTCTTGCTGTTCAAAGCTTTTCCGCTTATCTTAGCCATTCTTCCGGAAAAATTGCTGTCGGTCTGCTTGATTTCTTTCACAATATTTTTTGCAAGGGACAGGGTATCCGTACCCTCGCCGCCGGTAATAATGATATTTCCCGTATATGCAGCCATGCTGATATTATCAAGCACATTTATCAACTGTTCTTTTGCCCGTTTGCCATGTATATAGGGGGCAAACAGTTCTTTTTCCTCTTCGGTCAGGCTGCGGATTTTCGCCTTCTCTCTCTCTACGGCTTCCCGCACAGGTTCTTCCGTTACCGGAGCTTCGTGTACTTGCGGCTCCACATTGTTTTCCACTGCAGCGGGTTCTTCATAAGGTTCTTCATAGGTTTCTTCGCGGATTTCCTGCTCTGTAGTTTCCTCAATTTCAAGACTCTCTTCTTGGGGCTCGCTTTCTTTAGAAACACTATTCTCCTCAAGGGCTTCGCCTGCTTCAAGGACTTCATTTTCTTCAGGTTCTTCGCTTTCTTCCGTTTCAACAGCTTCATAAGCTTCTTGCTCTGAGATTTCCTCAAGTTCAAGACTCCCTTCCGTTTCTTCCTCAAGGGTTTCATTTTCCTTAATCTCGTCAAATGTCTCTGCATCTTCTTCAATCCCTTCTGTTTTACTCAACTCCTCCAGCTTGAGAATTTCCTCATCTATATTGAAGTTGACATCCCTCTCAATGCCTTCGTCCTTTTCCAGCTTCTCCAAAAGACCATCCCGGATAGAAGCTTCAAATTCCGTAAACATATCTCCTGTCTGAGCCAACACGTGCTTGCGGACTTCTTCTCTGCCTTTCTCTTCATTCTCCCGTTTCAGGCGTTCCCATTCGGTAAGAATATCTTCTATGCGCAGCTGCCCGGTAATCTGTTTCTCTATATTGGGTTTATCCGGCATAACCAAGCTGAGCTGTCCATCCGATTCCTGTGCCAGCACTCCTGCCATCTCTTTGGGAGGCTGTGCCGCCATGGCCTGTCTGGTACTCTCCGCCAGATTTTCCCACTGCATCTGCTGCATAACCGTTTCTGCAGTAACATCAACAGTTGCTTCCGGGGCTTCAGAAGACTGTGAATCTTCTTGGAGTGATTCTTTTTTAAGCAGTTCCTCCTTAGCAGCGAAAACAGTCTCTCCTGCCTGTGCAACATCAGAAACTTGAGTCTCTACTTTCAGCGCTGCCTGTACCTCATTCATTTCTACGGTTTCACCGAAAAACACTTCCGATTGTATGATATTTTTCTGTGCAGTCTCTGGCTCCAGATCTTCTTCATCCACTTCATCAATTTCCGGCATATCCAAAGATTCTGTATCGGATTCCATCATGGACTGCATAATAGACCGTGCGAAGGAATCTTGACTAACAGCTTTTTCATCCTCTCCCGTCACTTCCCTCAAACTTGCCGCCAATTCTTCCTGCAAGTTGATGGTATTGTATCTTCCCATATCCATGATTTTTACTTGAATATCTAAATCGGAATCCTTTTTCTCTTTTTCTTCAAATCCTTCTTCAAAGTCCTCCTCAAAAAACGCCGCATCCTGAGAGATGTCCTCTTCTGGAAACTCGACTGCCCCGTAAATCTGAGTGTCACCGGTTGGTACATCCAGCCTATAGGGAATCTTACCATAAGAAAATTCTGCATCCTCCTGGTAGTCTGCAGATGCCTGAGAATGCTGCGGTTGGTGAAAACGATAATCATAAATTTCCTGCTGCTGAGGCGTGAGGGGCTGGTGAAGCTGCTTCAGTTCCAACGCCTTCACAACATATTTACCCTCACCAAACCAGAGAGCCATCTCGTCACATTCTTCTACGCAGCGGGTGGCTAATCCTATTCTATGATACAAATATGCCAGCTCATAAGCCCATTTTTCCCGATAATCCCGCTTCTTCAATTCTTCCAGAACTTCGATTCTCTCTTCCAGACTCACATTCTGCGCCTCGAAAATTTTGTACTGCAGAATATAACGCCCCGGATCCTTTGGCGCCACAGATATAAACTCTTTATAGTATTCCACAGCCTGAACAAAATCTTCCGTTTTCAGAGAAAGTTCACACAAAGAATAGCAGATTGTCCGTCCCCCGGGTCTGCGCTCATATGCCAATAACAGTAAATCTTTGGCATCCTCATATCTTCGGTTGATTTTATACAAATCGCTGATGGTACAAAGCATCATCACGCTTTTTACCCGGCGCCAATCTATAGAATCAGCAAGCTCTGCAGCCTGGGCATAATTTTCTTGTGCTATCAGCTCCTTGATTTCATCTGCTTTTATCTTGTATTCATATTTATCCAAAGTATTCGCATCCTTTACTTATCTTGCGGCTTTCGCCGGCATGGTATTATAATTGTTGACTCTGCCCTTTTGGGACATTATACCATACCATGTATGTGTCTGTCAAAAACAAACAACATCTTGTGCAAAAAAAGTACGATTGCTAAATTCTGCAAACTGCTCCAAAGTAAAAGTTTCCCCTCTCACGGTTGCAGGGAGCCCCATTTCCTCCAATACCCTCAGCACATCTTCCTTGGAAATCTGAAGTTCCGGCGCATTGGTCAGCGCATTCATCAGTGTTTTTCTTCTATGCATAAAGGATGCCTTAATCAATGCAAACATCTTCTTTTCATCCGCCACCTCCACCGGCGGTTTCTCATAGCGGGTCAGCCGGATTACGGCGCTTCCCACATTGGGACGGGGAATAAAGCAGTTGGGCGGTACATTGGCAACTATTTCCGGCTGTGCATAATATTGTACCGCAAGAGACAGCGCACCATAATCCTTAGTCCCCGGTCCCACCTGCATACGCTGCGCTACTTCTTTCTGTACCATCACGGTAATGCTTTTTAAGGGTACATTTCCCTCAAACAGCCCCATAATAATAGGGGTAGTGATATAATAGGGCAGATTTGCCACCACCTTAATCGGCCTGCCCCCGTTTCTTTCTTCCGCAATCTTTGCAATATCTACTTTCAGGATATCATCATTAATAATGGTTATGTTGGAATAATCCGACAGAGTATCCTCCAAAATGGGGATTAACGCCCTGTCAATTTCCACGGCAATGACCTCCCTTGCCTTCTCTGCCAAACATTGGGTCATAGTGCCGATGCCGGGACCAATTTCCAACACACAATCCTCTTTTGTAATATCCGCCGCATTTATGATTCTCTCTCTCACGCCGGCGTCAATCAAAAAATTCTGCCCGAATTTTTTCTGAAAATTAAACTGATATTTCTGCAAAACCGCAATAGTATTCTGAGGTATCCCTAAATCTGCCATATATGCAACCTCTCTGTTCTCTTCACGCTATTCCCAATATTGAAAATCCTCTAAAAAATGAATGCAATTATAAAGCACCAACACATCCATGCCCTTCTCCGGCTTACAGCTTTCCATAAGACGGGACAGAGAGCCGTTATAATACCGCAGATCCACCACATAAATACTGCTGTAATGGGGCTGCAAAAGAGGCAGAATACTGTTGGCATAGGAATCCTTAATCAAAAACAAAGTTCTGTCCGTCTGATAATCCGTGTGAATCTCCAAAACCGCATGATTGTCATCCAGAAAATATCCATATTGGTTCTTTCCTGCCAGATAACTCTCCTCATAAAAGGAATTTCCCGTGTTCTTAAAATCATAGGTAATAGAAACCGGTCTCTCTTTGGTCTCCGGAAAAATTTGAATTTCATCCGTGGTTTCTATGACCGGAATGCGGGAGTGAAGACTTCCCTGAAAATTATCTGACACAGTTGTCATGTTTTCGGGATTGTAAGGATACAGAAAACTCAAAGTCTCCCTGGTCCACGCCAGATATCCATAATAAGCGCCCAAGCTGGTCCAATGATGGTCGGTGCGATAATAAATGTCTTCCTCCTTATGAGCTTCCAAAATACTATATACATCAATATAGCTGCGTTCACCCACCCGCTTACGCACTTTTTCCAGAAATTGGCTCTCGTCATAGTAATCCGCATAGGCAGGCAGTTTTTCCGTCAAAATGTTATCCGCCGTAGGCACAAGCATCACCCTTGCACCCCACTTGTCCACCAGCTTCCCCAGCAAAGCTATCTTTTCATCCTCTAGCTCCTCGCTGTAATTCTCCGGCAGATGCTGCTCTATCAGGTAATCGTCCTTTCCCAGATAAACCTCATTGATATCCTTTTTTTGAAACAGAATGTCGGAGCGGATTTTGACGCCCACCCACTTATCGCGACTCACAAATTGGTCTGTTAAATAGGTCTCATACTCTTTCCCAAAATCTCCCCTTAAAAAGGTTTCCCTTTCAAACTTTGGTTTCTTTGCCAAAAGCCGATTCTCCATCTCCGAAAAAATCCTGTCCTTTTGAAAAAAATCCGCCACGGTAAAAGTAAGAAGAATGGCTGCCACAATTCCTATGGTAAATATTGAATTTTTCTTCTCGTCCATACTTTTCTCCTTCCCCGTTTATAAAACTCTGAATTTACACCTTCATCTTTAAAATCTGAAATACAAAAACGGATTGTAGGATGCCTCCACAATATATGCGATAGACAACAACAGCAAAGCCGGTGGAATCACCTTCTCACCCAGCCGGTATACCGCCATGGCATATCCTGTGCGGGAATTCTTTAATTTCTCTATCCACCCGCTTATCATAGGAGTGGATGCCACCGCCGCTACCACCAGCAAAATCAAGTATTCTCCGCCCAGATACATCCCCTTGGCATCCAGAAGGCTCCCTTGATTTAAGTTAAGCATAGCCTTGAAATAACCCCAAATAGCTCTCAAGGTTCCCATGGAATCTACAGTTTCCACGGCAAAAAGCACCCAGCCGAACAAAACCACCAAGCCCGTATAAATCCTGCTAAACAGCTTAGGCAGCCCATCCAGCACTTTCCCCAAAAACAATTTTTCCAAAATTAAAAATACCGCAAACCATAAACCCCAGATCAAAAAGTTGACGGCGGCGCCGTGCCAGATACCCGTCAACGCCCACACAATGAAAATATTCAGTATCTGCCGCTTCAGCCCTTTTCGGTTTCCGCCCAGCGGAATATATACATACTCCCGAAACCAGCTTCCAAGGGAAATATGCCATCTGCGCCAAAATTCTGTTACAGATGTGGAAAGATATGGATAATTAAAGTTTTCCGGGAAATGAAAACCTAAGATGGCCCCCAAGCCGATAGCCATATCCGAATATCCTGAAAAATCAAAATAAATCTGAAATGCAAATGCCACCGCTCCCAGCCACGCACTCAATGTGCTCATACTGCCATAGTCCATGGCAGAAATGATTTCCCACAGCTCTCCTGCATTATTGGCCAGCAGCACCTTCTTGGCAAGCCCCGTCACAAACCGCTTCACGCCATAGCTGATTCTGTTTACATCTATGGGGCGGTCATGAAGAGAGTCCGCCACAACCTTATATTTGACAATGGGACCTGCGATAAGTTGGGGAAACATGGATACGAACACGCCAAAATCCAAAATATTTTTTTGCACCTTTGCCTCGCCCCGATACACATCTATGGTATAGGACATGGTCTGGAAAGTATAAAAAGAGATTCCTATGGGCAAGGGCAGAACTTTTGCATATTTAAAAACTCCCAAAAGCAATAGATTTACGCCGATGGAGGTCGCCAAAAATACTTTGGATGCAGACTTGCCCCTGTTGGCATCAATCAATCTGCCCAAAACATAATCTACCACAGTGGAAAACAACATGAGGGATACATACACCGGTTCCCCCCACGCATAAAAAATAAGGCTTCCCAAAAAGAGGATGACATTTTTCATCCTCTTGGGAGCCAAAAAATAACAAATGATAAATATCGGCAAGAACCGAAACAAAAATAAAATACTGCTAAAAACCATGTTGGTAAATCACTTTCCGGGTCGCCTTATTGTGCAGACAACTTCTCTTTGATAATCCCCAGCACCTTGTCATTTTCTTCCTGACAATATGCTATCACGGCCTCATCTCCCTTTTCTTCGACTCCGGTCGTGTCTCCGCCCAACTGTACAAAACACACATACTGACCCACGGTTTCCACCTTGGAAGCCTGTATCTTCCCTATATTCATGGGATATTGCATGGTGTCGCTTTTCAGATTATCCTGGTATGCCTTCACAGCCTTCTCCAAGCTTTCTGTCTGGCCGTCCTTTGCCTTGGCAACCAATATAGCATCTACATGGGCGCTCATCATAGGCATCTCAAAAAAATAGTCCTCGTACACATCGGAAGAAATCCCAATCACAGATTCAAATTGTTCTTTTGGAACCTGCAGATTTGGCCAATAATTCTCTCCCAGCTCCGTTGCAACGGCATCCCTCACTGCCTGCATTTCCGCACTCCAGCCGTCCTCCGTATCAGAAAGCGTCGTATCGGAAGGGACTGTATTAGAAGGCTCCCCTCCCGTCTGGTTCTCTGTGCTTGTGGCGCCGGATGAGGAACCCTGCGCTCCCGTATTCTGACCACTGCCCACATTGTCTTTTGCGCCACACGCAGTCATGCCCATTACCAAAATTCCCAAACATAATCCTACAAGATATTTTTTCATAATTTGCTCCCTTTCCGCATTGCCTTATTGACTCAGCTTCGCTGAGACTATGCGCATAACGAGTTTGTCAGTACATAGTATAACCACAATATCCCGCCTTAAGCAAGCAAATAAAAAACTTCAAGCTATCCCAGCGTTTCTTATTGATTTGCCATCTGGCAGAGCTCCTCCAGCATCTTGGGCAAATCCGTCTCCATATTCTCATCTGAGAATTGGCAGGTTCCCACCTTTTTGTGTCCGCCGCCATTATACTTTAACATCAGGCTTCCCACATTAACATCGGAGGTTTTATTTAAAATACTGTAGCCCACTGCTGCTGAACAGCCCATACCGCCTTTGCCGCTGACAATCCACGCAGAGATATTCTGCTCCGGATACATGCTGTAAATCATAAAACGGTTGCCTGTATAAATGGGATCCACTCCTCGCAAATCACTAATAATCACATTTCCTTCCACTCTGGTATGTGCTGTCACCATTTCTTTAAATTTCTCAGTCTGCTCGCGATATACCTCAATACGCTCCTGCACATCGGACAATGCCAGAATCTCTTCCGTACTCATGGTGCGGCATGCATGCATCAGCTTCTCCATCAACTGATAATTGGGAATGGCAAACTGCCGCCATCTGCCTAACCCCGTTCTGGGATCCATCAGAAAGCCTACCAGAATCCAGCCCTGAGGATTCATGACTTCATCAATAGTCAGATTGCCGGAATCCACTTTATCTACCGCTATCATCATATCGTCAAACTGCGGAAACCTTTCTCTTCCGCCATAGTATTCATAAATAATCCTTGCACAGGAGGGCGTAATCCGGCTCTCCCCCTTATACTTGCCCTCTAATGCCAATCTCTCATGCTCGCTGGAATGGTGGTCAAACCACAAACCACAGCCCTCCACATATGGCACATTGGCCAGACAATCATTTTCGTTCACTTCCACCAATCCATCCTGCAAATCCTTGGGATGTGCAAACTTCCAGCTATCTATGATGCCTGCCTCTAAAAGCAGCGCCCCGCAAGCCAGACCGTCAAAATCAGAGCGTGTAATTAATCTCATTGCTATTCCTCCTTGCGCCTTCTCTCAATCATTGAAAGCTCCTCTTACTAGTATAACATATTCCTTGCTTTTCGGCAAATAGATTTCTCCAATGCCAACGGCATTTTGCTATGCATCTTTCAATAACCCTCATGTTCCCCTTTTTTATATTCCGCAAAGAGTTCCAGACAACGGGCTCTGTCCATCTCTGTAAGGGTTAAATCTTCGCTTTTCCCATGGAGGTGCTCATAAAATCTGCTGTCCCTAAACCCGATTTCTTCCGTGTCTTTTACATTGCATCCATAATAGACCTGACGGATATTTGCCCAGAGAATTGCGCCGAGACACATGGGACAGGGCTCCGCCGTGGTATAAAGATCACAGCCCGACAAGTCATGGGTTCCCAAAGTACGGCAGGCATCCCGTATGGCCTCCATTTCTCCATGGCAGGTTGCATCCTTTTTGAGCAAGACGCAATTATGCCCCCGCCCTACGATTTTTCCCTCCGATACTACCACGGAGCCAAAAGGTCCCCCATGGTTCTTTGCTATTCCCTCCGAAGCCTCCCGCAGCGCTTCCGACATGAATTTTATTTTTTCGCTCATATGTAGCACCTCTCTCCATGTCCTCATTATATCAAATGCCATCCTGTCCTGCAATTGTGGAATCCACAAAATTCAGAAGGATGGCTTCTTAATTATTGTATTCAACAACATCTGAATCATTTACTGCAACAATTCGTGGACGCAGGTCTGTCCCAATGGGAATAACCTGATACGAATATAAGCTCAAACTTTTCACATGCCTTACCCATAATCCATATGCCGGCGCATCACCAACTTTACAAATCATATGGGCATCCGGATAGCATCCATACATTTCATCAAAATCACTATCTTTTGTTACTCTCTTTTCTGTACATTTCTGATAAATTTTTATTTTTTTTAATATGACTTTTCCTATGCATTTTTCTGGAATTCCAAGAAAATAGGATCCTCTTGGTCCGCATTCATTCCCGTTCACATTTTCAATAACAATATTTCTTATTGTTCCAATTGGAGGTTTTTCATCTTCCGGTTTCACTCTCCCACGATTGTCCAATCTCATAAATATAGGGCTATTACAATTACTCATCTCTATGTTTCTTATGTACACATTTTCTATTGTTGCGCCGTCCACCATTTCTAAAGATATGCCGGAATCTGCTCCCAAATTTTTAATATGACGCATTTTCTCCGTCATTCCGCCTAGCTTGCAGTTTTGAATAAGAAAATCCCGAAAATCCCCCTGTGTGTCCGTTCCAATTTTTAGTGCATTACACGAGCTGTAAAATGTGCATTCTTCAACCAATACACGCTCACAATTTTTCTGTGAAGCACCTTTGAAACACATGGCATCATCGCCTGAGCTTACAAAACTGTTATGAATCCATACATTTCTGCACCCATCAATATCTATTCCGTCATTATTATAATTTGCCTGGTTTTCCACAAATATGCCATCTATAATAACATTCTCACAGTTAAGATAATTCTGCATCCAACAAGCCGCATCTTTTAATGTAATATCTTTTATATAAACATTGCTGCAGTCTATAATTCTCATTAAAAAAGGTCTTCCCGGTGTACCATGCACGGTCTCTTGTCCAGAGAAATGTTTCTGCGTCCCCTGACCATCAATGATTCCCTTTCCGCAAATTGAAATATTTTCACATGCCTCTGCATAAATCAGTGACTGATTCATCCCCATGTTGGTATCCATAACAGTTCTTCTCGCAGCAATATGCTCTTCATAGTCTCCCAATTCGGTACTTCCTAATAATCGGGAACCCTCTTCAATGCACAACTTCACATGCGAGTGTAGTACCAGCGTTCCGCTGATATAGTCTCCATTACTTAATAAAACAATACCTCCTCCATTCTCTGTAACATCATCAATTGCTCTTTGAATAAATTGCGTTGCTTTACCTACGCCCTGATATCCAAACTGTTCCGGAGTTGCTATTCTCTGCAAATTTTCCTCGTCAGGAAGCATTCTTAACTGCTCTGCCATTCTTTCTAATCTATCTCTTAGCTGCTCTGCCCAATACAGATTTTCTTCTATCATATCCATAAAGTTCCTTTCCAGAATGTCAAATTTCAAATCTCCAGTTTTGAACTATTCCGATTCCGGACAATTCTTCTATTGCGGATGACCGCACTTCCATTTCATAAAATTTCATTTACTTATACTATTAATATACATAATTTCTAACTTCATGGCAACACAAAATATTCATATACCCATTCACTATTTGCAGCTATAAATTCTTCCAATATGCCGACAGGGAAATCAGGTAAAATACAATAAATATCACCAATATAATGAAAACACTTACCACATTTACCGAGATAAGACTGACAAGCATAGTGCTTGCAAGAGCCTTTACGGAAAAGTAGGAAGAAATTGCCATCACCACAAAGGGAAACCCATATGCCGCTCCAAGCTCGCAGGCAATGGACTTTTTCAGCGTATCTTCGCTTAATCCCAGCTTTTTCATGACCCCGTACCGCTCTTTTTCCTCCATGGAATCATTGTAGGTCTTCATCAGCATGATACAGCCGCTTGCCATGATAAATACAGCAAACACAAAGCCGCAGAGTGAATACAGCACCTTCACCCACACAATGTCGTCCTGCGTCGGATCCACAGAAACGCAGCCTGCATAATTTTCCCCCTGATTATATTCATCTGCACTTGCAAATAAGCGCAAAGCGTCTCTCGCCGGCACAAAATCCCCCGGCTCCGAAATCCGGTAGTTAAAAACATACATTTTCTGCCCCTCTGACAGGCGTCTTTCATACTCCGCATCATTAACTACATAAAATGCCACTCCTCCCATTTGCTGCAAATATCCAAGATAGGGCTGTCTTAGGGTTGCTGTCCGCTCATAAAGCTTTCCGGCAATTATCCTTGCCTCATTCTTTTCATACCCGATAAAGGACATTAACGGCATATTGCTCAGCATAATCACTTCATTTTCGGAAGGCTGTGAAAGCGCAAATTCAAGCCCTGCCGCCTCCGCAAGCTCCTTCATCCCAGAATAGGGCAACATCAGATATGCTTTTGTTCCCCATCCGCTGTCTCCCTCCTGTGCCGAAAGTATCGCTGCCGAAATCTGCGTTTTGCAGGAAATATCGCTGTTTTCTGATATCACTGCCTCCGCGGGGCTTCCGAGGCTTTCCTGATTGGTGATAAGCTGAAAAGTATAAAAATTATCGAAATTTCTCATATTGTCATATCGGTTTTTTACGGCAAAACCTGCTGCAAGAGCCGTGACGCCGGAAAGCGCCAGCACACTGACCATGGCATAGGTGCGGTAATTTTTTTTCATGCGGAAAATCATCTGATTCACCCATAAAGTTCTCTGCTTTCGATATAAAAAATTTTTATTTTTGGCAAGCCGCTGAAACACAAAGGGCAGCAACCCTCCAAACATCAAATAAACCCCCAGAGTAACCAGAACCACTGCACTTAAGACATAGAGCATAAAGTCTGCCTGATTCGCTCTCATTGACAGATAGAAACCGGTCCCCAGCACCCCGCATCCCAAAAGGGTTTTTAAAAAAAGAAAAAAGGAATTCTGTTTCACATATTCATTCTGCCTCGCTGCGGAAACCATATCCAGCACACTGCTTTTGACAATATTAAAATAACCCTTCCACACAAAAATCCCATAGATAATCAAGTATACTATACCGGTAATCAGAATAGGCTTTGACAATACCCGGAATCCGACTTCAATGGGGAGATCTGCCACCGCCAATAATATCATCTGGAACAGTCCTTCCGCCAGAGTGCCGAAAGCAAGTCCCAGCACCAAAGAAACAATGCCGATTAACGAGGTTTCTATCATATACATCTTTCCGATTTTGTCATGGGAAAGCCCCATAAAAATGTAAATTCCGATTTCCTTTTTCCGCTTAGTTAAAAAAACATTCGTGGCGTACCAGATATAAAAAAATGAAAACACACCCATCACAAAGCAGAGCACCCGGACAATAATATCCGCATACTCCTTGTTGCGCTGACCTATCTGCATCAAGGTATCGGAATAAATAATATTTTGAAAATTCAAGAAAACCACTATGGTAAAGGCTAGTGAAAAAATCAGCGACAAAAAGCTTTTTGCACTGCCCTTAAAATTCAGCAACGCCAATCTGCTCATTCGCATAAAAAATCACCTCCCATAGAAGTTTCCACTTGGATAATGCGGTCATAAAATTCCCTGCGGTTCTCACCGCGGCTGATTTTGCATTTAAAAGAGCCGTCGCTTAAGAAAAATACATCCTTCGCATAAGAAGCACAAAAAGGGTCATGTGTGACCATCAAAATCGTGGCCTGTCCGCTGTTGTTTACATTTAAGAGGCATTCTAACAATTCCCTGCCGGCTTTGGAATCCAGCGCTCCCGTGGGCTCATCCGCAAAAATAATCTGTGGGTCCGTAATCAGTGCCCGACAGATGGCTCCACGCTGCTTCTGGCCTCCCGACAACTGATAGGGGTATTTTTTTAAATGGTTTTCCAGCCTGAACTTCTGCGCCAGCTCTTCGCTTTTTTCCATGCAGATTTTGCTTGAAATCCCATTTAAAGAAAGGGGCAGCACAATATTATCCTGCAAGGTCATAGTATCCAAAAGATTATAGTCCTGAAAAATAAATCCTATTTTGTTCCTTCGCAGCTTAGAAAGCTCCTTGTTGGAAATATGGGTGATATCCCTTCCGTCCATGTGAACACTCCCCGAAGACGCCTTATCGATGGTGGACAAAATATTTAATAAGGTGGTTTTGCCGGAGCCGGAAGGCCCCATAATGGCAATAAAATCATTTTCATAAATACAAAAATCAATCCCCTTCAAAACGGTTGTCGTAAAACCACGGCTTCCATAGCTCTTTGTCAGCCCCGCTACTTCAACTACTTTTTTCATCTTATTTTCTCCCTTCTAGTAATGATGTGTGTAGGAAATTGCAAAACTCTTTTTACCCACAAAAATATTGTAGCGGGATGGTGCAAAAAAATCCTTACGGATTCCTTACAAAACAAAGGGGATTTCTTACAGTTTTTGTAAGATTGAACCATATTCATGAAATAAGATGCTGACCCTTGTATATTTTCCCGGTTCGCTTTCTATATGAATTTCATGCTCCAGCTTTTCTATTATTTTAGACACCATATAAAGTCCCATTCCGGTAGATTTATATTTTCCATTATGGTGGCTGCTTCCGGTAAAGCCCTTTTCAAAAACCCGGCGGATGTCTTCCCCGCGGATTCCCTCTCCATGGTCTTCTATATACAGCGTCACAGTATCTTGAGAGCTTTCAGACCAGATGATCAGACAAGGTTCTTCCAAGGCATATTTGATGGCATTGGAAAAAAGCTGATCCAGAATATAAACCAGCCATGACGGATCCGTATGCACTTTCTCATCCCCCGTGCGGATGTCCAGAGTAAACTTATTTTGTATCAGGAAAAAACTGTTATTTTTAACGGCAGTGTTTACGCATTCCCTCAGGCTTACTGCCTTAATCTGCAAATCCAGCCACTCCCCCTGCAGTCTGCATCCCAAGAGCATGGAATTCACCTGTTTGCTCACTCTTTCCAGCTGTCCTCTTAATTCCCTGCGCTGCTGGGCATCCGAAATTTCCTCATTCATCAAAAGCGCTGCTGCCAACGGGATTTTGATCTCATGGCACCACTTTGCCACATAATCCTGCAATTCCCGATTCTCCTGCGCCTGCTCCGCCAAACGCCTTTTTAGGCTTTCCGTATCCTGCAGCACAATTTCCTGATCCTGCTCCCATTTTCTCTGCCGTACAAAATCTATCACCAAAAGGAAGAACAAAATTACAGTCAACAGCAAATTAAAATAGGCGTCATACCTGACGGAAATATCCGGCACCAGCAGCCCCCAATAGAGATAAAAAAATAAAATCAGGCAGACGACCAGCAAAATTGTCCCTGCCCTTTTCCTCCAATATGCTTTTATATATTTCATGGTATAGAATACCCCACTCCTTTCTTGGTGCAGATGATTTCTTCCCCTGCTGCCTCCTTGAGCTTGGCACGGAGACGGGAGATCAGCGTAGTGAGCGTTCCGTCCGAGATAAACTCATCCGTACTCCACAATTCCTGCATCAGCTCTTCCCTTGTGACAATGCCGGGACGCTGGGCCAGCAGCTTCGCCAAAATCCTCCGCTCGGATTTTGTCAGCTCTACTTCCTTATCTCCCACAAACATCATCTGGGAAGTACAATCAAAATGCAGTTCTCCCCAGAGATAAATTTCCTTTTTCTCCCTATAATGATAAGTCCTGCGCAGAAGCGCCTCTATCTTTGCCTTCAAAAGTTCCAGACAAAAGGGTTTCTCCACATAGTCGTCCCCGCCCTGGGCGACTCCCATAATTTTATCCTTATCGTCATTCCGGCTGCTGATAAAAATGATGGGTACCGTGGAAGCCTGCCTGATTTGCGCACACCAATAAAAACCGTCAAAATTCGGCAGATTCACATCCATTAAAATAAGACTAGGGTTTAGAGAAAGCGCTTCCCCTGCAATATTGGAAAAATCCTCTGCCCGCTGGGTCTCATAGCCCCACCTGACAAGATATCCCGCAATTTCCTCCGAAAGCGCCTCATCATCTTCCACAATAAAAATTTTCATGATACCATATCCCTTTTGATAAACTTCTAACTTTTATTTTAGTGTTTTTGTAAGGCCTGTCAATAGGGATTGTTGATAATATTTTTCAGTCTGTCCAATGCTTCCTTCAATATGACTCTGGGACAAGCTGCATTAATTCTCTGGAAACCCCTGCCCACATCGCCAAATATTTTACCGCTGTCAAGCCACAGCCGGGCGTCATATATTATTCTCCTATCCAATTCCTCCGCCTCGATTTTGGTATCCCTAAAATCCAGCCAGATAAGGTAGGTCCCCTCCGTGTCAATCATTTTTACATTTGTGAGATTCTGATCTACATATTCTTTTACAAATTCAATATTTTCTTTAATATATGCCATTACCGCCTGATACCACTCTTCACCGTCCCGATAAGCCGCCTCTGCTGCCACCAGCCCAAGAATGCTTAATTGGCTGATTCCGGCAGCATCCATCTGCTTTCGAAACCGGGCTCTCAGTTCTTTATCCGGAATAAAAATGTGGGAAATCAGCATACTGGCAAGATTGAAGGTTTTGCTGGGAGAAGTGCATATCACGCATATCTTTTCATACTCTTTTTTTAATGCCGCAAAGACAGTATGCTCCCCGCTAAAAATAAAATCATGATGTATTTCATCGCTTACAACAATAACGCCGTATTTTAAGCAGATATCCCCCAGCTTAATCAATTCTTCCTTTGTCCATACCCTCCCTACCGGGTTGTGGGGATTGCAGAGAAAAAACAGTTTTATCTGGTTCTCCTTAACTTTCTTTTCAAAATCCTCAAAGTCAATGTGGTATCTGTTATCTTCCCCAAGGTATAAATCACTGCTCACAACCTTTCTTTTGTTATCCGCGATAACTTCGGAAAAGGGATAGTATACCGGCTGCTGAATCAACACGCCATCCCCCTCATTGGTATATGCCTTGACTGCCATTGCAAGGGCAAACACAACTCCGGGGGTCTTTATCAGCCAGCTTTCCTCCGGCGACCAATTATGATGCTTTTTCATCCATCCCGCGACAATTTCAAAGTATTCTGTCCCCGTCTCACTATATCCGAATATAGCGTCCCGGGACCTTTTCACCAACGCATCCTCTATATAAGAAGATGTTTTGAAATCCATGTCCGCAACCCAGAGAGGCAATACATCCTCCGGCATCCCTCTTTTCTTTGCAAAATCATATTTTAAACAGTTGCTGTTCCTTCTGTCCGTCACTTCATCAAAGTTTATATTTCTTTCTGACATATGAGACCTCTTTTCTTCCTTTATCCAAACACTTCTCCAAGCTCTTGTATTAAATCCTCCACATCCTCTATTCCTACCGATAACCTTAATGTGCAGTCGGTGATTCCGTTTTTGCGCCTTACCTCCTCCGGCACATCCGCATGAGTTTGTGTGGAAGGGTAAGTAATCAATGTCTCAACGCCTCCCAGACTCTCCGCAAACCGGATCATTTTCACCCTTTCCAAAATCGCAAGGGCGCTTTCCTTCTTATCCACATAAAAGGTAATCATGGAGCCAAATCCTCTCGCCTGCTTCTTCATAATTTCATATCCCGGATGCTCCGGCAGTCCCGGATAAATTACCTTGGTTACTATGCTCTGTTCCTTCAACCACTGAGCAATCGTCATGGCATTCTGCTCCGACTGCTTCATGCGGATGCCAAGAGTCTTGATGCCCCTTAAAATCAGCCAGCTGTCAAAGGGCGCCAGCCCAGCCCCGGTTGTTTTAATCAAAAATCTGAGCTTTTCACTGATATCTTCCCTGTTGGTCACCACAAATCCCGCCAGAGTATCATTATGTCCGCCCAAGAACTTTGTGCCGCTGTGAATAACTACATCCGCCCCTAAAGTAAGGGGATTTTGAAAATAGGGAGATAAAAAAGTATTATCCACAATAAACAATAAGCCATGTTCTTTTGCAAGAGCCGCAATTTTGGAAATATCAGCCACATGCATCATAGGATTTGTGGGGGTCTCGATATAGATTGCCTTTGTGTTGCTCTTAATATATTGGGAAATGTCCTCCTCTGCACAATTCACATAGGAAAACTCCAATCCGTTCTTTTTCGATACATTGTCAAAAAAACGAATGCTCCCTCCATACAAATCCGCCTCCGCTATCACATGGCTGCCGGGCTCAAAAATTTCAAAAAAGAGAGAAATTGCTGCCATTCCTGAGGAAAGAGCACATGCATCTATTCCGTCCTCCAAACTCGCCACTATCTTCTCTAAACGCTCTCTTGTGGGATTCTGTAATCTGCTATAGTCATATCCCGTGCTCTGTCCCACTGCCGGATGGGCATAGGTGGCAGTCTGGTATATGGGATAGCTGACCGCCCCATAATTTTCCGTAATTCCTTCCGTTTCTTCCAAATGTAAACATCGCGTGGCTATTTTCCTGTCCATCACCAATGCCCTCCCATAAGCTTTTGAAAATCCTACCGATACATATTGGTGGATAAGTATTTGAACGCATTGTCCGCCAAAATTACAACAATATTTTTCCCTGCGCTCTCCGGTCTCTTTGCTATCTGTGTGGCAACAAAGAGCGCCGCCCCTGCGGACTGTCCTACAAAGAATCCTTCTTCCCGGACAAGCTTCCTTCCGGTTTCATAGGCGTCCTCCGCAACCACATCAAAACACTCGTCATAAAAAGCATTAAACTGATGAAACAATGTGGGAACTTTATCCTCAGGCACTCCGTCAAACTTTAACACGCCATCAATGGTATTTCTGTCCGGAAATGCCGGATCCTTTAAAGACTGTTTTGCAGGCTGCGCCCCGATAATTTTTATATTGGGATTCTTTGTCCTCAAATAAGCTGATAATCCGGAAAGCGTGCCGCCCGTTCCCACCAGCTGCACCACATAATCCACCTTGCCCTCCGTGTCTTCCCAAATCTCCGGTCCCGTTCCCAAAATATGCGCTCTTGCATTTGCCGGATTTGAGCACTGATTGATATAAAACCACCCTTTGGATTGGGCAAAACTTTCCATCACATCTTCCAAATGTGCCAAGGAAAGCCCTGTCTTCAACATTTCCGCAAATCCGGGAACATCTGTTACCTGCAAGAGCTCAGCCCCCAACGCTTTTAAAATCTGTGAACGCTCAACAGAAACCCCCGGCTGAATCACTGCCACATAATGATAGCCCCTTGCATTTGCAAAAGTAGCCGTGCCAATGCCCGTATTTCCGCTGGTATAATCTACAATGGTCATTCCGGGCTTAAGCTTTCCTGCATACTCGGCTTCCAGAATCATATTTAAGGCAGCCCTGTCTTTAACGCTTCCCGAAGGATTAAAATATTCAAACTTCCCCAGAATATTTCCGTAAACTCCTTCCGCCTCCTCATATCTATGCAGCCTCACTAACGGCGTTTTTCCTACTAACTCAGAGATTGAATGGTAAATTTTGCCCATGACATTTCATCCTTTCCTATTGATAGTTATATTCCACAATTTCTACATAATTTTCCTTCTTCAATGCACCCACTAAGGACAGCAGACTCCATGCATTGCCTGCGGTACCAATATACAGACCCGAATAAGTGTGAACATCATGAGGAATGGTCCTCCACCAATTTCCAAGCCATCTTCTGGAATTTGAAAGCTTGTAAATGTCGTTGGGGCTGTCATCCACATGGGATTGTCCGATAACTGTTCTGGCAGTCCGCTTTGCATAATCCAAGAATTCCTCTTCTCCCGTCAGCTTATAGACGGATACAAAATGTTCTAACAACCCCGGGGTGCCGCAGCATAATGCCTGACTTCTCCAATATCCTCTGGAATAATTTTCAGGGGCGCCCGCTTCGATAATTCCTCTCGAAAGCTTCTTTACCCAATCCAGATATTCTTTTTCCTTCGTAATAGTGTACAAAGCTTCAAACAACAAAGCAGTTCCGGCCGGTCCATGGCAGGTGCTGAGATAATAAAATTCCGCGGAAGGCCCTCTTTCCAGACTATCCAAATAGGGAACCAGCACCGCATTGTCATCCCCCACGGCAATGCCTTGGATATATGCGGCCGCATCCTTTGCAGCCTGCAAAAACACCTCATCTTTAGTAGCCTTATAAAGAATAGTAAAAATCCAGCCTACCCCTGATGTGCCATGAGCCAGATTTACCCAGAACACATCAGCAGGAAAATCGATAATGGTTAAATCCACAACATTCCAATACTTACCGCCCTTTGGCGCATTTTTGCCCTTTGTGATAATATAATTTCCCAATGCCCTGGCCGCGTCCAGATACTTGGAATCCTTTGTTACCTCCCACACAGAAACCAGATAGGTAACAAATCCGGCGTCCCCGCATAAATCGTTTTGCTCACTCCAATAAATGCCCTCTGGAGCTTTCTTTGCCGTAGCCAATAAATCATCCGCCGCCTTTACCACATAATCCTTATACTCTTCTTCTCCTGTAATTTCATAGAGTTTCAGCACAAGATAAGCGCTTCCCGTAGGTCCGTTATAATAACCTGCCATCCAGCCGGGCATATTTTTTACATGCACTAATTTGTCTTCCGTACCCTTAGCCTTGTTTAACACCCTTTCATAAAAGGCGCTTCCCTCGTCCGTGGCTATAATATCCGCTGCGGCTGCCTTTGCCTCAAGCAGATACTCTTCCTTCTTCGTAACTTGATATAAACGCAAAAAGAATAAGCCGACGCCTGCGGAACCTCCATATAATGCTTTTTCTGTCAACATGGGATAATCCGAAAAATCTTCCTCGGAATCCGGGCTTTGATCCCACCTTTTTCCAAAAGGCGTTATCTTCTCGGTGGTTTTAATCCACCTTGCCGTCTCCTCCGCAATAGAAATATAATCCTCTTCCTGATATGTCTTAAATAAATAATTCCTTGCCATAGTTTTCTCCTCTTTTCCTATCGGTTAAGTATGATTTGTATGTAAAGATACTATCACACTTCTTTGATGTTGTATAATCTCGCTTTTCTATGTTTATCTATAGGAAAAAACTATAACCTTTTGTCATTCCAAAACCATTTCTTTATATTTGGACAAAATCTCAATATACTTTTGCCCGATTTCACTGATAACTGCGGCCTTCCTTGCAATATATCCTATGGTCATCCTTTCGTCCGTCTTTAGTTTCACTGCGCAATAGTCCGAACCGTTTAATTCTTCACATATAATACCAGAGCACAATGTATACCCGTTAATTCCAACCATAAGATTCAGCAGCGTGGCTCTGTCATTGGCACGAATCAGCTTCTTGTATTCGTATGTACTCAGAACCTCTTCTGCATAATAAAAGGAATTATAATCCCCCTGCGCAAACACAAGACAGGGATACTCGTCCAAATCCTTAATGGTAATTTCCTTTCTGTCTGCCAAGGGATTCTTTTTGCTCATATAAACATAAATACCGCACTCAAATAACGGGGTAAATTCCAATCCTTCTTCTCTAAACACCTTCTGCAGAACCGCCTCATTATAATCATTCAAATATAAGACCCCTATCTCGCTTTTCCCGTACTTTACATTGTCTATCACTTCATGGGTCTTGGTTTCATGTATTTCCAGCTCATATTCATCAAGACCGTATTGGCTTATTAGTTCCACAAATGCTTTGACGGCAAATGTATAATGCTGCATTGACACATGAAAGCTTCTCTTGACACTAGTCTTTGATATGTACTTTGCATCCAATAAATCATACTGCTCTGTAACAGATCTGGCATAACCCAAAAATTCTGCTCCCTTCACTGTTAAAGATACCCCGCTCTTTGAACGGGTGAAAATAGCAAAGCCCAGCTCCTGCTCCAAAGAATGCAATGCTGCCGTCAAGCTGGGCTGTGAAATATATAATTTTTTGGCTGCCTCGTTTAAAGAATTCTCTCTGGAAATCGCTATTACATATTTTAATTGATTTAATGTCATCTCAAACCTCTTCTCTGTAAATTAGGACACAGCTTTATTATAGCGAGAAACAAAGGTTTTTTCAATGACGAATAGATGTAGGACTTTTCACAAAGTAATATTTTATGGTATAATGAATGAGATTATATTCTAGGCAGGAGGTGTACGCTTGAACCAAAAAGTATTAAAAACTTTAGAATACAATAAAATCATAGAGATGCTTACGGATAAAGCGGACTCCGGGCCGGGTAAGAAATTGTGCAGCGAATTGCTTCCCATGAGGGATATCCGTGAAATACGGGACGCCCAGAAGCAGACCGGGGACGCTCTCGGCCGTCTGTTTCGGGATGGCAGCACTTCCTTTGGAAGCAATCGGGATTTGGGATATTCCATCCGCTCTCTGGAGGTAGGCAGCACTCTTTCCCAATCGGAGCTTTTAAAAATTGCTTCCATGCTTGACAATGTAAACCGCATTAAAACTTACGGAAAAAAGAAAAATGAGGATACCCCGGATGACAGTCTGGACGCTTATTTTGAACAACTGACTCCCCTGACACAACTTGCAAACGAGATTAACCGCTGTATTCTCTCGGAGGAAGAAATAGCCGACGACGCCAGCTCCAGATTAAAAAGCATCCGCCGCTCCAAACTGCTTGCCAATGAAAAAATTCACAGCCAATTAAATTCCATGGTAAACGGCGCCTACCGCACCTATCTGCAGGATGCGGTGATCACCATGCGTAACAACCGCTACTGTATTCCCGTAAAAGCGGAGTACAAAAGTCAGGTAAACGGCATGGTTCATGACCAATCCGCCACCGGCTCCACCTTTTTTATAGAGCCTGCTGCCGTGGTGGATTTAAATAATCAGCTAAAGGAATTGGATCTGCAGGAACAGGAAGAAATCGGAATCATTCTGGCAGATTTAAGCGCTCAGGCGGGGCTTCATACAAACGAGCTTTCACAAAACCAGAAGACTATGACGACCCTTGATTTTATTTTTGCCAAGGCGAAGCTGGCTCTGGAACAGAACGCCACCGAACCCATGTTTAACAGAAAACATATTATTAATATACGCAAGGGCAGACATCCCCTTCTTGACAAAAAGAAAGTGGTGCCCATTGATATCAACTTAGGCAGGGATTTTGACCTTCTCATTGTCACAGGTCCCAACACCGGCGGAAAAACCGTTTCTTTAAAAACCGTGGGACTATTCACATTGATGGGACAGGCAGGACTTCATATTCCTGCTTCAGACAGGTCGGAGCTTTCTGTTTTTGAGGAGGTCTATGCGGATATCGGGGATGAACAGAGCATTGAGCAGAGTTTATCCACATTTTCTTCCCATATGACCAGCATTGTCCACATTTTATCCCATGCGAATGAACATTCCCTCTGTCTCTTTGACGAGCTGGGTGCCGGAACCGACCCCACGGAGGGCGCAGCCTTGGCCATTGCTATTTTAAACCACCTGCATGACCGGGGTATCCGCACCATGGCTACCACCCATTACAGCGAGCTTAAGATTTATGCGCTGTCCACCTCTTTTGTGGAAAATGCCTGCTGTGAATTTAATGTGGAAACCTTACAGCCCACTTATCGGCTTTTAATCGGCATTCCCGGCAAGAGCAACGCCTTTGCCATCTCCCTAAAGCTGGGACTGCCGGAAAATATCATAAACGCTGCAAAAGAGCAGATTGGCAAAGAAGAGAAAAGCTTCGAAGATGTGATTGCCGACTTGGAGCAAAGCCGCATCACCATCGAAAAGGAGCAGGCGGAAATTGCGCAGTATAAGGAGCGCATCCGCACCTTGCAGGAACAGCTTCAGCGCAAAAACGAAAAGATGGATCAGGCAAAGGAGCGTATTTTGCGGGAAGCAAACGAGCAAGCCCGCCTGATTCTGCAGGAAGCAAAAGATGTTGCCGATGAAACCATACGGGATATCAATCAATTGGGTACAAACGGGGATATCAAAGGGCTTGAGAAAAAGCGCCAGAAAGTCCGGGATAAAATCAGCGAAAAAAATGAAAAACTCGCTTTGGGAACAACCCCGCAAAAGCAAAAAGAAACAAAAACCATTGACCCCAAAAAATTAAAAAAAGGAGATTTGGTTAAAATCCTGTCCATGGGACTAAAGGGCACGGTCAATACTCTGCCTGATGCCAAGGGAAATCTTTTCGTGCTATGCGGCATCATGCGGACAGAGGCCAATGTAAAGGATTTGGTTTACGCCGAGGAAAACAGCTTACCTGCAAATTCTTTAAAGCGCAGCGGCACCGGCTCCTTAAAAATGTCCAAATCCCTCTCCGTCTCCACAGAAATTAACCTTTTGGGAAAGACCACCGATGAGGCTTTGGCTGAATTGGACAAATATTTGGATGATGCCTATCTGGCCCATCTTCCCAGCGTGAGGGTCGTTCACGGAAAAGGCACAGGAGCCTTGCGAAATGCTGTGCAGAATTACCTGAAACGCCAGAAATATGTAAAAGAATTCCGTCTGGGCGAATACGGCGAGGGCGATGCAGGCGTCACTATCGTAACCTTTAAGTGATTGCAAAACTCCATAACAATCCACACAGAAAGGAGCCATCATGGCAAACAAACAAAAAATTCTTATCGTTGATGATGACAATAACATTGCTGAGTTAATCTCCCTTTATCTCACAAAAGAATGCTATGAGACAATGATTGTAAATGATGGAGAATCCGTCATGCCCGCAATGAATACCTTTCAACCCAACCTGATTCTTTTGGACTTGATGCTGCCCGGCATTGACGGCTATCAAGTGTGCAGAGAGGTTCGGGCAAAATACTCCACTCCCATTATTATGCTCTCCGCCAAGGGCGAAATATTTGATAAAGTGCTGGGGCTTGAGCTGGGCGCTGACGATTATATGGAAAAACCTTTTGATTCTAAAGAACTGGTTGCAAGGGCAAAGGCAGTTCTGCGCCGTTATAAGCCTGTGAATATACCTACGGAAAATTCCAATGACAAATGTGTGGAATACCCTGACCTTTCCATTAATTTGACCAACTATTCCGTAGTTTACATGGGAAAAAATGTGGATATGCCTCCAAAGGAATTAGAGCTTTTGTATTTCCTTGCCTCCACCCCCAACCATGTTTTTACCAGAGAGCAGCTCTTGGATCAAATCTGGGGCTATGAGTATATTGGGGACACCAGAACCGTTGACGTGCATATCAAGCGCCTGCGGGAAAAAATCAAAGACCACCAAAATTGGAAGATTTCCACCATCTGGGGAATTGGTTACAAGTTTGAAGTAAAAGTATGAAAAGGTTAAAAAGGGGTATCCATGAGAAAATCTCTGTATCTGAAATTTGTGCTTGCTTATATTATTTTTGGCGTGTTTGCATTCATTATTGTGTCTATCTTTGTGCCTACCATGACGCAGGAGCATTTAATCAGAGAAAAGGCTGGTAATTTGTATTCGGAAGCTGTACTCATTGCAGATACTTACGCCAGCGGTCTGTATACCAGCGAAACAAGTCTGGAAACCGTAAAAATGCAGTTGGATTCTCTGGCAGTGTATTTGAAAGCCAATATCCGCATTATCAATCCTTCCGGCCGTCTGGTTCTGGATACCAACACTCCCTTAAATGTAGAAGAAGTCGTGGTAATTGAGGATTTTGATCCCTCGACTACTGCCGGTTCTTATTATATGGTGGATGATTTTTTTGGCAATTTTGAATCGGATGTTCTGACTGTTCTGGCTCCCATTATTTCCAACTACAAAATAAAAGGATATGTAGCCATACATAGTGACATGAGTGTCATTACGGAATCCTGCAACAGCCTCTTAAATATTTCCTATATTACGCTGGTGATTCTGCTTCTTTTATCACTTATTATCCTGATTTTTTTTACGGATATTGTGTATGTCCCCCTAAGAAAAATTACCTATGCCACGGAGCAGTATGCCTCCGGAAATATGCATTACGAATTTCAGATAGACAGTGAAGACGAAATGGGCTATCTGGCCGCATGCTTAAATTTTATGGCAAATGAAATTGCAGGCGCCGAGGATGACCAAAAGAAATTTGTGGCAAATGTTTCCCATGATTTCCGTTCACCCCTGACTTCCATCCACGGCTATGTGACAGCCATGTTAGATGGAACCATTCCCCCCGAACAATATGAAAAATATCTGAATATCGTCCAAAATGAGACGGACCGCCTGATTAAACTCACTAACAGTCTGCTTACCTTAAATAATCTGAATACCAAGGGAATGCTCTTGGACCGCACGGACTTTGATATCAATAAAGTTATCAGAAATACTGCTGCCTCTTTCGAGGGAACCTGCCGCCAGAAGACTATGGCAATCGAGCTTGTTTTAACCGGAGACACATTTTATGTAAATGCCGATATGGGAAAAATCCAGCAGGTTCTCTATAACTTAATTGATAATGCCATCAAATTCAGCCACCCTGATTCCGTCATCAAAATAGAAACCTCAGAAAAGAAAAACAAACTTTTTGTTTCCGTAAAAGATACCGGAATCGGCATTCCGAAAGAAGATTTGAAGCTTATCTGGGACCGTTTTTACAAGTCCGATTCCTCAAGAGGAAAGGATAAAAAAGGTACAGGCCTGGGGCTCTCCATTGTAAAAGAAATCATCAATTCCCACAATGAACATATCAATGTCATCAGCACCCCCGGCGAGGGAAGCGAATTTATATTTTCTCTGTCGGAAACCGACGAGGAGGATGAGGATTAAGGAGTAAACTCCATGAAAACCATCTCAAACACCATCCATTCTCCATTTCTTTGTAGGGAACCACTTAATCTCTTTGATTAATTCTTCACAATTTCCCATTGGCAGAAATCGTCCTTCATAAGTTTTGATGCCTTCACTTTCTGCATATCTCCAATCGAAATTGTCACCATTCGGAGTTATTTGAATTAATTCTTTTCCTTCCATCCCCTCTAATACATAGTCAGGCTTTATAATAGGCATTCCTCTCTTATGCATTTCAAGTGTCAGATGTACTAATGAGTCATAGTCATCTTTATGGTCGAACGAAAAAGAAACATAGAATTTGCCGTCTATCTTTTCGGGGTACAAATGAATATTCGGAGCCAAACATACTTCCCATGTGTGATGCTCCGTATATCCCTTTCCTACAAAATGATCAAATGCTTCGGGTGAATCTCCATCCAACTCCAAAAATGGTTTCACAGTACCATAATTTGCAGCATATGCCATATAACATTCTTTCGGAGTTAAGATATCATCAGGTGCATCTTTTTTGTGCATCGGATATTTACTTTTCAGATCCAATATTTCATATAGGCAGTCGCAAATGCGAAAATAGTCATTACTTGTCATATTAGTCCAACCATTATCTTCGTCCTTATCCCATGCCTTGAATTCCTCTAATTCATCAGGATCAATTTTCCCGAAAAGACGCTGTTTGTCTTCCGGAACATATTTCCAATAAGTTGCTAAGGTAGTCACTCCTGATCTATGCTTATAAGGAAGATTCTTTACAATATAATCGGAATATAATCCATCCTTTATCATATTGATGCATCTTGTCTCAGCATCAATAATCCACTTAAGCAGAGGTTCCATATCCAATCCAGGAACCTGTGCATCCTCGTTTCTTGTATCCATAATTAGTTTCCTATTCAATGACAGACCTCTATTTCCTTTATGTTCCGCCAAGTACAAATGAAACCACACAGTATCATCCGGAAAATAAATCGGCCATTTTTCTTTCATTTTATCGTAACGAGTTTCACCTTCACCATAAAACAACTGCTCTACAGTGCCGTAGGTAAAATGCGATTTAAAAGTATCCGCAAACTCTTCGAAACTTCCCTTATCCGTCCAGAGCCACAATTCTCTGTCAATACCATTTCGATACTTATCGCAGGGCTCTATTGCCTGTGCTAGGCAATAAACATCATCTAACAGCACTTTGTTTTCAGGTATCATTCTGTATTTCGGACTAAGTCCACATGGATTTATCTTATTTATCATTTTAATTATCTGTTGTGCATTCATAAAAGCTGCTCCTTTCAAAATCTTTGTCAATCTCTTATTGGCACATAAAATACACTATATTTCGTAATTTCCCCGGATAGCAATTCTAAGTATTATTATAATCGCCAAATTCATTGCATGTGGTATAATTGAGTTGTCAATAAAAAATTACACAGCAAGGAGATTCATGCCATGTCAAGTATACCACAAATAACGGATAATGGAAACAATGTATGAGTTGTTCATCTACGTTTCATCTACATTCTCTCAAACTGCACATCCTGTAATAATTGATAATGTCATCAGCACTCCCGGCGAAGGAAGCGAATTTATATTTTCTCTGTCGGAAACCGATGAGGAGGATGAGGATTAAGGCATAAACTATTCCCTTGTTGGATATGATGCTCCATAATCAACTCCACCGCTGGTTGATATCTCCCCATTCAACTAGTAGTATGTAGATTTTATCTTCAAAAACATTTAAACTGATAGCGAAAGGAGGTAACCGCATGGATCAAGTAAAAGTCGGAAGATTTATTGCTGAACGCAGAAAAGAAGCAAACCTGACGCAAATGCAGTTGGCAGAAAAATTGAACATCACCAACAGAGCGGTATCGAAGTGGGAAACCGGCAAAGCAATGCCAGACACTTCTTTAATGCTTGATTTGTGTAATATTCTCAAAATCAGTGTAAATGATTTATTAAGTGGGGAGGTCGTTTCAATGGAAACTTACAACAAGAAATTAGAGCAGAACTTATTGGAAATGGTAAAACAAAAAGAAGACGCAGATAAAAGGCTGCTGTCTTTGGAGATTTTTATAGGTGTGTTGGTAACTATTATTTTGTTAGCCTTGATATTTACTGCTTCCTTTGTACCAATGGCAGATTGGTTACGAATTCTCCTTATTGTAATAGGTATCATTCCCTTCGCAATAGGAATATCTTACGCAATAAGAATAGAGCAGATGGCAGGTTACTACGAATGTGCCAAGTGCGGGCACAGATATGTTCCCACATACAGTAGTGTTTTGTGGGCAACACACATCAATAGAACGAGACATATGCGTTGCCCTAAGTGCAACGAAAAGTCTTGGCAAAAAAAGGTGTTAAGTAAGGAATAAAATAAATTCAGGTTTTGTTGTGCGCCTGAAATTTTCCCTCATTCTGGTAATCTTTCAGGCGCCCATTCATAAGCTCCGCCATCTTTTTTGTTCTTTTCCATGCAACGGCGGTAACCAGAATAAATATAACCGCTATGACAATGACCATGCCCAGCACCATAGGTATATTGTCTATATAAAACCATTTGAACCAGAGTCCACACCCTAAAACCACAATATTACAGTAAATATAATGCAAAATACAATTGAAAATTGTACTTTTGGGACTGACCTCTTTATCCGAATAGACATATATGCCTAAGCTGGTTAAGAAAGAAATGGTTAGTATCTGCCACAGAATTTCTACTCCAAGGGAAGCATTGGGCCAAAATATAGTAATATATATGGCAGTTGCAAAAACTACACAAGTTGTGACAAACATAAAAACAAAAAACAAATCCTTTAATTTTTTCACCTGACCGCCTCCTCACAAACCCAGCTTCTTTTTCAGTCCCGGAACATACTGTCTGGAAATCATAAGTTTTTCCCCATTTTTCATATGCACCTCAAAACGCCCGTTAAAGGCAGGACTTAAATTTTTCACTTTGGCAAGATTTACAATGCAGGATTTAGAAGCACGAAAAAAATCGGTTCCCTGAAATTTCTGTTCTAATTCATACAGCTTCTGCTTCACCTCATAAACTTCTTTTTCCAGATAAAGAAAGACCTTGTTGTCCACTGCCTCAAAATAATAAATTTCATCAGGTGAAATCTGAACATATTCTTTTCCCTTTAAAGCCACTATCTTTTCCTGTTCGGCTTTGATGGCATAAATCAATTTCAGCAGCCGTCCATCCATATGCCGGCAGCGGATAATGATTTCATCTTCCTCATCATCCGCCCGTTCCATAATCGTAATTTTCATAAAGCCTCCATGATGCCGCTTCAGCGACATCTCAAAATCCCACAAAACTAAAGTTTCCGTCCTTTACTAATCCACACGGATGCTATTATCGCTATTATAGCATATGCAAGCAGAAAAAGAATCTGGTATTGCAGAGAAATTTCCCTGCCGTCCATAAAAATGGACACACCCATCTGCTCGCGAAAAGTATCTCCCACAATCTCCGGCAGTCCAGCAAAAGTCTCATCAATAGCCGCCTGCGTACAAACCACCCGCATCATAGCCGCCCCATGCAGTACCGGAAGGTATTTCAATACTTTGCAGACACCTTCCGGCAGCATAGTCATGGGAAGATAAATAGCTCCCACAAAACCCACAAGCGTTCCTATAATGGTAAGCAGGCTGCCCCATGCACTGTCGCTGTGGATAAAAAGCGCCATAAGATAAGCGAGAGAAGCATATACAAAAGTGTTCAGCGCTATCATTCCAAATAATTTAAGGAAATCCACAGCAGTAAGCAACGGATGCCCACATAACGACATATAGACTTCGCCTATAAAAAGAGTCAGCACACACATCCCGATACCGGCAATCCATGCCGAAAGAATATAACCAAGCGCTATTTTTACTCGTTTTACCGGTGTCATATAAAAACTTGCCAGCCTGCTCCCTTCCTCATCCCGCACCATTGTGCTCATAACCGTCATGGTAATGGTAACTGCGTTTACTATCAGGATTCCCGCCAAAGTCCACATTTGTACCAGATAGTCTGCGTTTTTCTTATCCAGCTGTGTATCCCGCATGCCGCCATACTGCTCCAATGCCTCTACTATATTTTTGCTATTCATATTTCCCAGAAAAATAACCATAAGCGCCAATACGATCAGCATGGACAACACCGAAAAGAACACAGACACATGATCCCTGATATAAAGCAATATATTTCTTTTTAATAAATAATAAGTTTCCATCAATTTGCCTCCAGCTTCTTTCCTGTTACATTCAGAAATACATCATCCATAGAACCCTGTACCATTTCAAATCCGTCAATCATTCCCTCTACAGCAGATAGTATGGGAAGAGCTGCAAGACTCTCTGATACGGTTATTATGAAATAATTTTCTTTTTTTTCGTATTTATATCCCAACCCTTTTAGCTGTTCCTCTACTTTTGCAGATGCAGGATACAACCTGAGTTTATCTTTTGCATAATTTTCCTTTAATGAAAACGGAGTCCCGTATTCTTTTAAATGTCCGGCATCCATAATTGCGATATGAGAGGCTTTCGCTGCCTCCTCCATATAATGGGTGGTTAAAAAAATGGTCATGTTCCTTTCCCTGCGTAATTTCTCCAGACATTCCCAGACGCTTTTCCTTGTGGCCGGATCAAGCCCGGTAGTAGGCTCGTCCAAAAACATAATTTCAGGTGTATTGACTAATGCTCTGGCAATTTCACATCGTCTTTTCTGTCCTCCTGAGAGCTTTCCAAACCTTCTGTTGTATACTTCCTCTAAATCCAATATACCGCATATTCTCTCAATATTTTCCTTCAGCTTTTTATGATTCCTCTCATAGAGCACACCCCGGATAAACAGATTTTCCTTCACTGTCAGCTTATCATCCAGACAGTTATTTTGATAGACAACTCCTATGCGTTTTCTGATTTCCTCATCTTCCTTTCCTGCCGGAAATCCGCAGATTTCTATCTCTCCGTCAGTGGGGTTATAAAGTGTACAAAGCATATTGATAGTTGTGGACTTACCGGCGCCATTAATTCCCAAAAAACCAAAAAGCTCTCCTTTTTCTACTTGAAAACTTATATCATCCACTGCTTTTACATCACCGAAATATTTTTTCAGTCCATCCACCTTAATTACTGTTTCCATGCACCTGCTCCTTTCATTTCCTTCACACCTTATCATAGAAAACAGCCCGCCGCAATAAATATACGGCGAGCTGTTTTTAAGAAGCAGTAAGTTGCATTATTGAAAATCAAGCTGCTTTTTTTACTTTGGTAGCTACTTCGGTAGTCAGTCTGGTTGCCTCTTTATAAGGTCGAACCAGCATATAAACCATACCTCCAAGAATCACAATGGCGAAAAGCAGGCCAATGATATTGAGGTTTCCGGTAAACGCTGAGCCAATCTGATTAATCATCAGCGCTACGGCATAAGCAAACAGGCACTGATAACCGATGGCAAACCATGTCCATTTTGCATTATTCATTTCCCGTCTGATTGCACCGATTGCCGCAAAGCAGGGCGCGCACAAGAGATTAAATGCAAGGAAGGAATATCCTGAAATCTCACTGAAATTTGCACCAATTTCAGGCCATCCGCCGGAATAGAGAATACCCATAGTACCCACAATATTTTCCTTTGCCACCAGCCCGGTAATGGAGGCCACTGCTGCCTGCCAATTTCCCCAGCCTAAGGGTATGAAAATCCACGCAATAGCGCCGCCTACAGCTGCAAGAAGGGACTGATCCATCTCCTCCTCGCCGAGCATCCGGAAACCTTCAGAAGTAAAGCCAAAGTAAGTCATAAACCAGATGACAATGGTGGAGAGCAGGATAATTGTGCCCGCTTTCTTGATAAAGGACCATCCTCTTTCCCACATGGAGCGCAGGACATTGCCCAAAGTGGGCATATGATATGCCGGAAGCTCCATAACAAAGGGTGCGGGGTCGCCAGAAAACATTTTTGTCTTTTTTAACATAATGCCGGAGATAATGACTGCTGCCATCCCCACAAAATAAGCGCTGGTTGCAACCCATGCAGAACCGCCGAAAATGGCTCCGGCAACCATGGAGATAAATGGTACCTTTGCACCGCACGGGATAAAAGTGGTAGTCATAATGGTCATACGGCGGTCACGCTCGTTTTCAATGGTTCTTGATGCCATGATGCCCGGAATTCCGCAGCCGGTACCGATGAGCATAGGAATAAAGGACTTTCCGGAAAGTCCAAATTTACGGAAAACACGGTCAAGCACAAAGGCAATACGGGCCATATAGCCGCAAGCCTCAAGAAATGCAAGGAGCAGGAACAAAACCAGCATCTGCGGCACAAATCCCAAAACCGCACCCACACCGGCTACAATTCCGTCATTAATGAGTCCTGCCAGCCAATCCGCTACGCCTGCAGCTTCCAGCACACCTCCCACAATCACGGGGATACCCGGAACCCACACACCATAAGCCGCCGGGTCAGGTTCTTCGCCGTATTTTTCCATGACGGCAAGGGCATTTTCATAATCTGCAAGTGTCGCTGTCTCTACCGTCACTTCCAGCGTCTCCTCATCTGCTATTTCATAAGAAAAATCCCCTGCAGGAGCCACGCCGTTTTCTTCCATGTATGCCTCATAACCGTCTACAATCAACGCTGCATCGCCGTATTCTCCGGAAGCTTCCTCATAATCTCCGGAGCCGATGCCAAGCAGATGGAATCCATCGCCGAACAGATTGTCATTTGTCCAATCCGTAGCAGCAGCTCCCACCGTCACCATGGAAATATAATAAACCAAAAACATCACTGCCGCAAAAATAGGCAAACCTAAAAAACGGTTGGTAACGATTCTGTCGATTTTATCAGAACTAGTGAGCTTTCCTGCGGACTTCCGTTTCAGACAGCCTTTGATGATTCCGCCAATGTAAATATAACGTTCATTGGTAATAATGGACTCTGCATCATCGTCCATCTCCTCCTCCGCCGCCTTGATATCCTCCTCAATATGTGCAAGAATGCTCTGACTGAGATTCATCTGCTTCAACACCTTGTCATCCCGCTCAAAAAGCTTGATTGCATACCACCGCTGCTGTTCCTCCGGCATACTATGTACCGCCGCCTCCTCAATATGGGCAAGTGCATGTTCTACCGTTCCCGAAAAAGTATGCATAGGAACCGTTTTTCCGTTTTTCGCCGCATCCACCGCCGCCTCCGCAGCTTCCATGATACCGGTTCCCTTCAAGGCGGAAATCTCCACTACCTTACAGCCCAGCGCTCTTGAGAGCTCCGCCGTGTTAATCTTGTCACCGTTTTTTTCCACCACATCCATCATATTGACAGCTACAACCACAGGAATGCCAAGCTCTACAAGCTGCGTGGTCAGATATAAATTTCTCTCCAGATTGGTTCCGTCCACAATATTTAAGATAGCATTGGGACGCTCACCAATCAGATAATTTCTCGCCACCACTTCTTCCAACGTATAGGGAGACAGGGAATAAATGCCGGGAAGGTCAGTGATGATAACACCCTCCTGTTTTTTTAACTTTCCTTCTTTTTTCTCTACTGTAACACCCGGCCAATTGCCCACAAACTGATTAGAGCCAGTCAGGGCATTGAATAATGTGGTTTTTCCACAGTTTGGATTTCCCGCAAGAGCAATTCGCAAATCCATATCTTTTTCCTCTCTTTCTTTTATTAGTCTTGACTAACCATTGTTTAAAAATAAAGGGGCTTCTCACACTTCAACCTCAATCATTTCTGCGTCCGCCTTCCTGATGGAAAGTTCATAGCCGCGGACTGTAACTTCAATGGGGTCCCCCAACGGAGCAACCTTGCGTATCTGCACTTCCACACCCTTCGTCAGCCCCATGTCCATAATCCGGCGCTTGACTGCTCCTTCTCCATGAAGCTTTACAACCCGCACCGTATCACCGATTTTTGCTTCTTTTAATGTTTTCATTTTTCTCTCCTCCTGCCTGAGCTTTTCTTCAGACCATAATTTTCTGCGCCATTTCTCTGCTTACTGCAATGCGGGAATCCTTCACATTCACAATGACATTGCCGCCGATGGCATTTATCACTGTGACCACTCCTCCCACTACAAAACCGAGATTTTCCAAATGTGCCCTGACTTCCTGCTTTCCCCCGATTTTTTTGATAATGTTTTCCTCTCCAACCTCAGCCAATGTAAGCGGCATCACATTTTCACCTTCTTTGAACTGTATTAATTAGTTTTAACTAACCATTGCTGTTAAATAAATAGAAAGTGCGTTTTACGACCTTTCTAAGTACAATTTTAAAACAGAAGTTAGTATTCGCTAACTATGTATTATAATATACTTATTAAATGGATTTGTCAACAAAATTTTTTAATTGAATTACAAAAAAAATAAATTAAAAGACCCGGCTATTACATACAAGTAATAACCGGGTTTACTCAACATCTACACTATTTAACAAATTGTTCTAACACACTTATTAACGCATCAATATCAATCGGCTTGGCAAGATGGGCGTTCATTCCATTCGTCAATGCAGCTTCTTTATCTTCTTCCATCGCATTGGCTGTCATGGCAATAATCGGTAAATCCTTGACATCTTTTCTTGGCAAATTCCGAATGGCGCGGGTTGCCTCGTAGCCGTTCATAATCGGCATTTGTATATCCATCAAAACAGCATCGTAATATTTTTCCTCTGACTTCTCTACCATTGAAACGGCATCCGTTCCATCCGGCGCCGTTTCCACAACGAATCCGGATTCTGTCAATATTACCTCTGCAATCTCGCGGTTTAATTCGATATCCTCCACAAGCAGAATTCGCTTTCCTTTAAAATCAACCTTCGTCCATGCCGCTGCTTCCTCCTCTTTATCAGGCGGATTATTTGCAGCGAGCAGCGCTGATTTCAAATCGGACATAAAGAGCGGCTTTGCACAAAATGCCGTAACACCAGCTTCCTTTGCCTCTTCCTCAATATCCGACCATTCATATGCCGTCAGGATAATGATGGGTGCATCCTTTCCAACTAGTTTGCGGATTTTTCTTGCCGTTTCCACACCGCTTTGTTCCGGCATCTGCCAATCAATAATATAGGTATGGTAGGCGTCCCCTTCTTCATGCGCAACTTTGGCATGGTATGCCGCATCCTTTCCGGAGGTGGTCCACTCGGCACGCATACCAAGCTGTTTTAACATTTTGCTTACGCTGTCACAGACATTAAAGTCATCATCTACCACCAGAGCTCTCAGACCTTCCAACCCTTTTAACTGCTCCGCATTCTTTTCGACATCCTGCAGTTTAAGTGTAAGCTCTACTGTAAATACACTTCCCTTTCCCTGTTCGCTCTCAACCGAAATGGTACCATTCATCATTTCCACGATATTTTTGGTAATTGCCATACCAAGTCCCGTTCCCTCAATACCGGATTGGGTTACACTAGATTCTCTCTCAAAGGGTTCAAAGATATGCTCCACAAATTCCGGCGACATACCGATTCCATTATCCTTTATGATAAATACATATTCCCCATATCCATGATTGAATGTTGTTTTCTGCATAATACGGAACGAAACGGTTCCTCCTGCAGGCGTATATTTCACGGCATTGCTCATCAGGTTTATAAATACCTGATTCATCTTTAACGCATCCGCTATGACATCCTCATTGGCAACCTCAAAGGTATCAATAAACAGCTCAAGCTGCTTTGCCTTGACCTGAGGCTGGATAATATTCACGAGATTATGAATCATTTCGGAAAGATTGCATTCCTGTTCCTTGATCTGTACCTTTCCGCTTTCGATTCTGCTCATGTCAAGAATATCATTGATCAGGCTTAAAAGATGATTGCTGGAAGAAAGCACTTTCTGCAGGCAGTCCTTAACCTGATCCTTGTTGTCAATATGGCTGGCAGCAATGGTGGTAAATCCAATAATCGCATTCATGGGTGTACGGATATCGTGGGACATATTATTGAGGAAAGTGGTCTTGGCATTGTTAGCATGCTGAGCCTGAGCCAGAGCTTCCGACAGAACTGCCTTCTGCTCCTGCTCCTTGCGGATCACCTCGTCAATATTGCGGAACCCCGCAAGAATAAAACTATCCTCTACGAGAGCGCTTTCCCCAACCTTCACATAGGTATATTGGAAATTATGGCTTTCTCCATCTACCTGTATCCGGTAGCTTCCCATATATTCTCCATTGGCTCCTATCTCCTCCCTGACCTTGTCCAGAGCAAGAGCCTGTGCGAGATACTCCCGATCCTCTGGATGGACACGATCCCGTATATATTGATCCAAAATCGGGGCATAAGGCTGTTCTTCTTTAGAATCCTTTTTCAATCCCTTGGTCACATAACCTTCCAATTTTATAATTCTGGCGGTCGCACGCTCCTCATTAATGGCAAAAACATTCGTATAGTCACGGCTTAATGCCTCCACAATGGCAAGCTGCTCCTTCATCGCCTTGTTCGATTCTTCTGTGGTATCCAGAAGCCTCCTGTTCCATCGTCCGCGCAGATAGAGCACCAGAATGATGCAGATAACCAAAGTAACCGCCAAAACCACGATGAGTATGGTCTTCGGATTGGCCTCCATATATTGCAGAAGATTCATATCCTTAATGGTATAGGAAGTATGTTTTAAAACCAATTGATTCAGCATATCATCCGACATCTGCCGGATACATTTATTCAATATGGTAGTCAGCTCATGATCCGCACTGTCACGGACATACATCTGAAATTCCATATTCAGATCATTCACTATGCTATAATACAAGGAATTTGTAGTGTCACGGTTCACAAACAACTGCGCCGTATAGGCATATACATAGGCAGCATCCACCTCTTTGTTCAAAACAGCCTGCATAGCAGCCTCTCTGGTGGAATAGTTTACAAACTCAAAATCTCCGGAAAGCTTCTGGGAAATAAAAATGCCACTCTGTGAATCCGATACAGCAATCCTTTTGATATTTCCGGTGAAATCCTGTCTTGTTACTCTTGCCACGCCTGTGGTCATATAGGCATCCGTATTGAATCCATGGTAAGCGGCTTCCTCTTTGGTAGCGCTGGAGCCCAGCATATCTATAACCACATCCACGCCGTTGGTATTCAACATGGTATTATAGTCCTCTCTGTCCTTTGGTACCACGATTTCATACGGCAGTCCGGCCATCTCCATGACGCTGGCAAAATAATCTGGCAGAATTCCCTTTAACTCCCCGTCCTCCACATAAGAATAGGGCTCTCTGTTGCCAAGAGCGGTTATAGTAATCTTTTTTTCTCCTGAAAGTACCTTTTGAATGTATGCCTTCTCGCGCTCTGTAAAGGTAAGGTCGTTGGAATAAACTGGACCATAGTAGCGGTAATACAAAACATTTTTCCAATCGCCCTCATTCTGATCCATCTGTTCAATGGCATAATTGATTTCATTAAGTAGCGACCTGTCGTCTTTTCTGACAATTGCGTAAAAATTATCCTCCTTGATAATATCCAATGTCTTTTCATTTTCAGCCTTTCTCAGATTACTAGAAAGGATTGCATCAATCTCGCCATTCTGCAAAGCGGCCATAAGCTCATCGGAATCCTCGTATTCCTTTACCCTGAAGGAAAATCCCTTCTCCTGAGCAAACTCCACCAGACTCTGGTTCTGGCTGCTTCCCGTCAGCTGTCCCACCGTCATTCCATTATAAGTTTTGTAATCACCGCTGTGCAGCTGTAAATTATCGGCCCGGGCTGAGAGAACAGTACTGTTTCTGCCTATGGGAAGAGAAAAGGCGAATTTATCCTCCCGCTCTGCAGTCCTACGGGCAGTGGTTACCATGTCAATCTCACCATTTTCCAGCATGGTCAGCATTTCATTCCAAGAATTGTCATAGCCTGTATATTGGAAATTCAAATGGGAATATTCGGAGACAAGGTTTAGAAATTCAATACCATAGCCAGTCAATCTGCCCTCTTCGTCCTTCATATGATAACCCTCGAAGTAGAAAATGCCGGCTTTAACCGTCCGATTATTAGACGACTGTCCGTCGGCTGCTGTTACTGTTATGGAATTGGACAAGATGAGGATTACACATATCGCAAATGCGATGATTCTTCCTTTTTTCTGAAGGTTCTGCACAACTATATCTCCTTATCAATTCTGAACTTCTGTCCTTTGCTTCCGTTTTACACCTATTGTCCGCTTTTTCGACATCCATTCAAATCTGTTTATGACATAAAATTTCGAGATTATTATATCAGAAAATATCTGCATATTCAAGTGTTTCACAACGCATTGCTACTTTAAATATGAAACGAAAAGTAGCATAAAAAAATCAAATGTATATAACTGTTGGTAGCGCAACTTGGGCTTTTTCATTATGATTGTCACATAGCAAAAAGAAAGGTGGTTGTGTTATGAACAAGCAAGTAGTCATATCGGCAAAGCATTTGAAAAAAGCTTTTGGCAAAGGCGAAAGCATTCAGGTTATCTATTCAGACCTGAATATTGATATTTACAAGGGGGATTTTACTGTTATCATGGGTTCATCGGGGGCAGGCAAGTCTACCCTGATGTATTCCCTTTCAGGGATGGATAAGCCGGACGGTGGGGAGATTCACTTTGACGGAACGGACATTACGAAACTGAACAATGACAAGTTAGCTGTGTTTCGGCGGAAGCAGTGTGGATTTGTATTCCAACAAATTTACCTGATTGATAAGATGAACCTTATGGATAATGTCATTACGGCAGGAGTATTGACAAGCAAAGACAAAGAAGACATCAAAAACCGTGCAAAAAAGCTGTTTTCTTTGGTAAATATTCCTGAAAACACATGGAGAAAAACATCTTCCCAAATCTCGGGAGGAGAAGCACAAAGGGCGGGTATTGTCAGGGCAGTGATCAACAGTCCTAATGTACTTTTTGCAGATGAACCCACAGGCGCGTTAAATTCTGCAAATTCGGGGGCAGTCCTTGATGTGTTTACTTCAC
>CAZGGA010000020.1:0-62205 GCA_964524555.1 uncultured Acetatifactor sp.
AAAATTCGGCTTTGATTAAATTACGCATTTTTTTCTCCATACAATTTTTTATACCAATCTGTTACTTCGTCCAAAAGTTTGTCAGAATAAATTTTTGGACGAAGTAACACTATACAAATTATGATGGCATGATGAGTTTACGCATATTGGATAATCAGCCCTGACTTTCCTTAAGTTCTTTACAAATCAGTTCCAGCTTGCTTCTGACAGGCAGCAGCAAAAGATAGAAGATGCATCCATACAGGATGCCCAGCAGGGAAACTGCCACTGCAGGGGACAGCGCCGGTTGGGGAATGACAGGGTCGTATTCATATGCTATTTGTATCAGTCCTTGGAGTGCGAGCAGCACTCCGGACACAAGCATGGTATTGCTGACCAGATTTACGGCAATACCAGCATGAGCCACTTCTTTTGCGGTATAGTTCTTTCTGCGTCCAAAGATAATGGGAACAGTTTGAAAAAATGGCTTCCACTGCTTTGTGACACTTAAGGATAATGCGGCAACAAGCAGTATGATTGAGATCGTTGGAGTATCCAAGAAAGCATTGGGTGAGAGCCACATACCCAATGCAATAAATACATATAACATCACTGCTGCAAGAATATTTAACAGCACTATGCCTGTTTTGAGTACGAGATTGCTTTTATTTTTTTCTGTTTCCTGTATCAGATTCATCATATTTTCCTCCGCTTTCTGGGAATAGCTGTCGTCTGACAGATGTTCGCCTGATAAAAGTTCGTTTACATTAATCTGTAGAATTTGGCAAAGGGGCATCACGGAGGAGAGTTCCGGCATCCCGTTTCCTGTCTCCCATTTGGAGATGGTTTTATCGCTGACACCGATTTCATCTGCGAGTTGCTTCTGTGTCATCCCCTTTCCTTTTCTTTCATTTGCAATAAATTTTCCAATCTTAACCTGATCCATATGTTCTCCCTTCTGCCTGCCTTATGCGCTCTTTTTATGTGCTCCCATCAAGGTGATACTCCCTATGGTAGGAACCGTTTTGTCTTCATGCACCCTCCCTAATCATGCATCTATCATTAACATAGATTGAACCTGCATAAAAAGGAACTCTTTTTCCGTAGAATTGCCCCCACGAATCGTAGAGAGGCCTTTAAACCCGAAAAGGATATAAAAAAGACTCATCGATTTGGCGGCCAATGATGAGTCTGATACATAGTCAAAACACCTGTTTCTGAGTGGAGGAAGTTTACCGGTACAAAAGCGGCGAGCCGTCCCCATCGTTTAAATCCTTCAGCTCTTCCCTAAGCTTCTGGTCAGAGAGACAGGAGGCTTCGCTCTGCAAGTCCATGTATAAAATAAAGAAATCCTCCAGGCTCATTTGTTTTTCAGCGGCAATTTCCTCCATGATGGGGCGCAGCTTGTCCAGCTGAACCGACACCTGAACCTTCTGCGGGTCAATGTCCCCCAGCACTTCTTCAGCGTATTTGTTGATTCTTTCTAAAATTTTTCTGTTTTCGTCAGTCATGTTAATGAACCACCTTTCATGATTATTATATATAGCTTTAAAGAACTGAATCATTTTGTAAAGATATCGAAAAAGCATTCATTGACAAAAAATAGCAGGATTGATACAATGAAATCGTCCTGTATGGACAGGAAGCACTGCATAGCGGCAGGCGGTTAGCTATATCCCTCGAAAGGGGGTGAAGCTTATGCGTATTACATTACATATCGGTAAATATACCGTTACGATAATTGTAAAAAACAACAACCGCCACTCGGCCAAGTGAACGGTTGTCTAATAAATATTTAGCACCTTACACAGAAGCTAACCGCTTGTCGCAGTGCTTCTCTATGTTTATTATATGTGAGGACTTTAAAAAAGTCAACCGTAATATCAAAACAGTTTTCTGCATGGATTTCATATGTCATCTTAATTTTATCACTTGATGCTTGTTATGTATAGCTTTATTTGTTAAAATATCTAATAAGAGTATCTGATGCATAAAAAAGAAAATTTTATAAGGAGAATACATATGGCACAAGTCAGACCTTTTCGGGCATATCGCCCAAAGCAGGGCCTTGAAAGTAAGATTGCGGCGCTCCCCTATGATGTGTACAGCAGGGAGGAAGCCTGTGAAGTAGTGAAGAAGAATCCCTATTCCTTTTTGGGAATAGACCGGGCGGAGACCCAGTTTGGCCCGGAGATAGATACCTATGCCCCGGAGGTTTATGAGAAGGCGCATAGTATGCTGCAGGAGCAGATAAGGGAGGGGAGATTTGTTCAGGATGAAAAACCCTGTTACTATCTGTATGAACAGACCATGGACGGAAGAAGCCAGACGGGTATTGTCGCCTGCGCATCCATAGACGATTATCAGAGTCAGGTGATTAAAAAGCATGAAAACACCAGAGCGGACAAGGAGCAGGACCGCATCCGGCATGTGGATGTATGTAATATGCAGACAGGGCCTATCTTTTTGGCATACCGCGCCAATCAGACGCTGAGGGAAATTGTGGACAGCGAAAAGGTAAAATCCCCGGTATATGATTTCGTCTCGGAAGACGGCGTAGGGCACAGGGTATGGGTGATTGACGAGGTTGGACAGGTGGAAACTATTTCGGCAGCCTTTGCAGCTCTTCCTGCCCTTTATATTGCAGACGGGCATCACCGCTGTGCTTCTGCGGTGAAGGTAGGGCTTAAGAGAAGAGAGGAACATCCGGACTATGACGGCAGTGAGGAGTATAATTATTTTCTCTCCGTACTGTTTCCAGATGAGGAACTGCACATTCTGGATTATAACAGGGTGGTAAAGGATTTAAACGGTCTGACTGCGGAGGAGTTTCTGCAAAAGGCGGAGGAACATTTCATTGTGGAGAAGGTGGGAGATACCCCCTATACCCCTGCGAAAAAGGGAACTTTTGGTATGTATCTGGAAAAAGTGTGGTATGCTCTTACTGCGAAGGAGGAAATTAAGAGCGACGATGCAGTGGCGGGGCTGGATGTATCCCTGCTTCAGGATTATCTGCTCTCCCCCGTTTTGGGAATCGGCGACCCCAAGACGGACAAGCGAATTGACTTTGTAGGCGGAATCAGAGGTCTTAAGGAATTGGAGAGAAGGGTGGAGACGGATATGAAAGTGGCGTTTTCCATGTATCCGACTTCCATCGGAGAGCTGTTTAAAGTGGCGGATGCAGGCAGACTGATGCCACCCAAATCTACATGGTTTGAACCAAAACTGCGGAGTGGCTTGTTCCTTCATGAATTAACAGAGAATAAATAACAACACATAGAAATGGAGTAAATTATGACAAATAAACTGTATAAACTGATGAATTGGGCAAAAATAGAGGAAATTATGTATTCGGAGTGCGACAACCCTCATGAACTTTTGGGCCCTCACAAATCCGGCAGCCAGACCCTGTTGCAGGCATACTTTCCCGGAGCTTTAAAGGTTACAGTGCAGTGGGATTTTGAGGAGGACATGGAAGACCATAAGGAAGCCAAGATGGAGGTGGCTGACGAGGAGGGATATTTTGCGGCGTTAATTCCCGTAAAGGAATTGGGCTTTTACCGCTATGTGGTGACTTACCCTGAGAAAAAGACATGGGTGACAGGCGACCCCTACCGCCATAAAATTCAGATTACGGACAATGATGTGGACAAATTCAAAAACGGAATCCACTATACTATTTATGAGAAGCTTGGAGCGCATCCTATGACTCTGGACGGGGAATCCGGCACTTATTTTGCGGTCTGGGCTCCTAATGCCATGAGAATCAGCGTGGTGGGCGATTTCAACGGCTGGGACGGACGCATTCATCAGATGCGCAGAATCAAGGATGCAGGTATTTTTGAGCTCTTTGTGCCCTGTGCAAAGTGCGGGGATAATTATAAATTTGAGATAAAGTTGAAGACAGGGCTTACTTATTTAAAGTCAGACCCTTATGGCAATGCGGCTCAGATGCGGCCTGAAACTGCTTCTGTGATTGCCGATTTAAGAGATTTTCCCTGGGAAGACGCCGAGTTTATCAAAAATCGGGGAAATTTCCAGACAGGCAATGCGCCCATGAGCGTATATGAAATGTATCTGGGTTCCTTTGTGAAGCCGAAAAAGGGCAAGGATTATGCCAATTATAGGGAGATTGCTCCCAAGGTAATCGCCTATGTGAAAGAGATGGGATACACCCATGTGGAGTTAATGCCAGTGATGGAGCATCCCCTTGACGGTTCTTGGGGCTATCAGGTAATCGGGTATTATGCTCCCACGGCGCGCTATGGTTCGCCGGAGGATTTCATGTATTTTGTGAATGAGCTTCACAAAGCGGGAATTGGTGTGATTCTGGATTGGGTTCCCGCACATTTTCCCAGAGATGTTTACGGACTTTCCAATTTTGATGGAACCTGTCTTTATGAGCATCAGGATCCCAGACAGGGTTCCCACCCTCATTGGGGGACATTGATTTACAATTACGGCAGACCGGAGGTTTCCAATTATCTCATTGCTAATGCGTTGTTCTGGGTGGAGAAATTCCATGCGGACGGCATCCGCATGGATGCGGTGGCAAGCATGTTGTATCTGGATTATGGCAAAAATGATGGAGAGTGGGTTGCCAATATGTACGGCGGCAAGGAGAATCTGGAAGCCATTGAACTGATCAGACATTTCAATTCCATCTTAAAGAAGCGCAATCCCGGAGTGCTGTCCATTGCGGAAGAAAGCACGGCATTCCCCATGATTACCGGAGATATCAAGGAGGGCGGCTTGGGATTTGACTTAAAGTGGAATATGGGCTTTATGAATGATTACTTACGATATATCCAATATGATCCTTATTTCAGGAGCCATCATCACGGAGAGCTGACCTTCAGCATGATTTATGCTTACAGCGAGAAATTTATCTTGGTATTCTCCCATGATGAGGTGGTGCACGGCAAGGCTACCATGGTGGGGAAGATGCCCGGGGAGAGGGAGCAGAAGTTTGCAAACTTACGCCTGACCTATGCTTATATGATGACCCATCCCGGCAAAAAACTGTTGTTTATGGGGCAGGATATCGGTGAGTTTAATGAGTGGAATGAAGCCAGACAGGTAGAATGGGATTTAAGAAAGGTTCCCGAGCATGAGGGGATTGCCCTGTTGGTCAAGGACTTAAACGGATTATACAAAAGCCAGAAGGCGCTGTATGAGTTGGACGGGGAGCCGGATGGCTTTGAGTGGATGAACAATATTTCCGGAAATGACTGCTATCTGTCCTATGTCAGAAAAGGTCCGGAGCCGGAAGATATGCTGGTAGTGGTAGCAAACTTTGCAGGAGTGGAACAGGAAATCACCACGGGAGTTCCCTATGAAGGCAAATACAAGGAGATTTTCAACACCGATAATATTAAGTACGGCGGAAGCGGCATAGTAAACGAAAGAGTGAAAAAGGCACAGGATATCCGCTGGGATGAGAGGATGCAGTCCATTACCGTGAAGCTTGCACCCCTGTCCCTGAGCATTCTGCAGTTCATCCCTTATACGGAGGAGGAGCTCACAAAGGTAATTGAGCAGAGAATCCGTAAGAATACTCCGGTCAAAAAGGAAAAGCCGCGGAAAAAAGCCACGGAAAAAGCTAAAAAATAGTTATTGACAAATCCCGTTCTCATGGGTATAATGAATCAGTGTGCAACATACAAGGAGCTGATATGTTAATCAATTTATCCGATGTCTTAACATTAGAGGGAAAAACAGCGGAATACACTGTGCCTATAGAGCTTGAAAGCTTTAGCAGCAAGCTGGGGGATTTCGCAGTGACAAGCAAGACTCCCATTGCTTTTACTTTTGCCAATATCGGCACGGGAAAGGCAAAGATGGATGCAAAAGCAAAAATAAGTTTTGCCGCCGAATGCGACAGGTGCCTTACACAGACGTCTGTGGATTTGGAGCTTTCCATTGAGAGGGTTGTGATTTCTCCGGATGTAGAAACAGAGGATGAGGAGGAATCGGACAGTCGCCAATTTATGGAGGATTTCCAATTAGACACGGAAGCTCTTGTGTATCAAGAGATTTTGGAAAACTGGCCTATGAAGATTCTGTGCAGGGAAGACTGCAAGGGCGTGTGCCCGGTATGTGGACAGAATCGAAATATCAGGGAATGCGGCTGCGATACTTTTGTGCCGGATCCCCGCATGGCAGTGATAGGTGATATTTTTAATGCGAATAAGGAGGTGTAAAGATGTCTATTTGTCCTAAGAATAAATCTTCCAAGAGCAGAAGAGATAAGAGAAGAGCAAACTGGAAAATGAGTGTTCCTACATTAGTAAAGTGCAGCAAATGCGGTGCATTGATGATGCCTCACAGAGTTTGCAAGGCTTGCGGTTCTTACAACAAAAAGCAGGTCGTAAATGCTGACTGATATTTTGGCAAAACAGGACCTTTCCCCATGGGAAAGGTCTTTTCTTTGTGTTCTGTTTGGGGTTCCCATTTTTTGTAATTTTTTACTTGATTTTTGTATAGGGGTCTAGTATATTAAAATAAGACATTTTACCATAGTATTTTGGAAGGAAACAGACAGATGGCTGATTTCGTAAATGTGGCGGTAGATGCCATGGGCGGCGACAATGCTCCCGCAGAGGTTGTGAAGGGTGCAGTGGAAGCCATAAATGAAGACAAAAGGGTCAAGGTTTTTCTGGTGGGCAAAGAGCCTGCCATCAGAGAGGAACTGAATAAGTACACCTATAAGGAAGAGCAGCTTGAAATTGTGCATGCGGAGGAAGTTATTGAGATGGCGGAGCCTCCGGTTATGGCAATCCGCAAGAAAAAAGATTCCTCCATTGTAAAGGCCATGTATATGGTGAAGGACGGAAGCTGTGATGCTCTTGTATCCGCTGGAAGCACTGGTGCGGTGCTGGTAGGCGGTCAGATTATAGTAGGCCGCATCAAGGGTGTGGAGAGACCGCCCCTTGCTCCGCTGATTCCCACGGCAAATGGCGTGAGCCTGCTTCTGGACTGCGGCGCCAATGTAGATGCAAGACCTTCACATCTGGTGCAGTTTGCCAAGATGGGCAGCGTATATATGGAAAATGTCATGGGAGTAAAAAATCCCAAAGTGGGCATTGTAAATATCGGCGCTGAGGAAGAGAAGGGCAATGCTTTGGTAAAGGAGACCTTTCCGCTCTTAAAAAACTGTCCCGACATCAATTTTGTAGGAAGCGTTGAGGCGAGAGATATTCCCGCAGGCGCGGTGGATATTGTGGTGTGTGAGGCTTTTGTGGGAAATGTCATCCTTAAGATGTATGAAGGCGTGGGCGGAGTACTGATTAAAAAGATAAAGGAAAGCATGATGACTTCCTTTCGCAGTAAGATGGGCGCCCTATTAGTAAAGCCTGCCTTGAAAAAGACATTGAAATCTTTTGATACGGAAGAGTATGGCGGAGCTCCGCTTCTGGGCTTAAACGGTCTGGTAGTCAAGACTCACGGAAGCAGTAAAGCCATTGAAATTAAGAATTCCATTTTGCAGTGCATTGCATTTAAGGAGCAGAAGATTAACGAAAAAATCAAGGAGAAAGTTGTCCTTGAAAATTAAATAAAGAATAAAATAAGAAAGAGGGAGCAAGATATGGAACTTGAAAAGCTGAAAAAAATCATTGCTGAAGTACTGAATGTGGATCCGGAGGAGATTACGCCTGAGACAACGTTCACGGACGACTTGGGAGCTGATTCTTTGGATGTATATCAGATTATTATGGGAATCGAAGAAGAGTTTGATATTGAGATTCCGGCTGAGACTGCAGAACAAATTGCTACAGTGGATCAGGCTGTAGAGATGATTAAGAAAGCTTTGAACTAAATCTGAATGTTATGGTATTCCCGGATTGAGTCTATGATTTCTATTCGGGAATATTTTTGTTGGAGGTTAGCGTGAAAAAATATGCATTGGAAGTGCTGGAGAACAAAATAGGCTACAAGTTTAAAAATCAGGCTTTTTTAAAGCAGGCGCTGACTCACAGTTCTTATGCAAACGAGCAGAAAATTAACAAAATCGGAAATTATGAGCGGGTGGAATTTTTGGGAGATGCGGTGTTGGAATTGGTATCCAGCGAGTTCCTCTTTAAGGAGCATCCCGACATACCGGAAGGAGAGCTTACCAAGCTGCGGGCATCCATGGTATGTGAGCCTGCGCTGGCATTCTGTGCAAATGACTTGGATTTGAAAAAATTCATTTTGCTTGGCAGGGGCGAGGAGAGCACCGGCGGAAGAAATCGGGACAGCATCATTTCCGATGTGGTGGAGGCTGTAATTGGAGCTATTTACTTGGATGGGGGAATGGAGCCGGCCAAGGAATTTATCAGTCGTTTCATATTGTCTGATTTAGAGAATAAGCGCCTTTTTTATGACAGCAAGAGTAATCTTCAGGAACTGATACAGGGTAAGTTAAAAAAAGAATTTCATTATGAACTTTTAGAGGAAAGCGGACCGGAGCATGACAAGGTATTTGAGGTGGAATTGTTCATGGAGGGAGAATGCATCGGTAAGGGAAGCGGGAAAAACAAAAAGGCGGCGGAGCAGCAGGCAGCATATAAAGCGCTTTTGCTATTGAGGGATAGAGGATATGTATTTAAAAAGCATTGAGGTACACGGTTTTAAATCATTTGCAAACAAAATAGTTTTTCAGTTTCACAACGGAATCACGGGTATCGTGGGACCCAACGGAAGCGGAAAGAGCAATGTGGCGGATGCCGTGCGATGGGTGCTGGGAGAGCAAAGAATCAAACAGCTTCGAGGCGCCAGCATGCAGGATGTCATTTTCTCGGGAACAGAAACCAGAAAGCCTTTAAGCTATGCCTATGTGGCGATTACTCTGGACAATTCTGACCATCAGCTTGCCATCGATTATGAAGAGGTGACGGTAGCCAGAAGAATTTACCGTTCCGGAGAAAGTGAATATCTGATTAATGGTACACTTTGCAGGCTCAAGGATGTCAATGAGCTTTTTTATGATACAGGAATCGGCAAAGAGGGATATTCCATTATCGGTCAGGGTCAGATTGATAAAATTTTAAGCGGAAAGCCGGAGGAGAGAAGGGAACTTTTTGACGAGGCGGCAGGTATTGTGAAATTTAAGCGCCGTAAGACTGCAGCACAGGCAAAGCTGGAGAGCGAGAAGCAGAATCTGGTGCGTGTGACGGACATTTTGGGGGAGCTTGAGAAACAGGTGGAACCCCTTGAGAAACAGTCTGAAACCGCAAGAATTTATCTTCGCAAAAAAGAAGAGTTAAAAAAGCTGGATGTCAATACTTTCCTTCTGGAAAACAAGCGCTTGAAAGAGCAACTTCAGACCGTTGAGGATAAATATCAGGTTGCAAGCGGCGACTTAGAACAGACTAAGGAAAAATATGAGGGCATTAAGGACGAGTATGAACGGATACAGGAAGAGATAGAGACTCTGGACGAGGCCATTGAGCAGGCGAGAAACAGTCTTACCGACACGGGACTTCTTAGGGGAAAGCTGGAGGGTGAGATTAATGTCTTAAAGGAGCAGATTAACTCTGCCAAAGGCAGCGAGACTCATTTAAGCAATCGTAAGAATACTCTGGAGGAGGAGATTGCAGCAGGTAATCAGGAAAGAGATGCCATTCTCACAGACAAAAAAGATGTGGACGAAAATGTGCAGGAGATTACTGATACCGCTGACAAGGTGAGAGCGGAGCTGGAAGCGGTTCAGCAAAAAATTGAGGAGCTGAATCAAAGTATAGAAGACGGCAAAAATACCATTATCGGAGAATTGAACCAGCGTGCCACAATCAAGTCCAAGATGGGACGTTTTGACAGCATGACGGAGCAGGTTAATATCCGCAGGGCGGAGTTAAATTCCAGAATTCTCCGTGCTAAATCCGATGAAGTTGCGAGGGAAGAGAGCCTTAGGAATCTGGAAGAAATCTTCCAAAAGGCAAGTGAGGAGCTGGCCCTTTTAAACGAGAAAGAGGCTTCCTGTGAAAAAGAGCTTGGAGAGATGAAGGGAACCCTTGCAAGCACCGATGCCAAGCTTAGGGAAGACCAGAGCCTGTATCATCAGGAAAAATCCAAGCTGGAAGCTCTGACCAACCTGACAGAGCGCTACGAGGGCTATGGCGGCAGCGTAAAGAAGGTTATGGAGCAGAAGGACAAGGAAAAAGGCATTATAGGCGTGGTTGCGGATATTATCAAGGTGGAAAAGAAATATGAGACCGCCATTGAGACCGCGCTTGGCGGAAATATCCAGAACATTGTCACGGATAACGAAGACACTGCCAAAAAGATGATTGCCTACTTAAAGAACAATCGTCTGGGCAGAGCCACCTTTCTGCCCCTTACCAGCATTACCCATCCCCAGGAATTTAAAAATCCCGATGCATTAAAGGAAAAAGGTGTTATCGGCATGGCGGATGAAGTGGTGCAGACAAAGGATAAGTACCGCAATGTGGCAAAAGCCATGTTGGGGCGCATTGTTGTGGTGGACAATGTGGACAACGCCGTAAAGATTGCCCGTAAATTTGACTATGGGATTCGGATGGTAACTTTGGAGGGAGAGCTTTTGGTGCCGGGAGGAGCCATCAGCGGCGGAGCTTTTAAAAATAACAGCAATTTATTGGGGCGAAGGCGCGAGATTGATGAGCTGGAAAAAAATGTCAAGAAGCTCTTTGATGCCATACAGGAGGGAAATCAGAGGATAGCCGATATCAAGGAGAGGCGAAACCAACTGAGAGTGGATGTGGAGACTGTAAAGTCTGACATTCAGGAAAAGATTATAGAGCAAAATACCGCAAGACTGAATATCAGTCAGGCAAGGGAACGAATGGAGGAGGAGGCAGAGAGTGTTCAGTCTCTAAAAAAAGAAGAACAGGAGATTGAAGACCAGATTCTGGAAATTAAAGAGAGCAAGGCTTCCATTCAAAAAGAGTTAGCGGACAGTGAGGCGCTGGAAAAAAAGACCCAGGAACAGATTCTTGTGTTTCAGGAAGAATTGGAACAGATGAGAGGACGGGAAACTCAAGCTGCGGCAAAGGTGTCCGAGTGGGATTTGAAGGTTGGAAAGCTACGGCAGGAACAGCAGTTTAAGCAGGCTAATGTGGACCGTATTGAGGGCGAAATCAAGCAGAGGCAGGCGGAGCTTTCAGAAATTCTCACGGCGCTTTCGGAGAATGCTTCCGAGGTGGAGAGAAAGAAAAAGAATATTCTTGAGTTGGAGAAAACCATTACCGCATCCTATGACGAGCAGAACGAATCGGAGAAGAGACTTAAGGAAAATGTGGTTCGCAAGGAAGAACTTGGAGCAAAGCAGAAGAATTTCTTTCAGAGCAGAGAGCAGTTGTCCGAGCAGATGAATTCTTTGGATAAGGAAGTGTATCGTCTGGGTGCCCAGAAGGAGAAACTTCAGGAATCCGTGGAGGCTCAGATTAACTATATGTGGGCGGAATACGAAATTACATTGACCGATGCAGCGTCCATGCGAGATGAGGAGATGACCAATCTATCTGCAATGAAGAGTGAAATCAGTTCTTTGAGAGAACAGATTAAAAAGCTGGGAGATGTGAATGTCAATGCCATTGAGGATTACAAGAACCTGATGGAGCGATATACTTTCATGAAAACCCAGCATGATGATCTGGTAGAGGCGGAAAAGACCCTGGAAGGCATCATAGAAGAGCTGGACACCGCCATGAGAAAACAATTTGCAGAGAAATTTGAAGAAATCAACAGAGAGTTTGACAAGGTGTTTAAGGAATTGTTCGGAGGCGGAAAAGGCACGCTGGAGCTGATGGAGGATGAGGATATTCTTGAGGCGGGTATCCGTATTATCGCACAGCCCCCCGGCAAGAAACTGCAAAACATGATGCAGCTTTCCGGCGGAGAGAAAGCGTTATCGGCAATAGCACTGTTGTTTGCCATCCAAAACTTAAAACCCTCACCATTCTGTCTGCTGGATGAGATTGAGGCGGCATTGGATGACTCCAACGTAGTCCGTTTTGCAAAATATTTACATAAGCTGACCAAGAACACGCAGTTTATTGTGATCACTCACAGAAGAGGAACCATGGAGCAGGTGGACAGGCTGTATGGTATCACCATGCAGGAGAAAGGAGTATCCACCCTTGTCAGCGTGAATCTGATTGATAAGGAGCTGGAGGATTAGCGTGAGAATGTGTGAGAGGAGGTAAGTATGTACGGAGAATGGGAAGAAATGGACAGCCAAAGTGAGGCGTCCGAAGAAAATCAGACAACGGAGAAAAAGGGTTTCTTTGCCCGTCTGAAAGCGGGGCTTACCAAGACCAGAGATAATATTGTAAAGGGAATCGATTCTGCGTTCAGCGGATTTTCCTCCATTGACGAAGATTTTTATGAGGAGCTGGAAGAGGTCCTGATTATGGGGGATATCGGCGTCAATGCCACCACAGCCATTGTGGAGCGTCTGAAAAAACAGGTGAAGGAGCAGCATATCAAGGAGCCATCCGGCTGCAAGCAGCTTCTGATTGACAGCATCAAGGAGCAGATGAGGGTGGATGAAACTGCCTATGAATTTGAAAAAGAGCAGTCCATTATCATGGTAATCGGCGTGAATGGCGTAGGTAAGACCACTACTGTGGGAAAGCTTGCGGGCAAGCTCAAAAATAGCGGCAGAAAGGTGCTGATTGCGGCGGCGGATACTTTCCGGGCGGCAGCAGGAGACCAGCTGGCGGAGTGGGCGAGAAGAGCGGATGTCCCCATGATAGGCGGGAATGAAGGTGCAGATCCTGCAAGTGTGGTGTATGATGCGGTAAGCGCCGCCAAGGCAAGGGGCGTGGATGTGCTTTTGATAGATACAGCAGGAAGGCTCCACAACAAGAAAAACCTCATGGAAGAACTGAAAAAAATGAACCGTATTATTGACAGGGAATATCCCAATGCCCACAGGGAAAATCTGATTGTGCTGGACGGCACTACAGGGCAGAATGCTTTGGTGCAGGCAAGGGAGTTTGGGGAAGTGGCGAAGCTGACAGGCATCGTGCTGACCAAGATGGACGGAACTGCCAAGGGCGGCATTGCGGTGGCAATCCAATCGGAGCTTGGGGTGCCGGTGAAATATATTGGCGTGGGGGAAACCATTGAGGATTTGCAGAAATTTAATTCAGATGAATTTGTAAATGCATTGTTTGAAGTAGAAAATTGAACGATAAAAAGAAAGAAGGTTTAAGCTATGGGCGAGGAAATGTTGACTTTGGAAAAGTTTGAGGAAGCTAGTGAGGCGGTAAAGAAAGTTACGCTGGAGACAAAGCTGGTGTACAGTGACTATTTCAGCGAGCAGACAGGCAATAAAGTGTATCTGAAGCCGGAGAATATGCAGTTTACCGGTGCATACAAGCTGAGAGGCGCTTATTATAAAATGAGCACCTTGACTGAGGAAGAGAGGCAAAAGGGGTTGATTACTGCTTCCGCAGGCAATCATGCACAGGGTGTTGCCTATGCAGCAAAATGCTTTGGCGCAAAGGCAACTATTGTCATGCCCACCACTACGCCGTTAATCAAAGTAAACCGCACAAAGAACTATGGAGCGGAGGTAGTGCTTTATGGAGATGTCTATGACGAGGCATGTGCAAGAGCTTACGAGTTGGCAGAGGAGAAGGGGTATACTTTTATTCATCCCTTTGACGATTTGGGAGTGGCTACCGGTCAGGGCACCATTGCCATGGAAATCATCAAGGAGCTTCCTCTGGTAGATTATATTCTGGTGCCCATTGGCGGCGGCGGTCTCGCTACAGGCGTATCTACTCTGGCGAAACTCTTGAATCCGAAGATTAAAGTGATTGGCGTGGAACCTGCGGGCGCAAACTGTATGCAGGCTTCACTGAAAGCAGGAGAAGTGACCACCCTTCCAAGTGTCAGCACCATTGCTGACGGAACTGCGGTAAAAACTCCCGGCAGCCTGTTGTTCCCTTATATCCAGAAAAATCTGGACGATATCATCACTGTTGAGGATGAAGAATTAGTAGTGGCATTTCTGGATATGGTGGAAAGCCATAAAATGATAGTGGAAAATTCCGGACTTTTGTCCGTAGCTGCCTTAAAGCATTTAAATGTAAAGGACAAAAAGATTGTGTCCATCTTAAGCGGAGGCAATATGGATGTGATTACCATGTCCTCTGTGGTACAGCAGGGATTGATTTTCCGGGACAGAATCTTTACGGTATCTGTTCTTCTGCCGGACAAGCCCGGCGAGCTGCACCGGGTATCAGGTATTATTGCAGATGTAAACGGCAATGTCATTAAATTGGAGCATAACCAATTCGTATCCACCAATAGAAATGCTGCCGTGGAACTGCGCATTACCATGGAGGCATTCGGTACGGAGCATAAAGGGCAGATTATGGCAGCTTTGGAGAAGGAAGGCTACAGACCCAAGTTGGTGCGCACCAATATTTAAAGGAGACAAAAAAGCAGAAGAACAGCGGTAAATCTTTTATATAGGTTTACCGCTGTTTTTTTATGTGTAGGAATAATTATTTGTTTTTGGCGGCACATTAAGTAAGGAACAACAAAAAGAGAATTGCGGAAGCAGAAGGAATGGGAATTAAGAGATATGGGAAAGAAAAGTTTAAAAAGGAAAGTATTTGATTATATTGTGATTACCGTGGCGGCTCTTTTGTATGGGGCGGCGTTAAGTCTGTTTCTTGCGCCTAATATGCTGGCGCCCGGCGGAGTATCCGGAATCTCCATTATTTTAAACAGGGTGATTCCCAGCGTTCCTACAGGTACTTGGATATTCCTTTTAAACATTCCTATTTTAATATTGGGGGCATGGAAATTCGGCATAAAATTTATTCTCTCCACCATTTACTGTACGCTGCTGACCTCTTACTTTACTAATCTGCTGGAACCCATAGGAGCCCTGACGCAGGATCCGCTTCTTGCGGCCATTGCAGGGAGCAGTTTAATTGCTCTGTCCTTAGGTTCCGTCTTTAAGGCTGGTTCCACCACCGGGGGAATGGACATTATCATCAAGGTAGTCCGCTTAAAGCTTCCCCATTTAAAGACGGGATTTCTTTATCTGATAGAAGATGTGATTATTATAGCCGTGTCCGCTTTGGTGTTCCAAAACATTGACAGGGCGTTATATGCGGGGCTTTGCGCGCTGGTGACATCTTTTCTGCTGGATTTGGTTCTGTATGGCCGAGACGGTGCAAAATTAATTTTTATTATCAGCAATCATTCCGATACCATTGCCCGGCGCATTTTAGAAGAATTAGATGTGGGAGTGACCTTTTTGCAGGGCGCAGGCGCATACAGCGGCAGGGACAAAAAGGTAATTCTCTGCATTATAAAAAAGCCTCTTTCTCCAAAGGTGGAGGAAATTGTCAAGGAGGAGGACCCTGCAGCGTTTATGATTTTCAGCAGCGCAACAGAAATCTATGGGGAAGGGTATAAAAATATTTTTGGAGAAAAGTTGTAAAAGACTGAATAAACGAAAATTCGTTTACAACATACTAAAAAACAAATTGACTTCGTATAGGAAACATGATACACTCATTTTACATGGGAGGCAGCCTAACAATTATCAATGATTAGGAGGATTATAACTATGACAGATCATGAAATACTTAATGAGATACTTTCACAGGTACAAGGTCTGAAGACGGATGTGCAGGACCTGAAGACAGAAGTACAGGACCTGAAGACCGGCCGGAAAGAAATGAAGGAGCAGATTCAGGTACTGCAGGCATGGCAGAAAGAATTGGGAGGACAGATGAAGGCCATGCAGGTTGAGCAGACCAAAATGAATCTGCAGATGCAATCCATACAGGCAGAGCAGCAGGAAATGAAGACGGATATCCGCAGCATAAAATCGGAAGTTCACGGCATGAAAGAGGAGATTCAGATCATACAGTCAGAACAGAAAGAAATGCGGGCGGAGATCAAGGAGATGAAGTCAGACATAAAGGGCCTGAAGTCGGAGAGTCAGGAGTTGAATTGGAAAGTGTCAAAACTCAGTCTACATATTGAAAATGAAACTGACCGAAACATTCAGATAATTGCTGAGAATTTTATCGAGTTAACCAATAAGCTGAATCAGGCGATTCCTGCGGCTGACAAAAATCTTGCCTATGAAGTAAAGGTTAATTATCTCATTAACGAAGTTGACAAGATCAAGGAGAAAGTGGCAATGTAGATTCAAAACCGTATCACCAAGAAACCCCCGGTGCTGAGCCTCCGGGGGGTTCATTTTAGATGGACTGTACACTTGCAGAAAAGTTGAAGAAAAATGAAAACTTGACAAATCAATTTGGGGGGGTAAAATGAAAATGTTTGAATTTGAAATATATGCCAAAATTTTATGAATTTTATGGAAAAATTGAAAAAATTCTTGCAGGACAACACTATATGTGGCATTGTTATACAGAATAGGGCAATATAAACTACACACTGAGAGGATGCGCGAATGAAGACCGGGGAGAGAATCATAGACATACATACACACATCCTTCCCGGAATTGATGACGGTTCGCAGAGTATGGATGAGAGCATAAAAATGCTTCGAATTGCCGAGAGGGAGGGAATTACGGATGTGATTGCAACCCCTCATTATAAAGGCGGTAGGCACAATGCAAGTCCCCAGACCATACAGCGGCTCCTTGGAGAACTGAGGGAGTATGCTGAGGAGGAGGGAATTCAAGTATCCATTCACTTGGGAAATGAAATCTTGTACTTTAGCGAGGTTGAGGATGCATTAGATGAAAAGCGGATTTTCACTATGAATGATTCCGATTTTGCGCTGGTGGAATTTCATCCCGGAGACAGGTATGGCTATATCCGCAATGCTTTGGATCATGTGCAGAGTATAGGATATACTCCGGTGTTGGCTCATGCGGAGAGATATGCCTGTATGTTGAAGGACAAGGATGCCATACGTCAGATTCGGGATATGGGTGTTCGGATTCAGGTAAATGCAGCCAGCGTGGAAGGTGTACTTGGGTGGATGGTCAAGCATTTTACTCATGAAATCCTGCGCAAGCATCTGGTGGATTATATTGGAACAGATGCGCATAGCAGTGACAAGCGGGCGCCTGAGATTCAAAAGTGTGCAAAAATCTTATATAAAAAGTTTGGCAGTGAATATGCCGACGACCTGCTTTATGGCAATGCCCACAGAGATTTCGGAATATAAGAACTAAATGAAAGAGGATGTATAAATGGACAGTAAAGTAAAAGATGATGTCATAGAGATTGACCTGCAGGAGATTGTGGGATTGCTGATACATTGGGCATGGCTGATTGTTGCCTGCGGAATCGCAGCAGGGCTTGTTGGTTTGATTGTCAGCAAATTCATTTTGGTTCCCCAATATCGCTCCACCACAAGTGTCTATATTTTAAGTAAGAGCAGTAATAACAACAACAATTCCCTGACCGTCAGCGATACACAGCTTGCAACCACGCTGACCAAGGACTACGAGAGAATGATTACTAGCCGCGGCGTGGCGGAGCAGGTGATAAAGGATTTGGAATTGACAGATGAATATCCTTCTTATGAAGCGCTTGTACACCAGATTACCGTGACCAATGTCAAGGATACGCGTATTATTAATATTACGGTGCAGGATGAGGATCCTCAGATGGCCAAGCGGCTTGCAGATGCGGTCAGAGAGGTGTCCGCGGAGCGTATCAAGGATGTTATGAATATTGAGGCGGTGAATACGGTGGACGATGCGAATCTGCCCACCAGACCTTCGGAACCTTCCGTGCGCAGATGGACATTTGGCGCTGTTGCTCTGGGCATGATTCTGGCTGCGCTGTTTGTGTTGGCACGCTTTATGCTGGATGATACCATTAAATCTTCTGAGGATATTGAGAGATATCTGGGACTCAGCACATTGGCGCTGATTCCGGATGCAGATGCGGAAAGCAGGACGGAAAAGAAGAAACTGAGAACGCCTTTACAGCGTACGGAGCGTTCTAAAACAAGTCATCCCGCCCCATCCGCTCAGGCAAATAGTGATGTGGAGATTGTTGATTACAACGAACAGGAAGGCTGAGTGAGAGTATGCAGACGATAGAACTTAAGAATGAACCGCAGGATTTCAGAACCAAAGAGGCTTTCAAGACCCTGCGTACCAATATTGAATTTTCAGGGGAGGACATTCAGGTGGTCTGTGTGACCAGCTGTACACCCAATGAGGGCAAGAGCAGTACCTCCTATGAGCTGGGCAGGTCCTTTGCCATGAGCGGCAAGAAGACATTGCTGATAGATGCGGATCTGCGCAAGTCCGTAATGCGTTCCAGACACAAGAAGGGCAAAGTGAGATTGGGACTAACCAACTGTCTGGTGGGCAAGGTGGATTTTGAAGAATGCGTCTGCGCTACGGATATTCCCAATTTCTTTGTGGTCTTTGCAGGACCCGTACCCCCCAATCCCAGCGAGCTTTTGGGAGGGAAGAGATTTCAGAAGGCTGTGGAGGAGTCCCGGGCGAAATATGATGTGATTATTATTGATACGCCCCCTTTAGGCAGCGTGATTGACACAGCCGTGGTATCCAAATGCTGTGACGGAGCTATTATTGTAATCGAGTGCGGCGCTATCAGCTACCGCTTTGCTGCAAAAGTAAAAGAGCAGTTGGAAGTCACAGGATGCCGTATTCTGGGCTGTGTGCTGAACAAGGTGGACTTGTCTGGCAAGGGCTATTACGGCAAGTATTATGGCAGATATTACGGTAAATATTACGGAAAGTATTATGGTAAGTATTATGGAAAATATGGAGAAGAATAGACCGGGAAACAGTGTAAATAACAAAATATGGAAAATTCTTCTGGCAGTGTGTCTGGCAGCAGTGGTGATATGCGGGATTGTATTGGGAGTCCGGCAGTCTGCACAGAATAAAGAGCAGAAACGTCTGCAGGAGTTGGCGGCGATGACGAACAAGACGGGACAGGAGCAGGAACAGAGTACTGCCCCCACTCAGGTGACACCTGAGGAACCTGTAGAGCCGGATCCGCTGGAAGAACTGCGACAGATGGGTGTGCCCATCCCCGAGAAGGAAGTGGACTTTGATACTCTTAAGGAAGAGGTCAATAAGGATATTTATGCGTGGCTTTATATCCCTGATTCCACCATTGATTTCCCGGTACTCAGGCATCCCACGGACAACAGTTATTACCTACTGCACAATCTGGACGGCAGCAAGGGGCGTCCTGGATGCATTTACACGGAGAATTACAACACAATGGATTTCACGGACCCCAACACCGTGATGTACGGACATAATATGAGGGTCGGCACCATGTTTGCGGGACTGCACAAATATGAGGATGAGGAATTTTTTGCAGAGCATCCCTATATATATGTCTATACGCCCGAGAAACTGTTTGTCTATGAGGTTTTTGCGGCGTATGAATACAATGATTTGCACCTGCTGTTAAATTTTGATTTTACCAATGAGCAAGTATTTCAGAAATTTTTGGATGATATCTATGAAATGCGCTCCATGAATTGCAATACGAAAGAGAATTTAGAAGTGACCGCAAAGAACCGTATTTTGACTTTATCCACCTGTGTGACAGGTAAGGATGATAAGCGTTATCTGGTACAGGGAGTGTTGTTGAATGAAGATTAGCATGAAGCTTTACCGGATTATTGCCAAAATTATTTTAGTATTGGTGGCACTCATATTTATCTGTGTGATTGTGTTCATCGGTATGCAGATATCCGGAAAGAACAGATTGTACGGGCGCAGCAAGGGCATGGTTCCCGAGATGGGAAGCGCTGCGGTGCAGAGTACAACCGAAATAATAGAGGCCTATCAGCCTCTGGACGACAGCAATTGGAAAGAAGGCGATGTGCGCTATGAAGGCGTTCATTACCGTTACAACAGCGATATCCTCACTTTTCTCTTTATGGGCATCGACAAGATGACGGAGGTGAAAGTGGTGGCGGATGGCGATAAAGGGGGACAGTCGGATGCTATTTTCCTGCTGGTGTTAAATCCCCACAATATGGAAGCCACCATTATCGGTATTCCCAGAGATACCATGACAGAGATTGAAGTTTACAGCCCGAAAGGGCATCATATAGGAACTACCACAGCCCAGATTACACTGCAGCATGGGTACGGAGACGGAGCCAAGATAAGCTGTGAACGCAGTCTGGAAGCCGTATCCAAATTGTTTTACCATCTGCCCATCCACGGGTACTGCGCCATCAATATGGGGGCGATTCCCCTGATTAATGATGCGGTGGGAGGGGTGGAAGTGACGGCTTTGGAAGATGTGATTAACAGTAACATCAAAAAGGGACAGACCATCCGCCTGCAGGGTAAACAGGCATATAATTACCTGCACAATCGGGATACCAAAAGCGCCCAGAGCGCATCCAGACGCTTGGAGCGCCAGAAACAGTACTTAAACGCCTATGCCAAAACGGCTACGGCAGCAATGAAGAAAGATATTACCCTTCCGGTTACCTTATACAATACCATCAGTAAGTATATGGTGACGGATATTTCCGTAGATGAGGTCAGCTATCTGGCCACACAGGCATCCGGCTATCACTTTGGCGAGGACAGCATCCGCTCTCTGGAGGGCGAGATTGTCATGGGTGAGAAGTACGAGGAGTTTTATGCGGACGAGAAGGCTCTCTATGAGCTGATTCTGCAGGTATTCTATGAGGAAGTGGAAGATAAATAATTTGGTATTAGGCCGAAAGGCTTGATATAACCACATGATTATGAGGAAAGGAGGAATGAGACCGATGAAAAATTTTTCTAAGTTGTTAGCGTTGGGTGTGGCTTTGTCCCTTACTTTCGGTATGACTGCTTTTGCTGCCGAGAGCCCCGTAGCTAGTGATGGCACTACTCAGGCTGCATTAGATGCAGTTGCAGAGAGTATTACATCTTCTGCGGGAGTTACAGTGACTTCAGTTGATGTTGAAGGCTATGACTATGCCAAAGAAGTGGAGAAAGGTGAAGCCTTTACTGCTCTGGCAGATGAGATTGCTGATACATTCAGCGATGTAGAAAAGGTGAATAGTGTAGAGGTAGTGGCAGTGTTTGATGTTGTAGGCACTGCAGGCGAGGCAATAACATTGTCTGGTGTTCCTGGTGTAACCAAGGGCTCTGCATATGTGCTGTGCCATTATGTAACCGAGACCACATATGAATTAGTTCCTGTGGAGGTGTTGGGCAATGGCAGCATTAAGTTTACTTTGGGCAGCTTTTCTATGGCTTCAGTGGTTAAGGTAGATTTTACCGCAAAGGATACCGGTTCTAATGACGACGGCGATGATGATGACGATGACACACCTGCAGTAACTGCAACTGGCGCACCCGCATCACCTAAGACCGGCGAGACTCTGCCTGTAGCAGGCATCGCAATGATGATTGCTCTTGCAGGCGCAGCAGTTTGCGCAACCAAAGTTCGTTACAATAACTAAACTAAATTATTAAAAATTTAATTAATCATGCATGATTAGTTAGTACTCAAAACATGTGGTTGTCGGGACTCCCTGAAAGGGGAGTCCCGATAAAAATAAAAGACTTAACAAGAATAATAAAAACAGGTGAGATATTATGTACAGGAAAGGAGCACAAGGGTGGCTGAAACACCTTGATTTTATCATATTGGATATGGTGTGCCTGCAGATTTCCTTTGTGCTTGCCTATATGGTGCGCATGGGACCGTCAAACCCCTATGCAGTGGAAGCTTACCGCAGCATCGGACTTGTGATTCTTCTGGCGGATGCAGTGGCTTCTTTTTTGTTTAACAGCTTTAAGAATGTATTGAAAAGAGGATATTACAGAGAGTTTGCAGCCACACTCAAACATGTGTGTCTGGTGGTGGGAATTGTAATCGTATATCTGTTTACCATACAAAAAAGCATCTCCTATTCTCGGATTGTTATATATCTGACGGCGGTGCTTTATATCTGTTTGGGATATTTTCCCAGAATTTTCTGGAAGAAACACCTGCAGAAAGTTCTGGCGGCCGAACGGAGCAAGAGTTCCTTGTTGATTGTAACCACAAAGTCCATGGCGGAGACGGTAATACAAAATGCTGAGAAAGGCAGCTATGAACGGTTTTATATAGCTGGTGTGGCAATTCTGGATTGCAATATGAAGGGACAGGAAATCGCCGGAGTGCCTGTAGTGGCATATGCCGAGGATGTGGCGGATGCGGCGTGCCATGTGTGGGTGGACGAAGTGCTGATTGCCCTGCCCCACAGCGAGATTTATCCAGAGGAGATGATGAATCAGTTTCTGGAGATGGGAATCGTGGTACATTGGGGGCTTTTCCTGCGAAGCACTGAGGATGAAGCTGGAAGCAGCGTACAGCCTTTTATAGAGAATCTGGGAAACTACCGGGTGATGACCACCACCATCAATGTAGCTACACCTATGCAGCAGGCGTTTAAGAGGCTGCTGGATATTGCAGGGGGAATAGTGGGGACATTCATTACAGGTATTTTATTTGTTTTTTTGGCACCTGCAATTTATATTACCTCGCCGGGGCCCATTTTTTTCAAGCAGGAGAGAGTGGGAAAAAACGGAAAGCGTTTCCAAATTTATAAATTCCGCAGTATGTATCCGGATGCAGAGGCTCGTAAGAGAGAACTGATGGAGCAGAACGGCTACAAGGATGGCATGATGTTTAAGTTAAAAGGGGATCCTCGGATTATTGGTTCCAAGGTGCTGCCTGACGGAACCGTTAAAAAGGGTTTAGGAAATTTCATGCGAGACTACAGCTTGGATGAATTCCCGCAGTTCATAAATGTACTGAAAGGTGACATGAGTTTGGTAGGCACTAGACCCCCCACTGTGGACGAGTGGGAGAAGTACCAGAGACACCACAGAGCCCGACTTGCCGTCAAGCCCGGCATCACCGGACTGTGGCAAATTAGCGGCAGAAGTGCCATTACGGACTTTGAGGAAGTAGTAAAGCTGGATACCAAGTACATCACGGATTGGAGTATTGGATTGGATTTCAGGATTCTGCTTAAGACGGTGACGGTGGTGTTAGAGAGAAAAGGGGCAATGTAAGGGAAGGAATGATGTGTGTGCAGGACAAGAGAGGAGATACCATGAAAATCGGATTTGTGGCCTCGTCAGGCGGACATTGGGAAGAATTGATGTGTTTGAGAACGATAGCAGATAAGTATGCCTCTTTTTATGTTACGGAGAAGGGCGGACAGTCTGATGACTCAAATTTGAATGATATATATTTATTTTCTCAGATTAACAGAAAGGAAAAATTTTTTTTTATTCACTTCATAACACTTTTTGTAAGAGCATTAAAAATTATGCTTTTAGAGAAACCAGATGTAATTATTTCAACAGGTGCTTTATTGGCATTTCCGTTTTGTTTGATTGCCAAAATGATGAGAAAAAGAGTGATTTATATTGAATCTTTTGCAAGAGTATATGAAGGTTCTTTGACAGGAAAGCTGGTTTATCATTTTTCTGATTTATTTATTATACAGTGGGAATCGTTAAAGGAGATATACCCTAAGGCTGTGTACGGTGGCGGAATATTTTAAAGTGCTTATTGGACTTAAAATGCTTAGGTATGTGATGAAAAAAATGTTCGCAGTTGCTAAGGAGAACTTATGATATTTGTAGTTGTTGGAACTCAAAAATTTGCATTAAACCGATTACTCAGAGAGGTAGACGTTTTAATAGAAAAAGGTATTATTACACAGGAGGTTTTTGCACAGACAGGTCATTCGGATTATACACCAAGGAATTATGACTATATTGATTTTATGCCAAAAGATAGATTTGATATGTGTATAAAGCAGAGTGATTTATTGATTACTCATTGTGGTGTAGGTACAATTATTTCCGGATTACAACATAGAAAACCTATTATTGTATATCCTCGTCTTTCGCATCTCCATGAACATATTGACGACCATCAATTAGAAATAGCAAAATCTTTTTCTGAATTAAATTATGTTCTGGTATGTGGGGAGGGTGATAAGTTGGAAAATGTGATTGAGAAAAGTAAGAAACATCAATTTAATATATACAATTCGCAGCAGGAGCATATGCTTGATGTGATTGAAGGATATTTGGAAGGGATATATCGAAAGTAATGTGGGTGAAATGAGGAAGACATTTATAGTTGATAAAGCTATTAAGAATTGTGAAAATGGTTCGAGGAGATGGATAGTGTGTCATGAAAAAAGTAAAGGTGGTTATGATTGCGGATCGTTTACAATTGGATGGAATAGGAACTGTTATCATGAACTACTGTAATCATTTGGATAAGCACAGATTTGATATTACCATTATGACAGGATCCCCAATAGCTGAAGCAAATAAAAACAAATGTGCTGAGAATGATATTCATTTGATTGAATTACCGAAGAGAAAAAGTTCCCCGATGAAATTCTACAGAGCATTAAACAAGAAATTGGCAGCGGTAAATTATGATATTTGCCATATCCATGGAAATAGTGCAACAAATACCATAGAATTACTTATTGCGTGGAAAAACCATATAAAAGTAAGAATTATGCATTGCCATACTTCGCAATGTCAACATATTAAGATGCATCAAATGCTTTTGCCAATATTTAAAAGACTGTACACAAAGGCATTTGCTTGTAGCGAGATAGCAGGAAATTGGATTTTTGAAAAAGATAAATTTACAGTGATACCAAATGCATTTGAAACAGATAAATATAGATTTGATTCGATTAAACGGGAAGATTACCGCAAAGAATTGGATGTAAAAGATGCATTTTTAATAGGGTTTGTAGGGCGCTTAAATGCTTCAAAAAATTATTGGTACATAGTAAAGTGCTTTGAGGAATATTGGCATAAAAATCCACAGGCTAAACTATTGATGGTAGGCGATGGAGCGGGAAAGGAAGAATTGAAACAATATGTAAATGCTTCCGCTTGTAAAAATAATATTATTATTTATGGGGAGTCAGAAGATATACAGGGAATTCTTTCTGCAATAGATGTCTTTGTTTTTCCTTCGCATTATGAGGGCTTGGGGATAGCTGCAATAGAGGCGCAAATCAGTGGTCTTCCCTGTATTATTTCCAATCAGGTTCCGAGAGAAGTGCGAATTAGTAATCAATGTGTTTTTATGCCAATTGGAGATAAAGATATTCCGTTATGGACTGAAAAATTACAGGAATTTAAGGAGTTATCAATTGATAGGGCGGCTTTCTATATGGAACATCAGAAAGAGATTGAGCGATATGATATTAAGGAGGCTGTTAAGTTTGTGGAAGGTTTATATTTGCAGTGTTTGACTGAATTGTAACATGGTTGTGAGAGGAGAGGCATAGATGCAAACTGTTGAATTGTGTACAAAAAACTGCTGTGGATGTGCCGCTTGTAAGATGATTTGTCCGGTCAATGCCGTTACAATGGTGGAAAATGCGAAAGGATTTTTGTATCCTCAAATTGACGAAAGTAAGTGTATCGACTGTGGGATGTGCAGGCGTGTTTGTTCGGAAAGCGTAAGACGATTTATTCCACAGCAGGCATATATAGCAAAGCTTAAGGATGATGCATCACGGCAGATGTCACAATCCGGGGGGGCATTTGTGGCAATATCAAATGTTATATTGGAACAAGGCGGCACAGTATATGGGGCAATATTAAATGATAAGTTCGAGGTGGAACATGTGCGGGCAACAACATATGATGCCCGAGATAGAATGCGCTATTCCAAATATGCCCAAAGCGATATGCATGATATTTATTGTTGTGTGGAGAAGGATTTAGGGGAGAGAAAGGTGTTGTTTTCCGGTACGCCATGTCAGGTTGCTGGTCTAAACAGATACCTGCGTTGCAAAGGGAAAAACACAGATAATTTATTTACGATTGATTTGATTTGTCATGGAGTTCCTTCTGTAAAAATATGGAGGGATCTAATACAATACTACGAAAGTAAAAGAAGAGAGCAGGTAAAGACAGCTGTATTTCGGAATAAACTAATTAAGGGGTGGCAAGGGCATTACACTACATTTTTGTTTCCGGATAAGCAAATTACGGATTTTTATCATCGAAAATTATTTTACAGTAATCTTGCATTAAGGGAATCCTGTTATACCTGTGAATTTGCAAAGATGGATAGAATATCGGATTTTACCATTGGGGATGCCTGGGGAGTGGAAAAACATGATCCGGAATTTTATGATACCAAAGGTGTATCATTGATATTACTAAATACAGATAAGGCGATAAAACTGTTTGAGAATGCAGTAAATGAATTATATGTAAAAAAAGTATCTGTTGAAATATATAAGCAAGGAAATATGAAGCATCCATCTTGTCCGCATCGTTCCATAGAAGAATTTTGGAGAGATTATAATAGTAAGAGTTTTCGCTATATAATTGAAAAATATGCAAAAAACAATGTTTTTTTAAATCGTAAGTATATTTTTGCTCGCTGTATGAAAAAGCTTTTAGGTAAAGAAAGAAGATAAAAAATGAGTAGAAGAGCAGGAATTTTAACTTTTCACAGATCCAGAAATTATGGGGCAGTTTTACAGGCATATGCTTTGCAGAAGAAAATACAGCAATATTTGAAGGTAGATATTATAGATTACCAAAATGATAAAATAGATAGGTCACTTAAATTGTGGATAGGAGAAACTCATAGGGGATTGAAGCAACAAATTCGGGCAATACCAACATTTTTCTTTCGTCTGAGAAAAAAATTAGCATTTGATCAATTTATAGATCAGGAACTAGTATGTTCGGAAGCCGTAGAGAAAGGGAGTTTAAAGGAACTTTCCGAAAGGTATGATATTTTGATTACGGGGAGTGATCAGGTCTGGAATAATGAACTGACGGATATGGACAATTCTTATTTTTTGGAATTTGCATCAGAAAAGGTGAAAAAGATAGCGTATGCCGTATCAATGGGGGATGTAAGCAATGGGTTAAATAAGGAGCAGCTTGCTTTGATTGCAGGATATGATCTGGTGACAGTCAGAGAGAAACAAGCAGCGAAATATTTGGAGACACAGCTCAAAAAAGATATACAGGTCTGTTGCGACCCGACTTTATTGTTGCCTGTGGAAGAATGGAAAAAAATAATTTCTCCCAAATTAGAAAAAAGAAAATACATCTTTTTATTTATGATAGAAGAACAACAGGATTTAATTGAGTATGCCATGGAAATTGCCCGAAGAGAAGGAGCAAAACTAGTCAGTAACAAAAAAGATTTTTACTTTTGGTTACATCCAAGTCCAAAAGATTTTCTCGCTTGGATTTTTCATGCAGAGTATGTTATAACCAATTCCTTTCATGGAACGGTTTTTTCTTTGTTGTTTCACAGACCATTTGTATATTCCAAAAAGAAGAAAGGATTTGGTTTACGGAGTAGAATAACGGAACTCTTAAATATCGTTCATCTGGAGGAGCGGTTTATTGAAAATGCACAATTTAAGATAGACAGTCAAATAGATTGGGATTTAACGGACGAATGCATAAAAAATTACCGTGAGAAGTCTTGGGCTGTATTGCAGGATGTGTTTCTGGAGGAAACAAAATCGTGAAACAGAAAATTAAGGTTTTACAATCAATTAATTCGTTTGGCATGGGCGGAAATACTATTTTTGCCATGCAATTTTTCCGTCATATAGATAAAGAAAAATTTCAGATTGATTTTGTAATTTATGATGATACAAAAATGGATTTTTATCAGGAAGTTATAGATGCCGGAAGTCGGGTGTTTGTGTGTAAATCAAAATATAAAAATAAATATATGCAGTTATATGACCAGATGAGGCAGGTGGGTCATTTGTTAAAGCATCATCATTATGATATTATCCATTGTAATTCCTGCTCTTTTGTGGGAATATTTCGCGGAGCAGTTCCGGGGTATTTTACAAAAGGCACGAAAGTGATAGCCCATGCTCATAGTGTGGGAACTCCCAAGAATACAAAAGCAGACACAAAAATAAGGGAGATACTGAAAAAGATTTGTTCTCATATTTCAGATTTGGGATTTGCCTGTTCGGAGGAAGGTGGAGAGAGTAAATATACGAAGAAATTTCGCAAAAGCAGTAGATATAGTGTAATAAATAATGCCATTGAAATAGAAAAATTTTTTTTCAAAGAAAAAAATCGGATAGAAAAGCGCCGCCAGCTGGGGCTCGGGCAAGAGTTTGTGATTGGTAGCGTGGGGAGATTGGCGAAAGAAAAAAACTATTTGTTTCTCATTGATGTGATGGCAGAGCTGCTTCAAAACAATAAACAATGTCGGCTGTTGTTAGTGGGGGAAGGGGAGCAACGGAAACAAATCGAGGAGAAAGCAGAAAGATTGGGAGTAACAGATAGTTTACTTATGGTTGGGAGGACACAATGCCCGGAAGAATATTATCCGGCTATGGATGTATTTGTGTTGCCATCTTTGTATGAAGGATTTGGGATGGTAAATATAGAAGCGCAGGCATCCGGATTACCATGTATTGTGTCAGAGGCTGTTCCTAGAACGGTCGACATTTCGGGCAGGGTTACATTTCTTCCACATGATGTACATCGTTGGTGTGAAGCATTGGACGAAATGAGTAGAAATGAGAAATTTGATAGAGAAAAGGTATATTCAAAGAAATATGATATTCATCAGGAAGCAAAACGGATGGAGGCTTTTTATGAAGATATTGTGGAACAGAGCACTGTGAAGAGGAGTAATGTAAAATGAGGTTAAAATTTGACAAAAGAGAGATATTTGTATATGCTGCGCTAGTGCTTGTAAATATTTACTATGGGCTCAATGAAACAACCCTTTATCTTGAAAATACCGATTATATGATCTTGGGTGCAATCGCTTTATTCGGAATTCATATTTTTATGTATGAGCATTTGAATCTTCAGGAATTAATAGTATTTTCAGTGATATTGATTGTATTTATCATAAACTATGTTCAAAGAGGCGACTCACGAATATTAGTTTTGCTGATAACAGTTATTGCCGTTAGAAATATGGAGCCGCAGGATGTTTTAAAAGTTTTCTTTTATGTCAGATTGCTCCTTTTCATTTTAGGTGTGAGTCTTAATCTGTGGGGAAGTAGTGAATCTGTTGTTAAAATAGGTGACAGAGGAACAAGATATGCGCTTGGATTTAGTCATCCCAACCAATTTATGTTTGTTGTGTGTATGTTGATTATGTTATATGTGTGTTTGTATTATGAAAGGATAAGAGGAGTCAGCCTCCTGCTTTTGTCTATAGCGTTAATGACAGGATACTTGATTACAAAATCTAATACAGGGTTAATTACAGGAATGATAATGATCATTTTATTGGTGCTTTATAAGTATTTCAAAATGAGCAGGTTGTTGGAAATATTAGGGAAATATTTAGCATTCCTTTTAATGTTCCTGAGTGTGTTTCTGCCATATACATTGAGAGCTTCTGCAGACGATATCCTGTTTTTCCGGAGTTTTCCTCAATTTACTGCTTGGTACGAAAAGGTGTTGGCATATTTGGATTCAGCGTTAAGCAACAGACTGACCCTCTCACGAAGAACCCTTCTGCATACAGATATGGGGTTACTTACAACCAGCTTGAACACTACGCTGTCAGGATATTCGATTGTTGATTCCGGTTATATGCAGTTATTGCTTACTTATGGCTTGTTGGGGACGGCATTGTTTTTGATTTTAAATTGGGTTATGGTCAGAAAACTAATTGCAAGAAAACAATATATTTATATTTGGGCATTTATAGGTATGTCATTGTACGCATTTACGGAAAATACTTTTTGTTCTTTGGCGTATAATTTTACATTAGTTTTTATAGTATATCTGTTTCAAAAGGATAATACTAAGCGCAGACATTTGGTACTGAGAAGAGGAGCAGCAAATCACCATGACAGATATACAGAAGTGCATTTTAAGAATATTTAAAGAAGTTGCATTGCTTTGCGAGAGAGAAGGTATTCATTATTATGCTATTGGGGGAACATGTATTGGTGCGGTTCGTCACAAGGGCTTTATTCCTTGGGACGATGATTTAGATATAGCAATACCAATTGAAGAATTCGATACTTTTATTGCTTTAGCAAGGGAAAAGCTTCCTCCTCACTTAGAAGTTTGTACCTATGATGATTCTTCTTCTCATTGGCATATTCTTGCTAAAATAGTGGATAAAAATACTACATTAATAGAGGAGCATAACTTATACAATCCTGATATGTACAGAGGCTGTTTTATAGATATAATGCCATTAAGCGGTGTTCCAGATGTAAAGTGGAAACAATTTGTATTTTGTATGACTATTCTTTTTTACCTCAAGCTTACATGGAAATTTCATAGCTCAAAGGATAAAACCAAAGGCTTAATGTGGAATATGATATGGATTGCTCTGCAACCACTTAAACTATTGGTTGGAGAGGATTATTTTGAAAACAAGTGGATGAATTTGCTGAGGCGCCATCCGGTAAAGGATTCAAAATACGTTGGTGATGTATGGATGGGGAATGTACGGAAAAAGATTGTCTTAAAAGAATGCTTTGGGACGCCTGTTCAGATGCCTTTTGAGGATACGATTATAAAATGTCCCCAAATGTGGGATCAGTATTTGACTAAGATTTTTGGGAATTATATGGAGCTTCCACCGCAGGAGGAACGGTATGGGCATCATTCCGGATTTGTTGATTTGCACCGTCCGTATCAATATTATCGTGAAAACCCTGATTTGGTGAATGCTGATGAAATACCGTAGAAGTAATGAAATAGAAATGCAATTTCGCTTTAGATTAAGGAGAGGAAATCGGTATGACCCCAAATAAAAAAAGTATAAGCTGGAATGATTTCCTTAATTGTCGACTTGAGATTTTTGCTTTGGCAGCAATATGGATAGTATTATTTCATCTTCAAATGTATATAGGTTGGAAAAGCAACAATATTGTTGCTGTAATGCTTCAAAAGTTTTTGAGTGCAGGTGCCTCTGGGGTGGACATATTCTTGTTCTTTTCAGGAGTAGGCTTGTTTTATTCAATGAAAAAAAATACAATTAAAGAGTTTTATAAAAACAGGTTTTTGCGCATAGCGTTTTCTTATTTTAGTATTGCCGGATGCTATTATTTTTGGGACAACTTTATTTATACAAAAGAAGGTGTATTATCTTATTTGCTTGATTTGAGTACCATTACGTGGTGGATTAGCGAAGAAGGTGCGCTTTGGTATATGTCATTCATTGTAGTACTATATCTTATCTACCCATTGCTTTTTAGTTGGAACCAAAAGACTAATAGCAAATCGACATTATGCATTATTATAGGATTTATGCTTATTTCCGTCTTATTTAGTGTTAAGGGATTGAGGATACCGTTCAACATATTAGATATGAGATATGAAAAGTTTATTTCCCGTGTTCCAATTTTCATGTTGGGTTTATATACGGCGGGCAATTTAAAGAAAAGTGAGAGAGTACCAATTAAATCATTGATATATTTTACGGTTATGTCAGGGGGGGCATTGATAATAGCAAAAATGTGTCCTTGGCTGGAGGTTAAGATATTTAAGCGTTGGTGCAACGGATTATTGGCATTATGCTTGGTATATTTATATGTATGGCAGAAAAACAGGCAGATTTTGGCAATTATTCCCTGTGTGGGTATTGGGCTTTCAGAAACTGTACGCAGGCTATTGGAAATTATTGGAAAATATTCTTTGGAAGTGTACTTGATACATGTATGTATATTGAAAGCAATTGATGCGTACAATGTTTGGACTTCTTTACCGTGGTATATATGGTGGTTGATGGTTGTGGTGGTTACATATATGATTACATGGGTGATATCAAAGCTCAGAAAATTAGTAACACTTTGTATGAAATTTTATAGGAGGCAGACATGAATATTGCTGTTATATTTGCCGGTGGGACAGGCAGCCGGATGCATTCCAAGGAAAAACCCAAGCAGTTTCTTGAGATGTATAATAAGCCGATTATAATACATACATTGGAACATTTTGAAGAAAATGAGGAAGTCGATGCAATTGTAATTGCCTGTATTGAGGAATGGATTTCTTATATGGAAGGGCTTTTGTCAAAATTTAATATAACAAAAGTAAAGAAAATCGTACCGGGTGGGAATACGGGACAGTTGTCAATTTATAATGGACTATGTGCAGCCAGAGAAGTGGCAGGACAGGAAAGAGCAGTAGTGCTTATTCATGACGGAGTGCGTCCAATGATTAACAGTGCGTTACTCGATAGAAATATTAAGGATGTGCATCAATTTGGAACATCAATTACAAGTAGTATAGTAAAAGAAACAATTGTTGAAATTGATGATCAAGGAAAATTTAAATCCGTTCCGGACAGGGAGCATTCTCGTGTGGCAAAGGCGCCTCAATGTTTTTGGCTGGATGAAATATTGGAGGTTCATAAAAGAGCTCTCAGCGAAGGCTGCAATAATTTCATTGATTCCTGTACTATGATGCATTATTATGGTTATTCGCTTCATATGACAGATGGACCATATGAAAACATTAAAATAACTACGCCAGATGATTTTTACACAATGCGGGCGCTTCTCGAGGCAAAAGAAAATGCTCAAATTTACGGCTTAGAGCAAGGTTAGATAATAAATCCGATGAAAACAACAGGAAGTTTGCTATGAGAGAACGGAAAGCGAGGGCAGATAAGTTGAATTCGGTGATGCAAAGTGAGATATATAAGATGTTACAGGAAAACAATGTTGTTTTTTCCCAATTTGACGGAAAAACGGTGTTGATTACGGGGGCAACTGGTTTAATTGGATATAATCTGATTGCTTCGTTAATGCTTTATGGAACGGACAGAACGAATCCGCCGAGGGTAATAGCTTTGGTGCGGAATATGGAAAAAGCAAAAAAGATGTATCAGGATTTTAATGAAGAATATCTGAAATTTATTGTTTGGGAAGCATCAGAGAAAATTGATATTACTGAAACCGTGGATTATATTGTTCATGGGGCTAGTCAGACATCTAGTAAAGCGTTTATAGAACGGCCCGTTGAAACAATTTTTACAGCAGTTGACGGAACCAGGAACATTCTGGAATTGGCGCACAGAAAGAAAGTGAAAAGTTTTTTATATTTATCAAGTATGGAGGTTTATGGTACACCTGGAAGTGATAAAAAGATAATAGAGACTCATTCTGCGGAGATGGATTCCATGTCGGTTCGAAGCAGTTACCCTGAAAGTAAGAGAATGTGTGAAACGTTATGTAGTGCTTATTGGGCAGAATACGGAGTGCCTGCTAAAGTAATCAGGCTGACTCAGACATTTGGTCCCGGGGTGGCATATGATGACAGTCGTGTATTTGCTGAGTTTGCAAGGTGTGCCATAGAAGGCAGGGATATTGTTTTGCACACACGAGGAGAGACAAAAAGAAATTATCTTTATACGATGGATGCGGTTTCGGCTATTCTTACTGTTTTGCTAAAAGGAGAAAATGGTGAAGCATATAATGCAGCCAATGAAGAGACATTCTGCTCTATTTTTGATATGGCACAATTAGTATGTTCAGAATGCGCAAGGGATAATATTAAGGTCGATATTCAAATTGATCAGGAAGAACGAGGATACGCCCCGACTCTGATAATGAATTTGGATACTAGAAAATTAACTGAATTGGGATGGAGACCATATTATTCACTCAGTGAGATGTTTCGGCTGCTATGTTTATCTATGAAAGAATGTACTGTATGAAAGTAGAAACATTAGTTTTTAAATCGCGCTATATCGTGATGAGGAAACAAAATATGTCAATCAAAGATTGAAAGGGAAAATAGATGAATTAGGAAAGTGGCTTGAGAAAGCTTTGCGGGGGTAAAAGAATGATACTGCTGACAGGACTGATTTATGATAACAATTTGGGTGATCAGGCGATATACCAATGTACAAAGGAAATGGTAGAAGAGGTGTTATCTGGTAATCAGAGAGGAGATATACAAGTATGTAGTATGGATATGACAGGAAAGAGCGGATATGACGATAAACAGAAACCAGACAATATTAGACTCCAAAAGCGCATTCAAGTGGTACAAAAAATAAAGTCTTTTTTGAAGAGTTATGTAATTGTAAAAGAGGCAAGACGTATTTTTCGAGAGATAAAGATTAAGTCTAGGATACATACTGCTTGCAAAAAAAATATTACGCAGGACACTAGTGCTATTATTATTGTGGGTGGTGGAATTATAAAATATGCCTATCAAGAATTTTTTTTGTATATAGATGCGATTACAAGACGAGCAGAAAAAATGAACATTCCTGTCATGTTGTCTGCCGTGGGAGTGGAAGGATATGATTTTCATAATCGAGGCTGCCGTATTTTGAAAAAAGCTATCAATCGCAAATGTGTAAAAATGATTACAACGAGGGATGACTTGGAAGTTTTACAAGAAAACTATATAGTGAATCAAAATATATGGACAGCTCGAGTGGCAGATCCGGCATGTTCATTGAATATGGAATACTCGCTGCGCCAGAAACAAGCTTCCCATTGTATCGGACTTGGGACGGTTAGAGAGAACCTCTTTATAGATAATGGTATTGCGTTTTCCAAAGAACAGATGCTTTCATTTTGGTCTGAAATATATCATGAATTGATACATCGGGGATATACCTGCAGATTGTTTTGCAACGGTCTGGAAGCTGATTATAAATTTGCTTGTGAATTGGCGCTCTATCTTGGATTGGATGAAAAGCAAACAAAAGAAATCCTTTGTCCGAGACCTAGAACAGTGGAAGAATTAGTCAGTTGCATTACCATGTTTGACAGTGTTATTGTGGGCAGGCTGCATGCCAGCATTATTGCATATGCCTATAATATCACCAGCATAGGGCTTGTTTGGAATAATAAGCAGCTGTTGTTTGGAGGCTGCATAGGACATAAAGAACGATTTATTACAAGAGAGAATTTCACGGCTAAAGCAGTGGTAGATGCCATGGAAACAGCAATGAATGAAGGATATGATTTAGCATTCAAAGAAGAATACTGCAAAACAACAAGAGAGTATTTAGAAAGGTTTCTCAAATCGCAGGTGCTGTGAACGCAGCAGTCATGCAACATAGAGATGATTTCTGGTAAGGGGCAGGACAGCTATGGGATTAAATACAGAAAACAGAACGGTGAATGCCGGAAAAAATACTGTGTCGGCGCTTGCTAATAAGTTATGCGTTTTGTTTTTAACTTTTTTAAGTCGAAAATTTTTTATTCAATATATCGGAGTAGAGTATCTAGGCATTAATGGGCTTTTTTCTAATGTGTTAACATTACTTTCTATGGCTGACCTTGGGATTGGGACCGCAATGAATGTCAGTCTCTATAAGCCGATAGCCGAGAAAGACATAAAACGTTTGACAGCATTATTGCATTTTTTTAAACAGTTATATTATTTGATTGCAGCAGGTGTCACAGTTATTGGAATTGCTTTGATACCTTTTCTGCCGTATATCATAAATATGGATTCGGACATACCACATCTTTATCTTTATTATGTGATATTCGTTTTGAAAAATGCCGTATCCTATTTGTTTGTTTATAAAGCAGCAATCATACGGGCTGACCAGAAGAACTATATTGTGAATCGTGTTGACATTTATGTAAAGATTGCGCAAATTTTGCTTCAAATGATTGCGGTTATTATTTTTAAGCAATACCTGATTTATCTTTTATTGGAAGTAGTAGCTGTTATAGTTAATAATATAGTTTTATCCATATTGGCAGATAAAAACTATTCGTTCATTAAACAGAAAGAGAAACTTTCTGCTGAAGATAGAAAACCTATTTTTAGGGATATTTATTCCCTATTTGTTTACAAAGTCTCATGGAGTCTGTTAAACGGGACAGATAATATTCTGATGTCGATGATTGTGGGTACGATTTATGTTGGTTTATATTCCAACTATTCTACCATAACAAATAATTTGGAAGTTTTTATTGCCCTTCTGTTTACCTCTTTGACAGCTAGTGTGGGGAACCTTGTAGCAACTACTGAAGCAAAAAAGCGTTTCAAGATATTTCAAACCATGCAGATGATTAGTTTCTGGATTTGCGGATATGTTACGGTTAGTTTTTTTTATTTGGCACAAGATTTTATTGAGTTATGGCTAGGGAAGGATTTTCTTTTGGATCAACTGACTCTCATAGCGATGGTATTAAATTTGTTTTTTTCCATATGTATGCGTCCGGTATGGACATTTCGGGAAGGAACAGGGATGTATCGCCAAATTCGATATGTTATGTTCGGCACGGCAATTCTGAATCTGGTTTTATCGATAGTTATGGGATATTGGATTGGGATTAGTGGGATTTTGTTTGCTACATCTATATCCAAGTTAGCAACTTACTTTTGGTATGAACCATATATTCTGTACAAAAATTTCTTTGACAGTGATGTGATAAGCTATTATTTAGAATATCTAAAAAATATTGGAATTATTTTGCTGGGTGGGACAATTTGTTATTGGCCTATTTCGCTGCTGAAAACAGTAAGCCCTTTAACTTGGTTGATAAAGACCTGTATATGTTTTGTGGTGATGAATGGTCTGTACTTTATATTTTTTAGCAGGACGGAACAATTTTCTTTTTTGAAAGATAAAGCCATGACATTAATAAGAGCATTTAAGCGAAGATGAGGTCGGCAGGGAATTATTCTGTATTTATTTCTCATATATATAAAATTTTGCTTATGGCTAAATTCTCCGCTAAAGTAAACGATAGGTAGTTAAAGGATACATAGCTATATAGATAATACGGGATTTTGGGTAAAACATATAAGAAGGCAGAGGAAACATTATGAATGTGAAAAGACAGGAAAATGTGGAAAAGATTAGTAAAAGAAGTAGGAATCAAGTATATTGGATTATTACGGCAGGTCTTGTGACACTTATTTCTGTGTTATCCATAACAAATGGAAGTATGTGGGGAGATGAAATCTGCAGAGTAATGGATCCGATTAGCGGAAATTTTGCAAATACATGGAAAACAGCTATGGGATATGGTCAGCCCGGATATATGTCATTTATGTTTATTTGGGTAAAGTTGGTGGGGCAGACCGAATTTTTAATGCGAACGAGCAATTTGATTTTTGCAGCCATTGCATTTTATTATGTATACAGGATAATGCAATGTAAAAAATATCATCCCTTTTTTGCCTTATTGTTTTTTATTCATCCGATGTTTGCTTATTACATGGACGAGGTCACACCTTATATTATGGTATATGCCTTATCCATAGCTTTTATTTATTATGTGTTTTTTGTTGAGGAGTTTGACAGTATTGGAAATGTTATTAAGATAAATCTCATATTTCTTTTGGGCGTGTTTATACACTTTATTTTTGGATTTATTTATGTCTTGTACATATTTAAAGTGTTTATGAATAAACCGATTAAACTAAAAAAGCACATATTGGTCTTTTTGTTTTTTTGTGTTTTCTATATTCCGTTGCTTGCAATGGATTGTTATGGGTTATTTTATCTTGGACCGAGTACAAAGACTGGATTTGGTATTAAAAATATTTTGTATATTGTTTATGCATTTTTGGGATTCGCAGGATTGGGGATATCCAGAAATGATTTACGGGCCGGAAATTTTGATATTATAGGAATCAATCAGATAGTCTATATGGGGGTTTTGGTGGTTGCTGTGATGGCAATTGCCATAATATGGCTGTGTAACAGGAAAGAGATAAAAATTGACAGAAAAGAAATGATTGGAGGCACAATAGCTTATTTTATCGTGTTTTTCCTGTTTTCTCTGCCCATTGGATTCGGACTGTGGGAACGACATTGCATGGGAGTGTTGCCAGTTTATATTTTAGTGATAATGGATTTGCTTTATTATATGATTGGAAAAGGAAAGGGCAAGTACTTTTTTGCAGTGTTATATACAATTTGTCTTATCTTTTCGGCGGCAAACATTCGGTTTAATTATTACTATGTATGTGATGATTATAAAGGAGTTTCAGAGTATTTGGGAGAGAACTTAGAACAGAGTGAAAATCTTACAATATTATTTAGTGCAAATGATTTTGATGCGGGAGGGTACTATGATATTACGCAAAGAAAAACAAAAGATTCCCAAAAACTGATTTGTGTTAAGCGGATTGACGAGGAAGTATTACGCAAGGTACTAATAGAAAATGAGGACTCCAATAAGATTATAGTGGTTTTATTTGAAAAAGCTGTTTCCTCAAAATTCTGGCATACATATGATGGGAACTCTGATTTGAATATATGTGATGATTATAATTCATTTAGAATTATAGAATATTGAGCAGCGGAAAGAATACTCAAAGGAGAATCATGAAAAAAATAAAAAGTATTTTACGGTTAATAAGATGTAAGCACTATCTGAAAAACCTGTTAATTTTTGTGCCATTGTTTTTTGGAGAAAAATTTTTTGATGTATCTCGTATGTATAGTGCGAGTGTAGGATTTTTGTCTTTTTGTATGGCATCTTCATTTGTTTATATTGTGAATGATATAAGTGATGTGGAAAAGGATCGAAGACATCCGATAAAATGTAAACGCCCTATTGCAAGTGGCGAGATCAGTGTCCGTGTGGCATGGATTATTGCTGTTCTTTGTTTGTTGTTATCGGTTGCTTTCAATTTGCAGGAGTCGGTGATTCAACATTATTGGTTGGTGATTGTTTATATTATTTTAAACATATTATATAGCAGAAAGTTTAAAAACATTCCATTAGTGGATGTTGCAATATTGGTATCCGGTTTTGTGATTCGAATTGCATATGGCGGATTGTTATCCGATATTCCTATTTCAAATTGGTTATATCTGACAATTATTGCAGGTGCGTTTTATCTTGGATTAGGTAAGAGAAGGAATGAGTTGCAGCGACATGCAGACGATGATACCAGAGAAGTTTTATCCCATTATAACTATGCTTTTTTGGATAAAAATATGTATATGTGTATGGGACTCGCCAATGCGTTTTATTCATTATGGGCACTAGAGAATGCACATTCAATGATGATTTGGACAGTGCCTATCGTTTTGCTGATTACCATGAAGTATAGTTTGTCGGTTGAAGGGACTACGGATGCGGATCCGGTTGAAGTTATATTAAAAGACAAGTTTATTTTGGTATGGGGGGGTATTTACATTGTGCTTCTTATGCTTATTTTGTATATAAAATAGGCGAGAAGACGGAGGTGGATATATGTGAAGGTATATGATTTTGACAAGACAATTTATGATGGAGATTCAACGGTTGATTTCTATTTATTCTGTCTGAAAAGAAATCCGCATATCTTTTTGTGTCTGCCCGAACAGGTGGGAGCGATTATACGTTATAAGATGGGCAAGATTACAAAAACAGAAATGAAAGAGGCATTTTTTTCTTTTTTGAGAAAATTGAAGGACACAAATTGTTTAATTGATGATTTTTGGGATAAGCACAGAAAGAAGATTAAAAAATTTTATGAAACATTACATAAAGAAGACGATGTCATTATATCGGCATCACCGCGTTTCTTATTGGAAGGTATATGCAGACAGCTGGATGTGAAAACATTAATTGCATCGGAAGTGGATATTCATACAGGACATTTCTACGGCGAAAATTGTTATGGTGAGATGAAAGTGACCAGATTTCGCGAGATTTTCGGAGAACAAATGATAGATGCATTTTACTCAGATTCTAAATCTGATTTTCCGCTTGCTCAAATTGCAAGGGAGGCCTTTCTTGTAAAAGGAGAGCAGATTATAAGCTGGAAATGAGATGTATTTACAGAATACATAATCTTAACTTGATAATGGTTTGAGCCCAAAACAGAATTAAAAAATTCGCTATCTGCGAAAAAAGCAAGGATCATTTTATCGGAAAAGATTTCAAAAGGTTAGAATTCCCACATACTATTCGAAAGATGGCTTCTCTAAATAATGTGAAAGATGTATAGGCCATAGGATTTGGCATAATGTTAGAATTGTGTGCGGCTTGTTTGGTATATTATTATATGATGCGCGGATGTCGGATTTGACATTTTATATTTATTTGATTCATGCGGGTGTGTGTGACTTTATCTCAAAAGTATTTAGGATCTTCAATGGTAAGGATTATTTGACGGGAGTGGACAGCAGGTGGGGGATTCCGGCTGGAATCATAGTTGTTTTTCTGCTGTTGGTTCTGTTGAGCCAATGCTATCTTTGGTTGGTGCAAAAGATACATATCAAGAGACGGCATTCTTGAGGGTAAGCCTTGTGAAGAGAACTTCCATGTAGTGCAGCAGCTGTCTTACCGCCTTGTTGGGAATTCCTCTGTGCCTTTGGTATAGAAGAGCAGGGTGCAAGGTGCTGTCTATTAAGCGTGTGCTGCAGGTTCTTCCATGCCTTTTACCTGTGCGAGTTCTTCCTTCAGCTTGGCGATTTCTGCCGCCTGTTTTGTGATTTCCTTCGCCTGTTTAGCGTTTTCCTCTGCCTGTTTTGCGTTTTCTTCCACCTGTTTTGTGATTTCTTCCGTCAGTTCTGTGATTTCCTCCGCCTGCTTTGTGATTTCCCTCTCCATTTTTATAATGTCCTCTACCATCTGTATGTGCATTTCTGTCACCTCCGGGTCTTCCTTCACGGTCTCCACCATTCTGTGGATTTCACGCAGTTCTTTGTTCACGGCATTTTCATAGGTCGTATCTTCCATGTAGTGCAGCAGCTGACTTACCGCCTCGCTGGGAATCCCCACCGTCCCTCTTGTATACAGAAACAGGGTGCTTGCCCCGTCCTCGTATTCCATCTCCGGCACTTCCACGCATTTGTTCTTCACAGTATATACCATGCGGTCCAGCCCAAAGGGGTCATAGGGCATAATCATTATGATGACGACATCTTTTAGGGTGTCGTAGTCTACTCTTGAACTCAGATTTCTGGCGGCAATTTTTCCGTGATAAAAACGTACCCTGCGGGGCAGCGCCTTTTTGTCGGCGGCACTGTCGTTCCGGTCAGGCTCTATATCGTAAACAGTAGCCTTCCCTTCAGACGTTCCCTTTTTCGGCTCTATATACACATCTAGTCTTGCGCCGTGCAGTTTGGTATCTGCGCCATAAAATATTTTCTGGGCTGTGACTGTCAGGTGCTTGAACTCCCTGCCGAAAATGGTCTTCAGAAGGCTTCTTACAAACCTTTCCCCTATCTCTGGGTAACTTACCATTGACACAAACAGAAAGTCGTCCAGCAGGTTCATCTCCTCCAGAGTCTTTCTTTGTGCGGTCTGTTTCTTGACAGATACTTTTTCTGCGGTTTGCCCCACGGAATGATCTTGTCCAATGGACTTTCTTGTCCTATTTACATCATTTGTTTTCATATAGTTCTCCTTTCGTATCCAGCGGAAAGAAGAACTAGTATGATAACTGACAATGCAGCCTTTTATCGCACCATTTCCTGCAATCCGCCATATTCATTTGTTATACAGGGATTGTCAGCCGAAATGGTTTGAAATGTTAGATGCTTCCCTAGATGTATGTTATTATAACAGGTAATGCGCGGGATGTCAATCATAAATGAAGTATTATTTTGTTGTAAGAGCGTTGACTTTTTTCTTGTCTGGACATAAACTTGAATAAAGTGGAATTTTGTAGAAAAGATTTTAATGTGGGGGAATGGGAGTTATGGAAACAGAAAAAAATATAAAAACTTTAGTCAATTTAGTTTATTGTTTTCAAACATTCAGAAAGATAAATATTGCAACATCTTTGTATGTTCGGTGGTCAAAGTCATTGTTTGGCAAATGGATATATTACTCGCTTCCAATCATTGTTTTTTCCATAAATTTATTTAATTTAATTTATAAGCAAGTACTATATACTTCTGATAATAAGTTTACATATATAAATGATTTGAGTAATAGTTTGGCGTTGACATTACTATATTTTTTGTCATATTTTTTATCGGGATATTATCCGGCAAAATTTGACGAGTTTATCAAAAAAGGAGTAGATAAAGGGATTTTTTGTAAGATGACAGAATGTGCGCAAAAGAAAGAGAAAAAGAAAGAGGAGAAAAGGAAAAAGGCGCATAAGAAAAAGGAGCATTATTGGTTATTAAGAACTCTGAGGATTGTGTTATTTGGTATAGCAGTAGCAGCAGGTTATGGCTTTTTTAGTGTGGCAAAATCAAATACAGAGGCATATTGGATATATAATTTAGGCATTTGGGGACAAATATATTATTGTTTCTTTTTAGGTATTACATGGTATCATTCGTTATCCTTGCTGGGTATGGCACTGATTAGCGGATTTATGGTTTATAAGACCATAGAATATAGATATTTAATTTATCATGATGATGACTTTAACAAAAATCCTAGTATACTGAGTGCAGTCGATATAGTAGTTAGCACTTTTTCCTATGGTCTGTTTTATATCATAGGTTCATTCTTATTTATATTTAATGATAGATTGGCAGCAGACTATAATGTTTATAACACATTTTATAAAGATATACCGTCATTTATTTTAGTTTTAATTGTTACTATATTGGTGGTTTTGGCATTCCTGCCTTTACAGGAATTATTTTCATTTATGAGGGTTAAAAAAGATTATCTTATTGCTGATTTAAATGGGAAGATTTTAACAGAAATAAATTCTGGACAGAAAGAGAAATTGATATCAAAAAGAGATGAAATCATCAAGCAGAATTTAATTTATACTACAATAACAAACAAAATAATATTTATATTATCGGTATTGATTCCCGCGGTGGGTGTTATATTGCAGGGAATCGATTTGTTTTCAAGATAATTGCATAAAATTTAATAAACATATGATGGAGGTTAAATATGGAAAACAGTCTGAAAAAAGAAGAAACACAACAGCCTGGACAGCATAAGTATCGTTTCATGTTGGTTTTATCCATGACGATATTTGGCACGCTGGGCTTGTTTGTGCGGAATATTCCGGTATCTTCCGGGGAGCTGGCACTGTACCGCGCTGTTTTGGCCGCCTTGCTGATTGCTCTGTTTCTTAAAATAACCGGGCAGAAGATACCTTTTTCAAAGATAAAAAAAGAGGTGCCCTTATTGCTTGCCTCTGGGGTGGCAATGGGCATTAATTGGATTCTTTTGTTTGAGGCATATAAATATACTACAGTTTCTGTTGCCACATTGAGCTATTATTTTGCGCCTGTCATAGTGACTGTTGCCAGCCCGCTGTTTTTTCATGAAAGGCTGACAGGGAAGCAGATTGCGTGTTTCGTCGGCTCCACGCTGGGGCTTGTATTGATTACCGGCATAGGGGATATTGGCGGCGGAAGCGGTTTTATTGGGATTTTATTTGGACTGGGGGCGGCTGTATTTTATGCCACAGTAATTCTTTTCAACAAATTCATCAAAAATGTGGAGGGAATCCACAGGACATTTTTACAGTTTCTTTCCGCAATTATCACTTTGTTTCCCTATGTAATATGTACCGGCAAAATCTCATTGGGCAGCTTGAACGCTGTCGGATGGATTAATTTATTGATTGTGGGGCTGATTCATACCGGCGTAACTTATTGTATGTATTTTTCGTCTTTAAAGGAGCTGCCGGGGCAGAAAGCAGCCATCTTAAGTTATATAGACCCTTTGGTGGCCGTTTTGGTTTCTGTGGTCTTTTTGAATGAAGAAATGACCTTGTGGCAGGTAATCGGCGGAATTTTGATTTTGGGATTCACACTTTGGAATGAAATGTCATAAAACCTTTATTTACAAATATATCATCCAAAGATATAATACAATCAGGAGAAGTCATCAGGTAAAAGTTTAAAATAATGGGAGGTCATCATGCAGCAGATTACAGAACAGCAGATTCAGGTAATGGCGCCCAATGCAGCGGCAGTGGCAAACGCCGTAAAAATATCAAAAAAGGGTGGGTTTGTGCGATTGGAGCGCTCGCAGGACGATACCTTTTATCTGGGCGAATGTACCGGAAGCGGAAAAAGCAATTACATTACTACAGTGGATTTTATTGAGCCGGAGAAACCTGTGTGCCGGTGCTCTTGTCCCAGCAGGCAGTTTCCCTGTAAACATGGTTTGGCGCTTCTCTATGAAATCTTGGCGGGAAAATCCTTTGGCATTTGTGAGATTCCAGAGGATATTTTGAAAAAACGGGAGAAGAAGCTGGCAAGGGATGCAAAAGCGGCAGGGGACACCGGAGCAGAAGGTGCAGGCGGCTTAGGAGAGCAAAGCGAAGAAGATGCGGCTGCTGCGGCAAAGAAAAAGGCAGCGGCACAAAAGAGCGCCAAATCTGCCAAAACCAAAAAGATAAAAAAACAGCTGGAAGGGCTGGAGCTTGCCGCCAAGCTGGTGCAGGATCTCATGCGGGCAGGCTTAGGAACCATGGGTGGTACGACTTTGAAAACCTATGAGCAGTTGTCCAAACAATTGGGAGATTATTATCTGCCCGGACCTCAGCGCCTGTTAAACGGCTTGATTTTGGAGATTGCAGCTTTACAGAAAGATGGTGATGAGGAGCATTATGAGAAGGCTATCGACATTCTGGAAAAAATGTGGACTTTAATCAAGAAGTCCAAGAAGTATTTATCAGATAAATTGGAACTAGATGAGGTGGGGCAGGATGACAACGAACTTTATGAAGAGCTTGGAGGTATCTGGAAGCTTTCTGAACTAGAGGCTTTGGGAAAAGGAAGGGCAGATGTAGATTTGATGCAGCTTGCTTTCTGGGTGGTTTATGACGAGGCGAGGAAGGAATACATAGATACCGGATATTGGGCTGATTTGGCAACAGGAGAAATTTTTGTCACTTATAATTATCGTCCCATCAAGGCACTGAAATATGTAAAGCAAGAGGATACAGTGTTTGGGGTGGCGCATATCGGCATGGCTGCCTGTTATCCCGGGGAAGGGAATCTGCGTATCCGCTGGGACGGCGCCCAGATTAGGCAGGTGCAGGAGGATGATTTGACAAAGATTCATCAATTTGCTTCGGATTCTTTGGGGACGGAGGCGAAAGCAGCCAAAAATATCTTAAAAAATGCCCTTGCTGACCCCATGTATGTGAGGCTGATTTCTTTTGTGAGGCTGGGGAAAACCAAGGACGGTTTTGCATTGGAAACACAGGCTGGGGAGAGCATAGCCTTAGGTGATGCGCCGGGCATGGAATCCACCACGGACAGATTGGCGCTGCTGTCAGACAAAGAATTATTCCAAAATCAGGTATTATTGGGAGCTTTTTATTATGATGCAGGAGAAAGGCGTTTGAAACTGCAGCCTTTAAGCATTGTGACACAGACAGATGTGGTGAGGCTGTTGTACTAGTGGGTAAAGAAATTGACAGCCTGATTAGGATAGAGGCAGTTAGTATGATTGAGAGAAGGGGATTGAATTTAACTGTCAGATGATGTAAGATAAACTCAGTAATAAGTCTGTCCCGAAACAGGCATGGCATCTAGAAATGGAGGAAGAATTATGGGACTATTTGATATTTTTGGAAAAAAAGAAACTGAGACCACCGATGTAATAAATGATATGGAGCGTTGGTGTACGGATACATATGCACTTTGGTCAGAATATGCAGGAGGCAGCTGGAAACTGATTGGCGGATATAAGAAGAACAGTGCAGATGCTAGCATGATGCGCAGGGTTATGAGAAGAGATTGGGGAATTAACAATGGCGAGGAGTTATTGTTCATGATTGTGGGACTGCTTCGCGTAAGCGACCATAATGAGAAAGAGAGTGATGCATGGGATTATTGTCGTGCAACCCAACTAGCGGGGATGGGCTATGTCGCAGGGTACTTTACCCGTGAAATGCTGCTGAATTGTTCTGCAGTGGCGGCAAAGGTGATGCAGCAGACATACAATAGCTGGGAGGAACTTTGTGAATCCTATCTGAAAGGATATGCAGAGTGGTGTCAAGATGAAGCGGCAGTTGCAGAGCGTCGTGGAATCTATCAGAGACTTTCTGCCATGCCGGATGGTCCTTATCGTGTGGCATGGAACTTTAATGTGGATGAATGGCTGAAGGGCGCCGATACAGTATATGATATTGTGATGAGCTGATTTTCTTGTCAGGAAAGATTTAGGGCAGTTATTAGATGATCAGCATCTTGACTGAATAAGGAAAAGCTGAGGAATCATTCTCTCAGCTTTTTTTGAAAGTAGCGTTTACAGGTTACAGAAAGGCATGGTATAAAAATGGACATTTCACCTTTATATGAATTGCGTGCAAGACTTCGGGCTGCTATGCTTGCGGGTACAAATTTACTTTCAGAGGATTTCCGCTTAAAGCGGGCGGCGGAGGCCTTTGCGCCTTTGGAGTCAGCTTCTCCCGTGTTTGCCAAAATCGGGCAGATGGTCAGGGAATTGACACAGCCGGGGCAGGAAGACAAGGAAGGACTTTTGTTAGATGCTATCACATTGGCAGACGCCGTATTATGTACTCAGGGAGCAGTATCTGTGGAGGAGAGTGTGGAGCCGATCGCGGATGTTTTGGAAAACAGTGGAAAAGCAACCATTGTAAATGCACCATATTCTGCGTTAAAACCCCTGCTGGATGCCCTGTCAAGCTCTGGCAGCGGACATTACAGTTATGTCACGGAGACTCATAAGGAGCATCCGGAGTTGTTTGAGGATTACCGTATTAAGGCAGCAATGGTGCAGGCTTTGGGGGCTTCCTATGCAGAACTTGCGGATACTGTAGCAGAATGGCTTAAGGAGGAAGGGACGCAAATTCTGCCGTTATTGCAAAGCGGATTTGATCCCAAAGGGAAAAGAGAGATGGTGCGCCGTATTCAGGTTATGGCGGCCATTGATACAGATGTGGTAAACGGTGAGACCTTGACGAATGAATTTTATATTAGGATGTTGCCAGAGGCGGAAAAGGAAGTTCGCCAAGAACTTATTTATGCACTTCGTCTCAGTCCGAAAAATGCGGAGTTTCTTATCGAATTGACCAAAACGGAAAAGGGCAATGCCAAAAAGATGGCGTATTATGCTCTTGCTTACATAGAAGATGAGAAGGCAGAGATGGCATTGAGGGAATATTATCAGAAAAATCCTGTGGATGCCATGAAATATCTGGTTTATGTGGAGACAAAATGGGCTTCCGAATTTGTGGCGGAAGTTTTAAAGGAGCAGCTAGGGTACTTGATGAGTGCGCCGGATGAGCGGGTAAAGGTTATTATTGCACCTGCCAAAAAGGACACGGAGTATAGGGTGGGAATTGTTCTGTCAGATGAGCGGTCAGTTTTATTGGGAGCTGCTCTGCAGGCGCTGCCCGGCAAAAGCGGTTCTTCAATTTTGGAAGTCTATTCCATGGCTGCCAATCTGGAAGACAGAAATCTTTATCTGGGAGACGGAAGGGTGTGGGCAGTCGAGGTCCCGTCGCTGGAGTCCAATCGGAAATTACAAGAACGTACATTGACTTTTAATAAAATTATGCCCGCTCTGCTGCATCAGGCATTGTATCTGCATCCGGACAAAGAACTCTGTGAGCTTGCCATAAAATTATATGAGGTTCAGGATGGAAAGAAAGGCAGTCGCAGGGATTATTTTCCGGCAGCTGTGACAGCCATGCTATTGACAAGAGAGGATTGCTGTGATTGGCTGGAAGGGCAGCTTACTCAAAAGAAACTGCTGGGAGATAAGCGGAATACAGAGATGTATCCCTTGTTAGATAGAGGATTATATGGTCTGAAATATGATGACCGAAGAAGGGAATATATATTATTTTTTGCTCATGCCTATCATAAGCATCCTTCCGGAGAACCGCTGCCTCAATTGATTCATCCGGTAAAGGCAAAGATAAAAGGGCGCTTTTTGGATATTTTGATGGATTGCAGGGATAAAGCCATTGACATGTTATTAAATGGGTGTGTAGATCCTAAAGATGAAGGCTGCTGTCAAAAATTGGGGGACTATTTTTATAAGCGCGCATTGGAATCGGATGACAGTAGAATTTATTTAAGCAGTCTGCGTCATTGTAATTATCCCAAATGCGAAGGACTTGCAGTTTCTTATTACAAAAAGAGGAGTGCGTTTTATCTGTCCGAGATTCCTAGTTATTTCAGGAATCTGCCGGGAGATGCCGCTGCCAGATATGCAGAGGCGCAGAAATTATATGAAATGTACAAGAAGGGACAGTTAAAAGTACATAACAGCAGTGCATGGGGCGAGGAGCAACTGTTGGCTTTTGTGGAGGAACTTAAGAATTCTATTCAATAAAAATAAAAGAAAGAAGCAGGGTAAAAACCATGGAACAACAATTACAAAGGCTGCCTGCGGAGCAGCTATTTCAAAAGGAATTGGATGCGCTGATTGCAGCGGAGAAAGACCCCATTCCTGCGGGCTGGCGTATGTCTCCCCGCTCTGTCCGCACCTATATTTGTGGAGGAAAGGTCGGAAATATGGAGATTACGCCCAAATATATCGGGCATGAGAGACTAGTGGAGATTGCCATTTCCACGCTGGTGACAGACAGAGCTCTTTTATTGATTGGGGAGCCCGGAACGGCAAAAAGCTGGCTTTCGGAGCATTTGGCTGCCGCTATCAATGGGGATTCCACCAAAGTGATTCAAGGTACGGCGGGAACCACCGAGGAGCAGATTCGTTATTCTTGGAATTATGCCATGCTGATAGCCAACGGCCCTTCTCCGGAAGCAATGTTGAAAAGTCCTGTTTTCCATGCCATGGAGACGGGAAGTATTGCACGGATGGAAGAAATTTCCAGATGTGCTTCGGAGGTGCAGGATGCACTCATATCCATTTTGTCGGAAAAGAGGATTTCCGTGCCGGAATTAAGTATGGAGGTGCCGGCCAAAAAGGGATTTTCCGTGATTGCCACTGCCAATACCAGAGACAAGGGCGTGAATGAGATGTCTGCGGCATTAAAGCGGCGTTTTAATATTGTAGTGCTTCCGGCTCCGGCGGATTTGGAGGCGGAGATGCAGATTGTCCGAACCAGAGTGGCACAACTGTCAGAAGGGTTGGATTTAAATGCTTCCCAGCCCAAGGATGAAGTGGTGGAAAAAGTCTGCACGATTTTTAGAGAACTGAGAAACGGCGAGACATATGACAAGAGTCAGAAGGTTAAAACCACAACAGGTGTGCTGTCTACAGCGGAGGCAATTTCCCTTCTGTGCAACAGCATGGCATTAGCCGGAAGTTTTGGCAATGGAAGTATCACGGATGATGACCTTGCTGCTGCGCTACAGGGAGCAGTCATCAAGGATGATGAAAAAGACAATGTGGCATGGAAGGAATATCTTGAAAATGTCATGAAAAAGAGAGGTTCCCATTGGAGCGGACTTTATAAAGCCTGCAGGGAGATGTTGTAGTTTGTTTTTTGAAAAGAAAGTAAAGCTTAGAACAGGTAATGATTATGCAGCATCCACATATTTTTGGAATACGCCATCTGTCCCCTGCGGGGGCGTGGCACTTACGGCAGTTTTTGAGTGAAAAGGCTCCCCGCCTTGTGTTGGTGGAGGGACCAAGCGATTTAAATGACCAGATAGATAATATCACTCATGAGGACACAAAGCTGCCCATTGCCATTTTGGCATACACAAAAGAAGCTCCCGTACATACCATATTGTACCCCTTTGCGGAGTATTCGCCGGAGTATCAGGCAATCTGCTGGTGCAAAGAACATGGCAGGGAGTGTCGGTTTATGGATTTGCCTTCCGATGTATTTTTGGCGCTTCCTACGGAAAGAAAGAGCACAGAGGGGGAAGAGGGGCGTATGAGCGCCTATGAGCTTCTGGATAAACAGGCGGGGGAAGACGGGCATGAGACTTTCTGGGAGCGGACCATGGAGCATACTCAGGATACGGAAGGTTATCATGGAGGAGCCAATCTTTTCGGAGCGAGTCTGCGGGAAATCAATCAGGGACAGGATGAGGATTTTCCGGAAATTCTGGTGAGAGAAGCCTTTATGCGCTTGCAGATACAAAATGCGGTGGAGCAGGGATTTGCTCCGGAGGAAATCGTGGTGGTCACAGGTGCATACCATGTGGCGGGGCTTCTGGACGAGGAAGCGCTGCCAATGACACAGGAGGAGTTTTTATCTCTGCCAAAGGTGGAAGCCAACCACACCCTGATGCCTTATTCGTATTACAGGCTGTCCACAAGATCCGGCTACGGCGCCGGAAACAGAGCTCCCGCATATTATCATTTGCTGTGGGACGCCTTTGAAAAAAAGGATTATCATTTTTTTGCAGAAAACTATCTGTCAAGGATTGCCACATACCAGAGAGAGCATGGGACGCCGGTATCTTCCGCACAGGTGATAGAGGCGGTGAGGCTGGCGGATTCGCTGGCAGGCATCCGGGGCAGCAGGCTTCCCGCTCTCAGGGATTTGAGGGATGCGGCAGTGACTTGTCTGGGAGAAGGCAGTTTTGCCGCAATCAGTCTTGCAGTGGCAGATACGGAAATCGGCACCACAATCGGAGCTTTGCCGGAGGGAGTCAGCCGAACCAGCATTCAGGAAGATTTTTACAGAAAATTAAAGGAGCTGAAGCTGGAAAAATATCGTGATATTACAGCACAGGATCTGCCCCTTGACCTTAGGGAAAACAGAAAAGTCTCTACTGAGAAAGCCGCATTTTTGGATTTGAACCGCTCTTTTTTTCTGCATCAGTTAAGGGTTTTGGGAGTGTCTTTTGCCAAGGAAGAGGCAGTAAAACAGGAGAATGCTACGTGGGCGGAGCATTGGGTTATCAGGTGGACTCCGGAGGCGGAGATTGAGCTGGTGGAAGCGGCGTTAAAAGGCGACACAGTGGCACAGGCAGCATCCTTTTGTATGAAAGAAAGGGTGGAAAATGCCCCCAATATGGGTGAAATTGCCCGGGTTATTGAGGATGCTTTTACCTGCGGCATGGCTTCCGCAGTGACTTATGCCACAAGAGCTTTGCAGGCTATGGCTGTGGATGCGGCTTCCATGGAGGAATTGGCGCAGACTGCCCACAGGCTTTCCGTGGTAATACAATATGGCAATATACGTCAGTTGGACCCAGCGCCTTTAGAGCCTATTTTGCAGCAGATTTTTTACAGGGCTTGTCTGATTTTGCCGGGAACCTGCATTTGTGATGATGCCGCCAGCAAGGAAATTATTGTAGCCATGGAGAGGCTTAACGGTGCAGCTTTAGCCCATGATTTTCTGGATAGTCAGGCTTGGATGGAAGCTTTGGAGGAAACTGCCCAAAGGGATGACCTGAATACAAAATTATCCGGCTTTGCCATGGCAGTGCTGTTGGAAAGAGGCTCTATGGATAATGAAAGGCTGAATCTGGAGGTACAGCGCAGGCTTTCCAAAGGAGTACCAGCGGATTTGGGGGCAGGATGGTTTGAAGGGCTTGCCATGAAGAACCGTTACGGACTGATTGCCAGATTGTCCCTGTGGGAGATTCTGGATAATTATCTGGATGAGCTGGATGAGGAAGAGTTTAAGCGGGCGTTAGTCTTTTTGCGCAGGGCTTTTGCGGATTTTTCGGCAATGGAGAAAGATGAAATTGCGGAAAACTTAGGTGAAATCTGGAATCTTAACGGGCAGCAGGTCAGCGAGGCACTGAACCAGACCTTAAGCGGGGAAGAGCAGAAGCTGGTGGAGAGTTTGGAGGAGTTTGACTTTGATTTTTAAGATATTATTCTGTCTGGGGACTGCCTGCATTATATTTCTGCCGATTTTGGCAGTTTGGGCATGGACAGGGATGAAGATTGCCAAATATGAAAGTATAACAGAGCCATATTTTATGGGGCTGTCTCCCTTTTATTTCATTGTAGGAATCATAGGCAGTATATTTTTTTATGGACTTACAGTGATGATGGTGTTTATATCAGAGTGGGATTCCGGCACCCTAGCGGGAGTACTTTTGTTTATGGCATTTACCTTTTTTTGTGGATATTTATGTTTCGTATCCTTGCTTTGGGAAATCAAGGTGGATACAGATACCCTGACAATATACCGATTTCCGCTGCGCCCCAAGGTCATTTACTTTTCGGAGATTACCAAGGTGCGCTATATAGAAAAAATTATAAGAAATAATGGCGCAGGCGGAAGAAGGCAGCTGATTGCCTACCACGACAAAAAGAAGCTTTTTGAAGTGGATGATGATATGAGTCATTTTGCCCTTTTGTATCGGAGATTGGAAGCCGAAAAAGGCTTGGAGAGGGGATATTTAAAAGAAGGCGGTGTGGAACTTAACGCATATCAGGATAATTTTTCCGTAGCGGAAACCAGAGCGGATAAAATCCGTGCATTGTTTGGAGCTTTGCTGGGTATCGGGCTTTTGGGGGGAGGTATTTTCTGCTGGGGAGAAAGGAAGGAATTGCCCTATTATCCATTGTATTATGCCGGATTTTTCCTGTTTTTTGTCATAGGAACGTGGAACTTTTTGGATGTCATGATGCGGAAAGTGACAGTCAAGTATCAGGATATTTATGTGAGAAATATAAGGAGTGTAATGGGTTCCTTGTTTACCAGGGGGGCTTCAGATAAAGAGAGATGCTATTCCCTTAGGAAAATTACAAGGGTGGAGGATAAAGAGGATTTTATTGTCTTGTATGTGGATAAACAAAAGATTGCAAAGATATGGAAGTCGGACAAAAATTTTGCACTGCTTGCCGAGCGGATAGAGAGGGCAAAGAAAGAGAAGTAGTAAAAATGGAGGATGGAATGAATCAAGAAGAGCATATGCAGAGGTGGAGGCTGATTCTGGGACAGGAGAGCCAGAACAGATTTAACGGGATGCAGGGCGGCGGGATGGCGCTGACTCCCGAGCAGGATTTGATGGATCAGGCTCTTGCTGCCATATATAACAATACGGCTAACGGAGGCTTTGGAAGCGGCGGAAGCGGAAGGGGAGCGGGAAATGGTCCCTCCAATCCCCAGATCAGCAGATGGCTTGGAGATGTGAGAAGTCTTTTTGACAAGGAGCTGGTGACGGTTATCCAGGGGGATGCCATGACCAGATGCGGTTTAAAACAGCTGATTTTTGAGCCGGAATTATTGGAGAATCTGGAGCCGGATATCAACCTTGCATCCACCATACTTCTCTTAAAAGAACAGATTCCTAAGCGTTCCAAGGAAAGTGTCCGCGCTTTTATACAGAAAATTGTTGAAGAGATTAACCGTCTGCTGGAACAGGATATCCGCAGGGCGGTGACGGCCGCCATCAACAGAAGGAAGCATTCACCCATTCCTTCTGCGGCGGCGTTGGATTATAAGACTACTATCTCAAGGAATTTGAAACATTATAATCAAGAATTACATACCATTGTGCCAGAGCATTTTTACTTTTTTGACAGAACCAGCACCACTGCAGCGAATAAATGGACGGTGATTCTGGATATCGACCAGAGCGGTTCCATGGGGGAATCCGTTATTTATTCCTCCATTATCAGCTGCATTCTGGCAAGTATGTCCAGCCTTTCTACCAGAATTGTGGCGTTTGATACCAATATTGTGGATTTAACGGAAAAAAGCGATGACCCGGTGGATTTATTGTTTGGATTCCAGCTGGGAGGCGGCACGGATATCAATCAATCTGTGGCGTACTGTGAACAGTTTATTGAAAATCCTTCCAAAACCTTGTTTTTTCTGATTTCGGATTTGGAGGAGGGCGGCAACAGGGCGGCATTTCGGCGCCGGCTGGAGGAGATGAAGGAATCCGGTGTGACGGTGGTATGCTTGCTTGCGCTGGCGGATGGGGGCAGACCCTATTATGATGCCAATATGGCGCAGAGTATAGCCGCTATGGGGATTCCCTGTTTTGCCTGCAATCCACAGATGCTTCCAAGGCTCTTGGAAAGGGCTTTGAGAGGAGAGGATTTGCAGGAATTCCAGAAGGAATTTGAAAAGCGTAAAGCGTAAAGAGGAATCATGGAGGTTAGTATGTCAAAGAAAAAGTTAGTGTTTGGGATGCTTCTGCCGCTTGTAATCCTTATCATATGTCTGATGTCATATTCGGGCATTTCCCTGTCTGATGTCTGGCAGGCGGCGGTGGATGGCACGCAAAAAATAGCATCAAAAGAGGCATGGAAGGAAAGTTCTCAGGAGAGCGTGAGTGGATTTACTGGAGAGAAAATTCCCGTAACATCGTCAAATGTATCGGCAGAACCAGAAAATCCCCCGGCTTTTGAAGAGTATGATATTACCCTGATGGCTTTGGGAGACAATCTGCTTCATCCGGGAATTATAAAAACCGGAATCAAAAGTGACGGAAGCTATGATTTTTCCTTTTTGTTTCAGAATATTTCAGATTTTTTGGCAAAGGCGGATATTAAGGTAATCAATCAGGAAACAATTTTTGGCGGAAATGAGTTGGGTAATCTGGGCTATCCTAAATTTAATTCTCCTACGCAGGTGGGGGATGCCATTATAGATGCGGGCTTTAATATTGTGCTTCATGCCACCAATCATGCTGCGGATCAGGGAATTGAGGGGATTTTACATTGCGCTTCTTATTGGGAGCAGCATCCGGAGGTTTTGATGACGGGCATATCAAAAGAGGAAACGTACTCGGAAATTCCGCTGCTTCAGGTGGGGGACATTAACTTTGCCATATTAAATTACACCTATGGACCGAATTTGGGAAGCGTTCCGGCATCTTTGAGAGGGCATTTAAATATATTGTGCGATTATAACAGGCAGACGGGTGCCTTAGATTTCACAAAGTTAAATCCTGATGTGTTGGAGGATATCAAAAAAGCCAAGACAATGGCGGATGTGGTAATCGTATTTCCTCATTGGGGGACGGAGTATCAAAGTACGCCCTCCAATTATCAACGCAAATTTGCAAAGGAAATGACGGAGGCAGGAGCGGACCTTTTGATTGGAACTCATCCTCATGTGCCCCAGCCAGTGGAATGGATTGAGGCGGAAAATGGAAACAGGGCTCTTTGTTATTACTCCCTTGGGAATTATGTTTCCCTGCAAAAACAGGCAGCTAGTATGTTGGAAGGAATGGCATGGGTCACATTTCATGTGTCCGAAGAGGGAGTGACTATTGCAGAAGACAAGACGGGGGTGCTGCCCATGGTATGCCAATACAAGCTGGCTTCCTTCCGTCTGGAAAATGTGTATCTCTTGGAAGAGTATACAGAGGAAATGGCAAAGCGCCATGGTATTCAAAGTTATGAAGAAGGTGTAGTTATCAAACTTGAGGATCTGAAGGAACAAAGCCAAAATACCTTCGGAGACATGGTCTTAACCAGAGAAGATATTTTGGCTTCACCCTTTTAATCAATCACGTTCTTTACTCCGATAATGGTATCAAAGCCTGCGGCCTGCGTCACAACGCCCTTACGGGGATTGGCGGAGTGGATAATCTGACCGTCTCCCAGATAAAGCGCTACATGGGTGCAGGTTTGACCGGAGCCATAGCAGATGATATCTCCCGGCTGTGCATTGCTGTAATCAACGCTTCTTCCTGCACTAGACAGCTGTCCGCCGGGGGTGCGGCTTAAGGAATAACCGAACTGTGCATAAATCAAGCTTGTGAAGCCGGAGCAGTCCGTGCCTCCGGACAGGGTTTTCCCGCCGTGTACATATTTATTTCCTACAAACTGCATGGAGTACTCTATAATCTGACTTCTGAGCTCTTCGTTGGAGGAATAGTTTTCGGCTGGCGGCGTAATCGTTATGGAAGTATTTTCCGCCGCTTGCTGTTCCGATACTTGTTTTCTGGCTTCTAATGCTTTTCTTGCAGCAATTTCAGCGGCCTCCTCATCCAAAGTTTTTGCATAGACAAATTCTTCTACAATCGTCACATATTCAGCTGCAATATAACCTGTGGAATTGCCGGCATACTGTACTTTCAGCCATTCTCCCAGATTTTCTAAAAGCTTAACCCGTTCGCCGTTATTGATATATCCAATTCTCTTTGATTCGATATCAGGCTCTTTTCGTACATTTAAGCGGCTGGCTTGTACTACGGCATAGCGTGTCACATAATCATCAATCACTGCAGCGGCTTCCTCACCATAGAAAAAGTATTCCGCCTTGATATAGCCTTCCACATTGCCGGATATCATTTGGAACCAATCGTTGTCCTCACCTGCTGTGGACAGGACATGAGCCACGGAACCGTTATAGATCTTGCCTACAATCTCGCTGTCCGTATTGGGCTCCTTGCGCACATTGACATAGTGGGACACATTGGCAATGGCAAAGTCCGCATATTCGTTTTCTTCCTCTGGAAGCGCGACAATGGGCTCAATCCGGTTAAAAAATTCCTGAACGCCTCCGCACAACAGAAGCTCCGATTTGGGATGGGTATTATGGATGCTTGCTGTTATGACGGGCTCTATATTCAGACTTATATTTTCAGTTTCCGTTATTTTTGGAGTATTTGCCGCTGCATGCAGGGCTGCCGGCTCTTTTGCATTTATAGTAACACAGCATATGCAGACAGTCAGAATGCAGATGCCTGTGGCATGGATGAATCCGTATTTCATAAAATCCTCGTTTCTGTATATAACATAAAAATATTTTGTTAACAAAAAGTTACACACTCTATTGTAGTATCAGATGGAAAAATAATCAAGTATTTTGAGGAAAAATATTACTAAAATATTAAAAAAATATTACACATATGTATTTTTGCTGAAATTTGTGATAGTATTAGGGGTGGTTTTCACAGATTTGACATAATTGTGTGTTACGATAATAGTGTGAAATTTTTCGCACCAATGATTTGCTGGCGGGAGGCGGATGACCATGGAGAAATTGAAGGTGCTTGTAGTAGATGACGAAAGCAGGATGAGAAAGCTGGTAAAGGATTTTCTGGTGAAGAGAAGCTTTGAAGTTCTGGAAGCGGAAAACGGCGAGCGGGCTGTGGACATTTTCTTTCAGGAGAAGGATATTGCCTTGATTGTTCTGGATGTCATGATGCCAAAGATGGATGGCTGGCAGGTGTGCAGGGAAATCAGGGAGCGTTCCAAGGTGCCTATCATTATGCTGACGGCAAGGACGGACGAGCGGGACGAGCTGCAGGGGTTTGAATTGGGAGTGGATGAGTATATCTCCAAGCCTTTTAGTCCCAAGATATTAGTGGCGCGAATCGAGGCAATCTTGCGCCGCACCAATCAATTTGAGAAAAATGAAATTCTAGTCTGTGGATGTATTCAGGTGGACAAGGCAGCGCACCGGGTAATGATTGACGGGGCAAATGTGGATTTAAGTTATAAGGAATTTGAACTTTTGACCTATTTTATGGAAAATAAGGGAATCGCCCTTTCCAGAGAAAAGATTTTAAATAATGTCTGGAATTATGACTATTTTGGGGATGCCCGTACCATAGACACTCATGTAAAGAAGCTTCGGAGCAAGTTGGGTGAACGGGGCGGAGAAATGATAAAGACCATTTGGGGGATGGGATATAAACTGGAGGAAGTTTAGTTATGAAGCCTTCCATAAGGAGACAGTTTGCGCTTATTTTTATTGGACTGATGACAGGTATTATTTTTCTATGCCTGCTTATTAACAATGTGTTTTTGGAGCGTTATTATATCCGCAGTAAAACACAGGTTATTTATGATGCCTATGAAACCATCAGTGAGGCGGCAAATGATGACAGTTATGGCTCGGAGGTTTTTAAAAAGAAGCTGGGAAAGGTCTGCAGTCGTTACAATATTACGGTTTGCATTCTTGATGCCAACTCCCAGACGAAATATGTGTCCCAGAATGGCGGCATGGAATTGGAGAGCCGTCTTTTGGGATATATTTTCGGTCTTTTTGCAGAGAACACGTTGATTGTGGAACAGGGTGAGGATTATTGCATCCAGCGCACAGGCACCCAGGGGAATGAGTATCTGGAAATGTATGGCAGCTTAAGCTCCGGTATTTCTTTTATTATGTGTACTCCCATCGAAAGTATCAGGGAAAGCGCAAAACTTGCCAACCGATTTTTTGCCTATGTGGGAATTGCGGGAACCATAGCTGGAGGAATTATTATCTGGCTGGTATCGCATAAAATCACACAGCCGATTTTGGCGTTGAACAGGATTTCCGAGCGTATGGTGCATTTGGATTTTGAGGCCAAATATCAGGCAAAGGCTCATAATGAGATAGATATGCTGGGAGAGAATATTAACAAATTGTCCGCTAGTCTGGAGAAATCCATCTCCGAACTTAAGACGGCAAACAATGAATTAAAGAAGGATATTGAGAAAAAAGAGCAAATAGATGAAATGCGTAAGGAATTTTTGTCCAATGTGTCTCATGAATTAAAGACTCCAATTGCCCTGATTCTGGGCTATGCGGAGGGGTTGCAGGAAAGCGTAAACGATGACCCGGAGAGCAGGGAATTTTACTGTGAAGTCATTATGGACGAGGCCTCCAAGATGAATATCATGGTAAAGAAACTGATGACGTTGAATCAGCTTGAATTTGGTAATGATGTGGTCTGCATGGAGCGTTTTGATGTGGCGGCGTTGATACAAAATTATATACAATCTGCGGGAATTTTGGCGAAGCAGAACGGAATCAGCGTGAAAATCGAAAGCTATCAGCCTGTTTTTGTATGGGCGGATGAGTTTAAGACGGAAGAAGTTTTTATGAATTATTTTTCCAATGCAGTGAATCACTGTGAGGGAGAAAAACTGATTGAGGTGAGGCTGGAAAAACAAAACGGCAAAGTGCGGGTATCTGTCTTTAACACAGGGGAGCCGATTCCCGAGGAGGCAATCAAGCATATCTGGGAGAAATTTTATAAGGTGGATAAGGCGCATACCAGAGAATATGGCGGAAGCGGTGTGGGACTCTCCATTGTAAAGGCGATTATGGAATCCATGAATCAGCGCTTTGGGGTGGAAAACCGTGAAAACGGTGTATTGTTCTGGTTTGAACTAGAGATGGTACAGAGCGAATAGTGTGAAAAGAAGTTGCAGTAGCCGAATAAGGGGAGCTGTGGTATAATAATTAAGATAAAAAACAAAAGAGAGGGAATGAACATGGAGGCGGGAAAAGGTTCTTTTGGAAGAATAGAAAATCTGGAATATCAGATAGAGGGATTGATTGTGGAATCCCGTGACAGGGAATTTACGGAATATCTGAAAAAATTAAAAGATAGGTTATATGCTTCTAAATATCAAGTGGATTTGCTGCAGGAAGAGCTGGATGCAAATTGCAAGCGATATGAGGAACGGATACAGATGTGGACGCAAGCGCAGGAGGCACAGCAGGTGCAGGAGGCGCAGCAGATTCAGCAAGGGCAAGTGCAGGAACCACAGCAGATGCAGCAGGGGCAAATGCAAGAGTCCCAGCAGATGCCTGTACAGGTGCCATCACAATCAATGCAGTCACAGGCGCAGGCGCCGCAGAATGTCCGCAAGCCCATCAAGAAAGATAATTTGGAATTTATCATCGGGGCGACTATTTTTGGTGTTATCGGAGCCGCATTTATTCTGACGGATTTGGTTTTGCTGGGCATGAATTATACAAATGGCTTTGTCAAGGGAATAGGATTGTGCGTAATCTGTATTGCGGTGCTGGCATTTTCAGAACTTGTGGTATATCGCAGACTGCCCAAGCTGGGCTATGTGCTTTCGGCAATCGGTATTGGCGGACTATATCTATCCGTGGTGATAAATTTTCTGGTGCTGCACAACTTTAATCTGTGGGCTACCCTGATAGTGACTATGGTCATTACTGTTATGGTAGTGTTGTTAAGCCGAAAGAGGGATTCTTTGGTATACCGGATTATTGGCATGATTGCGGGATATCTGTGCTTTTTTACGATTCAGAAGGGTATTACCAATGTAGAGTTTCTGGTGGTGTCAGGCATGGTCTTTCTGATGAGCGTTCTGTGTATTGCGTTGCCGCTTCGTAAGAGATATACAGCCATCAACTGCATTCATATGTGTATCAATGCCATTTTTACATTGGCATTTCTAGGCAGGGCAAAATATTGCGGGGTGACGGAACTCAATTTTGTATTTATCTTTTTGGCAAGTGCAACGGTGGTTATGCATCTGCTTTTGGCAGTACAGGTTTTGTATCAAAAAAGATGTGCGCAGGCTGACAGTGGAAAGAAGTCGGAAACAGATGTTCTTATTTTGGTATTTTACGGCATCAGCGCTTATATTTTGTCCCTGCGGGTGGCATTTCTGATGGGAGATATTTATCGTGGGATTGCTCGTGCCACAACTGAAGGGGAAGCCGGAAGGATTATTCTTGCGGCTTGTATGGCGGCGATTATTCTGGCGGTGATTGGCATCCTTACTTTTATTGTGCTTGCCATAAAGAAATGCCCAGAAAGATGGGCAATCTGCTATTATTTGAATTTTGTGATTTGGGTTATTTTTGCAGGTACCGGAAGACCTCTTATCAGGTATGAATATGAATATCTGCCGGGGCAGATTGCGCTGGTGGTGTTGTTGCTGATTTCCAAGCTTTGCTGTCTGAAAAAAATCAGGGAATTGAAGGTCAGCGATGCCATTTTGACTACCTATATCTGCCTGTATATCGTTTCATCCGCCATGGCAGGAGATGCTTATGAGGTAATCCTTTTGGTAGGAGGAGTGCTGCTTAGCATTTTGCTTTTGAGCCAATGGAAAACCTATCAGGAAGTGGTCTTAACTCTGGCGCTGGCGGTATTTGCATATCAGGTGATTCCTTCTCAACTCCGACTTCCGGCCGTAGCGGGACTTTTCTTTGTGGGTATTTTATTGTTTAATAATGTTAAGAGATGGAAGGATGAGAAAATTTTTGTCTACAATATATTTATGTTGATAGGACAGGCATATTGCTTTTTGATATTGTACAATCCCGTTTATCAGGGAGCATATCTTACCTATTTGTGTATGCTGATATTTGGGCTTGCTACTATAATAGTGACTTTTAATGACAAGTATCAAATGGATTTCAAAGGGAAAAATATGATTCTTGCAATCTTCTTATCTTATATGTCATTTGCTTTCCGCACGGGGGAGAATATTGTAAACAGTATTCTGCTTATGGTGGTTGCTTTGATTTGTGTGGGAATCGGTTTTGCAAAAAATCAGAAAGCTGTCAGAATTTACGGGCTGACGCTGTCACTTTTAGTATGTGCAAAGATAGGTGTGTACGACTTTGTAGAGGCTTCCACACTGCAAAAGACAATTCTTTTCTTTATAGTGGGCGTAATTGCCTTGATTATTGCCGGGATTTATATTATATTAGAAAAGAAGAGAAGTGATGCTGAAAATAAAAGGCAGAATAATTTTGTCTGGCAGGAAGCCCCGGCTGAGGCAGGGACGTTCATAGAACCAGAGCAGCCCATAGAGCAAGAGCAGTCTATAGAACCAGAGCGGTTCATAGGACAAGAGCAGTCCATGGGACAATAGAGATGAGGGAGCAGAGAAAGCATATGAAAAACGGATTCAATCATTTAATGAAGGGGATGGTGGCAGCGCTTGCAACATCCTTTGCGCTTGCAGGATGCAGCAGTGTTATTCCCAATATGTCTGCAGAGGAAGAGCAAGCTGTGGGAGAGTATGCGGCCTTTGTGCTGTTAAAATATGATGCAAATCACAGAAGCAGGCTGGTGGATTTGTCAAAGGTGGTTGAAAAGGAACCTCCAAAGAAGGAAGAACCTGCCAACAATCAGGAGCAGGGGGGGATGGGTCCCGTGGCGGACACACCGGTGATAGACAATACCACAAATCGTGTGAACAGCATAGAAGCGTTTTTTGGACTGCCGGAAGGCATCAGCTTTACCTATCAGGGAATAGAGACTAGCACAAGTTACCAGGAACCGGGGCAGGAAGCAGGGCACTTTACTGTGGAGGCTGCCAACGGAAAGAGTCTTGTCATATTAAAATATCAAGTGAGCAATCAGTCCCAATCAGTGCAGAAGGTTGATTTAAATGCACAGTCCGCTGTCTTTAAGGTAACACTCAACGGCAGTTACAAGAGAACTGCGCTGATGACCATGCTGCCGAATGATATGTCTACCTATGAAGAGGACTTGCAGCCGGGGGAAACCAAGGAGGTTGTGTTACTGATAGAAACCGACCCGAGTACGGCAGGCAGCATTACATCTGTTGCATTGGAAATAAAAAATGAAGCAAATGCATATACAATTTTGCTTCTTTGATGCAATATACAGTAAATAATACAAAAAATATAATATTAGCTATTCAAAAAAGCCCTTATTTTAAGGGCTTTTTTGTTGCAAAGAAAATTGTAGAAAATTTTGCAAAAAAATCAATTTGAGTGTTGACAAGCAGGAAATAGGGTGCTATACTCAATACGTTCTCGAGTTTTAGCATTATTTGACAATATAGGAAATAAAAAATGAAAAAAGTCGAGAAAAGATGTTGACAAAGGCGGCCGGGTATGATATTCTGTTATAGCTGTCGCCAAT
>CAZGGA010000021.1:0-58490 GCA_964524555.1 uncultured Acetatifactor sp.
GACATATATGACCTTGCTTGCACACGGTATGGAGGAAGGGAGTTATCCCCAAAGTAATGATGAAATAGTGCTTAGTTCCAATGCAAAACTTGCTTTGAATGTACAGATTGGAGATAGCGTGACCTTATATACTCCTGTCGGAAATGCCGATTTTACCGTGTCCGGTTTTGGCTCAGATGATAAGGAATATTATCAGGGGCAGACTTATCTGATTGCAGTATACATGACACAACCGGCTTTTACTGCGGTTATGGAAAGAAACGGTATCACAGCCAGCCCAATCTGCTATGTACAGTTTCAAAGCGCAGCAAAAGCTTCTAAGGCAATATCCGAGATGCAGGAGCAATATAATCTGCCAAAGGAGAGTATTTCCGAAAATTCTGCTGTTATGGGTATTGCAGGGCATAGCAGCAATACATCCGTGCATAGCTTTTATCAAACAGCGGCTATTCTATTTGTCTTAGTGCTTTTAGCCGGGGTGTTGATGATTTCTGGAAGTATGAACAGTAATGTGGCTCAGCGGACTAAATTCTTTGGCATGATGCGCTGTATTGGTGCAAGCCGTCAGCAGATTATCCGGTTTGTGCGGCTGGAAGCGCTTAATTGGTGCAAAATCGCAGTTCCGATTGGAATAATATTAGGAACAGCAATCAGCTGGGGAATTTGCGCACTGCTGCGTTATGGTATTGGGGGTGAATTTGCCGCCACGCCGGTATTTGCGATTAGTCCCGTTGGGATTATCTGTGGTGCAGTAGTTGGAATTGCAACCGTTTTGTTAGCGGCACAATCACCCGCCAATCGTGCTGCCAAAGTTTCACCGATGGCTGCAGTTTCTTCTAATAATGCCGCTGCCATACAGCGAACCTCAAAGCTGCATTTGGGTAAGGTTGAGCAGACATTGGGAGTTCATCATGCAATAGCGTCTAGGAAAAACTGGTTTCTGATGACTGCAAGTTTTTCCCTCAGCATTATTCTGCTTTTATGCTTTTCAGTGGGATTGGATTTTGTATACGAATTGCTGCCATCTATGAGGACATGGAACCCGGATATTACACTCAACGGTTTTGCCAATGCACTTGTGCTGGATCAGAAAGTATTTAGTGAAATCGGTGCAATTTCAGGAGTAGAACATATTTACGGAAGCTCATACATGGGTAATATTCCTGTGGTTTCTTCGAGAGAGGGGATTGATCATGTTAATTTGGTATCTTACAGTGAATTTTTACTAGATTGTTCAGCGGAAAGCGTGTTTGAGGGGGATATAACGGCGATCCATGGAAGTACGGAACAGGTTATGACAGTCTACGATAAGGATAATCCGTTAAAAGTCGGAGATACTGTCCAGATTGCAGGAAAAGAAGTCAAAATCACATGTGCCGTATCTAGGGGTATATGGCCTAGTGAATATACCATAATCTGTTCTCAGGAAGCCTTTGAATGGCTGACAGGGGAACAAAATTATAGTCTGATCGGCATACAGTTAGATGACAATGCGACTGATATGACGGTACAGCAAATTAGCAGTCTTGTTGGAAATGATATCATTTTTAGTGATTGCCGCGAAAATAACCAGAGCGATGCCCGCACATATCTGGCGGCGCAGGTTGTTTTATACAGTTTTTTGGGAATCATTGCAATGATTACAATATTTAACATCATCAATAGTATTTCGATGAGCGTGAATGCAAGAATAAAACAGTATGGAGCCATGCGGGCTGTCGGCATGGATAGTGGACAGCTTACACGAATGATTGCTGCGGAAGCCTTTACTTATGCCATTTCCGGTCTTGTGGCTGGATGCGGGATCGGACTCTTTCTGAGCCGCTTCCTGCATATTAAACTGCTCACACGATTTTTTGGAACTGCATGGAGCCTGCCGTTAAAATTACTTTGCATTATTGTTGTATTTGATATTGTTTCTGCTGTTGTTGCAGTTTATGCTCCCTCGAAACGTATTCGAAACATGGCGATAACAGAAACGATCAATGAATTATAAAGGAATTGTTTTTACCTCTGGGATAGGTAAAAAAGGGTGGTTTACCTAAAGTTGGAAAGAGTCTTGATGTGACAGAATTTAAAGTTGAAAACATGCTTGTTATTGATATATTAAGTGTTGATGGCCGGGCAGAAATGTTCCGGTCATTTTTGGTATTGATATTCCTGTGAAAAGCGGATATAATAAAAGTGAAAATAGAAATCTCTGAAATGTTTGCAAAAGGAGATGGAGCGATGTTATACGATTATCTTATAGAAAACTATGGGGAAAATACACCTATTTTCGTATCGGAGTTAAATATTGAAGGATTGAATGAAAGCACATTGCGGGTGCAGATAAAAAAACTGACAGATGCCGGGAAGTTAAAAAGATTTGACACGGGCGTTTATTTTATTCCGAAAAAATCAATTTTCAAATCGGGTTCCACGATTTCGGCAATGCAGGTGATCGAAAAAAAATATTTAAAGGACAAGGATAATGTGTTTGGCTATTTGAGCGGATATATGCTTGTCAATATGCTTGGCCTGACAACGCAGGTTCCGATGGTTTATGAGGTGGTGTCCAATAATGCCACCACGGATTACAGGAAAACTATGATAAGCAAAACCAGAGTGATCGTCAGACGGCCGAAGGTGGAGATCACAAATGAGAATGTCAGGATATTGCAGTTTCTTGATCTGATCAAGGATGTGGATGTTTATTCCGAAGAAGAGGGTGATGCTTTAAAAAAGAGGATGATGGAGATCATGAAGAAGATGAATGTCACCTTTTCGGCATTGGAGCCGTATTTAAGCTATTATCCTGAAAAGATTTATAAGAATATGTACGAAACGGGGGTGCTTGCGGGTGTATCTGCATGAGGACAGGGAACAATTCGCAGATGCTGTAAGGAAGTCGGTTCAGCATACGAATATGTCAGAAATGATCATTGAAAAAGATTATTATGTGACCATGATCTTAAGGCTTTTATCACAAAAACTGCCATATGTGGTGTTTAAGGGTGGGACATCGCTGTCGAAGTGCCACAGGGTTATTAAGCGTTTTTCGGAGGATATAGACATAGCAATTGACACCTCCTTGTCCCAAGGAGAGAAAAAGAAGTTGAAATATGTGCTTGTCGATATTGCGGAAGAATTAGGAATGAATATATCTAATTTGGAGGATACAAGGAGCAGAAGGGATTATAACAGATACCAGATTGAATATAAGAGCGCATTTGAAATAGGGGAGATTTCTATATCATCGTTTGTCCTTGTGGAAACATCGTTTACGGCAGTTTCTTTTCCTACAGTAATGATGGACGTTACAAATTATATTGGCGGGGTAATGGAGGAGGAGGCACCGGAAATGATAGGAAAATATCATATAGAGCCTTTTGAAATGAAGGTGCAGGGACTTGACCGCACACTGACTGACAAGGTGTTTGCCATCTGTGATTATTATCTGCAAAATCGAATTAAAAAGCATTCAAGACATATTTATGACATCTACAAGCTGCTGCCGTTTGTGAAGATGGATGAGAGCTTTAAAAGGTTAGTGGAAGAAGTCAGGGCTGTGAGAAAATGTTCCAATATATGTCCTTCTGCACAGGATGATGTGGATATTCCAGCACTTTTGCAACTGATTACGGAACAGGAAATTTATAAGGATGACTATCAAAATTTGACCGAGGCTCTGCTTGAGGAGGATGTCAGTTATGAAACGGCTGTTCAGGCAGTAGAAAAAATAAGAGTAAGCGGAATATTTGAGAAATGCTGAGGGACGGTTTCTTTTGGCAAAATGGTGAAGATTGCAGATGTGCCGGGTGTAAGATATGAGCATGATGATGACTGAACCAATTGTGAACAAGAAATTCGATGTTGAGGACATACGCAAAATTAGAGAATACAACTCTCTGCGCCATATTAAAATGACGCCGGAGGAAATTATTGCTGATACAAAAAAAGGAGCGGAAAGAATCATGGAATTGCTTCAGAAGGAACAATGTGTTTGATATCACACAATGTGGGTAATTAAAATATATGTTTATATGATATTAAAGGGCTGCGAGCTAAATGTATAGGAAGCAGCTCTTTTTGTGTATGTTGCTATGACTTACAAAGAGTTTATATTTCTTATTTTTGTGGAATTCGTAAACGCACTATAGCGCAATTAATGTACAGCGGTCAAGGCTTTGGCGGAAAATGGGTATAAGGTAAATATGTAAGGAGCTGAGGCGATAGTGTTTTGGTTCTGTTTTGCTGTTTAAATATTAGAGTGGAAAAAAGTTATATTTATGGTATAATAATTTAATTAAGGAGATGACACTATGCTTGTTTATGAAGATATAAAAAATACACGTTTAAAATATTATATTAGTCAAACCAAGTTGGCTGAATTCAGTGGTTTTTCGAAAGCGCAGATTTCGGCATGGGAGTTAGGAAAAAAGGTTCCTATGGAATCAGAACTTAATATGTTAAATAATGTATTGAAGGATGCTGCGCTGAGAATTAGTCAAGGAAAGTTGGATGTGAAAAAGAAAAAAATACAACATTCTGGTACAGAGAAGAAGTTGCCTTCAATAATAAAAGATGCGAAAGAATATAATTTATTATCTGAAAATATGAATTATTCTAGTGAATATGCGAATGAGTTGTCTAAATTATATAAAGATGCAGTGATGCCAAAAAAAAACAATGCGATAAAAGGAATTGCATTATTTTCTGGATGCGGTGGAATGACACTAGGATTTGAAGCGGCAGGTGTTGATTTGGTTGGTCATGTAGAAATTGCAGAATCGGCTAATCGTATTTATGTAGAAAATTTTCCAAATTCAAAGTTGCTTGGTAAAGACATATGTGCCATATCTGATAATGATTTAAAACAGTGGAAAATTGAGTTTGGTAATATTGATATAATTGTTGGTGGACCTCCGTGCCAAGGATTTAGCTTGGCAGGAAAAAGAAATCCTGAAGATGAAAGGAATAGATTATATGAACAATATGTAAGAATTGTGTCAGCAATTAGACCTAAAGTTTTTGTAATGGAAAATGTTGCATTAATGACATCCATGAAAGATAAAAATGGGATACTATTTATAGATAAAATAGAAAAATCTTTTTCTGAACAAGGGTATTCACTTGTTAAAAGAATTGTAAATGCATATGAGTATGGGGTGCCACAATCAAGAGAGCGTGTTATTTTGGTAGGAGTTAGAAAAGACCTTAACAAGTTATTTGTGTTTGAAATGCCACAGTATTCATTAGAGATGTCTTCACATCAAATACAATTGTGGGGAGAGCAAAAAAAAGCATTAACATTTAGGGATGCTACTGCAGATTTACAGTCCATTGAAAATGGTGAAAAGTCATATACAGATCCATTGCATTGGGCAATAACCCATCCAGAACATGTAATCGAATGGTTGAAAGATGTTCCAGAAGGTCATAGTGCTCATGAGAATAAAAATCCTGAATTGAGACCGCCTAGTGGTTTTAACACAACATATAAAAGAAATGTGTGGGATGAACCTTGTTCAACGATAAGTACGAATTTTAGTATGATTTCGGGATGTAGAAATGTACATCCTACGAATACAAGAGCTCTTACAATTAGAGAGGCAGCAAGAGTCCAATCTTTTCCAGACGAATTTGTATTTTGTGGAAATTGGGGAGATATTAGGAAGGCGATTGGTAATGCAGTTCCTCCAATTTTAGCAAGAGCTATTGCAGAAGAGATAATAAGACAAATATACAAGGAGGAATAAATATGGCATTAGATCCTAGAAATGAAGGACATTTATTTCAAATTGAGGCTGGTGCAGAGGGTAGATTAAAAGGACATAAATTTGAAAAAAATATTACAGAGGAACTAAATAAAATTGATTTTACAGATAATAATATGTTTATTGAGTGTGTTAAACCTAATATATATCAGGGAAATCCAGCCAATGCATTAATAAGTTATATTTCAAAAGATAAAGGGAAGCAAATTAATAGATTAATGGCATATTGGCTTGGCGGATTGGCAACTGCAAAAGCAGGAGCGAGTATTTTAAACGAGAATGGTGAAAAAATAACAGGATCCAAATCGGATATTTTAATAGATGTTGAATACAAGGATGATACTAATGAAAGAATTGGCATCTCTGCAAAAGCATGCTCGAATAATGCTCAATTGGCATTAACAACTGTATCCGTTTTTTGTGGAATGTTAAGGGAAAATGGTGTAAATGTTTCAGAAGATGCTGAGATTGGTTTGAAGATGTTTTGTGGTGAGGTTGGGTATAGACCGATAGATGGTTATAGACCGAAGGATGTGACTAATATTCCGCATAATAGAAAAGCAAGAACGGATAGGTGGTTTTGGGAAGAACTTTCTAATCATGTAAAACAAGAGTGGAAAGAGATTTTTACGCAAAATCAATTAAAAATTACAATGATGTTATTGCAGTGTGCCAGAACTTATAAAACGGATAGCTATAAGCCCACATACATAATACATGAATGTGAAAAACATAATGATATAGATAATTGTAAAGTAGCAGTTATGTCTGTTGAAGAATTTGCTACATATTCACAGCTTTTTGACTCGTTTGGTATAAAGGAAAAACGTATATCAAAGGGAAGTTATAAAGGAGTGGATATGGCTATTCATCAATATCCCCATTTTGGTTTTATACAATTTCAACCGATAGGAAATCAACAAAATTTTTCGGAATTACAATTTAACTTAAAAGCAAAGTATTATAACAAGTTTAAATCCTTGTTGGATAAAAATGAGGAAGAAAATACTAGAGATAAGTAGTGGAAATGAATTTATGTTATGACAACAAAATGACAATACAATCCCTCAAAAACCTATGTAATAGATAGAATTCAGACAATATTCTCCAATTTCCGCTACTAAAACCAACGAAAACGCCGCATAACAACTTGGTAAAGAGGAGTTCGAGTAATTGAAATATTCATGCAAAAATTATTTTTTCTGAGTGCAAAAATTAAATTTTCCTGAGCAGAAGAGAAAATAAGTAATTATCAGAGCCTTATTGGGGTCTTTCCCTAGTGAGGCTCTTTTAACATTTCAGGATTCCTCCCACACCCTCAAAACACTCTAATCCAGCCATCCTCTGGCTTTTGGTTTGGGGTTCCTAGCGCAATTTTTTAATACCCAAAACATTTATTTTATGCTAAAATATTGAGAGAGCAAAATACTACGAGTTACTTATTTGAAATAAAGTGCGTTACGGATTAAGGTTTTTAACTGTTCTGTATTTCAGAATATTGAATGAAAAACAAAGCTGATTGATTGGAAAAGGATGGTATGATAAGTATATGACAGAAGAGCAATTCAAAATCGAACCACAATATGGTCCAAGCCACAATTTTTTAGTATATTGCAATGATGTATTAGTTAGTTTAATAAAATATGCAGACCGCAAAAAGTTGTCATCTGTAAGGATAGATTTTAAGAATAAAGAAGAGGAAAATAGCTTTACTAATTTAAAAGAAGATAGCGATATTTTTGATTGGATGGAGGAACATGGCTATAGTGGTGAAATGTATGAATTAGAATATCGGCATACATTTTTTTCGTTAGTGGCTGATTTCTGCCATTATATGTTGGAATCATTTGAATGTGCGGCCAAAAAGAAGGTTGCGGTTGCGTATGCATTATTAAGGAAACCATTGCGTGATAATTTGTACTATATTGAATGGTTGGCAGCAGAAAGAGAAGACTTGTTGGATAAATTAGCAAAGGGTAATGCTGAAGATTTAGTAATAAATAAATCCAACGCCCAAAAATATATTGAGAAGGTTGAAAAGATTTACGGCATTGCTCATCAGGATGGATTTTTTAGTTTTCGGTACGATAAGAATGATAGCATGAGTTTGGAGAAAATATGGAATAAAGCCAATCATGTAATAACAACTCATTCCTATACAAAATCGGCACAAGGAGAATTAAATTTTGTCTTTTTGGATAAGGAACGGATTGATGAGTTTACTAGATATTATTACTGCGTTGTTCCGTTGGTAATGTCATATGCAGTAGACTTGATTGTGGCAATGTTTGAACAGATTATAAAAGTAAATTCAATGACCAATGTTATAAACAGGGTATTAAAACTAGCAAGACAAGCATATACAACGGATGAGCAATTCTTTCAAGATACACTTAATATATTGGAAGTGGATGATATGCCCTTTTTCTGTCCTCACTGCGGAAAAGAAATACATATGAATTTGGGTATTTTGTTTAAATTAATGAATAATGTATTTAAATGTGAGGAATGTGGATTCAAAATAGAATCATCGAACTATATATTTGATTATGAGGAAGAAGCCGATATGGTAGAAGATTAGAGTTATGACTTTAGATTATTTTGATATGAATTTATCAAAACAGTAGAGTAGTAAAAGCCGCCAATTCTTACTACGTTTGACGGCATTAACTTGCCCCGTTTTGCCCCGATTTGGCACTTTTGTAACATTTTTCACAATCTCCACGAAAATTTCAAACCTTGCAAATCGTGCCAAAACATGGCAAATCAGAGCATTTCAGGAGGGAAAATTAACATGATTAAGATACTTTTTGTGTGCCACGGCAAAAAAATGTTGAAACAGTGGGGAATATAGTGAATAAAGACTTTTGAACATTTTGTAAATAAAGTATTTGCCTCACAGTTACTTTTTTCGATTTGATGGTTAAGTAGTGGTTTTTAGGGTATAAGTGGCCATTGGAATTGTTATAGAAAACATGCCATCAAGCTAAAATTTAAATTGAGCATTAGAGATTAAAGTGGTATAATTTTTAATATGGAAGTTCTAAATATATTTGGAATGTCATGTGGAGGTTTAGCTTTGCTGAAGGATTATGATATACGTGTAATATTAATTAACGAATTGAATAGAATAAATGCCCGGCATGACTATAGGATAATAGAAGAATTGGCTGTGTGTGATGGGGAAGCGAGAGTTGATGTTGCCGTTGCAAATGGAAAACTATGTGGATATGAAATAAAGAGCGACGCAGATACTTTAGAGCGTCTTGCTTTACAGCAGAGATGTTATGATAAAACTTTTGATATGGTTTTTATAGTGGTAGGAGAGAAATTTAAAGATAGGATTGAAGAATATATCCCCAATTATTGGGGCATATACATTGTAAGTGAATGTGCTGGTGGATGTAAAATTAGAAAGAAGCGCACTGCTAAAGTAAATAAAAATATAGAGGCAAACTCATTGCTAGAGTTACTCTGGAAAGAGGAGATTATAACATTATTAAGAAATGCGGAAATAAAAGGAATATCAGGAAAAAACAGAAGATTGTTGCGGCAAATGGCAATTGATAATTTTTCGCTGAAGGAAATAAGAGATTATACGAGAGAAATTATTAAAAGCAGAGAAAATTGGAGAGATTAGAAATAGCATTGTATTCTAACCTCTCCAATTTTATTTACATCAATGAAACAATCAATGTAATGTGATGATTAAAACTATATCCGACCCAATTTGTAAGGTTTCCGCCCTTGGTATGTGTTCCATTGGCGGTTTCCGCTATGATTTTATCACCATAAGAGAAATTTGCACCAGAGAATTGAGGACGGTTTACTATAAGTTTACAGCCAGCAACAACATTAGCTAATTCTAGTCCGCCCTTTTTTAAGGAAAGTCCTTTGATAATCAAGTACTTGTCGGGTGTAGAGTACTTGATTTTAAAATTGGGGGCCATATAGGGAGCAAATGTCACTTCATTCAAATTCATGGAACCGTAATCGGCATATACATAATTAAATGCAAATTTACTTTGCAAGTCTAAAGAAATCCTGTGAATGGCAGTTTCATGGCGTTTAAATTCATTTACGACATCTGAACGAAGAGTTGAAATATCTTTAGGAAAAGAACAACTTGCAATGATAATATGTCTATAGTCACTAATATTGGGAATATCAGATATTGCAGTTGTTAACACTGCTTTTTTGGGATATATTTCCTCATCAATATATTTCAAATCAATCAACAAATCTGTTGTTTGAGGGGTAATCCATGAATTTTTTGCATAATCTTTAAGGGATTGAGTTAATGACTCAAAGTTGTTTCCGTTTATGCGCAGGCAAATACCATTAGTGGTTGTCAGGTTCATGGCGTTACTTATATTAATCTCGTCGGTAATATCAAAAGCAGGTATTGCTTTTGAATGATTTATGCTCTTATAAAAATCTTCATAAATTGCTGAAATATCTTCAGGGTCATCCGCAGCAGAGTACCAATCATCTGATAAATACAGATAAAATGGTTTGTTTTCCCAACTTGCATTGAAAGAAGAAATTAATTTAGATAATTTCCTTTCGGCAGCTTCATCATTAGGTGAGTCTGTAAGAGTGGAAACTTCTACAAAGGGAATAATTTGTTTTGAAACATCCAAAGAGAGATTTTCAAGACAATTTTTTTCTCCAGCTTTCCATCTTAAAATAGGGACATACTTTATACTCATATAAATCCCTCCTCTTATGCAGTGTGTGCTTCAGGAGCACAATTCTTGCAACCATCTGCATCTGGATAGCCTATTTTTTGGGCATAGCCAACAGCTTCAATGCCATTGTTGAATTCGCCTAAAGTTTGAGTGCTATTAGCAATTCGCAGCCAATAACATGTTGACTTGTGAACTTCATTTTTTCCGTTGGAATCTTTTGTTTTATTAATGTAATAAGTAAACATTTTGGTTACCTCGTTAGCGTTTTACGCTTGAATCTTAGTTTGTAGTTGCGAATGTATTTAAAAACTAAGTCAAAAGAGCAGTTTATTTGTCAATATAGCTCCTTTCCAATAAATAGTTTGTGCCAAAAATCATTGACTAAAGCTCTAAAACAAGGTATGATAAAACTGTCTAGGAATTAACAACCTTATTAAAGAGGATGTTGATTTTTGAAAAGATCTTGAAAGCATTTGCGTGCTATCAAGGTCTTTTTCTTTTGAAATAGTTAATCTTCAGAGGAAAGGCTATCTAATAAATCAGATAGGGATTCCTCATTGTTAGCGGTTTCAGTCTTTCGGATATTTACAATGCTTTCCAAACGTGCTCCCATTTTCACATTTATTTTAAGAGCAGTTTCCAATTTTTCTAAAGAGCCTTCATCAGCGGTAGCCAACAGCAACTTAGTTGCTGTCATATATTGTTGGATGGCTTTGTCGAAAGTAAGAGAGGAAAACAGGTTATGGAAATCTTCAGCCTTAGCATGTTCACCGTTACTATCTTTTTCAATCTCCTTTTGGCGTTTTGCATTTCGAACAAGCATTTCCCGAACGGTTTCGTTAAGTGCTTCGTCATAGAAAAATTCAGGACCAATTCCATAAAAGAGGGATAGTTTTTCTAGGCTAGAACTAGAAGCCTTTTTGCATTCTTGGTTTTCCCAGTTAGAAATTGTTGCGCGATTAACATTAATTGCTTGGGCAATTTCATCCTGGGTAATACCATAGATTTCTCGTATACTTTTTAAATTATTCATATCAACAACCACCTTTTAATACAATATAACATTTTTAACGAAAAATGTCAATAGTAAATATTGAAAAACGAAAATACAACACAATGCAACGAAACATGGCAAAACACAACAAGCATGAAGGGTTGAAACAAATGGAAATTTAGTTTTGCTTGTTGAGCTGCTCCAAAATGAGAATAGGTTAAATGATATATGTTTCAAAAAGTGTATCATAAGGGGAAAAAGTGTTTTATTGATACAGTTTGACGGTGCAAAAAGTGTATGATTGTTTTGTTAGGGTAGGGTATACTCATTTGAAGTATGAAGATGCGGAGAAAGAAGTATAGGAATTGGAAAAGAAAAAGCGGAGGCTATATAAAGGAATTGTTTTACCTCTGGGATAAGTAAAAAAGGGTGTTTTTACCTAAATTTTACCTATTTCCAGAGGTAATTTATACCAAGTTATGGTATGATATAAGAGACGAGAGTGTTTTTGGGGTTCTATGGGAAAACTTGAAAACACTAAGAAAAACTAAGCAATACCAAGCTATAAGGAGATATAAAAGATATGATTAAAATATTATTCGTCTGCCACGGCAACATCTGCCGTAGCCCCATTGCAGAGTTCCTATTCAAAGACCTCGTTCAAAAACAAGGTCTCTCAGACCAATTTGAGATTGCTTCCGCTGCCACCAGCACGGATGAAATCTGGAACGGCGTGGGAAGTCCGGTCTATCCGCCGGCAAGGGAGGAGCTTGCCAAGCATGGCATCCGCTGTGACGGCAAGAGGGCGATTTTGCTTAAGAAGCAGGACTATGACCATTATGATTATCTCATTGGCATGGACAGCGCCAATATACGAAATATGGAGAGAATCTTGGGACACCGGGGTGATAAGATTTATAAATTATTAGAGTTTGCGGACTCAAATGCAGACGTGGCAGACCCTTGGTATACTCGCGATTTTACAAAGGCCTACGCAGATATTGAAAAGGGATGCTTGGGCCTTCTGGAGCACTTAAAACAGCAGAAAAAGCTGGTCTGAAGCATCCAGCTGCCCCGTTTATTGCTTACTCCGCCCTTCCCGTCCATATTCCATTTGCCAAAATCCTGCTGCAAAGGTTTGTCATATACTCTGGCGTGTGGGGCGTAGGGGAGGCAAGCCAGATTTGGATTACGCCGATAAAGCCGGATGTGATAAATGCATAATAATATTCATATGCCTCGGAATGGTTGGGGTCGAAGAACTTTTGCAGGCGTTCCTTTACCAGATTTTTTAAATGGTTTACGAAGGCAAGGTCTCCGTGGGGACCAAGCATTACTTGGGCAAGTTCTCTATGTCTTTCGAGAAAAGTAAAAATATCCACGAGTATGGCATTGGGAAAATCCGGCTGTGTATCTTTGGGTATATCCCGGTCCAAGATGCTATTGAATTCCACGAAAAGTTCTTCCTCTATCTTTTCCACCATATCATAGATATCATTGTAATGCAGGTAAAAAGTACCGCGGTTGATGTCTACTAAATCTGACAGTTCCTTTACCGAGATATCCTTGATGTCTTTTTCTTTCATGAGCTGAACCAGGCCATTCAGCAGAAGAGTGCGGGTTTTTCTCACACGGCGGTCTACTTTCCGGTCAGTTTTTTCTTCGTTGTTTTCTGCGCTCATAGAATTTCCTCCATCATGAGAAGAATGCCTGTACTTCTCACGCTAAATATTTCATAAATAATCAACACTTTCGACAGAAAAGTCGAATAAAACACAATTCTCGCCAATCTGCATATTGTTTTTTGGCTTGGTTTTATTATAATACTTTCTAGAATAAAATCAACACTTGTCAAGTAAAATACAATGAATTGATTAAAATACAAAAGATTATTATGTGAGGGAGGTATATGTATGGAAAACGAAAAGAAAGAAAACTCCTTTATGATAAAGCTCTCTACTGTGATTGTGGATAAACGGAAAGGTTTTTATCTGATTTTCATTATGTTGATTATTTTCAGTATTTTGTCCATGAATAAGGTTAAGGTGAATAATGACCTGACTACTTATCTGGCGGACACTACAGAGACCAGGCAGGGCATCAATCTCATGGATGAGCAGTTTATTACATATGGAACTGCCCGTATCATGGTTTGTAATGTGACTTTTGATGAGGCGCAGGAATTGGCTGACCGCATTGAGGTCATGGAAGGTGTCAGTATGCTGGATTTTGATGATACTGACCAGCATTATCATGATATGGAAGCTTTGTATTCCATTACCTTTGACGGTGAGAAAAATAATGAGGAAGTGCAGGAGTATTTGACATCCGTGCTGGATTTTCTTTCTGGATATGATGTGTATTATTCTTCGGACATTGGTCAGGAGGAGAGGGATGCGGATGATTTAAGCAAGGACATGATTGTGATTCTGCTGTTGGCAGCAGTGGTTATCGTGGCAGTGCTGTTGTTTACTTCTACTACTTATGCGGAGATTTCGGTTTATCTGATGACATTTATCACGGCGGCCATTTTGAACAAGGGAACCAATTATCTCTTTGGAACCATCAGTTTCGTCACCAACTCCATTGCGGTAGTGCTGCAGCTTGCGCTGGCGGTGGATTATGCCATTATTTTGGCCCATCGTTTCATGGAGGAGCATGAGGACAAGGATGCAAGGGAGGCGGTCATCGTGGCCTTGAGCAAGGCGATTCCTGAGATTTCTTCCAGCTCTTTAACCACTGTGTCGGGCATGATAGCCATGATGTTCATGCAGTTTCGGATTGGGTATGATATGGGCATCATTTTGGCAAAGGCAATTGTGTTAAGTCTGGTGTCGGTGTTCTTGTTGATGCCGGGTCTTTTGCTTACCTTTTCCAAAGCCATTGATGCAACCCACCATAAGAGCTTTGTGCCAAAGATTACCGCAGTGGGTAGATTTTGCGTATATACCAGATATATTATGCCCCCGTTATTGATGATAGCGGTTATTGTTTCCTTTTTTCTTTCCAACAAAGCATCTTATGTGTATGATGTCAGCTCTTTGAAGTCCAGCACTATGAGTAAAAATAAGTTTTCGGTGAGCATGGTGAATCAAAAATTTGGTAAGATAAACCAGCTGGCGGTACTAGTGCCGAATGGGGATTATGAGAAGGAAGCGCAGGCTTTGAGGGCGCTTAAGAATATGCCGGAAGTGAATTCCTGTATGGGGCTTGCCAATATTGAAGCGACGGACGGTTATATGTTGACAGAAGCCCTGTCCCCCAGAGAGTTTGCAGAGTTGATTGATTTGGATGTAGAGGTGGCCAGGCTGCTTTATTCTGCCTATGCGGTGAATGACAGTGATTATGGCGCTTTGGTAAACGGAGTCAGCGATTACAGGGTGCCTTTGATTGATATGTTTTTGTTTATTTATCATCAAAAGGAAAGCGGCAACATTACTCTGGATGATGAGCTGGAGGAGAGGTTGTCGTCTGCCTATTCCCAGATTACCATAGCGAGGGATCAGCTTTTGGGGGAGGAGTATTCTCGTTTTGTTCTGGAATTGAGTGTGCCGGTGGAGGGAGAGGAGACCTATGCGGCATTGGAGAAAATCAGGAATACAGTGGCAAGATATTATGATTTGGAGGATATTTATCTGGTGGGCAATTCCACCAGCGACAAGGATTTGAGTTCTGCCTTTGGCATGGATAATGTGATTATCACGGTTTTGACGGCGCTGTTTGTCATGATTATTCTGTTGTTTACTTTCCAATCGGCGGGACTTCCGGTACTATTGGTATTGACCATTCAGGGAAGTATCTGGATGAATTTCTCGCTGCCGTATTTGTTGAACGAGCAGGTATATTTCCTTGGCTATCTGGTGGTGTCGGCAATTCAGATGGGAGCTACTATCGATTATGCAATCGTAATTACCAGCAGATACATGGATTTAAAGACTTATATGCCCATTAAGAAGGCTATTGTGGAGACTTTGAATCAGGCATTTCCAACTATAGTGACCAGCGGTTCTATGCTGGTGGCAGCAGGATTTATCATCAGCAATGTTTCCACTAATGCAGTTGTGGCTGCCATCGGTCTTGCGCTGGGCAGAGGTACCTTGACCTCCATTGCTCTGGTGCTTTTGGTGCTTCCACAGACTTTGCTGATTGGCGACATCATTATAGAAAAGACGGCATTTAATTTGAAATATGACTTGGCAAAGCCTCTGCCTGCCAGTGGGCGCATCCGTATGAATGGACACATCAGAGGATATGTCAATGGCGTTATTGAGGGAGATTTCTCGGGTATTATTGAGGGCGAGATGGGGGCTGTGGTACGGCCGAAAGATAAGGTAGAAGCAATAGAGGAGACGGAAGGCGTGGTAGCCTCACCGAAGCTTTTGGAGACTTTGGGAATTTTGGTTTTGTGTTCGCTAGCTCTTATGGGAGGGAGCCTTGTCAGACCAATGCAGGTGCAGGCAGCGGAGAGTGTTACTTATGAGGATTACCGCGCAGGGCATGGAAGGGGTGACGGCTCAGGGGATGCGGCTTTGGAGCAGTCCCAATACACAGTCATTGAGATTTCCACAGAGGAGGAATTGGCAGGGCTGGCAGAGGAATGTAAGTTGGATGTCTGGTCCAGAGATAAGTATGTGAAGCTGATGGATGATATTGTGTTGAAGGAGTATGCCAATATAAGCATTCCCAGCTTTGGCGGCGTCTTTGAGGGAGGCGGTCATCAAATCAGCGGTCTTGAGATTACAGAATGTGGTTCGGGGATGGGGCTGTTTCGATATGTGCAGGAAAGCGGAGTGGTTCGCGATCTCACTGTAAAAGGAAAGGTAATGCCAGAGGGAAGCCAGAGCCGCATAGGAGGAATTGCAGGAGTCAATTATGGAAAGATTTTCGACTGCACCTTTTCTGGTCAGGTAATGGGCGATAGTGAAGTGGGCGGCCTAGCAGGCGTGAACGAGGAGAACGGTGAAATCAGAAGATGCAGCTTTCAGGGAATTGTGCTTGGAAATCATTCCACTGGAGGCATTGTGGGAAATAACAAAGGAACCCTGAATAATTGCAAAAACGTGGGCTCTGTCAATACCCGAAGCACAGAGGTATCTTATGAATTGGAAGACATTACCGTGGAACATCTGGAGGATTTAAACAGCACCTCTAATGTGAGTGCCCACACAGACACAGGGGGTATTGCAGGCATTTCAAGCGGGAAAATTTATTATTGTACGAATGAGGGAAATATAGGTTATATGCATGTGGGCTACAATGTTGGCGGCATTGTAGGAAGGCTGCATCAGGGATATCTACAGAGCTGTACCAATGATGGCCATGTCTTTGGAAGAAAAGATGTGGGCGGCATTGCAGGGCAGATGGAGCCCTTTATGGAGATAGAGTATTTGGGCGACAAGCTGCAGGAGCTTGACCGGGAGACGGATTTATTTTTTGATTTGTTGAGTACAGCACAGAAGGATATCAATGGTTATTCAAAGCAGGCGTCTTCGGCGGCACAAAATCTTACTACTAGTTTGAGAAACGCAAACTCGGCAGGGGGCGAACTGTTGGGAACAATAAATACCCTGTGGTGCATCTATAATCAGGAATTGAATGGAATTGGCAATGATTTAAAGGCTTTAAATGAAGATTTGTCAAATCAGAATGAAGCCGATAAAGAAAGCGGCAATGTTCACGATGTGGTAATCGGCGGGTCTGAAGGTACAGAGGAGAATCGTTTCCCTATAATCGATATTGCGCCGGAACCGGGCAAGCCGATTACGGTGCAGATTCCCAATGACATGGAAAGTTACAAGGCGGCGCTCAGAAAATTCAGTGAAAGTGCCGGCGGGCATTTGGATAGAATGTCTTCCGAGTCCATGGACCGCTCAGGAGGCATTACAGATAATCTGAATATTTTCAATGCCGAGATGAGGGCGGCAGGAGATTATCTTGACCAGCTTGTGAACATTTTGGAGGAAAGTACAGATAAGACGGATGCAGACATGAATGCGTTGGTGGAACAGGCCCGGGTGCTGCGAAGTTTGATTAGTGAAATCAGGGATGATTTATTCCGCTATGAAGGTATTAGCATTGAGGATGCTTCCGATGAGGGTTTTTATGATACGGAATCTTTTAAGCAGGGTAAGATTACTTTGAGTATCAACAGGGGACAAATAGAAGCGGATACCAATGTAGGCGGCATTGTGGGTCAAATCTCCACAGAGTATGATTTTGACCCAGAGGATGATATCACGGTCACAGGAGCAGAGAGCTTTAATGTGGAGCGCTCAATTAAGGCGGTGGTACGCGACAGCCGCAATATGGGCGAGATAATCAGCAAAAAGGATTGTGCGGGCGGTATCGTAGGAAAGGCGGAGCATGGAGCCATTATCTCCTGTGAGTCCTACGGTGATGTCAGCAGCACAAACGGAAGTTATGTAGGCGGCGTGGCAGGAGCCTCCAGCTATGCAATCAGAGGCTGTTACAGCATGGGGAGTCTTTCCGGCAAAAATTATGTGGGCGGCATTGTTGGAAAGGGATGTGATATTTTTTACAGCTACGCCTATAATACACTTTATGTGACAGGGGAGTGCATGGGAAGCATTGCAGGACAGGTGGAAAATCAAGGCACTTTGTATGACAATTATTATGTGGCTGGCGATATAGGCGGCATTGACGGCATTGGCTATCAGGGAGGCGCAACACCTCTGTCCTATGAGGAATTCAGACAGATGGAAAATGTACCGGAGGAGTTCTCTCTGTTTACCATTATCTTTATGGCGGAGGGACAGGAGCTGGCTTCTTATCAATGCGGTTATGGGGAAGCTGTGACGGAAGATGAGATTCCGGAGATTCCGGAAAAAGAAGGCTATTATGGCGTATGGCCTGAATTTGATTTCTCTTGTATCACTAGAAACAAGGTGCTGGAGGTTCAGTATGAAAAATGGATTTCTTCACTGAAAAGTGCGCAGGAAAATGAGAATGGCAAGCCGGTGTTGTTGGTGGAAGGTAAGTTCCTGCCCGGATATGAGCTGCAGACGGAGAGTATTTCGGAGGAAAACGACACGATTGTCATATTTTCCATTACAAAACAAGGGGATGGCGGCGCTGTCCAAGAGGTTTATGAAGAATCTGTTCAGGTGCGTATCTTCTGTGAGAATCCCAAGAGGACGGCGGTTCTGGTGCTGGATGGTACAGGGGCATATGTGCAGACAAAGACCGAAGTGATGGGCAGTTACCTGATGTTTACTATGGAACAGCCGGGAACTTTCCGTTTGACGAACGAGCAAAATTACAGTACACTGAGAGGAGTAGTCATAAGAGTAGTCGTAGGAATCTGCGTGGTTCTGGTTATTTTGCTGATAGTCGTTTTCGTCACAAAAGAGAAAAAGCGCAGGGCAGATAAAGCGGAGAGAGAACAAATTGAAAGCAATAATCTTTGATATGGATGGAACTTTGATTGATACGGAAAAATATTACCGTATCTGTTGGAGAAAGGCAGCAGAGCAGTTTGGGTATCATATGACGGATGAGCAGGCCCTTGCTATGAGGAGTCTGGGACGTCCTTTTGCACCAGCACAGTTGAAAGAATGGTTCGGTGAGGAGCTGGACTATCAAAAGGTGAGAATCTGTGCAAGGGAAATGGTGGAAGAATATCTGGCACGGGAGGGCATTGGGTGTAAACCCGGTGCCCTTGCCTTGCTTTCCTGGCTGAAGGAGAGGGATATTGTGACGGCGGTTGCAACAGCTGCAGGTCTGGAACGTGCTCAGGATTATTTGGGCAGAGTGGGCTTACTTGGCTATTTTGACGAGATCATAAGCGCAACTCAAGTGAAAGAAGGGAAGCCTTCTCCTGATATTTACCTGTATGCCTGTGAAAAACTGGGAGCGGCGCCGGAGGAGTGTTATGCGGTGGAGGACTCGCCAAACGGGGTTTTGTCTGCTTACCGCGCCGGATGTAAGGTTATCATGGTGCCGGACCAGACACAACCGGATGAAGAACTGGCCAAATGTCTTTATGCAAAGGCAGATACCTTGGAAGATATAAAAGATTTGTTGATATGATGCAAAAATGATGCATATACCCTTTATAATTATGTAATTGTACCTACAAGAAAGTGGTATGATTGGAAGTATGTTACCCGAAGATGCCACAGAAACGAGGATTAAGATGCAAAAGAATGTCTTAATGAGAATATGCACATGGGTATGCATTGGTATAGCTGCAGTGGTGGTTTTGAGTGTACTTGCCAAAAAGACATATCAGATGGCAGAGCAACAACAGAGGAGCGAATTGGTAAAAAGAGCAGAAGAATCAGCACAAACTCTGAATTGTGATGTGATGGTGAGTGAACATGATATCACAGGGCAGAGTTATTTTTCATATCTGTATGAGAGGCTTCAGGAGCTTGGCGAGAGATATCCCCATGAGCAGATTGTCTGTTATGTGGATGGAGAGACTAGCTTAGAAGGACTTGCGCGGGTGGAGATTGGAAATCCGGAAAAAAGCGATTTGCACTATTTGTATCTGGTGCAAAATGATATGGCATATGAAATCTGCGGAAATATGAATCAGGACCAATGGAATGAGTGTTTGGACAGGCTCTTTTTAGAGGAAAAGCTTTTTTTGGTGGATGTTTGTGTTGATGGCATCGTTTTAAACAACAGTGCCTTTGATTTTACATATGACGAAGAACTAGCAGGGCTTACTACCATAGCGGTCTATAGTTTCGGCTCTTATGAGGCAGATGCTTCCTCCTATGAACGCAGCATGGAGGCCGGGGAGTTTGTTCTGGTTAGTAAAAAAACATTTAGTTGGGGTGGACAGACAGAGGAGGAAGTCTGTGTGCGAAAAGTAGAAGCATTTCCTGACTATGAGAATGAGAGGGAACTTTTTTCTTATTTGCAAGAACAGTATCCAGATGTGGAAGCATACTCTGTCTATGCATCAAACAGCCCGAAAACAACAGGATATTATGGCAGGCTGTTAGTGGAAAACAACAGGGAGCACTGCTTCTTTTATTGGGAGGGGCAAAATTATGAGGTCGTTTCTGAGGAGAAAAATGGGGGAAATGCCGTCATGCCCTATACAATGTGTCAGGACACAGACGCTTATTCTTCTAAAACCTATGCAGAGTGGACAAAATTTAAGGACGGCAGCGGATTTTGGAATAATCAAAAAGAAGGAAGTTATTGCCTGCAGCAGGATGTGGGAGAAGAGAAAGATATTCTGGTTCAAATCAGACCGATAGAAAATATCCGTGATGAAAGCAGAAAATATGTAATAGAAGTGTATTGGGAGAAAGATGATAGTCCCTTTCAGAGTATTCTGACAGAGAGCGTGGCACTAGGGAATGTTTATTCCTATTTGTATGATAAATTCTTTTATGTTGATCATGTGCCATTTTCTTTTCAGGATTTTAATGTAGATGGGTATTTGGATATCAATTATATTAATGCCGGCTCTTCCAAAGTGTTTTCTCATTATATCTGGAGCCCATCCCAGCAAAAATTTGTGCGGGGACCGGAAGAACTAGAACAGTGTCTTAAATATTATATTTATGATGAAGACAGCCGCAGATTTAAAGTTACGAAGGCAGGAACTTACGAAAGTTCGATTGATTATTACCAATGGTCAAATGAAACGGATTGTGAACAGATAAAAACCTTTCATGCCGGAAGGGAAGAGAACGGAAATGGGGTTTTTGTCCGTATTGCCGATTGCTGCGATGGGGAAGAGCAGGTGATCATGGATTATGATTATGATATTGAGGACTATCCTTATTCTGTGGACAGGTATGCTATGCAGTACAGTTTCTTTGTGAGTTTTTGTGAGGATAATCTTCTTTGGGAAGAAACGGTCAGGGACAAAGATTTTGGAGAAAGTTATAGATTATATTATGCGCAGGAAGCTTTAACAAACTATATGGGGATTGCATCCGGAGAAATAGAGGGGCATCTATGGGTGTTAGATGAAAACACAAAGTTGGTGAAGAAGCTTTTTTGGAAGGAACCGGCATTTTGCGAAAGGGTTAGCTGGGAAGATGAATTAGTCATCCAATATTTTGACGGAAGCGAAAAAAGGTGGACTTTGGAGGAGATTTTGAAGGATCCTGCCAAGGAGATTTATGATAGAAGCATGCAGATTGATTATACGGTCAAAGAGTTTCCCATTGATACAATAAAATATGATGTCCAGACGGATAAACAGTACAAAGATGCTTATTATAAGGCTGTCAGCAATCAGATTCCGGTCAGGCAATTGAAGGGGGAGAAGATTTATCTGAAAGGGTATTTTTATGATTCTATGGAGAGAACGGATGAGGAATATCTGGAGGACTTGATTCAAGATACCCACTTTTACTATATGGATTTTGACGGAGACGGAATGCCGGAGCTTGTCATGGATGTTATGTATGGGGGCGGACTGCATATTTTGAAATATCTGCCGGAGGAAGATGTGGTAGAGTTTTTCTTTGCTTCTTATAGGATGCCTTATTATAATCTTCTGGGAGCAGGGCAGTTGTGCTATCACCATCCCTGTCTGGCAAATAAGGACATTTGGGCATATGAAGTGGTGGATGAAAACGGACAGACTGAGAATGTGGCATATTTTTTAGAAGATTATGATTATGTACATCCGGATGATGGCAGCTGGCAGGGCACCTATTGGGTTGATTTAAATGATGAATTGGGTATGGTGCAGGTGGATGAGGAAAGTTATAAGGAAATTACAAAGAATTTCTTTGAGGCGGTAAAGAATGCACCATCGGAGATGAGCTTTGAGGAGATATTTGGAGAATAAACAACTCCAAACAGTGCATTGCTTAAAAGGCATAAAGATGTTATAATATGCCAAATAAAGCATGGGTAAAGCCGAAAGGAGTCCATATATGGAAATCAGGGTTCTTCGCTATTTTCTCACTGTGGTCAGGGAAGAAAGCATTACAAAAGCCTCAGAAGTTTTGCATATCACCCAGCCCACACTCTCCCGCCAGCTTGCACAGATGGAGGAAGAAATCGGTGTTAAGCTGTTTGACCGCGGTACTAGAAAAATCAAATTAACCAATGAAGGTCTCCTGCTTCGCCGCCGCGCAGAAGAAATTTTGCAGCTGGTTGATAAGACGGAAAAAGAATTGGTTGAACAGGAGGAACAGGTGGAAGGCAAGATTTCCATTGGCTGCGGAGAAATTGCCTCGGTGCAGCTGCTGCCTGAACTGTTCAGGAATTTTCGGCAGAAATATCCCCTAGTTACTTTTGATATTTTTACGGCAACTGCGGATTTGGTGAAAGAACAGATGGATAAAGGACTTCTTGATCTTGGTCTGCTTTTGGAGCCCATAGACATGGAGAAGTATGATTTTATCCGCATGAACATAAAAGAAAAGTGGGTAGTTCTGATGCCGCCTGGGGACCCGCTGGCAGAAAAAGAATTTATTACGGCAAGCGATTTGGCGGATCTGCCCTTGATTCTTCCAAGGCGTATGCAGGTGCAGAGCGAATTGGCGAGTTGGTTTGGCGACTATTATAAGAACTTGAATGTCCTATTTACCAGCAACTTGAATACCAACGGCGCAATTATGGTAAATCAGGGGCTGGCATATTCGCTGGTGATTGAAGGTGCAGTGCCTTTTTGGGACTCATCCAAAATAGTTTATCGGCCATTGTATCCGGAACTGCGGGCAACCAGCGTCTTGGCATGGAAGCGCGGACAGCCCTTCAGTTTGGCGGCAACAAAATTTATTGAATTTTCAAAATGCTTTTTAGGCATGGGTTTGGTATAAAATACAAGTATTTGATATATTTTAAGAGCATAAGTATAATGTAAGTGCAGGAAAGGAGCAGATGGCTCTGTAACTGCACTTATATTTTTTGCAGAGGAGGTGCTGTTTGGTGGAACCAGATGTCTATGCACTTGCGAAAGCCGGACTTAGCAAAGAAACAATCGATGAAATTCTGCGGTGCGAGAATAGAGAGAGACAAATTCAAATGCTTCGGAAATATCGATGCAGACTATTGGAGGAAATCCATGGAAAGCAGCAATCCCTTGATGAAATTGACTACATGATCAGCAGAATGAGGGCAGGATGACAGAAGGATGGGAGGTATGCTATGAAACGAAGGATATGTGCGCTGTTGATACTTGTACTGCTTGTTTCTTTGACTGCCTGTGGCAGCGCGGCAGGGAATACTATGGCGGAGTGGATTTCTATCTGAAAAATCTGGAGGGCGGTCAAAAAAACTTTGAAAATGGTGACATTACCTATTGTGAAGCGCACCATAATATGGCAATCTTCTATGCGCAGACCGATAACCCCAATCTTTCTGTGGATGTCATTCCCATTGGCAAGGTCACTTCCGAACTGTCCGTGTTTGAACATTTGGACAGCAGGGAAGATATTACATTCTCATTAGCACAATAAAAATTTGGAGGTAATTATTATGAAAAAAACAATTGCAATCTTAGTTACTTTGGTTATGATGTTGAGCCTTACGGCCTGTGGAAATTCAGCAGGACAGACAGGGCAAGGTTCCACAGGAGGAAGTCAGACAAAACAGACTGCTGATAAGGAAAACTCTACAGAGAACAATACCCAAAATGATACAAAAAACAATACAAATTCTGCACAGGGCAGTACAAATAATGAAGCATCATCACCCAATGATGCAAAGCCTGCAGAAGGCGGCAATACGGGTAATGGGGAGAACACAAATGGTTCCAAAGGGAAAGTTCTGGTGGCTTATTTCTCTGCTACCAACACGACAAAAGGTGTGGCAGAGCATATTGCAAATGGCTTGGATGCAGAACTTTACGAAATCGTTCCGGAAGAAATCTATACGGATGCAGACCTGAACTATCATGACAACAACAGCCGCACAACCCTTGAAATGAACGACTCTAGTGTCCGCCCTGCTATCTCCGGTTCTGTGGAGAACATGGAACAGTACGACATCGTGTTTATTGGCTATCCCATCTGGTGGGGAGATGCGCCTAGAATTCTCAGCACCTTCGTGGAGAGCTATGATTTCTCTGGGAAAACAGTTGTGCCTTTCTGTACCTCCGGCGGCAGCGGCGTGGGTTCCAGCGCAACGAATCTGGAAAAGCTTACAAGCGGTGCAAATTGGCTTGCAGGTAAGCGTTTGAACGGCGGTGATTCCCAGGAGACCGTTATGGAATGGGTAAACAGCCTCGGCTTGGATTTTGGGGAATGAATTCGTTGATTTTAGGAAAAGGAGCGGCAGCTTATGAAATCCAAAATGAAAATAAAAATGACAATTGATTTTTTGATGACGGTGCTGCTGCTCTTTCTGATGGCATTTCAAATCACAGGGCAGAAGCTGCACGAATGGATAGGTGCCGGGATGCTTGTGCTGTTTGTTACACACAATCTTTTGAATCTCAGGTGGTATGGAAGTTTATTCAAGGGAAAGTATCGGTTGTTGCGAATTGTCAGCACACTGATTAATATAAGTCTCCTTCTGACCATGCTTTGCCTTGGCTTCAGCGGAATCGTCATGTCGCGTTATGCATTTGCAGTTTTTTCGATTAAAGGACCAATGGCGACAGCAAGAACCATGCACCTGTCTGCATCTTATTGGGGCTTTGTATTAATGAGTGTTCATGCAGGGCTTCATTTCAGCATGGTATTGGGAATGTTTGGAAAGCTGCTGAATGGAAAGGGAAAATCCGGCATCATGATATGGATTTTACGTGGAATTGCGGTTTTATTTGCTGGATATGGACTATACCTCTTCATTCAGAAAAATCTGCTCTCTTATATGTTCCTCAAAGTACAGTTTGCATTTTTTGATTTTGAGCAAAGTGCAGCAGCGGTGCTTTTAGAGTACCTTGCCATCATGGGATTTTGGATTTTTGTTGCCCATTATGCTGCCAAAGGGATGGGAAAGATTTCCTCGTTGAAAACTAAAAGAAAGGAGACACAACATGAAGAAAATTAGCGCCTTTATCTTGTCAGCGGTCATGGTTTTTATGCTATGTGCGTGTGGAAATACTAGTGGGAGGACGGACAATTCAAACCCATCAGAAAACATAAATGCATCTAAGGAAGATGTAACAAAAGGAACTGATTCACAAACAATAGCTCCAGATGGTAAAGAAGGCAGCAGCACTTTAGATAATCTGTCTGAGGACTTTGTGCTGATTTCGGGTGGAACCTTTCAGATGGGAAGCCCGGCGGATGAAGCATGGCGTTTGGAGGATGAAACGCAGCACACTGTGACAGTCAGTGATTTCTATATGAGCATTTACGAACTGACACAGGCAGAGTATCAGGAGATTATGGGAGAGAACCCCTCCAATTTTTCCGATGACAATCTGCCGGTGGAGAATGTCTCTTGGATGGATGCCATCCGTTATTGCAATGCCCGCAGTGAAAAAGAGGGTTTGATGCCTGCTTATGCGATTGATGGGCAGACAATTACATGGAACCGCAGTGCAGATGGTTATCGTCTGCCAACCGAGGCAGAGTGGGAATATGCCTGCCGGGCAGGGACGGTAACGCCTTTTAATACGGAAAATTCTATCAGTGCAGAGGAGGCAAATTATTACGGTCATTACCCATATGAGATTGAGGATAATTATTTTTCTCAGGGAAATCTGACCACAAAGCCGGGACAATACCGCCAGACCACAGTGGCAGTGGACAGCTTCTCGCCAAACGCTTGGGGACTTTATAATATGCATGGCAATGTTAGTGAATGGGTATGGGATTATTATGGAGCCTATGATGCGGATGCCGCAGTCAATCCAAGCGGAGCTGAAACCGGAACGCTGCGTGTATACCGTGGCGGAGGATGGAATGATTTTGCCAAGAATATGCGCAGTGCCTATCGCGCGACACTTGCAGAGAACAAGGGCAGTTTTAATATTGGAATCCGGCTGGTTCGAGGCATTGTAAGAGACAGTGAAAATGTGACCAGCACAGGTACTCAAAGTACACAAAATAATGGAGGAAAAGTTTTGATTGTGTTCTTTTCATGGGGTGGCAATACCAGAGGAATAGCCAAGGAAATACAGTCGCAGACAGGGGCGGATTTATTTGAAATAGAACTTGTAAATCCTTATTCCGATGATTATAATACGGTATTGGATGAAGCACAGAGGGATCAAAATGCCCAAGCACGCCCAGAGCTTGCCAATCATGTGGAAAATATGGAGGATTATGATACCATCATACTTGGTTACCCCAATTGGTGGGCATCCATCCCAATGCCGATTGCTTCGTTTTTGGAGGAGTACGATTTTTCAGGTAAGACCATCATTCCTTTCTGTTCTCATGGAGGAGGCCGGTTTGGACAAAGCTTGACAGCAATCTCAAAGCTGGTTCCAGATGCGACAATGGGAGAAGCCTTATCTGTACATTATTCTGGCGGCAGCAGTTTATCAAAGGATGTTACTGAATGGTTAAAAGCGAACGGACTGATAGAATAAGAAAAAGCAGTGGTCATAAAAGGGAAAGGCATCATGAGAGAGAATGAGTTGTTTTCCGATAAAGAATTGAAAAGAATGATTGTCCCCTTGTTTTTGGAACAATTTCTGGTAATGCTGGTGGGGCTTGCGGATACGCTGGTCATCAGTTATGCGGGGGAAGCAGCTGTTTCTGGGGTGTCGTTAGTCAATCAGTTTAATACCATATTTATCTATTTATTTACGGCGCTGGCTTCCGGAGGAGCTGTTGTCATCAGTCAGTATATTGGCAGACGGGAAAGAGAGCATGCGGGAGAAGCGGCTAGTCAGCTTTTGCTATTCTCCACCCTTTTCTCTGTTTTGATGGCGGCAGCGGTGCTGATGGGAAAGGAAGCGATGCTTCGCTTGCTCTTTGGAAAAGTGGAAGATCCGGTTATGGATGCCTGCATTACCTATCTGCAAATTTCAGCTTATTCCTATCCGGCGCTTGCCATCTATAATGCTGGCGCGGCTGTTTACCGCAGCTTGGGAAAGACCAATGTGACAATGTATCTGTCGGCAGCTTCCAATGCCATCAATGTCATCGGTAATGTGATTGGGGTATTTGTGCTGAATGCCGGGGTAGCCGGAGTGGCATGGCCGTCTTTTATGGCACGTGTTTTTTCTGCAGTGGTCATTACCATACTATGCTTTCAGAAAAAGAATGAGGTGGTGTACCGAAATCAGTGGCTCTTTTGCTGGAAGGCTGGTCTGATGAAAAGTATCTTGAAGGTTGCTGTGCCAAACGGTGTGGAAAATGGCATCTTTCAATTAGTAAAGGTGGCGCTCAGCAGTATTGTGGCATTGTTTGGCACCTATCAGATTGCGGCAAACGGTGTGGCGCAAAGCATTTGGTCATTGGCGGCTCTGGCGGGCGTTGCCATGGGACCGGTATTTATCACTGTGATTGGACAATGCATGGGAAATGCAGATACCGAGGGCGCAGAATATTATTTCAGGAGACTTACCAAGATAACGCTCTTGATTTCAACGGCATGGAATTTTTTGATTTTGCTTTTAACTCCGACGTTTCTGAGCTTTTATTCTCTGGAACCCGCGACCAAACAGCTTGTCGTCTGGCTGGTGCTGATTCATAATGTGTTTAATGCGGCAGCCTATCCTTTTTCCGGCGCACTCAGCAATGGACTCCGTGCGGCAGGTGATGTAAAATTTACTATGTATGTTTCTGTTGTTTCCACGATTGCGGTACGATTGTTTCTGTCATGGTTTTTGGGAATTATCCTGCAGATGGGTGTCATTGGCATTGCCCTTGCCATGGTGTGCGATTGGGTGATTCGAGCGGTTCTCTTTATCTGGAGAGAAAAGACAGGAAAGTGGAAAACCTTTCAGGTCATTCAAGCTTAAAAAGAAATGGAGTAGGAAGCATGGGGAGAAGGGCTGTATTCCGCTGATTATGAGGAATGTCTCGAACGTGCCGCTGGAGAGAAGGCGGAAAATGCAAGACCTAAATTGACAGGAAAGGTTGAAAATATCGCAGACTATGATATTGTTTTTATAGGATATGCTGGTGGTATAATAGGACTAAATTAGCTATTGAAACGGATATTTCGTTTGTGTATTGCTAATCTAGTCCTGCCTTTTATTTTGGAGGAGGATTCCATTGCAGACCACAGTGCTTATCTGCTTGGTGCCAAGAATGGAAGCAAGCTGAGATACGATGGTTTGAAGGGATGCACCAATTATACGCAGGCGGCGCAGATTATCAAGGATGGTGGTTATGCGACAAGCCTTACTTATGTGGAGAAGCTTTACAGCATTATAGCGAGATGGAAACTGACTCAGTACGATGTGAAGGCTGATGCACCTGCAGGGCTTGTGAAGCATTACAGGGTGAAAAAGTCCTGGTCAGATGCAGCTTTTTAACTTGGGGTATATATGGTGCTGGATAATGCTAAGACTATGGTTGATAAGCATTCTGGATATACAGTGTATGCATGGAATGGAAAGGCTATGTATGGGGCTAGGGTTTCCAGCGGTGTCGGTGTTTTTACCATCATGGAAGTTAAGAGTGGAAAAGGCTCTGATAAAGGATGGGGAAGATTGGAGTTCGGGTCAGGATGAAACAGTCTGGATTTTGCGGTAAGAGTATAGTGAGATATGTGAGGGACATTACTACAGAAATTGTAGAGATATCCCTCTTTTTGTTGCGTTTTATGATTGCAGGTTGCAAATACCCGCCATTTTTAATGTTTTGTTGCAGAACTGAAATTGTCGTTGCAAAAACAGTAGAAAAATCAGTATGAGTTGAAATTATCCCTGCAATGTTGCAATATTATGAAAGATATTGAGAAAAAAGCAACGGTGTGCTAGGGTATATGTAGGTTCTTTCAGGAGAACGGATAATATTTATCATAATCATTATTGGGGGTAGATAATAATGGATGAAATAACAAAATGCAATTTTTTAAGAAAGAAAATGATTGAACTAAGAGGGAATAAATCTATTTCCCAAATGGCCGATTTGATTGGTTGTAACAAGTCAACACTATCCAGAGCAGAAAAAATAGATGGGCCTACAAGCTACAAAACTGTAGAAGGTTTTTTTAGAGATTACTGTAGAGTTCTCAACAAGACAGAGGAGCAGACTGAGCAGTTGCTTCGAGCCAAAAAAGCAGTTGTTACAGACACATCAGCTTTGTTAAAGAATGACCAGTTAATTGATGAACTTAGTGAAGAATATAACTACGTTGTTGTTCCAGATATTGTAGTAAATGAGCTTGACTCTATCAAGGATTATAATAAAAATGGATTGGCAGCGAAGGCTTGGCGTATTTTGCAATCTATTACGAATAATGCTCAGGATGAAGGTGGGAATGTTATTACAAGAGATTATCGGGCTGATGAAAATGATGATGGTATGAACAATGATCAGAGAATTATCAAGGTCGCCAGAGATGCATCTGAAGAGCTTGGTTGTGAAGTGGATATTATCACCTATGATACTGGATTTGCTGCGAGATTAAGCGGTGGGGACGGAAGTGTAAAGTCACTGTTTTTGCTGGATTACACTGCAAGAAAGCAGAAACTTACTGATATGCACACTATTATGAAGATTGATGAGTATTATGCAGATTCCTATGCTGATATTGAGAAGAAGCTTGGTTTCAAAATGCCAAGCTCATATGAAATAAATGCGTATTTAGAAAATGGAAATACGCTGATTATTTCTGCAGTCAGAAATAGGAAAGCTCCATTTAAGCAGAGATGTGAGAAAATCAGATGGCTTATTAAGCACGGTGCAGACATTGATAAGAGAGATTGCGGAAAGCATTATCTTCCAGCATTATCACATAGTGTTCAAAATGGAGATTTTGATATGTTCAAATTCCTGTTGAACGAATGCAAGGCTAATCCGAATATTGGTAGTCGTAATATGCATGATTCCGGTAAGTTTTACCAGAAAGACAAAGATAAGAAACAACATAAGAATGATGGAAATATGCCCTTGATGATTGCTGCTTGGGACAATAAGTTGGAATTTGTACGAGAACTGCTTAAAGACGAAAGAACGAGCATTAACCAGCAGGATGGAAATGGATTTACCGCATTGATTAAGGCTTGCTATTGGGGATGGTTGGAATGCAGAGATCTCTTAATTGAAGCTGGGGCTGATACTAAAATTGTTGATCGTGACGGATTTACAGCGGAGGATAGATATCACGAATATCTGGAAACAGGAAGGAGAAAAACAGATAATTTCTGCAAAAGGTCTAATAAAAACAGATATAGAAATGGAAATAAAATTGGAGGGAGTGGGCGAAGATAAGTATGGTAGATAGAATTTGCATTTCTATTAATAATCGTTGTAATCTTGCTTGCAAATATTGTCATTTCCACGAAAAGAAGGAAAGCATACATGAACATGACATGAATGTATTTAAAATATTGGATAACGTTAAGGAGAGCATTGATAAGAATAACATCAATGTATTCAAAATAGGGTTTGTCGGTAACGGAGAACCGTTGCTGGACTTTGATGCTCTTAAAGCATACTTGACTTACATATCTGATTATTTAAGAGATGGCAGGATAGCGGCATATACTATTTCCAATGGCTTATTGCTAGATCGAGATATGCTTATGTTTTTCAAAGAAAATAATGTGAATGTAGGCATCTCTATTGATGGAATTCCTGAAATTCACGACAAATATCGATGCAATACACACGCAAAGGTCATGGAAAAAATAATGCTCTATAAAGAGATTATGGGATGTTATCCTTCAATGAATTGTACTGTTGGTCAGGAAGTCATTGACAGAGCGGACGAAACGATTGCATTTTTCAGGCAATTTGAGAACAGAATTACTTTTTCTAGAATGATTGGCAAATATGGTATACCTCTGAATAACTTTAATACTTTCCTTGATGAAGCAGCCAAATCCTTAAATGTTCGTAGAGGTGGGTATGATTGCACAATGTATGGTGGTTTATGTGGGGGAGGAATGAATAATTTCTTTTATGCGAATGGAAATATTTATATCTGTGGAAATTGTATAGATTGTTCCCCACTTGGAAAAAGCGAAATGTCTTTATCTAAGTTGGAAGGCATAACACTTGATTTTGATAGAACACATTGCTATAAGGAGACTTTATGCGAATAGGATTATATGGATTGCCGACGGCAGGAAAAACATTCATTCTCAATGCTGTGAGAAATTTGGAGGTATTGTCTGGCAGTACATTACTGAGAAAAATAGCTCCGGACTTTCATGATTTGGCGAATGCTGAGAAAGATGCCATAAGAAAGCAGTTAGCTCAAGATTTAAAAGAAAAAGATAGATTTATTATGGATGGTCACTATTCTTTTGGTGATAAAGTTGTTTTTACGGAGGAAGATGGGAGTTTATATGATGCTTTTCTATATTTATATGTAGATCCGGAAATACTAGCCAAAAGAATGGAGGACTCGATAAGAAACAACAAGTACCTGAAATACGATCTAAAAAGATGGCAGGATTTTGAAATAGATTCTCTTAGAGAATACTGCCATAAGAACAATAAGGATTTTTATGTTATTGATAATCCGGAAAAGGGATTTTTTGCCAATATTAATATAATTCTGGAGTTTATTGATAGTATTGTATGCGGCTTTAGCTGCGTGAAGTATGCAGAAGATATTGCAAATAAGATAGGGGCGGGAGAGTTGGTATCTCTTGTGGATGGAGATAAAACGTTCATATTAGAAGATAGTAGTACATGCCTTGGATATAAGACACATCTTTTTGACGGAAATTTCTACACAGGGTTTCAGTCATGGAGACACAACCGGGAGTTGATGGATTATTTAAGCTTTATTGATTATTCGCTTCAAGATGTTGATGAAATGAATCTTACAGTGAACGAAAGAATAATGGGTCTAATAAAAGGAAAGGCTGTAATACTTACCATGGGACATTATGGTATATGGAAACAGATTGGCGATAAGAATAATATGCCTATATTCTATGGACCTCAAATGTGTTCAGATACTAAATACTTCGTTTCAAAATTCTTGCAGGACAAAGGAACGCAGATATTGGCGTTTGGTGATAGCATGAATGATTATTACATGCTGAAACAAGCGCATAAGGGCTACTTGGTACTCAAAAAAGACGGGAATACAAGTGCTTCATTAAAAGAAAAAAACTTGGAGGGATTGTTGTTTGTTTGAAATTGAAAAAGATGATATGATAAATGAACTAATCACTATAACAAAATCAAATTCGGGAATATCAGGTCCAGCACTTGCTAAAGCGCATATGGAGTTAGGAAGTTTATTAGGAGCTGCATTTAGTAATTTAGACCCGGAAGATACTACTATTGTTGCAATTCTTAGAGGCGGATTGTTTTTTGCTGAAGGGATGTATTTTAAGCTAGGATGTAAATTCCAGATATACAATCCTAAAAAAGATATTTTTATAAGACCGAATACGAAGAATGTTATTCTAGTTGATTCGGTAATAAATACAGGCAGGACTATTTTGGATATTTTAGAACCGAATATGTTTGTTGCTTGCTGTGTTGTAAATCAGAAAGCAGTACCGTTGTTTTCTGATAAACTATATACAATTAGAACATCAGAGAATTCATTTGTAGGAAGTGACGTGTTGTATCAGGAGGGAAATAAGGGACCTGATACAACTATGCGATTGTTCAATTTACTATAATCGTTGAATTATGCTGCAGTGTTTTAAGGAGATCAGGCTTAAAAACCTGTACATAAAGGCAAACTTGACATTTTCAAAATTTAATTAAATGAGGCGAAAGGAGAAGACAATGACAATTTACACTACCAATGGATGAAAGGGATACAGCAAGCAGAATGCAGGCTTTGAAGAACTTACATCGGATATAATCCACGCACTGATTAGCCGCATTGTTTTCTTCGGGAAGAGCAGGATTGAAATAGAATATGCCTTTGCCGATGAGCTGAAAGCATTTGTGAAACTGACGGAAGGCGGAAGTATCACAACACAGAGGGAATTGCTCCATGATTACATTAAGAACCAGAAAGAGTTTAACGGCTACAAGGTCATTGAGAAATGCGACGACGGTTTTTCTGGCACACACTTCGAAAACAAACCGCAGTTCATGAAAATGATTGAACTTGCCAAAAAGGGAAAGATTGACTGTATTATCGTGAAAGACTTCTTAAGGTTCGGCAGAGACTATGTTGAACTAGGGAATTATCTGGAACAGTTATTTCCCTTCATAGGGATGTGGTTCATTTCCGTAAATGACAACTATGATAGTGCGGAACTTGTGGAAGTCACAACCGAATCTATGGCTATTATAGCAGAGAAATGTCAAGGAAACAGAGGATTGCATGACAGAACAAGGGCAGTACAATTCCAACTGCGTCTTGTACGGCTACAAGAAATCAAAGGAAGATAAGCACAAGCTGGTCATAGAGCCGGAAGAAGCGGAGGTTGTCCGTGAAATCTTCAATATGATGATAGCAGGAATCGGAACGACACTGATTGCAAGGGCGCTGAATGACAGAGGTATCCCCTGCGTGTCGGAACTGTACCGTTTCAGAGGGGACACAAGACAGTGGAAAACAAAGACAATCCGTGTTATGGGGCGGCAAGCAAGGTTGAAGCCATTTTACAGGATGAAAATGAAAAGTATACTAGGACAATGGTACAGCTAAAGACAAAGTTGGATGAAGTCGGGGGAATGCAGATAAAACGTCCCAAAGAGGAATAGGCAAGGGTAGAAAACACTCATGAATCTATCATCACTTATCCCTAGTACATCAGGGCGGTATCTTTCCTGAAACAGCAAAAAGCAAAAGAAAGCAAGAACTTCAAAAACATCTATTACTGTGGGTGTTGTGGCAGGGCATTCTTCAATGCACATTACGGAATCGTCTTTTGTAAGTAGCGGTCATTCAAGATCGATTCCGATTGCAGGACATTGAGATTAAAAAGCATGATGCCGATATGTCAGTGCTTGAAGCTGTCAAAGAAGAGGCAAAGTTATTTTCTGATCATGATAAGCGGTCAAGGCAGGTCATAAAGAGAAATTTTCCTTTATCCGTTAGTGCCAGGATCAATGCCGTAATGAGATTAATTGAGGCAGCACAAAAAGCTGGATTGCACTGTACGATAAATACGCTGATGGAAAACTAGAAAGAGATTTTTTCTAAACGAGAAGAAACAGTATGATGCCGATATGGAGAAGCTGGAGCAAGAACTTGTAGCACTTCAGCAAGCACAGGAAGAAGAGGAAACCAAACAGGAAGGCTCCCAAAGAAAAGTAGATCAGGCTATAGCATTTCTGGAAGAGGAAGAACTGACAGAGGATATGAAAGAAAAACTGATTAAAAAGGTCATTATCTATCCAGGAAACAGGATTGAGGCAGTGTGGAAGTTTGAGGGGCAATTGAACAATTAAATAAGACACAGAGGTTTCCGGTCTGTTTTGGAGCAATTTGCCTTCAAAATAGACCGGATTTTTAATATAGAATGATACTGATAGCTGCTTAAATCTGGTTTATTATTTCTATCTGTCGAAATAGTGAATAAGAACTCATATTTTGGTGAAATGTGGTCGGATTGACGACGCAAAAAATGCAGTTTAAAATTTTATAGGGGTGAGTTAGATGAAACAATTAATGGGTGCATTGGGGAATGCTGTTCAAACAGCAAGAAAAAAGAAAAATTTATCTCAAGAAGCATTGGCAGGGAAAATTGGTGTTTGTAAAAGAACGATTATAGATATAGAAAAGAATACTGGAAACCCGAAGTTTGAGTTGCTGTGTATGTTAGTGAGGGAGTTGGATTTACCGCTTTATGAAGTGTTTTATCCAGAAGTGTCAGATAATTCGGAAATAAAGAATGTGCTTATGAAGGAATTGAGTGATTGTTCGGATTATGAGATGAAAGTCATATTGTCAGTTGTAAAAAGTTTGCGATGCACATTGAAAAGTGAAAGGGATGTTATTTAAATATTATTTAATAAAAATTAACATATTGTGGAAAGGGGGGGAAATATGCCGCATATGAACAAACAAATGGCTTCTTTTTTTCTGACTACGAGATGTAATCTTCGATGTGTCTATTGTTATAATAGAGAAGAAAGAGCTCAGTTGGAGGAACAGACTTTGTCATTGGATATTGCTAAAGCTGGTGTAGACTATTATTTTTCTAATAGTTCAAGTAGACATATTCGTTTTTATGGTCCAGGTGAGCCAACACAAGCTTTTTCACTTATGAAGGAAATTGTGGTATATGCACGACAAAAAGCAGGAGACTTATTGACTACTGAACTACAAACTAATGGATGTTTTGGACCAGATATTCGAACTTGGTTGCTTGATAATCTAAATATTATATGGATATCATTTGATGGAGAGCCTGACATTCAAAATCTTAATAGACCTTGTGCGAATGGAAAACCATCTGCACCCATTATTGAAAATAATGTTAGGTGGCTTATTGAGAAAAAGGGCACTCGAGATTTAATGGTTGGAGCTCGTGTAACAATTACTGAGGCAAATATTCATCGTCAGATGCAAATTATTGATTACTTTAAAGAACTAGGAATAAAATACATATGGTCTGATCCAGTGTTTCCTACTGTTGGTGATATACCAGTATGTAATGATTCAACAAAATTAAATAATTACCGTTTTGACATGAATTTATATGCTGATATGTATATTGAAGCATATAAGTATGCTAAAGAAAAAGAAATTTTTTATGGAAGCTTTTTAACATGTAATTTTGATGGGATTTGTAATCGTCATTGTCGCGCTTGTACACCTGTACCTCACTTTACAACAGATGGATTTATTTCTGCTTGTGATTTAGTGACATTTGGGAACAGTCCTAAACACATGGAATGTTTTGTATATGGAAAATGGAATAAAGAAAAGAAGCAATTTGACATTGATGAATCTAAAGTAACAGTTTTAAAAGCAAGAACTATAGAAAATATGAAACACTGTATGCAGTGTGAGGTGCGAGAACATTGTGGTGGATACTGTCTTGGAGAAGTACAAAATGAGACGGGAAAATTAATTGGACAAAAACCACAAACTTGTAAAGCTATTCGTAAAATTGCCAAGAACATTGGATTTTCGGATGAGCAATATCCCTATTTACACCCATAAAATTCAAAAATATATTTAAGGAGGTTACCTATGAAAGTTGTAGTTATTGGAGCAGCAAAAACGGGTTATGCAGAATCTATTACTAGAAAGCTTATCAGTGAAGGATATAGTGTTATTGGCACTTTTGATGAAGAATATGCCGATAATGCAAAAAAGATGCAGGCGGAGTTTCCCTTAGAAACATTAACATTGCAGCAAGTGGATTTGGCTTCACGGGATGAGCTTGCAACTTTTGTTAAGTCAGTTAGCGGTGAAATTTGTGGTATGATTTTTGCACAGTTTTTTTTCTACATGGAAAATCCCGATCATTTTGAACATCAAATGTGGGACAAGAGTTTAGCTATTAATTTGACGGCACCGAATTATCTTATTCACGAATTAAAGAATCAGATAGTACAAGGAGGGTCAATAGTTATTATTACAAGTACAGAGGCATATCGTGGATCTTATGGTGCCTCTGCTTATGCGGCAACAAAAGCAGCAATTCACAATCTTGTGAGAACATTGGCAAATAATTTGGGACAACGGGGAATTCGCATTAATGCACTGCCAGCAGGATGGATTGGTGGAGAAATGGACACTGATGAAATATTTAACAAGTCCAGAAGTCTTACACCTCTTGGACGTTTAGGTACGGATGAAGAAATTGCTAATGTAGCATATTTCCTTTTTTCCAAAGAGTCGAGTTTTGTTAATGGCACAACTATTGTTGCAGATGGAGGCTATCTGGGATCAGATCCACTATCAAAATATGAATTTGAGGATAGCAAAAAATGATTATTTTAAAGTAGGTGAGTTTTGTAATGCACAAGAAATGGACTTTTTGGGACATTGTCATTCTTGTTTTGGAAATTTTATCGCCCCTCGCAGCAATAATTATTACTTGCCTTATTCCAGAAGGAAAAGAACTTGATTCAGATATGCGGTTATCAATTATAGGAGCTGGTATTTCTATTCCGGTAGTATTGCTTCAGATTTCTATCACTCAAGGGCAAAATAAAAGTGAAAGTGATATACAGAAGATTGATAATAGTGTCAATGAGCTATCTGAAAAGATGAAGCATATCAGTCCTGTTTTAGAGCAAGTTTTTTTATCTGGCAATGATAGAATCCAAAGATTTGCATATCGACGTTTTGGCGAGGTCTGCAAAGTTATACAGTCTGCAGTTAATAATAACAATTCTGGTAATCTGAGACCTAATGAATATTACCAAGAATTAATGTTTTTGGCAGAACTTATTTTAAAAGATAAAGCAGAAAACAAAAATAAATTTAATGGTGAGATTTGGGCAATGACTGGATTCGCAGAAGAAGAGTGGATTGCCGATGCTGGATATGAGAGATTATGGACAGAAAAGTTAAAAGATTTGGTTGATGCGGGGATTAAAACTCGCCGATTATGTTTAATACCTGATTCTGTTTATGATATTATAACACATCAGCCTTTTGTTGCGCCTTCTGCGGATGCACATTCATTTCAAGGATTTATAGAATTATTGGAGAGTTATTATGGTGCAGGAGCGAGAAAGAAGGTAGCCGAACACTATATTATTAGAGAGCGAGATAATCCTAATTTAGATGAAATAAAAGGTTTTTTTGCAATAAAGCTGACCAATGGAGATTTGCATATTTTATATGGGGAAACAGTTGATGCTAACTGTGCTTTGACAGCCAAAGTTCTTTTTGATTCAAATGAAATTCAGGAAGTTAGAGGATTGTTTGAACTTTATGTAAGACCAAACTATAAAATAGAAAAAAAGTTAACAGATATGGGAGCATCAAATGGTTTTATGACATATTTGCAAAATCGTGGAATTTCATTCTAATTGAATTGTGGATGAATAAAAGGCACATTGTGATAATGTGCCTTTTAAATATTTTGCTCCATATCAATGTATACTGTGAGTGGAGGGCAATGTGTTATAATAAAAATTGGGGGATATAGTTGGATGTTTTTATTGAACCGATGGGCTATGATAGTATTGATGAATTAGCTGCGTTATATGTCAAAGTTTATAAAAAATCAAATCTAAGAGAAAAAGGGGATATTAGTTTAGCGAGAAAATTTATTATGTATTTTTACGAACTATGTTCTGATTTGTTTTTTTGTAGCAAAGTTGAAGAGATTATTGCAGGAATTTGGGATCCTGTAAAACTATGGTGGGACGGTAATAAAGTATATGATTTAGGAATTTTTATTGATAGTGAATATCAAGGAAGGGGTTAACAAAACTTATTCTTTTCCATTATTTTAATGTTGAATAAAGAAATATAATATTAACTCAGTAGAAGCAATTGCTTTTAATAATAGAGAGTTTTCATTAAGTTTTTACAACAAAATATTATTATATAAAGACCGACAATTAGTTTTGTTAGAGGGAAATGTTCAAGAAATAATATCAAAATAGAAATGATTATTTGGGGTGTCAACTGAAAAGGTGTTGGAATGGAGATATGGATGAAATTAATTATATTTGATGTATATGGAACTTTGATTTCAACAGGAACAGGTTCATTGGATGCGGTGAAAAAAATTTGTCATTACAAGACAAAGATATTAATCCGGAAGAATTTTATAAAGATTGGAAAAAACAACGTCGCTTCAACATGGATAATGCCAATTCTAAAGTATTTATAAATGAGGAAGCGATTTTTGAATTAGATTTAGAACAGCTGTATCTTAAATATGATATATGCCGAGATTTTACTAGTGATGTTAAAATAATGCTCGATACATTAGGAAAAAGAAAATGTTTTGCTGAAACTTTATCATCAATAGATAATCTTCGGCGAAAGTATAAAGTGGTTATTGGATCTACTACTGATAATAAACCATTGTATCAAGATTTAAAAAGAAACAGATTGATGGTTGACGAGGTATATACTTCAGAACTCATATGCAAATATAAACCTGATCCGGAATTTTATCATTATATTTTGAGAAAAGAGGAGTGTAGTAAAGAAGACGCTGTTTTTGTCGGAGATAGTTATGTGGATGAGATTTACGGTCCTAGCAGAGTTGGAATAAAGTCAATATTAATTGATAGAAAACACAATTTTTGTTCTGAGAAAAAAGAGTGTAAACCATGGAAGATAACAGATTCATTGGAAAATATTATGGAGCTTGTTGCAGAATTTAACGATAGTAATTTCTATTGCATTTCGTAAAAAGTAGGAATCAAGATTCGGAAAGCAGAAATTGTATTTTCGAATCTTTTTTATTCCGAAAAACGGAGAATATTATTCCTTTTTGATTGATATTGTTCCGAAAAGGGGATATAATGATTTTACTTAGTAAAATACAAGCCTGCTTCGCAGCCGCTTGATTTTCTGCGCTCATGGTATAATGTTACCATATTCATGGCAGTAAACGGCCGGATGGCCATCCATACCGTGATTACGAAGTAATCATGGTATAATGTTTTGGAAAGCGAGGGTTACTATTGATGTATATGACAGTAAAACAGGCTGCTGAGAAATGGGGGATTTCTGACAGGCGTGTGCGAATATTATGCGCAGAAGGCAAAGTTTCCGGTGTCACCCGTGAAGGACGCAGTTGGATGATACCGGCGGATGCGAGAAAACCAGAGGATGGAAGGTTTAAGGCAACAGAAAGTTTACTGACAGCTATAGAGAGGAAGAAAAAAGAACTAGATACCAGACGCCCGCTGACAGAGGGGGAATTGGAACGTCTGACAGAGGAATTCATTGTTGAGTACACCTATAATTCCAATGCAATTGAGGGAAATACTCTGACCTTGCGTGAGACGGATATGGTTTTGCGTGGTCTGACGATTGACAGGAAGCCGTTAAAAGACCATATGGAGGCCGTCGGGCATAAAGAGGCATTTGATTTTGTGAGCGATTTGGTAAAAGATCAGATTCCCTTATCGGAGAGTATCATCAAACAGATTCATTATCTTGTATTGGCGGATAAACGGGAGGACCGGGGTGTTTACAGAAGAGTTCCGGTCAGGATTATGGGAGCAAAACATGAACCGGTTCAGCCGTATTTGATCCAGCCTAAGATGGAACAGTTGCTGGAGGCTTATAGAAATAGTACAGAGCATATCATTACTAGGCTTGCACGGTTCCATATTGAATTCGAGGGGATTCACCCTTTTATTGATGGAAATGGCAGAACCGGGAGGCTGCTTGTGAATTTGGAATTGATGAAAGCCGGATATCCGCCAATTGACATTAAGTTTGCAGACCGGATTTCTTATTATAATGCGTTTGATGAATACTATGTAAAGCATAATCTTGGTGCAATGGAAAAGCTATTTGCAGGTTATGTGAATGCAAGGTTGGACAGTTACTTGATGATGCTCGAAGAATAAACAAAATTTAATGGAATTGCGAGTGAGTTTATGGTAGGATAACAGTATTGAGCAATTCAACAATCTGAATTTATGGAAAAAGGAGCATTATGGTATATAAAATTGAATACAGGGACAGAAATAATGTGATATCCTGCTATTTGCCGGATGGTTCCGCACCGGATAAAAACGCAATGGCGGAATTACACCAGATGACAGCATTGGAGGAAACATTGGAACGGCTGGAGACGGCACCGGGCTTCTTCCGGGGAGACGGGCAGCGGATCGAGAAGTTCATTCTGACGCCGGACTTTCATAAGGGAGCGGGTATTCCCATTGGAACCGTGATGATGACGAAGGGCTTTGCGGTTCCCCAGGCAATGGGAAATGATATTAACTGCGGTATGCGGTTTTATATCACTGATCTGTCGGAAGAACAGATTCAGGAGAAGCTTCCCGAATTAACAAAGAAAATCCGCTACATCTTTTTTGAAGGCGGCAGGCAGATTCCCATGACGGGAAGGCAGCGGCAGGCATTGTTCCACTATGGCCTGGAAGGGTTGCTGGAAACGCATCAGGACAGTGAAAAGAATGGATTATGGCGGTATTATCAGCCCGAAATTCAGGAGAAATGGCTGAACCGCACTGTGTTTCGGGGAAGTCTGAAAGCGGATTATACGGAAGGGCTGGAAGATTTTATCGGCAGCTATGAGCAGTTATCCTATGATGATCAGATTGGCACTATAGGAGGCGGCAATCACTTTCTGGAAGTGCAGCGGGTCGCAGAAATATATGACAGCCAGACCGCCAATGCATGGAAGATAAAAAAGGGAGCCGTGGTAGTGATGTTACATGCAGGTTCTCTCATGATCGGGCATCATAGCGGCCTGTTGAACCACAAAATCTGCAAGGAGATTTATCCTGTCGGACTGTCATATCCAGAGAATAAGATTTATCCAATACCGGAGGCTGGTGCGGCATCAGATGCATGGAACCGTTTCTGGTCTGCTTCCTGTAATGCGGCTAACTTTGGCTTTGCCAACCGTTTGTTTCTTGGTTTTATGATTCAGGATGCTTTGACTGGGGTGCTGGGCGAGTTTGATATGAAACTGCTGTATGACGCTCCCCACAATTATATCTGGAAGAAGCAGATCAACGGTGAAGAGTATTATATTCATCGCAAAGGAGCCTGCTGTGCCGGCGGCTGTGAGGAGATGGAAGGCACGGAGTTTGCCTGTTACGGCGAACCGGTGATGATACCAGGTTCCATGGGCAGTTCCAGCTATCTGCTTCGGGGGCTGGGAAACCCGGACTCCCTTTGGAGCGCTAGTCACGGCGCCGGACGGAAAAAATCCCGAGGTGAAGCAATTAGGGGGAATGATGAAGAATTTCGCCGGTTCATGGAAAACTTCCATATCATTACGCCTATAGATCCGAATCGCAGCGATTTAAAAGGCAGAAGGGATATTTTGAAAAAGTGGGAAGAAGCGATTCGGGCTGAGGCACCCTACGCCTATAAGGATATTGATGAAGTCATTGGAGTACATACCGCACACGATATGGCGGTCCCAGTGGCCCGGCTGGGACCTGTTTTTACAGTAAAAAGCTAAACCGGAATCGAAAACCAATACAATGAGCTGAATAGAGAAGGCACTAGGGACATTTCCGCTGCATTGCCAAACAGCCAGATACCGATTCCGTTGATATGATAATGCTGGAGGTAGTTTTTATGTCAGACAATACATCAAAATTGAAAAATTTTATGAGGGAAATATCTAGTTATACAATGTTGGTGATGGGGGCGGTGATTGCTGCATTTTCCATCGAAGAGTTTTTGGTTCCATGCACGATTCTGGATGGAGGGATTGTGGGAATCTCAATCATGATCAATAACCTGAGTGGGATTCCGCTTGGATTACTCACCATTGCACTTAACATTCCCTTCCTGTTAGTTGGCATGCGGAAGCTGGGAGCTAAATTTATTGTCAAATCTGCAGTTGCCATGGTGACATTTTCAAGTTTTCTGGAAGTTTTTGCGTCGCTTGTGGATGTTACGCATGAATATCTGTTGGCCGTCTGTTTTGGAGGAGTATTTCTGGGAGTGGGAGTGGGGTTTGTTATCCGCGCTGGCGGCTGCCTCGACGGAACTGAGACGGTGGCGATCTTCCTGAACAAAAGGTTTAACCTTCCAGTGGGGCAGACAGTTCTCTTTTTCAATGTTGTAATCTATACGATTGCCGGTTTTCTGTTTGGATTTGACAGGGCCATGTACAGCCTGTTGACATATTTTATCACATCGAAAGTGATTGATTTTGTAGAATCAGGCGTGGAAGAGGCAAAAGCAGCCATGATCATCACCGATGAAGGACAGATGATTGCGGACGAAATCTATAAGAAAATGGGGCGTACGGTGACGATTTTAGAAGGAGAGGGTCTGATCAGTGGAAAGAAAGCGGTTCTCTACTGTGTGCTGACCCGATTTGAGATATATGATCTGAAGCGTTTGATTAAAACGGTGGATGCGAGTGCTTTTATAACGATCAGTGATGTGTCGGAGATTATTGGAAATCATATTAAGAAGAAGGCGGATGTCGAATGAGTAAGAGAATTCAAAGACAAAAGGAAACAGTTTTAGCACTATTAAAATCCGCTGAGGCTAATAGAAATTATGAAACCAGATATTGGTTTTCATATAAGGATTATTTGGATCCTACAGATGATTTTACGGCCTTTGTATGTGAAAATCTTGAAGGAAAACAGGGATATCTTGCGTTGATTGAAAACGTGCTAAACGCAGATGAGACTGCAAAAATATTTGTGGAAGTTTACGGATTTGAGGAAGATCACAACGAGCAGTTTATTTATGCTGATACTTTATTTATTTTCAGCAAATTATCGCTTTCTGAGATAAAGCAAATCTTTAACGAACCGGAAGATATATTTCCAAGTGATATTGGAGAAGAGACTAATTTATCACAGCAGAATTTTATTGTTGGAGATGACGGCAATTTAATTCCGGCGAAAAACCTTCTTAATGATGATGATTCTGTTTACTACTGCTGGTGGGATTAGTCTTTGGAAAAATCCCATTTGTATTGCAAATCCAAACTCTTTCGCGCAGCGCATTGACAAGTAAATGAGGATAGAGTTATAATAAAATAAGACAAAGACGTCTGTACTCAAAGGGAAAATACCCGAAAGAGGCAGACGTCTTTTGCGTTTGGAAGAAATCATAAGAAACAAACAGAAAGGCTGGGTCATTAAGAAATGAATCGGGATAAACTTCATGAGGAATGCGCCGTTTTTGGCGTGAGCATAAAACCGGACAGTAAAAGCAGCGAGGCGGCAGGCGTCTGCTATAATGCCTTGCTGTCCATGCAGCACAGGGGACAGGAGGGCGCCGGAATTGCCGTGACAGATGGGAGTGCCATTACCTGTATCAAGGATGAGGGGTTGGTGTCAGAGGTATTTCTTCCAGAGACTATGGAAAAAATGCCAAAAAGCAGACAGGGTATCGGTCATGCAAGGTACTCTACCACAGGTTCCAACACGATTCATAATGTGCAGCCCTTTGTGACGGAATACCTGACCGGGCGAATTGCCACTGTTCACAATGGAAATGTAACAAACGCAAGGGAATTGAAGGAGAGGCTCACTCATTTTGGGTTGAATTTTTCTGCCACCAGCGATAGCGAAGTGATTTCGTCCCTGATTGCCTATCGAACCATTCGTTCCGGCAATCTGTTTACTGGAGTAAAGGAGGCGGCAAAGCTTTTGGTGGGTTCCTTTTCACTGATTGTGCTTGGAGGAAATCACAGCATGGTTGCCATTAGGGATGGGTGCGGATATCGCCCTCTTTGTATCGGGGAGAATGACTATGGCGTGGCTGTGGCATCTGAGTCCTGTGCATTAGATAACTGTGGTTTTCGATTTGTCCGAGATGTGCAGCCGGGCGAGGCTGTCTTGATTGAAGACGGAAGAGTGGTGCACAGTGAAATGTGCTTAAGGCAGGACAGAAAGAGTATGTGTGTGTTTGAGTATGTTTATTTTGCAAGGTCTGATTCCGTTTTGGACGGACAGAGCGTGTATGAGGCAAGGGTAAATATGGGGCGGCAGTTGGCAAAGGAGCATCCTGTGGAGGCGGATTTGGTCTGCGGCGTGCCGGACAGCGGACTAGATGCAGCAATAGGTTATGCCATGGAAAGCGGGATTCCCCTTGGGACGGGATTTGTGAAAAACTCTTACATCGGGCGAAGTTTTATTTTCCCCACTCAGGAACAGAGGGAAAATGCCGTGAATATGAAGCTGACGCCCCTGCGGGCTGCCATAAACGGAAAGAGGGTGGTGTTAGTGGATGATTCCATTGTCAGGGGGACTACCAGCCTGCGAACCATCAATGCGGTGCGCAGAGCCGGGGCGAAGGAGGTACATATGCGCATTTCGGCGCCGCCTTTTAGGCATACCTGCTATTTTGGGACGGATATCGGGAATGAGGACAGTCTGCTGGCAAATCAGCTGAACATTGAACAGATACGGGAAAAAATCGGTGCAGATACCTTGGGATATATCAGTGTGGAAGGACTTATAAACGCCTGTGGGAAATGTTCTCTTGAGTTTTGTACGGGATGCTTTACCGGAGATTATGCCACAAAGGTGGGGGACTGCACGAAGGACGCAATGGAATAAAGGACATTCCACGGAATATAGGAAACCCCATGGAATGAAAATTGGGGGCATCAAACCATGGGGAACCTAGCTGATTAAGATTGGCTGTGCTGTAAAGCCGCACCGATAAAACCTTTAAAAAGCGGATGCGGTTTATTAGGGCGGGATTTGAATTCCGGATGATACTGCACGCCCACAAAGAACGGCATATCGGAAATCTCAACTGTTTCTACCAGCCTTCCATTAGGGGAAAGTCCGCTTAAAGTTAGTCCGGCATTCTGCAGTATTTCACGATACTCATTGTTGAACTCATAGCGGTGGCGGTGGCGTTCGCTGATGGAAGTGCTTTCATAGCATCTCTCCATAGTTGTCCCCGGTGTTATCTCGCAAGGGTATGCCCCCAGTCTAAGAGTACCTCCCTTGTCGATTTCATCGCTCTGTCCGGGCATAAAGTTGATAACTTTGTTCTTGCAAAGTTCATCGAATTCTCCAGAGTGAGCATCCTCGATATTTGCCACATTTCTGGCATATTCAATCACGGCAATCTGCATTCCCAGGCAGATGCCGAAATAGGGGAGTTGATTTTCTCTGGCATATCTGGCAGCCAGAATCATTCCCTCTATGCCCCGTCCACCAAAGCCTCCGGGAACAATGATTCCGTCCAAGTCTTTGAGCCTCTCCTGATAGGAATCTTTGGTCAGGGTTTCTGAATCGATCCACTCTATTTCCACATTTGTTTTGTGATAATATCCTGCATGGCGCAGGGCTTCTGCAACGGAAAGATAGGCATCATGGAGCTGCACATACTTTCCCACAAGGCCAATGCGGACATTGTGTTCGGAGCATTTGATACGCTCCACCATCTCTGTCCACTCAAAAAGATTCGGCTCCGGCGCCGTGATACCCAATTCACGGCATACCACACCGGAAAAATTGGACTTTTCCAGCATTAAAGGTGCTTCATACAGGCATGGAAGAGTGATATTTTCAATTACGCAGTCTTCTTTGACATTACAAAACAGAGCAATCTTTTTAAAAATGGATTCTTCCAGAGGTTCATCGCAGCGAAGAACAATAATATTGGGATTCACACCCATGCCTTGCAGTTCCTTGACGGAATGCTGTGTTGGCTTTGATTTATGCTCATCAGAACCATGTAAAAACGGTACCAGAGTCACATGAATGAATAGGCTGTTTTCCCGTCCTGCCTCCAATGAAATCTGTCGAATTGCCTCGATAAACGGCTGGCTTTCGATGTCGCCAATGGTGCCGCCGATTTCAGTGATGACCACATCTGCGTTGGTTTTTCTGCCTACGCTATACACAAAATCCTTGATTTCATTGGTGATATGGGGAATTACCTGAACCGTGGAACCAAGGTATTCCCCGCGCCTTTCTTTATTTAAAACATTCCAATACACCTTACCTGTGGTGAGATTGGAATATTTATTCAGGTCTTCGTCAATAAAACGCTCGTAATGACCAAGGTCAAGATCTGTCTCTGCGCCGTCCTCCGTCACAAAGACTTCACCGTGCTGATAGGGGCTCATAGTTCCCGGATCCACATTGATATAAGGGTCCAATTTTTGGGCGGCAACCTTAAGCCCCCTCATCTTCAACAATCTTCCCAGAGATGCCGCCGTGATTCCTTTTCCAAGTCCCGACACGACACCGCCGGTCACGAAAATATATTTTGTCATAGTACTCTCCAATCTCTTCACGCTACACTCCACTATCCCCATAGTTAGTTAAGACGCGGGCGGAGGGGTCGTTAACATTGCAGCCTTCCCACTCTTTGTTGGGCATCCAGAAATCAACAACCATTTCCGCCTGACCCGGATAGTGCTTTTCAAAGATTTCACGGTACAAGAGGGACTCTTTTGTAAAAGGTCTGGCATGGTTATATTGTTTTGCTTTTTCTTCTAATTCTTGGTCCGTATAAAAGTTTTCCGCATATTCTTTTAAATGGTCAACCATGGAATGGCCCACAGCATCTGAGAATGCTGCTTTTTCACGGTACAAAATATCATGGGGCAGATAATCGCCCTCAAAAGCATGACGGAGAAGATATTTGCCTTTTCCATAGGTGTTTAACTTTTTCTGGGGGTCAATGCTCATGACATATTCCACAAAGTCCAAATCGCCAAATGGAACTCTTGCCTCAAGAGAGTTGACGGAGATACAGCGGTCAGCGCGGAGCACATCATACATATGAAGTTCTCTGATGCGCTTTTTGGCTTCCTCTTGAAATGCCTCTGCATTGGGGGCAAAATCTGTGTATTTATATCCAAAGAGCTCATCGGAGATTTCGCCGGTCAAAAGCACACGAATGTCAGTATGCTCGTGAATGTATTTGCAGACCAGATACATCCCCACGGAGGCGCGGATGGTGGTAATGTCGTAGGTGCCAAGGAGCCTTATCACGGTTTCAAGACAGTCTATGACGTCCTCTTTGGTGATGATGACTTCTGTGTGGTCGCTGCCGATATAGTCAGCAGTCTGTTTTGCATATTTCAAGTCTATGGCATCCTCGCTCATGCCAATTGCAAAAGTGCGGATAGGAGTCTTGCTTTTTCTGGCGGCAATGGCACAGACCAAAGAGGAATCCAGACCGCCGGAGAGCAGGAAGCCCACCTTGGCATCTGCAATCAGGCGCTTTTCCACGCCACAGACTAGTTTGTCGTGAATATTTTTGCATACAGTTTCCAACTCATCCTGACATATTTGTGACACATCTGTCATGTTGCGGTAAGAAATGAATTTGCCGCCCTGATAATAATGTCCGGGAGGGAAGGGCATTATTTTGCCACAGAGCCCCACAAGATTCTTTGCCTCGCTGGCAAATACAATCACACCATTTTTGTCATATCCATAGTAAAGTGGACGAATGCCGATGGGGTCGCGGGCAGCGATGTATTCGCCGGTCTTTCCATCATAGATGATGCAGGCAAATTCTGCATCCAGCATCCGAAACATTTCCGTTCCGTATTCAAAATATAAGGGTAAAAGAATCTCACAGTCAGAATCGCTCTGGAAGGAATAACCCTTATCCTTAAGTTCGGATTTTAATTTTTCAAACCCATAGATTTCGCCGTTACATACAATATAACTGCCATTTAATGCAAAAGGCTGCATCCCTTCATCGGTCAGTCCCATAATAGCCAATCGGTGAAAGGCGAGCAGTCCGTTGCCTGTATCAATAATTCTGCTGTCATCCGGTCCACGGGAGACAGTCTGTTCAAATCCTGCGGTAAAGGCATCATTATCGATGCCTTTACCACAGTATCCCATAATAGAACACATAGGAATACCTCCTAAATTCATTATTATTTGTAATTATTCAACATCCTGCAGAGCATCAAATCCTTCTTCTCCGGTTCTCACTTTGACTACATTTTCCACATCATATACGAAAATTTTGCCATCGCCGATATGACCGGTATATAAGATTTTCTTTGCAGTTTCAATCACGCTGCGGACGGGAACCTGACTGACTACGATATCCACCTGCACCTTGGGCAGCAGATGCGTCTCCACCTCAACGCCGCGGTAGTACTCCGCTCTGCCTTTTTGAATGCCGCAGCCAAGCACATGGGATACGGTCATTCCGGTAATTCCAAGCTCCATCATAGCTTCCCTCAGTGCATACAGCCGTTCCTCTTTGCAGATGATTTCCACCTTGGTAAACTTTGGAGTGCCCTCCTCGAAGGAAGGAACTTTCTTTATAGGAATTGCTTCCGCAGGGGGTACATCACCAACCACGGCAGTAATGCCTTCTGAAGGAGCAAAGCCGGAATATTTATCCACGGAAGGAGCAAAGTCAGCATAAGCGCTGGGCAGTCCATGTTCGGAAATATCCATACCAATCAGTTCGTCCTCTGCGGATGCCCGAAGACCTACGGTCTTTTTAATAACAGTAAAGGTAATGACCATCATGATAGCAGCATAGGTTCCCACTGTGACAAAACCTAACAATTGGAGTCCCAGCTGTTTGAAGGAACCGGTGTAAAACAATCCGCTGAGTCCTGCAGGAGCATTCGGGTTAGCCAGGAGTCCCACAGCGATGGTTCCCCAGATTCCGTTGGCCATATGTACGCCTACTGCACCTACAGGGTCATCAATATGAAGCTTGATATCCAACACTTCAACTACCACAACAACCAAGATACCTGACACAATACCTACAACAGTTGCACCAATGGCATCCATGGCATCGCATCCTGCGGTGATGCCCACCAGACCTGCAAGAGAAGCATTCAGGCACATGGAAACATCGGGCTTGCCATTCTTAATCCAAGTGTAAATCAAGGTAGTGCAAGTGGCGATGGAAGGTGCGATGGTAGTGGTCAGGAATACGGAAGCAAGCTCGGAAACACTTGTGGCAGCCGCACCGTTAAAACCGTACCAGCCAAGCCAGAGAATAAATACACCCAATGCGCCAAGGGGAATGGAATGTCCCGGAAATGCATTTACTTTTGTTACTTTTCCTTTCTGGTCTCTGACATATTTGCCGATGCGGGGTCCCAAAATTGTAGCGCCTACCAAAGCGGCAATTCCGCCCACCATATGGATGGCACAGGAGCCTGCATAGTCATGGAACCCTATCTGTGACAGCCAGCCGCCGCCCCAAATCCAATGTGCTTCAATCGGATAAATAAAAAGGGAGATAATGCCAGAATAAACACAGTAGGAAGAAAACTTTGTCCGTTCTGCCATTGCACCGGAGACGATGGTCGCCGTAGTTGCACAGAAAACAAGGTTAAACACAAAGGTGGAAGCTGCAGTGAAGCTGCCGTTTGCAGGGCTGGCAATAAATTCTTTAAAATTTGTAAATAAATCCAAATTTGGTATGCCTACCAGCCCAAAGAGGGTATCTTCACCCATCATCAGAGAGTATCCAAGCAGTGAAAACACCACAGTGCCGATACAAAAATCCATCAGGTTTTTCATAATGATGTTGCCGGCGTTCTTCGCTCTGGTAAATCCTGTCTCCACCATGGCAAATCCTGCCTGCATCCAAAATACAAGGGCAGCGCCGATTAAGTACCAAAATTCAATTGTCATAATATCCTCCTCATTGTTGCTTCTAGTCAAGCAACTTCTGTTGTAAAAACCTTTCTGGCTATCTTACCCCGAAGAGTAAATCTCCATAGGTGGGGAAGGGCCAATATTTCTCTGCGACTACCGTTTCAGCCTCATCACAGGAAACACGCAGCTCCTGCATCTTTAACAGCAGTTCGTCACGGATGAAATAGGATTGTTCTTCAATGCTCTCGGTCTCATTGGGAACGACAAGGGCCTTTTCCAAAGCTTCCGTCTTTTGGTCAATCTCGTCAGCCAGCACGGAGAGTTTTTCAATCAGCTTTGTCTCGTAGTGCAGGCTAAGCTCTCCACTGACAGACTTTTTGGCATTTGCCACATCTACCAGCTCTGAACAGTAGGAGAGGATGGCAGGCAGAATCTGCTTTCTGGACATATCCACCATGGTTTTTGCTTCAATCAAAACAGTCTTGTTATAGTTCTCCAGCATGATGTCGCAGCGGGATCTTAACTCAGCCTGGGTAAATACGCCGTGGCTTGTGAGCATGCGCACGTTCTTTTCATCCAAAAGATGAGGCATACAATCCGGTGTGGTGCGATAATTGAGCAGTCCCCTTTCGGTAGCTTCCTTAATCCATGAAGCATCATAGCCGTTGCCGTTGAAAATAATGCGGCGATGCTCCTTAAAGGTCTCTTTAATCAGCTCATGTAATGCAAATTCAAAATCAGGGGCAATTTCCAGCCTGTCGGCATAAATTTTCAAAGCTTCGGCCACAGAAGCGTTTAACATCATGTTAGCGCAGGCAATGCTGTTGGAAGAACCCAGCATACGGAATTCAAACTTATTGCCGGTAAAGGCAAAAGGTGATGTACGGTTGCGGTCCGTGTTGTCTCTTGCAAAGCGGGGCAGCACATCAACGCCTAATTTCATAGTGGATTTCTCCGCTGCATTGTATGGCTTATCTTCCATAATGGCATCCATGATTGCCGTCAGTTCATCTCCAAGGAAAATGGATATCACTGCAGGGGGCGCTTCGTTGGCGCCGAGTCTGTGGTCATTTCCCGCAGTCGCTACGGACAGACGCAGCAAATCCTGATAGTCATCTACTGCCTTGATGACAGCACATAAAAACAGCAAAAACTGTGCGTTTTCATAAGGGGTTTCACCGGGGGAAAGCAGGTTCACGCCGGTATCGGTAATCAGGGACCAGTTATTGTGCTTACCGCTGCCGTTTACGCCAGCAAAAGGTTTCTCATGAAGCAGACACACAAGACCATGTCTTGCGGCAACCTTCTGCATGATTTCCATGGTCAGCTGGTTGTGGTCCGTGGCAATATTGGTAGTAGTATAAATGGGAGCCAGCTCATGCTGTGCGGGAGCAACCTCATTGTGCTCTGTCTTTGCAAGAATCCCCAGCTTCCACAGTTCTTCGTTCAAATCTTCCATATATTCCGCCACATGGGGTTTGATGACACCGAAATAGTGGTCATCCATTTCCTGACCCTTGGGGGGCATTGCGCCAAAAAGGGTACGGCCGGTAAAAATCAAGTCCTTGCGTTTGTTGTACATCTCACGATCTACCAGAAAATATTCCTGTTCCGGACCAACGGAGGTGCGGACACATTTCACATCCCCATGACCAAACAGTTTCAGAATACGCATTGCCTGACGGTTCAGCGCTTCCATGGAGCGAAGCAGGGGCGTTTTCTTGTCTAAGGCCTCACTGCCATAAGAACAGAAAGCAGTGGGGATACATAAGGTCTTTCCTTTAATAAATGCATAGGAGGTAGGGTCCCATGCGGTATAGCCCCTTGCTTCAAATGTGGCGCGAAGTCCGCCGGAAGGGAAGGAGGAGGCATCCGGTTCACCTTGAATCAGCTCTTTGCCGGAAAACTCCATGATCACGCCTCCATCGGGGGAGGGAGAAATAAAGCTGTCATGTTTTTCAGCAGTGATTCCTGTAAGAGGCTGGAACCAATGGGTAAAATGGGTAGCACCGTGCTGCAGGGCCCAATCCTTCATGGCGGCTGCAACTGCATTGGCAACGGACAAGTCCAAACGAGCTCCCTCGTCAATGGTTTTTTTCAGTTTTTGGTAGACATCGGCGGACAGATTTGCTTTCATTACTCTGTCATCAAACACCAGACATCCAAAAAAATCAGATACAGTTTTCATAATAGCACACTCCTTTTTCGTTGATAATTTGATAGGAAACAAGTTTGAAAGAGCTCATTTTCCAAGTTTGAAAGTAAACTTTCAAACCCAAAAAAAGACAATGGGGTCAGGGAACCTATAGTTCCAAAGACACCATTGCCTTTTCATGTGAGTTATTATAACGCTGCTGATTTTGATTGTCAACACTTTCTTGTATAAAAATGTATACGTGTATCCCGGACGGCAAATCAGAAAGACAGCCGCATAAGATTACTGCGGCTGTCTCGTCCCCATCATTTTCCCCAATTGTTCCATGATTCCCACATTACCATTAACGGATATTTCGCCTACCTTCTCACAAATCTTCTCCAGATACTCAAGCTCCTTGAGCTTGTAGAGTGTCTGGTTCTCGTCCATGAGCTTCGCCGTGTTGAGCAGGGATCTGGTAGAGGCCACTTCCTCCCTTCTGGCAATCACGTTTGCCTGCGCCGCCTTTTCCGCCACAAGGACAGAATTCATGATCTCCCTGATTTCGCCGGGCAGTATGATATCCTTGATTCCTGCGGTGAGGAAGTTCACGCAGAACATTTCTTCCCGCCTCTTAAGGGCCTCGTAGATTTCCTTGGAAATCTGCTCCTTTGCCTCCAAAATTTCGTCCAGCTTGTAATTGCCTACAATCTCCCTGATTACAAGCTGTACTGCAGGGTAAAGCTGTCCCTTTAAATCTGAAATCGTTGCGGCGAATTCCACAGCATCCCGTATTTTATACATGCATGCCACGTTCATTCGGATACCAATCTTGTCTTTGGTCAGAATTTCCTGCCCTACGATATCCAATTCTTTCTGCTTCATATCAAGCACGCAGCCGGAAACGGCGTGATAGTAATTCCAGAAACGGTATACTCCTTTGGAAAGCTGCCTCTGCATTACGTTGTCATAGTATACCAGACCGATTTCGCCTTCTCCCACCGACACTTCCGTATAGAGGTGCTTCGGCACCAGCGAAAGCATCTGCTTTGTCACTTCCGCACCAATGACTGTTTCAGTCATGGGCACGATTTTGACCTCATACTTGTCGAACACATTCCAGAACACATATTCTTTCTGGCTGGCAAAGGATGTCAGCTTCCCATTTATGTAGATAAAACCCACAGAACCATCCGGTATTTCTATATGTACGGTGGCGTTCAGGAATGTAGCATCCTTGGAAAGCACCTGATAGGGAACCTCCAAATAATCCAGCTCGCCCAGCATCTTCCGGATCACAACCGTGTATCCTGCTATTTTGGGAAAATGCCAGGTTCCAGCGGTAATCATCTTCTGAAATATGCCGTTCTTTAATACAAATCCTGCCTGATTGTCCTTGATAATATACTTCATGATTTACTCCTCCTGTTAATTTGTTTTTGTAATACTTTTATCCCTCATTCATCAGTCTGATGCGGAAGCTTTGTTCAGCAGACTGTAGGGAGGAAGGACACTCTGCAGACAGATATTTACAGAGTGTTGTTCATCCTTCCAATCTGCGGTATCCCCAACCTTCAGGCCGCAGACTGATTGGCATTTTCACATTTCCTGTTATATTGCAGCAGGATTAGGAATCTGCCCGAAATCGGGATAAAAGCATTGCTTTGGAGCGGATTCGAACCGCAGACTTTACAGGTCTTGCCATAATGTTGTGTGCTTTACCAACTGAGCTACCGTTTACACGGGAGGGATTCGAACCCTCGAAACCACAAATTTTCTCTTAACCCCATGTTAAGCTTTTTGGAATATTCGCGGCATACCGCACAGCACGCTGTCGGCACCGCCGGGCAGGAAGTGACTTCCAATACCCGTGCCCTGTCAAATATCCCGCAGCACACTGACTCCATATTGCTTTTTGGTTCAGCAGACTGCGGGGTACTTGACCACCGCGCTCATCCCTTCACCACACCCACAGTCTTCAGCTTTCTCACCGGCGTGACCATATCCAGCTGCTGCGCCATGACCTGGTCGATATCCTTATAGGCGAAGCGGCACTCCTCGGCAACATCATTTTTCTTGCGCTTTCCAAGCACAACATCATGCTCCTTTAAATCCACCATAACCTGCTCTATGCTGAATGCCTGCATGGCGCCGGATCTGGAGTAGCTTCTGCCTGCGCCGTGGGAGGAAGTACAGAAGGATTCCTTATTTCCCTTTCCTTCCACCACATAGCTGTAAGATCCCATGGCTCCCGGTATCACAGCCATTTCCCCTTCCCGCACTCTGGTGGCGCCTTTCCTGTGTACCCAGACATTGGCATCATAGTGATTTTCCAATGCCGCATAGTTGTGATGGCAGTTGATCTCCTCCCCGAATTCCACTGTGAGATCCGTGTGTTTCTCAATCTGCTCTTTTACAATGGCACAGGTCTTATCCAGCATACGGGCGCGGTTTTCAAAGGCATAATCCAGCGCCAGATTCATCCAATTGATATACTGTTGCCCCTCTTTTGACTGCACGGGCAGGAAAGCTAGGTGGTACTCATCCTTAACCTCGCTGTGCCACATCTGGTTCAATGCCCTCGCTTTCTTGTGAAAGTGATCGCAGATCGCCTTTCCGAGATGACGGCTTCCGGAGTGGATCATAATGCAGAGATAACCTTCCTGATCTTCCTGAAGTTCAATGAAATGGTTGCCTCCTCCCAGGCTTCCCACTTGGAAATATCCGTCCTCGATCAATGGCACCAGCTCCGCATTCTCCTCATACTTTTCCATTTCCTGCTGTGCGCGGTCCAGCACCTTCGACTCCTGTGGAGTCTTATATCTCTCCGTATTCAAAGGGATCGCCCTCATAATGTTGCCGATGATGGCCTGGATCATGGTGCCGTTTCCGGTCTGAATTTCCTTAATATCTTTCACGCGAATGTTTGTTGGGATGAAATCCATACCGCACCCGATATCTACTCCCACCGCATTGGGAATGATCACATCCTTTGTGGCAATCACTCCGCCGATGGGCATTCCCTTGCCCGCATGGGTGTCCGGCATCAGACATACCCATTTATGTATGAAGGGAAGCTGCGACAGGTTGTATGCCTGCTCCAGACAATTTTCCTCCAACTGACTCTCATCCGCCAACCATATCTTTACCGGAAATCTCGTTTTTTCATTATACAGTACAAACATATTCTATCCATCCTTTCTTGTTGTTTCATATCATGGCTCATTTGCTTTGGCTTGCTGAACTAAAATCATTATATGAAACATTTTCCAGAGAATCATTTCAAAAAAGTTGCGAAGTATGTTATATTTATTTTATAACTGTTCAGGGCTAGTCAAATTAGTCGGAAAGGGAAATGTAGTTTCCTATAGAAGGACAAACTAGAGCAAACGACAATTATTTGGAGGCAATATGTCTGATTTTCAGGAATTAATTAAAAGCTTTCCCAAAACAAGAGAATATGTGCGTGACTTTTTTGTTTACGGCTTCAAGACCAGAGATGAATTCAAGGACAAAAGCCCCCGGACCTATGACAACGAAAGAAGGCGTCTGGAGAGCTGGCTTGGTGACTATGTACGGAAAGATTATGTGTCTAACGGCTCCAATATTTCTCTTGCCATAGACAGCAATCTCCTTGACACCAATCCGCTGTTTCGGGTATGGAAGACAAAAAGCTTCACCGACAACGACATTGTGCTCCATTTCCTGATACTAGATCTGCTTCAGGACGGCGCGGAATTAACCGTGGAGGAGATAACCAGCGGCCTGCTTGAAGAATATGAGGCGCTGTTTGATGTCCAGACCGTACGCAGGAAGTGCAACGCCTATGAGAAAGAAGGTCTGCTGCATAAAAAAAAGTCTGGGAAAACCGTTGTTTTTTCCATCGACAATTCTCTTGCAGTCTGGATAAAATCCAATGAGGGGATGTTGGATGCCCTTGCGTTTTATCAGCTGGCAGGAAACTTCGGGATTGTCGGGAATCATCTGTCGGAGCAGCTGGATCATCACAACCGTACTTTCCGGGTGAAGCACAGCTTCTGCGTACATACCCTGGAAGAAGAAATTCTTTTCAGTCTCCTGGATGCCATGAATCAGAAGACAGATGTGCATCTGGAAATGAAAAGTTCCAAAAACGGGGCTTTGAATACCGCCGATTGTACACCTCTGCAGATTTTTACCAGCACCAGAAGCGGTCGACGTTTTTTGTGCGGATATGTGAAAAAGGGCAGGCGCTTTACCTGCTACCGTCTGGATAGCGTCAAAACCGTCACTCCCTTAAATCCATCGGAAGAATACGATGAACTGCGTGCAATGCTTGACCAGAACCGCAGACAGCTTTGGGGCGTATCCTTCCAAGGGAACAACCAACACCATCTCAACAGGCTGACGATGACAATTCAGGCTCTGGAACCCTCCGAGCAATATATTGTGGAACGTTTAAAGCGTGAAGGCAGAGGCGGTACAGTCACAAGAACAGAACGGAATGTCTATCAGTATGAAATTGAAGTATTCGACTGCAATGAGATGCTGCCCTGGATACGCACCTTCACCGGCAGGATCCTGTCTCTGGAATGTACGGACAAATCCGTGGAACAGCGTTTTTATCAGGATCTGCGGATGATGTACCGGATGTATCAGATAGAGGAGATGTGCCCCTGAAAGCCAGCGCTCTGTGCATTCTGTTCGAAGAAGGAGATAAGTCTATGGAATTATTCTCAGAAATATATAGCTGCTATTATCAGGTATTAAGGCATTTGCTGTGCAATCAGAATGCTTTGACCATACAGGACATCCGACGCCAGATCTGCGGCGAAGGCTTTGAAGAGAGCCTGCTCTCCATAATACCCAAGCTGGAAGACGGCACATGGAATTTATTTGAAAAGGACGGTAAGCTATACCGCTCTCGGATTTTATCCTCCTTTATCACCCCTGTTTCCGACCTTGAGAAGTCCTATCTCAAGGCACTGTTGTCAGACCCGCGCATAGGGTTATTTCTGGAACAGGCGCAATTAGAAGCGTTGGATAAAATGCTGGCTGACATAGCTCCGCTCTGGAGACCGGAGCAGTTCTATTATTTCGATCGGTTTGCAGACAGCGACCCCTATGAGGATGAAAATTACCGAAATTGCTTCCGAACGCTGCTTCAGGCACAGAAACAGAACCAATACGTGGACATTGACTATACCTCCCCCAACGGAAACCGCGTACATCACCACTATGTTCCCGCCCGTCTGGAATACTCAGTCAAAAATGACAAATTCCGGATTCTCGCCCTGAAGCCTGCCTATTCAAATAAGAACCTGTATGGACACCGTCACGGACAGCTGGAGATTCTGAATGTATCCCGTATTCAGAGCGTCAAACTGATGCAGAAAACTCTGTCCTCCCCTGTGGACTTAGACGCAATCATTCAGCGTTCTTATTATAAGGAACCCTTAAGGCTGCGCATTGTCAATAAGCGCAATGCCCTTGAGCGTGCCATGCTGCACTTCGCAAACTATGAAAAGAATACTACAAAAATAGATGAGGACACTTATGAATGCCTCATCTATTATAACCAGAATATGGAGACCGAGCTGCTGATCGAAGTCATGTCCTTTGGTCCCATGCTTACTGTGCTCGGAAATGAAAGATTCTTAAACAACCTGAAAGCGAGACTGCAAAGACAGATTAATGTTGTGCCGCCTGCAGGATAGGAACTGTATCTATAATTTCTTTTGCTCTTTGCAAAATGGGTAATTCTCTGTTGGCGACAAGTCTTCCAAGTTTTGTATTTGAGCATTTTTCATATTCTTTGACGGCTTCTTCAAAAGTCATCTTCAATGTTGA
>CAZGGA010000022.1:0-43916 GCA_964524555.1 uncultured Acetatifactor sp.
TGGTTGCCGGCTGGGGCTGCCCCTCATGCACGAACACTGTGGGGCTTTCCTCCTTTAGCACGGCCTTATAGGTGTGGCCGGACGCCCAGCCGCCTGTGACCGCCACGTTCCCGTCAGAGTCCACGGTGAAGGGGATCTCTGTGTTGTTGGCGGACACCTGGATGATGGTCAGGTCACCGGTATCGATATCTGTGCCGCTCAGCTTCAGCGGAAACGTGGTCTCCACGTCCACCACCGTGATGTAATTGGGTGTCTCCTGGATGCTGAGGCCCTCCAGGCCGCCCGTTTTGGCGTACAGGGTCATGTTCCGGCCCACGGTGTCCTCATCCCCTGCGGGCTGGGTCAGTGCCGCGTCGTAGTACCAGCCAAGGAACATCACGTCCTGCTGCACCGGCGTGGGCAGCGCGTCGATCCGGGTGCCGCCGGCATAGGTCTTTGCGGCGGGAAGGTCAATGCTGTCCTGCCCGTTTCCCAGCGCAAAGGTCACCTGGTAATAGGCGGTGGTGGTGGTGCCGTCCCCCGCCATGGCCTTTCTTATTGCCAGCAGGTCCTTTAAATCCACAGCGCCGTCGCCTGTGACATCTGCATTTGCATGATAAAATCCCGACGGATTGTCCTCCACTATGTACCGCAGTATCAGTTCTATGTCCGCTGCATTCAGTTCGCCGTTCCCGTCCGCATCGCCGAAGGCACGGGTTTCAATCCCGTCATCTGCGGTGCTGGACGCGGCCATTGCATTCATGGGCAGTTCTGCCAGGAGCATTGCCGCGGTCAGAATGCCGCAGGTTATTCTCTTCCACATCTTCCACATTTTCTTCTCTCCTTTTCTCAGCGGCCGCTGTGTTTTTTACGTATATGCAGCACACAGCAGGTTCCGCCGCCGGCCAGCGCGGCCATAAGCACCGCCATCCAGAGAACCGGATTGCTGTCATCGCCCGTCTTGGTGCCGGTTGTCTTTACCTCAGCTGCCTGTTTTTCTGCTTCCCCGCCGTCGTCATCGTCGTCATCTGCTTCATCCGCATGATTTGCTTCCTCCGCCTGGACCGTGATGCTTCCGTCAGTGACGGTCATCTTTATGTCTTCACCTGCCACGTTGATGGCCTGTGTCAGTTCCAATGTAATGGGATAGGTTCCTTCTGCCGCATCTTCTCCCACCAAGAAGCTCAGTGTGATGATGTTTCCGTCGGCAGCAATGTCTTCCAGCTTGTTCGATGCCGCAGCGAAGACAAGCTGTTCCCTGTCAAGGCTCCCCGGCAGGACGATGTCGCTTTCTTCAAAGACATTTCCGTTTGCCACGCCCTGAAGGGTCAGGGCGGAATGGTCATAACCGGCCTTGCACTTCAGCCCCCAGATCCCGGGGTTTTCTTTTAGCGTGACAGTGACTACTGCCGTGCTGTTTCTCCCTGCCGTGACGGCAGATGCTGCAAGCTCTGCATCACCCTGTGCCTTTACTGTCAGTGCCCCGGGGCATGACAGGAACAGTATGCCAAACATGCATAGTACGGCGGCCATTCTTCTGGCGCCGTCTGTATTTTTCCGTTTCATGACTATACCTCCTAAAATATACTTGCCAACAGTGTATCACAGAATTTATCATAATTTGTTACATCCGCATGAATCGACCTTGAAATGTCATGAATCGACAATCGGATTACAATCAAATGCTTCCACATAAAAACAGGAAGAACATTTCTGCTCCTCCTGCATTCGCATCGTCACTTTCACCTTTGTGATTTATTCTGTTTGTATTCATCTTTCCCTTTTAGACAGGAATCTCGTATTACAATCAAGTTCTTTCACGCTTCCGCAAAATCTTTTGATAGGGGGCAAGCATTCCTTCCGTCATTTTATTTCCCATCTTTTTCTGAATGGCAGGAGAATCTAAAAGCATACCCACCAGATGCATTTTCAGAATCATGCCCGGCTGCTTCTGGGGAAAATCATACTGTCCGTGTTCCTTGAAAAACTGATGATCCGCTTTCATCATTCCCTGCATGAGAAAAATGAGATCACGAAATATTTTCATGCCGCCCACACCGTAAAAATTCTGGGGTTTGGTATAGTGGTGCCTGATAGCATAGGCAAGGGTATGAGCCATTTTATCAATGGCTGCATCCGTGTTTGTCTCGTCCGTGGCAACCCCCGCAAGAAAATTCCCGCCAACCTCGCTTCGTCCTTCAATGACCATCCTGAGATTTTCTTCCTGACGGTAATTGCCGCTGACCAGATATCCAACGGGACTTCCCATGGTAACGGTTCGATGACCGTTACAAAACTGTCTGTCATCATATTTTTTAAAGACAGCCCCCATGGAATGATCTTTAATGGAAAAAGCATACACCGTGGCATCCGCACTTTGGATTTCATTTCGGAGAAAATCGTCAAATTGATCCGTATATACGCATTTTCCAGATGTTGCGCAGCGAAAACAGCCAAGACAGCCTCCCTGGAAGGGATACTCCCTAATATTGACAATATGGCTCTCCATAGGAAACACTGCCTGAAAATGCGCAATCATGGTCTGTAGCTGCGCATCCTCCTTTGATGCATCCGTAACGATTACAACCCTGTGCTTTTTGGAAGTACCTGATTCCTTTTTGGGTCTTACATTTTCGGGTACATGGGCAGGTATATGCGCAGGCTGCGGCTGCAATGCCGGAAAAACCTCATAACTGTTATGCTTCATACACCATAAAACATATCGGAAAAAGGAGACTGCCTCTTTTCTTCCTTGAGGTTTCAACAAATCCTCCATATCCGCAGACAGTCCTTTGATAAATTTGATTCCCATATCCTGACAATTCTCTTGGATATAGCGATGCGCCGTAACATCGTAAAAATGCTTCGAGGTGGTAATCTGAGTAGCATATTTGCCGGAAAGACTAATCCCTGACTGCTTCACAAGCTCAATAAAGCGGTGAAGCTGGCTGGGAGCTATGAAAGTGTAAACAGGATAAGCAAATAGTATAAGCTCCGCTTTCTCCAGAGCTTCTCTGGCCGGAGTAAAATCTCGCTCCAACGCCCGGATGCTCTGCCCTGCATGCAGCAATTCAAAATTATGCTTCGAAAAGCATTTCTGCAGATACAACACTGTCTGAAGCGTGATGCTGTTTTTTCCCTTGGGACTTCCGTTAATAACTAAAATATTCATGTGTATACCCCCCTGCTTCCATTATTGCGTTTATTGTACCACAAATATATTTATATAGCAAAAATAAGTTAGGATTCCTCTGAAAATAATATAAAAACCGAAATCGGCATATCTGTATGAATGCCAGATTGGTCAGACTATAGGTTACATAAACTTAAAGTTTGGAAATAAAATTCGTACATGAATTTTGAAATAAGAAATTAGAATAAAGTTTAGAAATACAATGCCTAGGAAGTTATTTTACAAACATCACCATCTATAGCGGAAAGAATCTGCTGACGGATATCTTCAGGCAAACCAACACAGACTTTCTGAATATTTACATAAGCTTCAGCGAGACCTTCTGCTTTGCCCTGTTGCCTGCCTTCGGCGAAGCCTTCTTTGTGTTCGTTTCTAAGCAGTTCTTCAAACAGCATATAGCGACCTCCCATCTCTCTGTCGGCTTTGATTTTCTTTACCGATTTCTGCAGTTTCGTTACAAACTCATCCCCGAAATCTGCGGTACTCTCATTTAGTTCTGCGGCGACATACTTGAGAAAACTGACTAACTGCGCAGGAACTTCCTCCGCATTTTGTCCTTTTGTGCTGAGAAACACCGTATAGCTGCCATCATCATAGGTAAACTTGTCAGCTTCCGCAAAAACATGCTTCAGCGTGTATCGGTACTTTCTGATGCCAAATGGGTCAAAATCGCAGAGAAACAACACATAGCAGTCGGGTAATTCCTCATAGGATGTACCGGTGAGAATCAGTTCCATATCCATCTGGCTATGGTAATAACGGACTCGCTTCTTAATTGCCTGCTTTGCAACCTGCATCTCCACATTAAAACGGGTATGGTGTTCGTCTCTGGCGTATACATCCAGCCGCACCCCTCGGTATTCCGGGTGGTAAACGATACTTTTCTCGGTGTCGATTTCCACATGCTCAATCTCGAGCCCCAGCGCCAATTCCAGAAGCTGCCTGCAGTTTTCTGGGTCTGTCATGACGGCGGCAAAAAGGAAGTTATCCTTTAAAGTCAGTTCCTGCAGAGTTTTTCTGTGTGTAACTTCATCTTGTTGCATCAACTCCTCCTGTCCCAGAGGAATCCTAATCTGATGGTAACATATGCAGAGACAATGAGTCAAGGTTAAAATCCCAATACCTCCACGATAAAATCAACCGTTTCTTCCCTTTGTTCCCCATCGCTGATAGCTGGTATGCCATCACCCTTTTGTGCACCGTAGCTGCCAAATTGTGCATGACATCCGCCCTCTATCACGTACTCTGATGTATCCTCAGGCAGATTGGAAAAATTCTTCTCATACTTCTCCCGGTTCAGCACACCATCCTCAGAACCATAAATAGAAATCACCTTAAGATTTGAGTGACTCAAATCCGCTGTCGAATAAGCAGCAAACAAAATCAAACCATTATATTCGTCCGTATGTTTTGCCACATAGGCAGCCGCCATGGAGCCTCCAAGGGAATGACCGCCCATGTACCAATTCTGAATCTCCGGAAATTCCGCCAAAATCCCATCTGCCGCATTCATATCCAGCACTGCCAGATTTGCAGGCATTTTTAACAATACACAAAACATACCCTGCTCCGCCAGCTCATGGAGCAGCGGCGCATACGCCGTGTATTCCACTTTGCCGCCCGGATAAAAAATCATCCCTGCCTTAGGATTACCCGGACGAAACACGATTTTGTCATTGCCAATCTGTTCCACACTCACCAAATCATCATTCCCAAGAGCTTCCAATGCAGTGTCATCCGTATGATAATAATCATTCACATACATGACACAGCCCAGAGAAAGGATTGCCAGAATGCAGACAACCGCAAACAATATGATTTTTTTCTTACTATGCACCTGCTTATGCTTGTTCATATCTTCACACCAAAGGGCTTATGTATTTTACCCATGCTGCATAGGCTTCACTGCCGGATTTCCTATCCTCATCCAAAGCAGAATCCTTTGACGTTTCACGGTCCATTATTTGTTTGTAAAACTCCGCAAAATCTCCTGCATGGATTTTGTGATTCAAGAAATCCTGCCAGAAATTTTCATGTGCGGCAAAGAGCAGATTATCCTCTGCACCAAAATTTCCCAAAAATTCCATGACCCTGGCATAATCCTCGCTGTTTTTATAGGAAATTGACCACTCGTACCCTTGTGCAGCATTGTATTGCACTGCATTATAATACCCTGACCTTCTGCAGAAAATCCCCTCCTGCGTATACCATGTAATATACATGACTTCTCTCTTTTCGGAATCAGTTGCATGATACTTGCATTTGGTGGATTCGGACACTAATGCATCGAGTCCTTCCTCTTCTTCCTCGGCTGCAGCCTCCTGTTCTTCCTTCATCAATTCCTTGATGGCATCTTCCATAGAGTCAAATGCTTCAAGAAACTCTTTCCACTCTTTTATCGTAAATGAGTTGTTTCCAATTTGATAGGTCTGTTCTGTATTGCCACTCATAATCAGGGCATAAAGCTCTTTCAACTTTTCTCTGATGAGCTTCACAAAATCCTCTGCGCTCATATTAGAGCTTTCTGATGCCTCCCTGACACCATCATTCTCCTTCTGCATCTCCTCTAATTTATGAATAAAGGATAGATAAAGTGCCCTCTCCTCCTCAAGTTCCTTCTGTACTTCAGGATTTTTCTTGATTTCGTCTGTTAAAGGATAGTCTAAATCATTCAAAGCCTCCCTTGCAGCATTAAGTGCGGCTTCTATGGAGTTGTCTGCACAGCCTTCGCTCTGATACTTTAAAAAACGCTGCCGCATCTTGGATGACAGATGGTTAAGCAATTCATTATTGATTCCTCCCTCACCTCTCTCCGCTAACGCTTCAAACCATGCCCCCATCACATTTGAGGGCACTCCCAGCTCATAATGGGAAAATGTTTCCATCGATTTATCCTGCATTTTTAAGTTATCAAAATCAATATGCCGCAGGCTGAAGTGATCAAATGTGCTGACAAGCTTCTGACAATTTAAAACTTGGCTGTAAATTCCTGCCTCAGAATAATCCTCCCACATCTTAGTCATCAATGCCGTCCAATCATATTTTGCACTTACAAAGGACTCCCAATCCTCATTTCCTTCCCAATAGCCATTAATCTTGGCATTTTCCGCATAAACCTTCATCTTGTGATAGGAGCCAAAACTTCCCCCATCTGAAAGCCCCTGATCGTCCGAATAGCTAAGCAGGGCAAACATTTCAAGCTGCGATGCATTATGCGGCTCAACTTCGTTGACATTGACTTTGTAAGATACCCATTCCCCTCCATAATTGGATGTAACCTGTATCACGGGATTGTCCTTGGTGGATTCCGGCGCATACTGTGCCTTCATGCCATAACTCACACCCATATTTCCATATGGAATCATGGCAAGTCCAATGACACGACTGTCATTTTTATCTTCCGTCATCTGCGCTGCGGAAGAAATTGCAGAATAAAATTCTTCTGTCATAGTGGTAGTCTGCTGATATGCATAGGTCGTCTTTGCATATCCGGACTGTACTGCTCCTAATGCCATAGCATCCCTTCCTTTCTGCAGCCCTTCCGTCACTCGGGACTGCACCACTCTCCTGAAAGGACCAAGTGGTTTCTTTAATAAAAAAGGCATACAAACACTATCAATCCGTTGATTTGTATGCCCTCCATAGCCTCATATAAAATTCACTGATTATTATATCGGCTGTTTTTATAAAATTTTTAGGTTTTTATTGCCATGAAATCTTTTGTTGGATATTTTACATAGGATTTCTTCCCGGTCCCATATACTCGGTCTGGTAGCCTCGATTGGTGGCCGGCCGCAAATCGTTGGGATACATGGTATCCGCATAAATATCCGTCTGCAGTTGTTTCACCATGGTGAATACCTGCTGATAATCTTTAATATCACATATTGTCAATCCACCATGAGAATGGGACTGTCTTGAATTATATCCCTCATGACCGCATATGGTCACAACATCTCCCACTCCCAGCCATTGGTCAAAAATTCCTCTGTGAATATTGACATGTGAAAGGTCGGTAAAGGGTTTCATTTCATAAGTATAAGAAAAAGTGCCTCCTGAAACATAAATGCCCTTATCTGTAATGATATATTCCGTATTTTTATATTTTTGAAAGCTCAAAAATACTCCGCCCAGATATATCCATACCGGCATCATATGCAATAACATGAATGGCACCAAAAATACCGCCACAGGACCGCCTCCTCCGAACATCACCCCTCCGACGACTCCAAAGTCAATCAATGCCCATATTAAAGCAAAGGGAAGCATCGGATTAAAAATACTTTCCAAGATAAAACACTTTTTATTTGGCTTTCCCTTCCATAAAACATTTTCGTTTGCTCCAACCATAAACTGTAAATCTGTAGCTGCCATCAAACATTTTCCTCCTTCTATAGCACTCTTTGATACGACATTATTTTACCACAAACGCCTCTTAAATACAATCATACTATCCAATCAACAATCCCACTAGTCGGACCACATAAGCTGCCGCCCATGCAATCAGACACTGCCCGGCTATGACTCCCGCCGCCCATTTTCCGCCAAGTTCCCGTCTCACGGCGGCAATGGCTGCCACACAGGGAGTATAAAGCAGACAGAACACTAAAAGGCTTGCTGCTGAGAGGGGTGTCAGAATACTTGCCAGAGACTGCGTCTCCCCAAGCAGCACAGACAGGGTGGAAACCACGCTCTCCTTTGCCATAAATCCCGTAATTAACGCCGTGGAGATTCTCCAATCCCCCAGACCCAAAGGTGCCATAAGCGGTGCAATCAGCCCAGCGGCATAAGCCAACATACTATCATGGGAATCCTCCACAATATTCAGTCCAAAATCAAAGGTCTGCAAAAACCAGATAACCATAGCGGCAATGAAAATCACCGTAAATGCTCTCTGTAAGAAATCCTTCGCCTTGTCCCAGAGAAGCTGTCCCACATTTTTGGCTCCCGGCATGCGGTAGTTGGGCAACTCCATCACAAAGGGAACCGCTTCCCCCTTAAATGCCGTGCCTTTTAAACAAAATGCCGTCACTATGCCCAAAAGGATACCGGTCAGATACAATAAAATCATAATGAGCGCTTCATACCCCGGAAAAAATGCGGCTGCAAAGAAACCGTAAATCGGTACCTTTGCGGAACAGCTCATAAAGGGCGTAAGCAGAATAGTCATCTTTCTGTCTCTCTCAGAGGGCAGGGTTCTGGTGGACATCACCCCCGGAACCGTACAGCCAAACCCAATCAACATAGGCACAATACTTCGCCCGGACAGTCCGATTTTGCGAAGCAGCTTATCCATCACAAAAGCAACTCTTGCAATATAGCCGCTGTCTTCCATCAGTGACAGAAAGAAAAATAAGGTCACAATAATGGGCAGAAAGCTTAATACGCTTCCCACACCGGTAAATACACCGTCAATCACCAGAGAATGCAGCACCCTGTTCACATGAAGGGCAGTTAAAGCTGCATCCGCCGTATCAGAAAGCCATGCGATGCCCATAGCCAATAAATCCTGCAGAAAAGCCCCGATTACATGGAAGCTCAAAAAGAACACCAATGCCATAATTCCCACAAAAGCGGGAATTGCCGTATATTTGCCTGTAAGAATCCTGTCAATTTTTACACTTCTTGCGTGTTCCCTGCTCTCCCTTGGCTTGATAACCGTTTCCCGGCACACATCCCGGATAAAGGAAAATCTCATATCCGCAATGGCTGCCGCACGGTCCATTCCGCCCTCCGTCTCCATCTGGCAGATAATATGTTCCAGCATCTCCACCTCATTTTGATCCAGATTTAAGCTGTCACAAATCTGCTTATCTCCTTCCGCCAGCTTGCTTGCGGCAAAGCGGACCGGAATATCAGCCAACTTTGCATGATCCTCAATCAAATGCATAATAGCATGAAGACATCTGTGCACGGCTCCCCCGTTTTTGTCCTCACGGCAAAAGTCGATTCTGCCGGGGCACTCCTGATACCTCGCCACATGGAGAGCATGGCTCACCAACTCGTCAATACCTTCGTTCTGTACCGCCGAAATGGGCACCACAGGTATTCCCAGCATCTCTTCCATCTCGTTTATCTTGATGGCGCCGCCATTGCCCCTGACCTCATCCATCATGTTCAGGGCCAGCACCATGGGTATGTCCAATTCCATCAGCTGCATGGTCAGATAAAGGTTTCTCTCAATATTGGAGGCATCCACAATGTTGATAATACCCCTTGGATGCTCCTTCAAGACAAATTCCCTTGTGACCATCTCCTCCCCCGAATAGGGCGACATAGAGTAAATCCCCGGCAAATCCGTAATCAGGGTGTTTTGATTTCCCTTGATCATGCCGTCCTTTCTGTCCACCGTCACCCCCGGAAAATTGCCCACATGCTGGTTGGAGCCTGTCAGCTGGTTAAAAAGCGTGGTCTTGCCGCAGTTTTGATTACCCGCCAGGGCAAAGGTCAATATGGTGTCCTCCGGAAGGGGATTTTCCGTTGCCTTTACATGGTATTTTCCTCCCTCGCCAAGTCCCGGATGCTCAATACGCTTTGTGCTCTGCGCCTTTTTCGCCTGCATATCATTCCGCTCGTTATCCCGCACATTTTCAATCTCTATTTTCTGTGCATCCGCTACACGCAGTGTCAGTTCATATCCATGAACCATGAACTCCATGGGATCCCCCAAAGGGGCATATTTTACCAAAAGGATATCCGTACCCGGAATCACGCCCATATCCAAAAAATGCTGCCGCAATGCACCTTCCCCTGATACTTTGGTAATGGTTGCCATCTTCCCGATGGGCAGCTCCTTCAATGTCATCTTCTGCCTCCTCTTATGTCTTCCAGAATACAAGAATCCGGTCAACTTAGCCAAGCAGACCGGTTCTTTGATAATGTCCTCTATTTAATTCTTTGCGCCAAAGCGTTTCTTATTAATCTGCTTGGCCTCCTCGTAAACCTCTCCGGCATTCTCCTTAATATAATCTTTTGCCCGAAGGGCTTCCGCTGTCCAATAAGCATATACTTTCTTTGCCTCTTTGCTGGACAAAAGCTTGATTCCTACTGCTCCAAACCACATTCCTGCTGCAAAAATACCGATTTTATCAAAATCTGTCATATGTACAAACCCTCCTTGTCTACATTATAACAGCGGGATTGTAAAATTGTCAAGGCGTCTGTTTACAACTCCCCCCATGATAATGTATAATGTAGGTAATTGCACAATTCGGATTGCGAAAAACTGAGTTTTGCAATCACCTAAAATATCGAAAGGAGCACTTCGTATGCATGCATTTCAACCGTTTCCAATCGAATTACTTGAAATAAACCCTTTTGAAAAGATAGGGAAAGAATGGGCGTTAGTTTCAGCCGGTTCTAAGCAGAAAGCCAACACCATGACTATCAGCTGGGGCGGTGTCGGTGTGCTTTGGGGAAAAAATGTTGCGTTTATTTTTATCCGGGATTCAAGATATACCAAGGAGTTCATAGATGCCTATGATTTCTTCTCAGTCTCTTTTCTGAGCAGTCAGTACAAAGATGCTCTTAACTACTGCGGCTCACATTCAGGGAGAAATGAAGATAAACTGAAGAATGCAGGACTTACTTGGAATTATAAGATTTCCATTCCTTTTATTGATGAGGGTAATCTGATTCTGCTCTGCAAAAAACTGTCCGCCACAAAGATAACCGAAGATTCATTTCTTGTGCCGGAAATTAATACGTGGTATGCAGACAAAGATATGCATACCATGTACATAGCCGAAGTTCTTGGAGTTCTGGCGAGATAATTCAAAAAAATGCCGTTCCTGTTGAACAGGAACGGCATTTTTTACAGCAATTCTACATTCTCTCCGGTGCGCTAAAGCCCAACAGATCAATACAGGTTTCCAGAACATCCCTTGTCAGGTCCAAAAGTGCAAGGAATCCCTGCTTTCTAGACGCATCCTCCTCGCTCAATATCTTGGTTTCATGATAAAAATGATTGAATGCATTGGCAAGGTCGTAAATATAGGCGCATACCTTGTGGGGCGCCAATTCCTCCTCCGCAGCCTGCATCATAGTGTTAAACTGCACCAACTGCATCTGCAAAGCCTTCTCAGAAGCATTTTCCGCCGCCATGAGGCACAGATTATCCAAGCTGCCGCCCTGTTCCTTATACTTACTTAAGATGGACTTAATTCGCACAATGGTGTACAGGATATAGGGACCTGTATCCCCCTCAAAGGAAGTGAACCGATCTATGTCAAACACATAATCCTTTGCCGCCTGATTGGACAAGTCGCCGTACTTAAGCGCCGCTACGGCCACCATCTCTGCCACATTCCCAGCCTCTTCCTCGGACATCTCCCTGCCCTCTCGAATCTTGCGGTACATCTCGTCCCGCGTCTCACGGATCAGGTTCTCCAGACGCATAACGCCGCCTTCTCTAGTCTTAAAGGGTTTGCCATCGCTTCCGTTCATGGTGCCATTGCCGATCCATTTCAGCTCCGTGTCTTCCCCCACCAGCTTCGTTTTCTTCGCACAGCGGAACACCTGATCAAAATAAAGGTCCTGACGTTTGTCGGTGATATAGATAATCTCATCGGGATGATAGAGGCGCATACGCTCCATGATAGTCGCCAGATCTGTGGTGTTATAAAGGGATGCCCCATCCGATTTCAAGATCATGCAGGGGGGTACCTCCTTGGTGTCCGTCTCCTCCTTCACATCCACCACCAATGCGCCCTCGCTGATATAGGCATAGCCGCCGTCCTTCATATAGGCAACCATTTCCGGAATCAGGTCATGGACGTCACTCTCTCCCTTCCACAGGTCAAACTCCACATTCAGGCTGCTGTAATTTTTCTTTAAATCCGCAACTGACACATTCAGGATGTGCTGCCACAGGGCGCGATACCCCCTGACTCCGCTCTGAAGCTTATAGGTCGCCTCCATTGCCGCAGCCTTGTACTCCGCATCCTCCTTTGATTTTGCACTGGCAGCCGGATAGATTTCCTCAAGCTCCGAAATGGTAAAGGGTGCTTCCTGTGGGTATTCCCCCTGAAAATCCTCATCAAAATATACCAAATCCGGCTGACGCTCCTTCAGTCCCATGATGACTAAGCCCATCTGCAGACCCCAATCTCCCAGATGCACATCCCCAATGACTTCATGTCCTGCATAACGGCAGATACGCTTGATGCTCTCCCCGATAATAGCCGGGCGAAGATGCCCCACATGCAGCGGCTTTGCCACATTTGCTCCACCATAATCAATGATAATCTTCTTGGGGTTCTCCGGCAGCTCCAGACCAAACTTTGACTCCTGCGCCATCTGCTCCACCACGTTTAACAAAAATTCCTCCGAGATCTTTAAGTTTAAGAATCCGGGGGCAACTGCCGCCGCCTCCTTAAAGACGGCACTGTCTGCCAGCTTCTCCGCCACCTCGTTTGCAATCATAATAGGCGCCTTATGGTACTGCTTTGCTCCTGCCATAGCGCCATTGCACTGATACTCACACAAATCAGGCCGGTTGGACAGCGTAACTTTTCCCAGCTCTGCACCATAACCTGCCGCCTCAAAGGCCTTTCCCATTTCTTCACTTAAAAGTCCCAAAATTTTTTTCATAATTCCTCACATTCCGCCGCACAAACGGCATCATTCCTGTAAAATTCCAAGTTTGACTACAACTTATGTATCCGTGGATACATGATCCCAATCGGCATTGTCATAAGCCCCGATAAGCCAATTAAGCGATTTATGACGCTCCATAACCACTCCTCCATCCATTCCCGCAGGAGCCGGCAGCCTTTTCATTCTGGCATCCACACAAGCCCAATCAAGACAGAAGATCAAGTCGCATTCCGCAAGCAGCTCATCCGGTGTCTTTGGCTTTGCTATATTTAAAATATCTTGGATGGTCTTGCATTTTTTTATTGCTCTTACCGTATAAGGCACATCACAAATCGCATTGGGAAAGTTTAGGGCTCCCTCTTCCTTTCCAAGCCCCAGCGCCCATTCCATAACATATAAATTTTCATACTGCCATGAATAAGAGATCCTTTCCTGCTGACTTGAATTCTCATTATGCAGATACTCCCACTCCTTGGGTGAAAAGAAACTCTCTCCGTCAAAGCTTTCGATAATTCCGGCCGCATACTGCTCATATGCTTCCTTAGGAGACAAATGCTCTTCTCCAAGCATTGCCTCGGAATATAATGCTACCGTAAGCAGTGCCACCGTACGCTTTGCAATCTCTTCCGGCGTCCTGAAAACAGCCAGCTCCTTGGTTTCTATCATGGGATACCACACCGGCACAAAGATTCCCCTCTCGGTAAGCTGTCTGCGGCTTTCCTTCCGGCGTTCCAACGCCTCCTCGGGGGCTCCCTCAAAATCCGGCTCCTGCATCACATAGGGCATAAATATATCAACTTCACTTTTGCCTTTTTCATCCAAAATAAGCCTTATGCTGCCGCCGGCATCCTTATAAAAAATTCCGTCCGGATTCTCCATAACAAGCATGACAGCGCCCCACTCTGCAAGGGAATCAAAAAACGGCGCCTTTATAAATTCCAGCTTTTGCTTTTCACTCTTCGGATACTCCTTGCTTTTCGGCTCAAAAGAATAAGCTACTGTGACAAAGCTGTTTGTCATGGAAAGCTGATGCATAAGATTGGTCTTAACATCCGGCTTTTGTGCTTCTACCTCATAAAAATGCCCCAGCACCTTTCCCGACTGATCTTTTATATGAGCCTCAGCATCCTCACCCATGCTCTTTGTTGCAACCAGAATCTGCACTGTAATATCTCCGTCCTTCAGGGTGAGAGTATTACCTCCTTGAGAATGCTCCACTCCAAAAGCTTTCTCAAATATCTGCATAATCTTTTCCATATCGTTTTCCATGCCCAGCATGAAAAGATTGCCCTTCACAGGTTCCTTCTTTTTTTGAAACAGCATATTTACTCCCTTCCGGTTGTACATTTTACAGCAGATGAGCCCTCAATTCTTCCCCGCTCTTTGCAGAAAGATATGCCGGAGCAATGTCAAATACCGTCTTAGCGCCGCTTGCGCCCTCTTTATTCATCCGATAAGCCGCTCTCGCATAGGCGGCAATCACCGCACCGGTAAATTCGGGATTGGAGTCAAGCTTTAAACTGTATTCTATCACATGATTGTGTTCCAAGTCCATACCTGTACGGCCGGTTCTGATAACACAGCCCCCATGGGGAAGCCCGCTGTGGTCTCTCGCCATTTCTTCCTCTGTGATAAAATGTACCGTGGTGTCATAATCCGTAAAATAATTGGGCATGGTCTTAATCTCTTTTTCAATTTGGGCAAGGTCTGCGCCCTCTTTTGCCACCACAAAGCATTCCCTTGTATGTTTCTGTCTGGTGGTGAGCTCAGGATTCTCCCCATTTCTCACAGCCTGCAGGGACGCATCCACCGGAATGGTATACTGCCTTGCATCCTTTACCCCCACAATCCTTCGTATGGCATCAGAATGCCCCTGACTGACGCCCTTTCCCCAGAAAGTATAATCTTGTCCGTCCGGCAGAATCACATTGGCATACAGACGGTTTAAGGAAAACATTCCCGGGTCCCATCCACAGGAAATAATGCCGATTTTGCCCGCAGCTTTAGCCGCTTTGTCCACCGCCTCAAAATGCTCGGGAATCTTTGCATGGGTGTCAAAACTGTCCACCACATTGTACAGCCCCGCATACTCTGGAGTCTGCACCGGTAAATCCGTAGCGCTTCCGCCGCAGAGCACCAGCACATCAATGTCATTCTGCATACTCTTCAGCGCCTCAATAGAAAGCACCTTCACCCCCGCCGTTCTCACCTGCAAGTCAGCAGGATTTCTTCTGGTAAACACTGCCACAAGCTCCATGTCCGGATTCTGCCTGACAGCGCTCTCCACTCCTCTTCCCAAATTTCCATAACCCAAAATTCCGATTCTGATGCTCATATGTTCTCTCCTTTTATCATTTTTATTATTAAGCGTTGCTCAATCTATCATTTCCAGAGTGCAATCATGACCGGAATCCTCAGGCAGCAAAATAATATCCACAAGGATATCCATCACTGTTTTCCCCCTATGCTCCTTCGCTGCAGCTAGTTTCTCCTCAACGCTCTTTCGGTTGACAGGGTGGCAGGTTGTGAGCATTTTTTCATAATAGGCTATTGTGGCATCATACCCAAGGTCCTGTCTGCTTTTGGCGGCATTTATCCATTTGATATGTAAGCGCTCCCCATATTCATGCACACCAAATCCGCCGCGCAGCAAGTCATTGAATGCATCCATATTGTGACCTGTTTTCCATCCTAAATCTTTGGTCAGCAAATGATCTATTTCCGTATAAAACTCTTCCAATGTGGAAAATCGGTTCCCATCTATCATAACAGAATGTGACATATTTGTCTCCCCGTTTTTTCTAATTCTCTCTGCCTTTGAAAAGGCACATCCGCAATAGTCCTGTCTGTAAAGCTCGTATTGGGCGGACAATGTAATGGAACGCTTATAGCCATCCCTTTTCTTAAAATCGGAGGGCAGCCATTCTACCCCGTACTCTTCTGACAGAGCCTGTCCGATTTCATTGATTTTTTGTGCATTCTTTAGAGGACTGATAGTAAGGGTCGTGGCAAAGTAATCAAAGCCGCCCTCTCTTGCTCTCTTAGCCGTCTCCCCAAGGCGCATCTCAAAGCACCGAAAACATCTCTCTCCGCCTTCAGGACATTCCTCAAATCCCTTCGCCATCTCAAAAAATTTCTCTGACTCATAATCCCCTTCCACGATACAAATCGGATAGCCCTTTTGTTCCTCATTGTAAGAATCAATCAAACGCTTCTGCTCCTCCATGCGCTTTTGATACTCTTCTGATTCAGAAATATTAGGATTATAATAAAACACCGTAATGGCAAAATAGGGACTTAAGTATTCCAAGACATAACTGCTGCAGGGTGCACAACAGCTGTGAAGAAAAAGCCTTTTCGGCTCCTTTTTGCTTTCGGCACCCTGCCGCACATTCAATTCCTCTAATATTCTATCAAGTTCTCTCTGGTAATTTTTCGGGTTCATGCTCTCTCTTCATACCTTTTTTCTGCTTTTCTCCAATGAATCAAATCAAACCATCCTTCCACATAATCGGCTCTGCGGTTCTGGTATTGGAGATAATAAGCGTGTTCCCATACATCCACCAAAAATAGCGGCGTGTAAGTCCCGATATCCGGAATATCCTGATTGGCGGTCTGCACAATGGAAAGATTGCCGTCCTTATCCGTCAAAAACCACGCCCAGCCGGAGCCGAATTTTGATACAGCCGCCTGCTTCATCTGCTCCTGCCACTGCCTGTATGAGCCGAAATCACGCTTGATAGCCTCTGCCAGCTCCCCTTCCGGCACCTGCCCCACCGGGCTTCTCATGCTGTTAAAATACAGTTCATGGTTATAAACCCCTCCGCCGTTATTGCGGATAGCAGCTCTTGCCGGCATGGGAATCTCATCCGGATGCAGCAGAAGCTCTTTCAAACTCTTCTTCTGTAATTCCGGATAGTCCGACAAAACACTGTTCAAATTGTCCACATAGGTTTTGTAGTGCTTGTCATGATGAAACTGCAAAGTCTCCTCATTCAATACCGGAGTCAGCGCATCATATTCATAGGGCAAAGGCCGTACCACAAAGGGATAACTCTCTTCTTTCATAGCATCTCATCATCCTTTCTGCATAATAAATGTATCTATAGTATATGCAGCTTATGACTATGCTAATCAGATTTCTCTTTTCACACTATTCAAGTCCTGCCACGCCGTCCACCGGCAGGGACAAAACAATACCATGAGCCTCGCTCTGAAGACCGCACTGCTCGCCTAACGCTTTCATCATGGGCAGCTTAATCTCTTTTTTGGCGAGAATTAAAACCACTTCTCTCTCCTGCTGTACGCTGATTCCAAAAAATTGCATGGCCTCCTCATTGTTCATCTGGCGGCTGTGAAATACGGTGCCTCCGGTAGCTCCTGCACTTCTTGCCACCGCCATAACCTCCTCGCTATAGCCCTGATTCACAATTGCCATAATCATGATGTATTCGCTCTCTGCCATCTCTGCTCTTTTCCTTTCTGCTGAATCACTGTCCGTTTCCGGCTGCAATGTCTCAATTAATTTCACCCAGGAATTGCCTCCTGATATGGCCACGGTAAACGCCACGCCGCTGTTGGCATAGCCCAGACAAAGCCTCTTTCTCAGCTTTTTTAGCATTTCCCTTGCAAAATCTTTGGGCATCATGGCCATAACCACCGTTTTTTCAATGCTTCCCAAACCCAACATGCCCATGATTTCGCTGGAAGCAGTTCCCTGCGCCCGAAATTGGCAGTGCATTGGTACATTTTCTTCCTGAAACAAGTCCACTGCCTTTTGTGTCAATTTGGGAGTGGTTACCAGGAACAATAGCCGAAATTCAGGCATCTTGTTGTTAGTTGTCATCTCCGTTTCCCTCCTCAAAATCGAATATGTCATCAGCTGCAGCAGCAGGTACAGGTCTAACAATTTCTGCCTCTCCTGCTTTCTTAAGCTTATATTGATACTGAATTCCCATAATCTGTACGGCAATCAAGGGAGTCAGTGCAACAAGCGCCACTACGCCAAAAGCGTCCGTCATCAGATTGCCTCCCACTGCCTCACAGGCTCCGATACTTAAGGGAAGCAAAAAGGTACTAGTCATAGGTCCGCTGGCCACTCCGCCGGAGTCAAACGCAATACCCACAAACAACTTGGGAACCATGCAGGAAAGCACTAAGGCAAGAATATAGCCCGGTATGACAATCCACTGAATGGGAAGCCCTGTCAGCACTCTGAGCATCGCCAGCCCCACGCTGACCGATACGCCGATGGACAGACAGCGGTTCATCAGCTTGGCGGATATGGCACCGTCCGTCACGTCTTCCACCTGATGATTCAACACCTGAATGGCGGGCTCCGCCTTTACGATATAATATCCGATCAACATTCCTATAGGCACTAAAAGCCAGCTTTGCTTTAACTGTGCAATCTCCTGCCCCAGCAAAACACCCACCGGAGCAAACCCCACATTTACGCCGCACAGGAAAAATACCAATCCAAGATAAGTATAGATAAGACCTATGGAAATCCTCTTTAACTGTCTGCTACGAAAACGGCGGCTCACAAGCTGGAACAAAAGAAATACTCCCACAATGGGTATCAGGGAAACTAAAACCTCCCGAATATAAGGGGGCAGACTCTTCCAAAAGGTCCAGATAACATCCCTTGTGGTCTTTACGGACGGCACCTCCGCCATCTCGTAAACTGCCTCGGCGGATTTATAAAAACCTCCCAGAATCAGCACTGCCAAGATGGGTCCCACGCTGGAAAGCGCCACCAGACCGAAGCTATCGTTCGCCGCATTCTTATCGCTTCGCACGGATGCAAGGCCCACGCCCATTGCCATGATAAAGGGAACCGTCATGGGTCCTGTGGTGACGCCGCCTGAATCGTATGCCACAGCCACAAAGTCTTTGGGAACAAAGAAAGAAAGCGTCAAAATCAACGCATATAGCACCATCAGTATGGTGGAAAGCTTTATCTGAAACAAAATCCTCAAGATTGCCACAGCCAGGAAAAAGCCCACGCCCACTGCCACCGTCAGTACCAAAACCAGATTGGGAATCGCCGGCACCTGCTGGGCAAGCACCTGCAGATCCGGCTCCGAAAGTGTGATGATTGCCCCCATGAAAAATCCTATCAGGATCACAAGAATAATATTTCGGGTCTTGGATATCTGCACACCGATACCTTCTCCCAAAGGAGTCATGGATATTTCAGCGCCCAGCTGGAAAAATCCCATACCGATGACCAGCATCACCGCTCCCACTAAAAACATCACCATGGCTCCTAAATCTACAGGAACCAAAAGTACACTGATAATCAGAACGATACCGGTGATGGGCAGAACCGCCGAAAGAGATTCCACTATTTTTTCTTTTAACTTTTGATTCATAAAATCCTCATTTCTGCTTTTTTGTTCTATAAACTACTTTACACTGCCTGCAGAGCCTGAGCCAAATCTGCAATCAAATCATCCTTATCCTCGAGCCCGCAGGAAATGCGGATCAAACCTGCAGGTACGCCTGCTGCCTTAAGCTGCTCTTCTGTCATCTGACGGTGAGTGGAGGTTGCCGGATTCAAACAGCAGGTTCTGGCATCCGCCACATGGGTCTCAATGGCAGCCAGCTTAAGCTGCTTCATAAATGCCTCCGCCGCTTTTCTGCCGCCCTTTAACTCAAAGGATACCACGCCGCACCCTCCGTTTGGCAGATACTTTTTAGCAATCTCATAATACTGATTGCCGGGAAGCCCCGGATAATTGACATAAGCCACAGCAGGCTGCTTCTCCAGAAATTCTGCCACTGCCTGACCGTTTTCCACATGGCGCGGCATTCTCACATGTAATGACTCCAGACCCAGATTCAAAAGGTAAGCGCTCTGGGGTGACTGGATACAACCAAGGTCGCGCATTAACTGAGAGGTACATTTCGTGATAAAAGCTCCCTCCCGTCCAAATTTCTCCGCATAAGTAATGCCGTGATAGGATTCGTCCGGCGTACACAGCCCCGGAAATTTATCGGCATATGCCATCCAATCAAACCTGCCTGCATCTACAATGGCTCCTCCCACAGCAGCACCATGTCCGTCCATGTACTTGGTAGTGGAATGAGTCACAATATCGGCTCCCCACTCTATAGGTCTGCAGTTTACGGGGGTGGGGAAAGTATTGTCTACCACCAGCGGAACCCCATGCTCATGTGCCGCCTTTGCGAATTTCTCAATATCCAGCACTGTCAGGGCAGGGTTTGCAATGGTCTCGCCAAAAACCGCTCTGGTATTTTCCTTAAAAGCTGCCGCCAATTCTTCCTCGGTGCAGTCAGGAGACACAAAAGTGACCTCTATTCCCATCTTTGCCATGGTTACAGAAATCAGATTGAAGGTGCCTCCATAAATAGAAGAAGAGGAAACGATATGGCTGCCGCACTCACAAATATTGAACAAGGCGAAAAAGTTCGCAGCCTGCCCTGAAGAAGTCAGCATCGCCGCACTTCCTCCCTCAAGCTCCGCAATCTTTGCCGCCACATAATCGTTGGTGGGATTCTGCAGACGGGAATAGAAATAACCGGACGCCTCCAAATCAAACAGCTTTCCCATATCCTCGCTGGTGTCATACTTAAAAGTAGTGGACTGAATAATGGGAATCTGGCGGGGTTCTCCGTTTTTAGGCGTATAGCCTGCCTGCACGCATTTTGTGTTTATCTTATAATCGCTCATAGTGTTTTCCTCCTGATTTTTCCTGACTAGAACATGGTTTCATTATACCATTTGCACCAAATAAATCAATAAAAACTAGTCTGGGATTTTGCAGACATCCACCCATTCTATGTAACCGGAATACTCCTCCAATTCCGGAATTGTCAGTTCTATTGCACTGTTTGAACTGCCGCAGGCAGGAAAAACCGTCTCAAAACGCTTGAGGGACACATCAAGGTAGATATTCACTCCTTCCTTTACTGCAAAGGGGCAGACTCCGCCTACTGCATGCCCTATCAGGTCTTCCACCTCTTGGGGCGAGAGCATTTTTGCCTTTGTGCCAAACTGTGCCTTGTACTTGGAATTGTCAATTTTGGCATCTCCTGCCGTCACCACCAACATCCCATGTTCCTCCACCATAAAGGAAAGTGTTTTGGCTATTCTCTTTGGCTCACAGTGCAGAGCTTCCGCCGCCAATGCAACGGTTGCGCTGGACACCTCAAATTCCTGAATCCGTTCTTCCATACCATACTGTCTGAAATAGTCTCTTACTCTCTCAATTGCCATATTGTTCTGTTCCTTATCTTTATTTCTTTGACTTCTCACTGCTTTCAAACGGCATCATTTCCTAATAAAACACAGTGCAGCGTCTCTACCATTATACCCTCACACTTATACAGAATCAATTGGATTTTTGCAATTTTCAAATAACTGTAAAACCCAAGTATAAAACAGGCAGGCCCCTTATCAACCATGAGGCGGCCTGCCTGTTACGCTGGATATTATTATTTCTGCTGTTCAAGCATCGATTCATGCTCAAGTATCAATTGCTGCTCATACATCAACTTTTGCTCAATGCGTTGGCGTTCCTCTTCTGTTATCACCTCTGTCCATTCCGGAATGTCATCATCGTATGCACGGGCGGGATATCCACTGCGCAGTCCCATCTGGACTTCAATAAGAATTCTGTCCAGACAGTATGTCGTTTTATGCTGCATATCAATAATCTGCAAAAATTCCTCGTCCGTCAGTTCTCTCTCCGGCAAATAATAATCGGCATCCTCCACACAAATAGCAATCCCTTCCCCCGTATACTCCTCCGGTTTTTCAATGACAGCCATCTCCGTGTCAACATATTTTCCCTCTTCCTCATACTCTTTCACAAGGGTTTCATAGCGCTGCTCTTCTTCTTTTGTAAGCGCTCTGCTATATCCCCCGCTTTCAGGATTCCTGGTGGAACAGGTGATATAATAAATCCGGTCCACCATCTCATCCGTCATTTCTACCATTCGGCTTTCCCAAGTACCGCCCTGCAAAATCCTGGCCTGCTGCTTGGCATAAATGCTGTATACTAGTTTATGCTCAAAGTCAATCATTTCCAACATCTCTTCATCACTAAGAGGCTCCTTGGGCAGATACAGAGTCCGGGCGCTTTCGTCAATGGCAATGCCCTCTCCGCCATAGGTTTCCCCTTGTTTTAAAGAAGTAATCTGCCCGTTCGGAAACCTTCCGTTCTTTTCATAATCCTCCTTGAGCTGTTCATACCGTTGTCTTTCCTCCTCGGTAAGGGGCCTGCTAAATAAAGTGGTTTCCCCTTGCTCTGCCAGATTATAATAGTTTTCCACTGATTCTTCGTCCATATTTTCCATTCGCTGCCTGTATAAACTGCCGATTCCGATTGCCGCAGCCGTTGTCCCGAAAACAAGGAAACAGCACCCAATAATCACCGCCGCTTTGGGTATTGCAAAACTCCTTGCCCTTTCCCTGCGAATTTGCCCAAAAGCTTCTCTCGCTTTTTCTTCCACAATATCCGGTACTTCCACTCCCTGTAAAAATGCAGTCATATCCGCTTCTCTTGTATTCATCTTAACCTCCATTTCTGTGCTGTTTACTTTGTTTACACTGTTTTCAAGTACTCGGCCAGCTGCTGCCGCCCTCTTGAGAGCCTGGTCCTCACTGTAGAGTCCGGAATTTTTAAGATTTTGGCAATCTCCTTTGTCTGAAAGCCTTGTGCATAGTATAAAATCAGCACAATACGGTATTTTTCATCCAAGGCATTCATTGCCTCCTTCCACTCCAAACTGTTCATATCCCCTTCCGAAGACTGCTCCGGCAATTCCTCCACATAGACCATACGTTTGTTTGCCCTTATTATTCCATAACACTTATTCATTAAAATTTTGGTCATCCATGTCTTGAAATATCTGCTTTCTTTTAAGGTTCCCAACTTTTCAAAGCAGGTCAGAATGGTCTCGGAGATAGCGTCTGCAGCATCTTCGTCGTTCATAAGAATCGCCCTTGCAACGCGGTACATTCCGGGCATTTGGGACATCATAAGCTCTGTAAAAGCTTCCTTATCTCCCAGCTTCGCCTTTTTTATCAAACGTTCCATGATTCATCCGTAAATTGTCCGGCCGGACAATATCCTTTCTTTGACACAAATATTTGTGTGCACACAATAATTTGATACTTACACTCATTAGATGCAAAAAAATGGGCAAATGTCTCATTTGCCCATTTTTTATATCAATAACTTATATCTCTCCTATGATTCTTTCTTTTCCACAGGCAGAAACAGCAAAATCGCCAATACGGGAAGAGTCAGCATAATCGGGAAAATATACCTCATGCACACCATAGGTCCTAACAACATGGTTGCCAGATATATCGCGGGAAACAGACAGAGCAGAGCTTGTTTTTTCTGCCCTCGGAACAAAAATGCCAAAACCAGAACTAACAATCCCCATGCATAAAAAGCTGCCTTAAATAATACGGATATCACCGGCCACTTGTAAAAGGCATTCCCGCTTACTATCTTTTCCAACTGTTTCTCCAGCCATGGAAATTTTGATTCATGTTTAATTTCTCCCACCTCTTCTATTTCAGACGAAGTATAGGTGTAGATGATTCCCATTCGCTCTTCCACTCCATAACCCAGACATTCCGCATAGGATCTGTCGTCCATAAACCAATATCCCCGGGTCAGCTCCAGAAAAGCATCAATATATTCATTAGGGAAACGCAGCCCTAGTTTCAGCCAGTCGGAACCAAGCTGCCCCAGATGCCCATCCCATGTTGCCGGAAAAGTGGTCACCGCTACCATACTCTTTACAGTATCCGCCAAAGGCGGATTATAACTCTCCCAATACTCTTCATTAATATATTGGTTCAGCAACTGCCGCGTCTCCTCATCCAAGTCATGACTATGGAAATATCCCACTCTTGCAAACTGCTGGATTGGCACACTGTACATTTCTACCTTTGCACCCGGCATCTGTGTTCCAATCGCCGCCTTGATTGCTGCTGCCGTACCTCTGCCTCCCACAATCAATAACACACATAACAGAAATACTTCCAGCTTCTCTTTTCTGGCAGCCCCTGCCACCCAGAGTATACCAAAAACAGCAACTGCATATATGGCATTATTGCGAAACTGCATCATAATGCAGCCCACAAGAAGGATGAGGATGTCCCATTTAAATCTTTCCTTTCCCTGCCGGAAAAAGAATCGTTCCGCCAACAGAAGCAGAAACAGCAGAAACAATATGCTGAAAAGTACATCTTTTGTAGTACATAGAACCATAACCGAATTTAAAGGAAAAATGCCGAAAAACAGCACCGAAGCTACCACCATCCATTTTTTCTTTCCAATCCGATACATAAATGCAGTCCCATAGGCAGCAGTTATGGAATAAGCTGCCATTTGCAATAAAGCCATTCCGGCCATTCCGTTTTCCAGACTATTCAACAGATAACCTAATTGCAGAAAAACCCAGATAATCCATGTATGGGCAATGGGCTGATAGGGCCAGAACCAAGAAAATCCTTTTGCGGCTTCGTTCACCTGTCTATGGAAATCATAGGACATAATAATAGGATAATAAGCCAGCCACACGGGAATCAGACATATAAATATGACTGCCGCACTGCCGCCAAATACTGCGCCCGGCTTCCACTTTCTCTGACTGTTTTGAATCCCTGCCTTACCATTTCCCAGAGTTTCCAATCTTTGAAAGAATACATTTCCCAAGGGAAAAAATGCAACGGCAATACAGCATCCACGCAATAAAATCAGCCCTTTTCCCCTCCATCCGCCTTCGGTTATCCCATGTATCTGCAGCTGATATCCAATAATCAGGGACACGGCAAACAAAAAACATACAATCCCGGCATACCAGCATCTGCGTCTGCGCTGCTTTTTTTCAAGGGATACCAGATCTTTTACCGTATACGCCAGCATCCAATATATCACCGGAAACAGCAACATGCTCATCACCGAAAAAGAAAATTGACCTGCTTGTGCCAATTCCAAAAGATAGCAAATCCCATATGTTCCCAAAAAAGCCGGGAGCCCCGGCATTAAAATTTTATTTTGACTAAGTTTTTTCAATAGTAATTCCTTTCGTTTGACTTAAATCCCATATAATATAAACAGAAACATTGTAACATACCTCAAATGACTTGTCACTAGAATTCGCTTACTGATTTGATTTTTCCTTTTCATATGATATAATGGTACCACAGTTTTGAAAATCAAATTCAGAAAGGGATAATTTATGATGTTTGAATTTACAGATGACTGCAAAATAGGAATTGAGCAACTAGATTCGGAGCATAAATATCTTTTTGACTTGATTAACAAGGTCTATATGCTGGTAACCACTGATTACCACAGCGATTATTACCATCAACTCAAAGAGCTTCTGGCAGAATTGGACAATTATGCCGAGCAGCATTTTGCTAACGAAGAAGCATATATGATGCAGATAAGGGATCCTGAATTGATACTCCAGCGTTCCCAGCACGCTTTTTTCCGTGAAAAGGTACTTATGTTGGATTTGGTCAATATTGACGAATCCCATGACCAGCAGCAGGTTCTCGCAGAGCTTGTCAGCTTTCTTGGCAAATGGCTGTACCGCCATATCTTAAGCAGTGATGTTTTGATCGGAAAGCTGCCTCCTTTAGAAGAGTGGATGTTAAAAGAAAATCCCTGTGAATTTACGGAAGAATACTTGACCGGCATCGATTTAATAGATCGTGAACATGAGGAACTCTTTCGCATAGTGGGCAGAGCAAATCAGTTGGCAAAATCCTATGATTCCTCTTCCAGCTATGATAAGATCATGCACATATTAAAGGAACTTAAGACATATACCACAGAACATTTTCGGGATGAAGAGGAATATATGGAATCCATTCATTATGAGGGACTTGCGGCACAAAAACGCGCCCATGAAGCCTTTATCGACAAGCTGGAAAACATTGATACCGACAAAATTCAAGACCATCCGCAGGAATATCTTCAGGAATTATTAGAATTTCTTTTAGGCTGGCTGATTAATCACATTTTAAACTCTGACAAAAAGATAACATCCCTGCTCGCATAAGAGCAGGGATGTTTCTTCAAATATTTCTAATGATTACCCAATTTTTAGAGCATTCCTTCCTTACTGAAGGTTAATCTGCTGACCCGGAAGAATCAGATTGATATTCTTAATCTGAGGGTTCGCGGTAACCAGCTTCTTTAAAGTGGTGCCTGCTTTTCCCGCAATACGGGTAAGATTGTCACCCTTTTGTACAATATACTTGCCTTTTAATGCTGCAGGCTTATCTGATACTGCAATGATGTACTCATCACCACGGTAGATAGCGAACATTGCCTGACCTTCAGCGGTAATGCGGAAGGAGCCTGCAACCACCATGGATTTGCTCTGCTCATCATAGTAGTACAAATATGCCATCTTGCCTGCGTTCTCTTTTCCGAGATTTGCATGTACATGTACCCGGAAAGGATATGCAGATTTGTCAGCCATAGCAAATGACTTGCTTGTGGATGCCGTTGCCAGCACCTGATTTGCTACGTTTGCAGGAATTACATCCTCATGGGACATTGCCATTCTGAAAGGCGCTGTTGCCTTCTTGAAATCTGTTCCAGAGATACTTAAAGTAATTCCGTCGCCTGAATGCAGTCCTAAGGTTACCTTCTTGCCTGCAATCTTGTTCAATACGCTTACAGGAACTTCATAACGGTCGCCAGCGTTCACATTCACATTCTGAGCTTTTCCGGATTTCACAGCTGTATCTTCAAGAGCTTCCACAGCCGCCCAATCCACATCTGTAATGTACTCTGCCGCACCGGACTCTGTCTCGTCATCTCCACTTTCTACCTGATTATCATCCGGTGTGGGTGTGGGCGTGGGTGTCGGTGTGGGTGTGGGCGTGGGTGTCGGCGTGGGCGTCGGTACTCCTGCCTCTTCAAATACTGCCTCAATCTCTACCGGTCCTGCTGGCATTCTAAAGGTAGTTTCCGTACTCTGTGCATCAGACAATACAACGCTTCCAGATTTCACTGTCCAATTTTTGAATGTCTTTCCGTCAACAGTGCCGGCAATTATGGTAACAATCGCTCCTTCTGCCGCCTCACTAGGTGATGCCGTACCATTTACAACTGTAACTGTGTAGGTCTCAGGAATTACAGCCGCCTTATCACGGATAGCATCAATCATAGCCTGCCCGATTCCTTCCCAATAGGGAGCTCTGTCCGCATAGTCGCTGTTGATATCATATGCAGTGAGCGTTCCCTCTGCATTTACTGTAAAGACAGTCTTGCCATTGGTAGTTTCACCCAATACCTTACTAGGAGCCTGCACCGTTTTGGAGATATTCAGATTCATATCCTGAATAACTGATGCAATGGCTGCCGCCTCAATCAAGCCGCCCAGCTTATTATTGTGGGTCTTGTCGCCGCTTGCCATAATCTGCTTGCCGCAGGGTTCTCCTGCCTCTTTATAAGCATCCTCAAAGAGCTTCTTGGTCAGTGTGTAGCCATCGATCAGCAGCACATTTTCTTCTTCTGCCAGCTGTTTTACTGCGGTAACATAGGCATTATTTGAGGAAAATGCCGAATCATGATGATCCTTTATGGTTCCGTCCGCATTGTAATACATTCTTGCTACCGGTGTCACAAGTACCGGAACGGCACCCTTCTCCTTTGCAACATCAATATACTGCTTTAAGAACCACTTAAAGGTTCCCTCGCCGCCATTGGGATATTCTCCCTTCTCATCCTTGGTTCCCGGTGTGGACGGATAGATACCGTTCGCATCTGGAGTTCCCACAGGTACATAGCGGTCCGGATAGGTGTCTGCACAGTCATTATGACCGAACTGAATCAAGAGGTAGTCGCCTTCCCCGATATTGTCGGATATGCTCTTAAGCTTGCCTTCATTGATAAAAGTACGGCAGCTTCTTCCGCCCTGTGCGTAATTTTGTATTCTTACATTTTCTTCATCGAAGAAGTTCTGGATGTATTCTCCCCAAGATCCTTCGTTCAATGCCTTGCCGCTGTTATACATTCCGTTTGCGGAATAATCCTTTACAGTAGAGTCGCCTGCCAAGAAGATATTGACACCATCTCCAAGGGTAATATCCGAGCCGCCTGAAGGATTCTCATAACCATCCCTTACAAATGCCTCCACTTGATAGGAAGCCGCTTCTCCCTTTGCTCCGCTGACGGTTTCAGGAGTAACGGTTACTTTGATATATTTTCCGATGGCTGCCTTTTCAATCTGATAAGTCTTATCTACAGAGGCAGTGGAGGTTTTAACTAATGTTTCGTTTCCTCCATTCTCATCCACAATGTACCAGCAAATCGAAGATGCATCATTCTGATCATTAGCTTCGCCCAATGAATAACGAACCGTGAGCGTATGTCCCGGATAAGGTGCATTAATATCACCGTTGTCCGTTACACGGGGCTGTTCCGTAAATGCCACATTTGCATCTTCTGCCTGATAGAATACGGGAACCCAGCTTCCAAAATAATCTGTAACCTGAATCTTATCCGCATCCGCCTTGGACATTACTCCCCGCACACGCTTGGAGGTGTCTACTGCCGCACCTGCTGCCGTAGTGGTATTGTACTCAAAGAAATTGGCATTTGCCGGATTTGCGCCACTCATTGAGTCCCATCCTGCCGCTACAATCAAATCGCTCTCCAATTTGGTGTTCATAAAGGTAACTTTTGCATCCGCACCCCAAGGTCTTCCGTAATATCCGGGCGTAACGGTCAGCTTGTCATTACCCGTAACAGTACAATTTCTGAACAGATATCCGAGCTCTCCCGCATTAGGTCTGTTTGCGGTGATGTATCCTCCCTGACTGCCCGTGCTGTAACCTTTGAAACTCAGCTCGCAGGCATCAAATACACAACTGCCGCTGCCAAAGATATAGTCGGTCTGTCCTTCCAACAGACAGTTTTTAAAGTACAGATGTGATCCCTGTGTATACACTGTATCCTGACTGCTGTAGAATCTGCAGTCCTTGAATTCTGATTGGTCTGCTTCAATGGCAATGGCTGCCGCACGCTCCGTAGCCGCCTTGCTGTCTACATCTGTACTATACTTTCTCTCGATCTTGATAGATTCTGTACCAGAAACCTCAACACCATCTGCAAGTTCTTCGTCCGTGATATAACGGTTGAAGGAATTCTCAAAGGTGATTCCCTCTGCCCTGAATGCTGTAGCGGTACTCTTTACATATACTGCAACACCCCATCTGTTTGCAATATGCTTGTCGTACTTGTCATATGCATTCTGAGGGTTATAGTAACCGCTTGCATCGGAGCTGTAATACTTGTATCCGATACCATAGTACCAGGTCAACAGCACTTCCTTGTCAGAGTCATTTACAAAACTCACATAGGGAGCATTCACAATAACCTGTTCCCTGTAAGTACCCGGCGCAATGTGAACCGTGATGCGCTGCGCCTCGCTTGTCGGATTCATTAACTCGCAAGCTTCTACTGCCTCGCTTACTGTGTCATAATTGTTCGCCTTGTCGGGATATCCCACATAGATATCGGATACCCAAGGCAGGCTGTCCTTTGCCGTAGTAGAAACAAACAGCAGATCCTTGCTCACTGCACTGCCCTTCACTACCACATGAGTCTGTGTAGAATAACCCGCAACTGTTGCTTTTGCAAGATATGCACCGTCTCTCAGACTGAGTTCATAACCCGTATCGCCAACTGTTGCAGTGTATACATATTTGTCTTCTTCATTGGTGAAGGTCAGTCCTGTCACTTTTGCAGAACCGTCCAATCCAATAAATCCGCCGCTCACTTTATACATAGGCTTTAATGCCACAGTAATGTCAGCCTGCGTATTTTCGCTGTACTCCACGCCTTCCGGTGCCTTTACCTCATAATCATTTACACCAATCATATCAATGGTATATTTCACATCAGGTTCCAGCGTTGCGGTAAAACTCTTGTCCGCATTTATCGTTACATCTACAGGATCCAGATCAGAATCTTTCGGCGGCTGCATGGTCATCTCAAGTTTGGAAATATCATATCCATCCGCAAAACCAACGATCTTTCCGGAATAAGTATAAGTACTCTTGGGTTCCACTACAAGCTTCACGCCCTCCTTGCCAGTGAGGGACTCTGCATCCGTGGTGGTCACAGTCTTGCTTGCACTCGTAAATCCATATCCGGTTGCACCGGAAAATACAGCTGTGTAAGTGTATCCCGGAGCCAATGTTGCAGTGAAAGTCCCATCACTTTCCACAGTGGCAACGGTCTCACCCTTGGTGGTCTGGTTCACAAATTTCACGGAATAATCCGTTCCTGTATATGGACCAAAGTCAATGGTGCCGCTCACTGCCACACCAGGCACTCTCATGATTCTGTGATACATGGGTTTGCCCGTAGCATTCTCCCAAATCTTGTAAGTACCTGTATGTTCTGCCACAAATTCCAGCTTTTTGTATGTGGTTATTGGCACATCTACAGAATCCTTCTGCTCGCTTGCCGCACCTGTTCCCTCGAAGAAAAACTGTGAAGGTGCAGTCTGTGTGATGCAGACATAAGCCACAATCTTGTCACCGGCCTGTACATTTGCAATGGTGACATATCTTCTGCCTGAACCGCCTGTACCATTACAGTACCAGCCGCCTGCCGCGGTAAAGCCATCATCATATTCTGCCTGAGCCGGTCCGTAATCTCCGGCATTCGGCAGACCAGCCACATTGGTATACAATCTGTCCCCGCTATTATAAATCATGGTCAAATCGCCAAAGGAGGTGGGACTTGTTGCCAAAAACTTACCGTCACTGCCTACAATAGCCGCCTTATTTAAGATAGCCGGTGTTATATTGTTTGTATAAGTTTTCTCATCCGTCTCCGTCTTGCCGCCGAAATCCCATACATCAATATTTCTGGGACCTACTTCTATCACATATTCCACCATGATATTGTGAACAAACACCGTTCCCCCGCCGAATGTCAGTGCGAGTTCTCCTGCATCTGCCTCAAGCACGGTAAACTGCATACCAGTAGTATCATTGCCTGTCTCCGTTGTCGCCTTGGAAGAAACTTTTCCTGAGGACGGCGTTACGGTTGCCTTGGCACCCGCACCAAAACAGCAGGTCACTACGGTAACATTCGCCTTATGTTGAAGGTTCAGCGTCATAGTGGAACCGTTTGATGCAGCCAATCCATGTTGGGCATCATTCCATACAATGCCCGTTCCCATGGTGATTCCCTTAATCGGGGGAACTGGATCATTCTGACTCAGACCTTTAATTTCATTGAATGCCGTAAGTCCAGCCGCCACATAAGCAAGAGGTGTTACCTTGATGGAACGGATATAGCTGTTAGCTGTCAGTTCGATTACTGCAAATCCATCCTTGCCTTCGCAGGTAAATGACTCTGCACCTGCACCCGTAGCCTGCTGGCCGTCTACCTTATAGTTTGCATCATATCCATGTACCGTCACCTTGCTGGTACCCTGCACAGGAACTTTGATAATGGTGCCTTTGTTCGTCTGAACCCAGCCGTTGGTATTCTTGGAATACCACTTTCCGGAGGTGGCATCGATCTCCAATCCTGCCACTGTTCCTGTGGTTCCCTCTATTTGTACGCCATTATCGCCAATAAGCGTTGTATCATTCTGGAAATCCCATTCCGTGCGCATTTTCTCAAAAACAGCCTTGACTTCCACATCACTCGCAGGCATTGTGAACTGATTGTCCTTAATAGTCACATCACCGCTCACTACCTGCCACTCCTTGAACAGATAGCCTTCCTTCGGCTCTGCGGTCAAGGTCACAGTCTCGCCTGCTGCCGCTGCGTTCTTATTGGTGTCAGCTGTACCGTTATCATCGCTGGTCACGGTCACTTTGTATTCTGTCTTTCTGGTGTCAACGACAACCTTGCCATCCACTTCCAGATAGATATTGCTATAGGTAACGTCTATATTTCTTGTGGCAAACATACCTATGTAAACATTTTCGGAATCCACACCAGTCAGCTGGAAATCATAGCCCCCCGTCTGTGTGGGTTCATTGCCAAAAGTACATGCATAACCGTCAGAATTACTCTCAATGCTCAGATTGTAGCTCTTTCCTGCCGCAAAAGTCTCAGTGGTAAGCGCAGCCCTGCCACCCAAAACACCGTTCTTGCGGTAAAAACAGTTACATCCTGCACCAAGAGCGCCTGCAGCCACATAGTCAGTAGTCAATGTCTGACTATATGTATCAATATACATATCATCGCGAGCCATTAATCCAAATGCTACCTCACTAGAAGCGGTCAATGCATTCACGGTCGCCTTTGCGGACAGCTTGAATGTGCTGCCTGACGGTACCTTATAATAATACATTACCATACCATCCTGAGCAGCATTAATCTTGCCCTTATTGCCTGTCACAGCAATATGCATATTTCCGTCTGCATCTTTTTCCAATGTGTGATAGTTAATGTCGGGGTTGCCTCCCAGCATACCGAAAGCAGTGCCCTTAAAATGAACTGCACTTTCGCCCTCGCCAATCACATAATCCTTGAAAAGTTGGCTGTCAGGCAGATTACTGTCATAAGTAGGGGGAACATAGTCCTTATTACTCTCCAGGTCATTTTCCTTAGTGGGTTCTCCCGCATCCAGTTTAATATGAGATGCCAATGTGGTGCTGGTTTTCTTTACCTCATTGGCAAACAGCCATGCCACCTTCTTGGCGCCATAGATGTTCAGATGGGTATTGTCCACAGAAGCTTCCTTATCGGAAGTCCATGCATGCAGATGAATAGTCTCAGAAGGACCCAGCTGCTCATACAATGCTTTGGTCTGTGCAGTGAGATCCACTACAGGGACATTCACGTCAGTGCCCAAGTCCCGGATGGCTTTTGCATAATCTCCTCCCGGATAGTCGGTTTTATCGGGAGTAACATGGCATTCACTGTCGCCTAAGGCTGCACCCGTACCCCTTCTCACAATAGGTGTGCAGAGAATCACCTCCGCTCCTTTGTCCTGAGCTATCTTCACATAATTATCATACAGACTCTTTGCAAAAGACCCTTCGGTCTTATAATCCCCATTGGGATTGGTGTACCTGTCGGCCTCTGCCTTCTCGTCATTGTGACCGAAACCGATAACAAGCACATCGCCTGACTGTATACCAGTTTTCAGTGTGTTATAATTAGCCTCTCCAAGAAAACTCTTGGAGCTTCTTCCTGACAGAGCCAGATTCTGTACCGTGTAGGTACCATCCAGATAATTCCCTATCTGGGTACCATAGCCATATCTGGGATAATAGTAGGCATCATTAAATGCACATACCGTGGAATCTCCCACAATCCACATAGTAGGTGTGTCTGACAATGCGGCGACTGCCAAAGTTTCCTGATTTTCCGACACTGCCTGCACGGCATCAGAAATCACCCCCCCGGATTCTGCCTCGGGGACATTATCTGTCATGTCAGTCACTGCCTGACCGTCACCGGATGACACCGAATCCGCTTTAACCACGGACGATGGCGACAGCCCTGAGCCGGACACAATCAGCACTGCCGCCATCAGTGATGCCAGTAGCTGTCTGCCCGTTCGTTTTTTGTAAAACCCTTGAAACATCCTTCCTCTCCTCCTTTACATTTTATCATCCTTCACATTTATAACTATGTCCATTCATTATTCATTATAAAGTATGACACTGTGTAAGGGTCAAGGAATTTTTCTAAAAAAAATTCATACTTTTTCCACAGGAAAATGCATCAACACATACTGCCATTCCCGATGCTCTTCTCTGGAAAATCCAATTTTGATTCCCACTGCATCCCCTGCCAGAATATAATCATGTTCTTTCATATATTCCTGCAGCCCGCCGAATAAAAACCTTTGTAATTCTTCGTTTCCCGTCTTTTCTTCACTTTTGTCACAGTCCATAATATCCAAAGGAACCCTCACAAATCGCAAAATACAGGGACAACTTTCATAGGATTCCACCGGAGACGCAATATCCACTCTGTATTTCTGAGTAAATAACTGATTAGATGCGACACCTTCGCTGTAAACACATTTGCCCGCCTCCACATCCTCTTTCTCAAACAGATACATATATTCAAATTCCGGACATGTTGACATAAAATGGCGTAATGCCTGCTCTCTTTCCTTATCCAGACATAGCTCTCCCCTTTTCATATAAAGCACATAATGAATCGGACTACAATTTCTCTCTATAAAACCAGAGCCATATCTTTCCATATTTTGTATCAAAAGAATATCATCCTTAAGCAGATGGCTCAAAGCCTGATAATGAGCAATCTGACGGTCAATCTCTTCCTTTCTCTGTGAAAGATGTGCAAGAACACTATAAATATCCTCTTGTAGAAGTTTTGTTATCTCGTCATGCCCAAAACCTACTTTGCGATATTTTCCCACATACATGAGTTTTTCCACATCGGAATTCTTAAACTTCCGATAACCATTCTGCTCATCCCGTCCAGCGCTCAGATAACCCTTGTCCTCAAAACGCCGTATTGTATTGGTGGACACATCCAGAATCCTGGACAAATCATTTGTGGTATACCTCATAACTATATCGCCTCTTTCTTATCCCCTACACATTTTATATCCGTTTTTCCGTGCCGGACGCTCCCAACTCTCCTTCATCATAGACGATACTTATGGTTTCTGTCAATAGATTCACAGATGCTCTGTCACGTCTTAAAATTTGTCCGCTAATTCTGCGGCCTGCTTACATCCGTCTGTCTTTTCAATATCACCGACATTTAAAACTCCCGGGACAAGCACCTCGCCCACCATCTTCCATTTCAACAGTGCGGCCGAACGCTCAACCGGAATGCGGACTCCGTCCATGACAGACATATCATCCTCTTCACAGCAGGTAATCAGTGCACACTCCTTCCCTGCCACATCTTTTCCTGCCACGCAGAACGAAAACAGCCTGTCGATTACGCCCTTTATCTGTGCCGGAATGGAATACCAATATACCGGTGTAGTAAAGACTACTACATCCGCTTCCAAAATGGCCGGAGCAATTTCATTAAAGTCGTCGTCAAAGGAACATGCTTTACCCGTCTTATAGCAAGTCTCGCAGGCATGGCATCCTCCCACCTTCTTCATGGCGGCATCAAACCGGGTGATGGTATGTCCTTTTTCTTCCGCCGCCTTGATGAAAGCATCCGTCATGGCAAAGCTATTTCCATTTTTTCTTGGGCTTCCCGTAATTACAACAATTTTTTTACTCATAAAATACTCCCTCCTTGACTTGTTTTGCAGTCCATATTATGATATTAGCATGAGCGGAACAAAATGCAAGTACGCACATTCAGGTGCGATACTTACCTAGAGGAAAGTATACCGATTACAGAAAGAGCAGGAGGATTCAAATGGGCGAGCGTTGCATATCACAGGAATGTTTGAATGATACGGGTTTCAGCTATACCCTATCCCTGATTAACGGAAAATATAAAATGACGATTCTTTACACTTTAATGGAATTTGGGGTTGTCCGCTTTAATGAAATGAAAAAATACATCGGCAACATCTCCTACAAAACCTTGAGTTCCACCTTGAAAGAATTGGAAGCTGACAAGCTGGTCCATCGGGAAGAGTATCCTCAAATTCCTCCCAAAGTAGAGTATAGCCTTACCGAGCGCGGGAAATCCCTAATGCCCATTCTGGACGGAATGTGTGAATGGGGTGACCAGAACAGAATCTTTTAGGAGGTGCCTATATTGAATAATCTTCACATGATGAAAAACCCTTGGGCAGTGGGCAAAACAACTGTCCAATGCCAATGTTGCAACAATGTTTATCCTGCCCAGAGAATCAACTGCTTTGATACACTCCTTTGGCCAGAGGGCAGGAAAGTGTTGGATGAAGGTGAATTTTTCCATCCGGTCTGTCCCCAATGCCAGACTCAGGCAGAGATTTGTTACCCCAGCCGCTATATTGACAAAGAGCTGGGATGCGCAGCCGTGCTGGTGCCCGGTATTGAAAATCAGGATGCCGATGCGCTTTTGTTGCACATGAGCCGCTATCTGGGAAGGCTTGCACTAGACGGCATAGAACACAGGGCAGTGGGCAATTTTTATGCAATGGCGGAGCAGATGCGCATTCATCAGCATCACCTGAACGATAAAGCGGTACAGCTTTTAAAACCCCTTATCATCGGCAATCTGCAATCCCGTGGTTTGGAAGTATGGAATGGATTCTTCATGGGACTTTTTCATCCGAAAGGCTCAGAACAGCTAAAAAATACCATGTACCTCTCAACACAGGAAAACACTGCGGATGCTTATGCCGAAGATGTCTATCAATTTGATATTTATCTCACAAACGGAGAGATTATTCCTCAGGGAATCAATGATACTGCATATCAAATCTGCATGAATATTTTGCAGGAAAAAGGGCTGACAGATGATGATGGGCAATTCCATCTCTATGATTTGTCATGGGCAATCGACATCCATAACAGTCTGCACCAGGATTAAAAAGGAGGGGCTGGGTAAATGAAATCAAACATTGTGAAAGAAGCCGAACAATTGTATCAGTCAGGAAATGTACAAGAGGCGCTTAGGTACTATGCCACCTGCCTGTGGCGCGGCGAAGAACAAAGCACAGAACTCTTATCCGCATGGCTTGGGGATAAAAACCTTGTTGCCAAAGCAGGGGAACATGCTGTCTGTACCTTTATTGCCTCCATCTTATTTACCATCGACCGCTGTGAGGAGCCTCTCCGGGAGCAGCTATGGATGCTGTGCCAGAATACCTTTGACAGCATAACAGAAAGCGAAGACAGGCAGGATACCACGGACAGATATGTTGCAGAATGTAACTTATACCGCCACCAGCAACAACCAAAAAAGGCTCTTGAGGTTATCCTAAAAGGACTTGACAAAGGTGCCACCACTTCAAGATATACCTTTGCGGGACTGACCTACCTTGATTTGGAAAAAGAGGAAGAAGCGGAAAAATATATTGCCTTAGGATACCAATGTGACCCAGATAATGCTGCTGCATACAATGATTTGGGCGATTATTATTTTAATAACAGGCGCTGGCGGAAAGCAGGCGAATGCTATTACAAGGTTATGGAATCCGGAAATTACAATGACTGCGGCTGGGCAGAGCCTTCGTGGATTTTCTGCTGCTTTATGGAAAATGCCAGCCCCTATGAGCTGGAACGGCTTGTAATGTGCGCAGCTGCAGATGTAAATAACGACCGCGCGCAGCAGCTTTGCAAAAGAGCAGCCATTGAACGGCTGACTCCCAATGTGGATTACCTTAGTTTCAGCACGGAAAGCATTATCAATGCCGTGCGCAATATGCGACAAAGAGGCATCACTTCCGGCGTTGTCAGATGCAGCACCACCTGTCAGGAGTCTGCAAGCAGCATCAACGCAGTAAATCTTGCACTAGAAGAAATATGTGGCAAGCCCTCCTCCTTTGTTCTATCCTCCAACATGGCACAGGACCCGCCATTGGATAAGACCGTGGACGAGGAAGGGATTGTCCTGTGGAAATACCGTGATATCAACACTCCCATTGCAGTGGTCGACAAGCCGTCTGATTATGTGAGCAGCCTTGTGGGGGAATTGGCAGAAACCAACTTTTCTCTGGCAGCATGGTATGAAGCCGCAAAGGAATATGCCGCAAAACTTTCTCCAGAACAATACCAAGAGTTGTACGGCGTTATGGTTTATCCCCCAAAACCGAAAAACAGCCAAATATTTGCCGAGGATTGGCTGTTTCAGGTGCAGTTTGCGGCAGTGTGCATTCTGGCCCGCATATCGCTCCACGAGATTGACAAAATCTGCAAAGGACAGCTTGATTGGCCGATTATCCCTGCATTCACCCTTGCCGCATGGCTCGCTTCACAGGATTCCTCCCATATACAATGGGCTGAGAATATTTTGAACATGATACAGAGCCGCATTTCAAGAAATAATTACTGCTTTTTTGAATATGCCTATACCTGTGCCGCCTATCTGCTGCCCAATAAGGAAGAGGAATATTACATAAAGCTGTGGCAATGGAGGCAATCAATATAGAAAAGTAAGCAACTCGTAAAAATAAGAAAACAAGGGCTCCCGAATATGTTTTACATAACGGGAGCTCTATTCCCTTTGCTTCCTCAGCAATTTTCTCGCCGACCTCTTTTGCCTCGTCCATAACATGCCACATCTGTTCCTGATTATACTGCATCTTGACAGCGTCAATCTCATCCTCATACGAATGAAATTTCTTCAATTTCTTCGCGATATCTTCAAGGGTACTGCATTCCATGTTTTTCAGGATTTGATACTGTATTGAGCATTGTAATATTCATAAAACCACCTTCTGCTAAGCCTGTTATGACTTCTTGCTTTTCTTTTCCTCATCCTTATTCCCTATCTTTTCATCCACTGTGCTGGAAACCAGCTTTGAGAGGGTATCAGAATAACCGCCCTTGCTTGTATAGGTTGTTCCCTTAACTTTGGCCGCCGCATTGGCAGCAACGATGCTTAGGCTGCCCGCTTTTTGGGATATTTTATCAGCAAAGGAACCGGATCCGGTAAACAGTGACTTTAAGGTTGTAATATTCGCTTCCTTTAAGGCCTCTTCGTCCAGCTCTAGTTTGTTGCCCTTTCCTATGGTGATTCCCACTTTTGCAAGCAGTTTCTCTGTGCTGTCTGTTATGCCTGTCATCCATGCTGCATTGCGAAGAACATTTTTAGTATCTGAATCGCCAGCCTGACCTACTACGGCATTATAATCTGCTATAAAGGATTTTACCGCTTTGGTAATGGCATTCCAATCATAATCCTCCACTTCGGTTTCTTCCCCTGTTTTCTCGTCTTTTTTCTTAATTTTCTTTTTTTCCCAAAGAGAAGAATTATTCAAGGCGTCCGCAGATTTTTTAAGAGAATCTGCACTTGACCGCATAAGCGTCAACTTTTGTTTGCTGTCTCCCGATGCCGCTGCGTTTTCCGCATCCTGTTTTGCATAGTATGCTTTCATAAGCTTTCCATAACTTCCGTTTTTAATGGAAGCATAGTCTGAAAGCAGGTTGCCGGAAGAATTGGTGGTGCCGCCCAAAAGGGCAGAAAAATCATAACCCATATCATAGTTTGCATAATTTGCATAATCGTTAAAATTAATCCCTGACATATGTTCCACCTCCTATAAACGAATATCTACAGATTTATATGCTGTCGGCTGCTGTGCTGTGGTTTCGGCTGCTGTACTATTTGAAACGGAAAGGTCTGGATTTGTATCTGTAGATTTTGTATCTGTGGTTTTTGCATTCTTATCATCCGTCTTTTCTTCCCTGCTGTCCGCCTTTGCAGCTTCCTTCATTGTCTTGTTTGCGTCTGCCAGCGTGGAAATCTGCGATGATGTCGCAGCCTGTGCTTTCTGTTCTGCCTCGGCAAGTTCTTCTTCTTTTTTCTGCGTATCATTACCTCTGGTTTTGTCCAGCTTGATTTCCGATTCCAGAACTCCGGCTCTCCCTTCCATTTTCGTTGCCACGCTGCCTTGTACTTTTGCCTGTTTTATGGAGCTGTCTGCAGAAAGGATTGCTGTCATGCTAGCCTGTGAAAGACCGGTGTTTTTACTTCCCGCATTTCCTGTACCGCCAAGCATATCGTCCATAGAAGAACCTTTTGCCTGGGGTTTCCCAGAGTCTCCCATAGCAGCTCTGCGCTGCTCCATCTGGTGTTGTCTTAACTGCACATTCAAGTCGCTGATCTGCTGCTGTATTTCCTGCCGCTTCTTCATTTTTTCCTCTATTGTCATATCCTCATTAGAAGAAAGCTCCTGCAGCTGTTTCTGTGCGTTGGCAATCTGGTTCTGAATATTCCGGCTGTAAGAGTCCGTTGCCTGATTCATTCCCATCTGCCCCATTTGAGGGTTTGCTCCATTGATACCATTAATTGTCATTTTCTTTTTCCTCCTTGATTTTAATTTGAAATCCTTTTCCTTGATATATTGTGATATTTATTGTTTCGGAACTTAATTTCACAAACTAAACCGATATGCTGTGGAGCGACCTTTTTCTGTTGTAAAGCCATAAAAATACCTCTTATGTCAGACTGATTACTGACATAAGAGGTATTTTCTTTCATTCCATCATCAGCATAATACTGAGACGGAATTCATCATCTTTTAAGTCAATGGCTATATCTCCGGAATATTTCCTCGCCACCATGCGGATATTGGACAGCCCATACCCATGACCGTCCGTTTTTTCTTTTGATGTCACAGGCAGACCACGTTCTTCATCCCATTGCAGATTTCCGGCGAAACTGTTGCTTATCTCAATCATATAGGCATTATTCCTATGGTAAGAAAGAACCGATATATATGGTATTTCGCTCTTTCCCGCATTCTCCAATGGAAAATGCATTATATGTTCCATTGCATTCTGTAGGGCATTGTTCAATATCACACTGACATCAAAGGCGTTGATGTTAGTTCCTGTGGGATAATAAAAATCTGATTGGAAGCGTATGTTCCTTTTCTCTGCTTCACTTTTTAATTCCTGCAGAATCACATCTGTTACGGGATTCCCACTCTTGATTTCTCCAACCACCTCAGCGAGTGTAGTCTTTAACTCTGTACTATACGCCCTCGCTTCCTCTGTCTTGTCTCTGGCATAAAGCCTTTCCAGCGTCATGATATGGTTTGCCATATCATGCTTGATGCTGCGGATATTTTGGTACAGGCATTCTACCTGTCCGATGTGATGACGGATACTGTCAATCTGTGCCGCAAGCAGCTCATTCTGCAGCTTTTCCTCCTGTTTCACCTTCATGCTCTGGTACAGTCCAATCACTGCCACAACTACAACTATAGACACCGCGTAATATATTACTGCCCATATCTCATATGCCTCTGTAGGTCTTCCAATTTCCCTAATGTAAAAACTGCGATAATAATGTATGATTTCAAATCCTACTGCCCCCGTAAACACCGGAGCCAGCAGTATGAACAATTCCTTTTTTGTCATATTAGCGGATTTGTATGCATAGACCTTTCTTACACACCAAATACCGGCAAGCAAAATCAGAATTTCCGACATAAGATATACAGTGCACATTGCCACATACAAAGCATCCCACAAATAATCTGGGGACTTCGCCATAAAGTCCGTATGTGTGACAAAGCCATACAGGTTATCATACAAAATTTCCGATATTGCATAGGCAAGCCAGCATAGAGAAAAAAATGTTGCCATGAGAAATATTTTCTGTTCATAATTCCTTTGATCCGTTCGGCACATCACCAGAAATGCCACGAAAATTCCAATCATTACTGAGGCAGTAGTGCTCAGGCGGCAGTTCATAATAATAAACATCAGCCTTGTCAGGAAATATGCCGCCCTCACAAGCCCCACTTTTTCTTTCCTCTCCATAAACGGCTTTACCAATCTGCCAAGACAATACCCTTCCAAAATCGGCTCCACAACAGACCACAGCCCTGCCACCAGATTGAAAAGCTGTCCGCTCTCTACCATTTCCTTCTGCCTCCCCCAGCCGCATAAATATTTCTCTTCTGGTTAAATCTCAGATAGCTCTTCACAAAATCATGATAGTTCTGCTTTGCCATAAGTGCCTGCCCTCTTTTCAGGTAAATGGTCGTAGCATCATATTTCCTGATAAAGTTAAAATTCACCAGATATGCCCTGTGGGGACGGAAAAAGTCGTCGCCCGCCTTTTTCTCCAATTCTTTCATTTTTCCATAATATTCAATATCTGAATCCATCGTATGAAGGATTACTTTGCGGTCAAATACCTCCGCATATACAATATCCTCAAAATTGACCGTGATATGCTTGCCTCCTGTGGTTATCATAAAGCTCGGCTTTACCCTTTTCCTGCCTTCATCCTCCAGCTTCTTTCTGTCCTCAAACTGTTTTACGGCATTCAGCAATACCTCGGCAAATTTCCCGTCATCAAAAGGTTTTACCAGATAATGGAACGCCCCTACATCGAATGCCTGAAACACAAAATCGTCCAAAGCCGTCACAAAAATAATGATTGCTTTTTTGTTTTTTCTGCGCAGCGCTTTTGCCGTTTCCATGCCATTCTTCCCCGGCATCTGAATATCAAGCAGCAGGATATCCGGTTCTCCTCCTGACAAAAGCAGCTCCTCCCCCGATTGGTACAGTGACAGTTCTGCTTCCGGATAGAGCCTCCCTATCTTTTCCGCAAACATATCCCTGATTTCTTTTTCATCGTCACATACCGCTATCTGCATTTTTTCACTCCCTCTGTATTTCTTATAGATTATATCGGAATGATATTGATGCTGCGATATTGGTAATGACGTGAAACGGATATTTTCTGCTGTAAATTATTGTTATGTAGTATTCAAATGTAAATCAAGGTTACCATATTGATTTTAGATACAAAATGCGGCGTAGAGAGGAATGGTCTTTTTACCATCCTCTAATCCAAAATTTTTTGCAGAGAGTTTAATCGCATAGTCGGGCTTGTAAGTTTCCATATAGACCATTAAGCTCTTGGCTTTGGTGTTGTCAGCGGATTTGACCTCGATGGGTATCAGCTTGCCATCGCGCTGAATGACAAAATCAATTTCAGCCCCTCGTGCGGACTCCCAATAGTAGGTATTATATCCGTTGATGGTAAGCTGCACATTCACATAGTTTTCAGCCATACCGCCCTTAAAATCGTTAATTTCCTCCACCATATAGAGAACATCGTTTGCAATTAAATCCTTCTTGGCACAAAGCAGCCCCAAGTCCGACACATAAATCTTGAACGCATCAATATCCCTATAGTTTTCCAAAGGCTTCTTAATCTGTTCTACCTTGTACACCTGCGATACGATACCTGACAGGCAGAGCCATTCAAGAGCGTTCTCAAATTCCGAAGCCCGTCCGCCTTTCTTAATCAGCTTATATTGAAAGCGGGTATTCTTCTTGGAAAGCTGCACGGTAATGCTGTCATAGGCAAGCCTTGTTTTCTTGATTTCGTTCAAGTTGTTGTACTTGCTCATATCGTTTAAATAACTTGTAAGAATGGTATCCTGTGTATGGCGCACAAGAATATAGTCTTTTGTTTCAGCAAACTGCATGACACACTCTGGCATACCTCCCACAACCAGATACTGTCGGTAGCGCTTCATTGCTGCATCGTGCAAGGCAGAGGGCATTGGCGTATCGGTCTGGAAGCTCTTTTTAATTTGCTCCACCATAATATCCTCACCCAATGCATACATAAACTCCTCCATATCCATAGGATAAAGAGTTTTTATATCTACCTTACCTACGGGGAAAGAAAATTTTGCTCTGTTGACTGCAACACCAAGCAGGCTGCCTGCCACAATGATATGATAATCGGGCGCATCCTCACAAAAGTATTTCAATGAAGTCAATGCCCGTTCGCAAAGCTGCACCTCATCAAATACAATCAGTGTTTTTTCCCTTACAATTGTCTGTCCTGCAATATGTGACAAAATTGGTATCAGATAGTCAGGACTAATATTTTCCTCAAAAGTTTCGTTCAGCTTAGGATTCGTTTCAAAATTGAAATATGCCACATTCTCATAACAAGTGCGTCCAAACTCCAGAATAGAATAGGTCTTACCAACTTGCCTTGCTCCCTGCAAAATAAGGGGCTTACGCTGTTCGCTGGCTTTCCATGCTTCTAAAAAACTCATAATCTTTCTATACATAAATCCATCCTCCGTTAAAGATGCTAACCATAGTATAGTATATATTCGTGTGTATTTCAATGTGTTTTTCTTGATTTTTGTCACTAAATTACATGTTTCTTCTTGGATATATTTCAAAATATAACACGAACAATCAGAGGATGACATTAGGCCGAAGCCGACTCAAAATCTGTTGACGATTGCTGTCAAGTCAGCCGATACGCTGCCATAACAGCATACTGTCCTGAAACATACCTTCCAGCTTTCCAGAGTCTTTCAACCATGAAAGATAGGAACGCACTGTGCTGCCAACTAAAACATACTGCTCAAAATTCATGGTAAGCCCATACCCTTTAAACACTTCCTGCAAAATTTTTTCAAAATTGACAGGCTCCCTGCAGATGGATAAAATCTTTTCCGCAATGGTCTGCACCTTATCCCTGTTGTAACGGACATATTACCACGTCAATTAAGCTGAGTAGAGAGTGGCGGAACACCCCTATAAATT
>CAZGGA010000023.1:0-43702 GCA_964524555.1 uncultured Acetatifactor sp.
TTCCCCTATTTTCAAGGCTTTGCGCTATGCCAGCCTCAAAATATGTATCCTTTTCCCTTGTTTTTGCCCTCATGGGCAAGTTACAAGGGAAAGTTTTTCTTATTCAGTTTTTGTTCCTAATTCATTCCCACAACTTTATCCAAGAGTTTTGCAGAATACCGTTTAGCCTCTCTTATTGCATATGCATAGACATTCATGGTAGTGCTTATATCTGAGTGTCCTAAAAGCTCCTGCATGTCTTTGGGCTGCGTCCCATTTGATACATTCTTTCAATCATATCTCGTATATTGTTAAGTTTCTCTTCCATGTGAGAATATCTCCCAAAATTAGTCTGCTATAAATGAAATAGTTATTTCTTCATTTTCTCCTATTTCCACTTTGTCTTGTGCCTGTTTTCTTTCTCCTATGGAAGTCCAATATCCATTGTTCGCATATTTACATGAAACCTGAAGAGTTTGATTTACATATGAAATGATGGTGACTTTAATCTCCTTCAATTGCAAATCCCAATCCAATCGCTTAACACAGGCGCGGGTTCTCGCCATCAATCCACAAATACTTCCCTTACTCCATTCTGGTGCAATTGCTGGCAATAATTCAATCTCCCCTTCATTTGAATAAACCAACATTTCATTTATCACACCTACCAATCCAATTATTGTATCTGTGCAATATACCCCCTTGGATCGGTCAGTATTGTGATCTGTCATCATGGAACGATAAAAAATATTGCTTTTATATAATAATCTTAATATGGACGCTGCACTGCTACCGTCTTTTAACCTGGCAGCAACTAAAGCTTTATGAATCCAGCCATGGGAAGCGGTATCGTCTTTGCCTTTATTCTCCAAATTTCTATTTTCAATTGCCTGAATACATGCGCCTTTCAATTTCTCATTTTTTTGTGTTTCATATGCTGGCCATGCACAATAGAGATGACTAATATGACGATGTTCATTGTTATCTTTAAACTGATGTAATGCCCACTCACATATAGCCCCTGTGGGATCAAACTGATAATCTGGCAGATCTGACAGCAATTTCCTGCACTGATTGATAATTTGTTCAGAATCCAAATTATTTGTTTTTTGCATAAAAGTAATAACCATATTCAAACAATCCCTAGCAGCAGCAATATCCATTGACGCATTTGCGGTAATTGGACTTCCATAGCCTTTTGGCCTGTTTTCAGGAGAATAGGAAGGAATAATCAAATATTTTTCACCTGCAGATAAAGCCTTTTTCCCTTTTTGAAAACAGGGGCTGCCATCTGCTTTCATAAAATATTCAGGAGTACACAACTGCATCCAAAAATTCATTGTCTTAAGCAATAAGGGGCTTAAAACATCTTCTTCCAAATCCAGCATCTTATTAGAAAAAAGATGAGAAATCCTTTCGTTGACAGGAATCTGACAATTACCAAAACACTGCCAGAATTCAAATATTGGCACTAACATCCAGCTTGCTCCGGCATTCCAGTATTGAAACGGATAGTATTGGTCATATTCTACCATCATTGCCCGCATTCCATCAGTATTTACAGGAATTTGTATTGCATTTTTCATGCCATAGACTTTAGCAGCATTCTCTTCCCAATCAGGCAGCTGTCGCAGCAGAAAATATATATATCCAATTCCTGCATCATAAACATTTCCTGTGTTCATGCCAGACGTTTGTATATTAACATTCGCATCCATTGTATATGCGCCGCTCCAGCCAGGATTCCACTCACCTGTCCACAATCCACACAATCTCGGAACTGAATAACCACTGCAGCTGATCTGCGCATATCTTCCTAAATCATAAGTACGCATTACCATTGCATCCAGAAGATTGTCTGTTTGTTTTTGTTTTTTTAGTAACTCTTCATTAGATAACTGCAGATCCATAGTATTTGAAAAAGAAATGCTGGCAGCATGGAATAATCTTGTTTGTTTGTCTTGGTGTGGCAATAAAGCACTTTGATAACAAAATTCAGTTGCCTCATTTGTATATTTTGCAGCAATTGCTTCTAAGATATCAAGATAACGATTTATAATATCACTCTGAAGAGCTCGTGAAAATGCATTCAGACTACTCAGCTGAGATAAACAAGCTGTTTTGGTCAACAGAATCACTTCATCTGCTCTTTCAATTACGCAAAAAGAATCCTCTATATTTTTTATAGTTCCTCCTTTTATGATAATTTTTGATAAAACAAGAAAGCCACTTTCGGATAGTTCACTTTCCTCAAATTCAGGATAATGTGCTATGATTCCAATATATTTCTTTTCCGCATTTATAATTTTTTGATATTTAATATCAATTTCCGGTCCCGTACCGTGTTTTGTTTTGCCAAACTTAGGAAGTTCAGAAATATCATCCACATACAATTTTATATTAACCTTTTCCCCACAATCAGATTTTTCTAGTTTGGTAATTACTATATCATCTATACGCGATACAAAGGTTCTTCTACACCATTTCCCTGATGTATCCTCATATTCCGTCACAATCTCTCCACTATTAAAATCCATCCACTGCCCATATCCGCTCATAGTCTTAGCGGCTGATTGTATATGCAGACTCTCCCCAGGATGGAAACAATACATGCCAGTTCTTTTCCTCCCATGCACATCCCAACTATCATCTAAATTCATTACTGCCTGCCTTGCCTCTTCTAATTCTCCAGATACCTCTGGCGGCGTATATCTGGGTGCCCCTGATGGAACCAAAAAATCCATATTTTGAAACACATATTTTTCATCATAGGGTGATCCCCAACAAATAACACCTGTTTTACCATTTCCGCATACCATTCCATCCTGCCAATACTCACTTACAATAGCACTCCTACTATAATTCATTTTGTTATCCTTTCCTATCCGTGAACCCCTATTCTTTATAGATAATCACCATAATTATAAACAACCCTACTGCTTTAAAGTCATTTCCCACAATTAGTTCACTAAAATAATAATCCGGAGTTCCATCTCAGCGTCAGTTATTCTCTGGCTCCAAATTTGCAACACTACAACATTTCGTAATATAAACTTTATCTTATCGCTTAATCATTTCGCTCATAACTCTTTACAAAGAACAATAGTAAGTAAAATGAACCCGTTTTCTAGTACAGAATCTACCATCCATAAAGCCCGCTTTCTAGTAATGGTTCTTTTATCTATAACCACTTCCATATATACTAGGGCGTGTTTTGAAAACAACTTTCCATGGAATGTGTGTCACACTTTATTAGATTCAAACCCCAATTTGAGAGGTGTATTGGTGGTGCGACCCTATACATCAAACTTATTATATAGCCAAAATGCCATGATTGGCAAGCTTTACAGACAACATCCTTTTGATTTTTGTGCAATTACATAGCAGGAAACAGTAAAAGGATTGAATTGCTCGTCAACCTGATTAATATAGAGCACTGTACCATGAAGTTTTTGAAATACAATAATAAGGCACCTGAAAAATATCAAAATTGCAGCGTTCAGGAGTTCCGTTTCTTGCTGTGTAAGAAGATAAGAGAACAAGTATTTATTGCTAGTTTCGTGAAAACGTTTGAAACCGATCTAAAATCATCTTCTATATTTGAAGACCTTATACAACATATATTCTATCAAGAAAAGTCATCTGAAAATTTGTACACTGGTGTAAAATATTATGAAAGCATTTCATTCAGTTCTTCATGTCTTGTTCATATTGTGTTATAATTTATTATAGGTTTTTTCCCTTGTTTTTGCCCTTATAAGGATTCGTAACACGAGGGAAAAGGATATAATACAAGGGAAAATTTAAGAACAAACTCACATACTATAAATTTTGCATTATGAAGGGTTTGAGAACTTTTTTGAAGATAAGATATAACAGTTAATAAATGCCATAAATTCTGTCTTATCAGAATTCCAATTTGTGAGGTAAGAATAATGGTACTTAACTATAGAAAATCGACTCCAGATGATATTGAAGAAATATGCAACATAGTTCATAATGCCATCGTGGTTATGGAGCGTCATAATATTTTTCAGTGGGATGATTTGTATCCCACTGAAGAAGATTTTAGGGAAGATATCACTAAAGGCCAACTCTATGTCGGTTTGGTGAACAATCAAATAGCAGTTGTGTATACCTTAAATCAAGAATGTGATACAGAATATGAAAACGGTAAGTGGAAATATAGAGAGGAGTCCTATTATATCATCCACCGGCTTTGTGTGAATCCAACCTTCCAAAATAGAGGAATTGCTAAATCTACTCTATTACATATCGAAATGCAATTAAAAGCAATTGGTATTCACGTTATCAGATTAGATGTATTCCAAAATAATCCATTTGCAATACGCCTGTATCATTCTTTGGGTTATTCGGAGGTTGGTTACGTTAATTGGCGAAAAGGAAAATTCTCTTTGATGGAAAAATATTTTTAGCAAGAAATTTTAATAGCCTTAGGTTCCCGCCCTGCCTCCTACAAGCCTGACCACATCACCGTTTGTCAAATCCTCCGTAGAAGTCACCACGATTTTGGTATCCCCACTGATTTCAGCGCTTCCAACTGCCGTCATCATATCTGTCTGATCCAAAATGGTGACAAAAACTTTTCTCAGCTTCCATTCCGTGCCCAGAATCCCCTCTCTTTCCTCTGCCACATAGACATAACTTGCTCCTTCCTCATCATGAATGCACAGGGATGAAATGCAGGCTGCATAGTTTTCGGTATACCGCCAGCAGCTTAATTCCACCGTCTGTCCTATGTTGATATCCAGACCTTCGCCGGACATTTCCGCCAAGGTATCCCCATTTTCTAATTTTTCTAAATAAATAACTTCCACAGAAGTATTGATACGGGTTCCGCCTTCTTGGTTTGCCTTTAGTGACAGTTCCTCACCTAGTTCCAGAGAGCTTCCAATGCCGCCCTTAAATACAGCTTCAATCACTTTTTCGCCGTCATCCAGCGCATACAGAATCCCCGCCTCGTCCTGTGTCCGTTTTCCCACGGCAAGGCGGCATTCTATGACACGGCCTGCGGACTCACTGTATACCCAGCCCTCTGCCTCTTTCAGTTCTTTCAGTTTGAGCAGTTTCTTCTCTTTATGGGCAATCTCCAAATCCGTGCTCTCATATGCAGAACTGCTTATGGAACCTCCACCAGCGGCATCCTCTATTGTCCGGGATGCTGCCTGCAGGGCGGTATCTTTCTGGCGTTTTGCATTTTCCAGCTCCTGATTACAGGATTCCACGTTCTGCTGAAGTTTGAGTCTTTTCTCCTGCAGGTTATACTGTTGTGCGGCATCCCCGCCTCCCGCATCTCCTCCGCTTACACTGCCGTCAGCTTGAAAATGCTCCAGATATCCCTCATAAAGGGAAAGCTCTTGCCTTGCGGCCTCTAATGCCTGCGAACATGCTTCTATCCGGGCATCCGCTTCTTTGCATGCATTATCATAATCTTCCTGTGCCCGTGCTGCTGCCATCTGCTGCTTCTGTTTCTTATCGTTTTCTGTCTGGGTGCTTTCTTTGCGGATGCTTTTTAACTGATTGATTTCCAGCTCTTTTTCATCAATGATTTCCTGAAGATCATCAGTACAGACCTGAAAAAGAGGCTCCCCTTCCTCAAAGTATGCGCCATTGCGCACTGCAACCGTAGATACCCTCAGTCCGCTTTCCACAAAAATGCCGTATTCCTGTCCCTGTTTCACTACACCCTCTGCTTTTATTTCATGGGTAAAGCTGCCGCTGTAAGGAACCTGTGTGGTAACCTTAGGCAGCTTGGAACGGTAGATTCCTTTTGCTATGATTGTGCATACTGCCATGAACCCCAGAAAAATGCAAAATCCGATGACAGCAAGCTTTTTTCCTTTTGTCATGTACCTGTTACTCCTTTTTCCATAGAGACTGTTATCCCTTCAGTGCAGAAGACACAATCCCCTGCTCCAGAGAATCCTTAAAAATTCCGAATACAAAGAAAGATACAATCAGTGTAATCACGGATGCCGCACATGCCCGCCCTGCCTGCGTTGCATCAATCTGGGCTAAAAACAGGGACAGGGGCCACAAAGACATGTCTTTCAAAAAGGCAAGGGGCTCCTCCACCATGTTCCACACCTCGAAAAAACTCAGGACAAACGCTGATGTAATGCTGCTTTGTGCCAGAGGCATCCCTATTTTCACTAAAATTGTCCATTCATTGGCGCCGTCTATTCTTGCCACCTCAAACAGTTCTCTGGGGATTCTCCGAAAGCCCCTGTAAATCAGAAACACGGGAAAGGTGGAAAACACGGAGGGAAGGATAACTGCCCACTGACTGTCCATGAGCCCGGCCCTGTTTAAGACTATGTACTTCGCCAGCATGGTGGCTTGAAAAGGCAGCAACATAAGTACAATATAAATAAAAAACAGCGCTCCCCTCCACTTATACTGATAAACCGCAAAAAACCACGCCCCCGGAATGCCCACCAGAAGATGCCCTGCAAGGATACATACCGCTATTTTGATGGAATTCCAGAATAGTACCAGAAAGTCCGGAGCATAAAAAAGCAGTTCTTTATAGTTTTCCAAAGTGGGATAATCCGGTATCCATTTCCAACTAATATATTCCTGATTATCTAAAAGTAACGGTGCTGTCCGTTCTTCCCATTCAATGGCATCAGTAATGGAACCACAGAAAAGTATTACAAGGGGCATACAGATCAGAATGCCCGTCCCAATCATGCAGAACAGGAAAAGCTTGTCCATGCACCAACTCAGCCACCGATTTGCATTTGTTTTTATTCTCATGCTAATCCTCCCTGTCCCACTGCCTCTGTAAAAGAAAACTGACCGTCCCTAGTACCGCCACCAACAGCACCGCCCCGGCTGCCAGCTTATCCTGCTCTAAATTCACATACCAATTGTTAAAAACATTTTGAATCATGTAGATACTCTTCTGGGGATATGCGCCTCCCACCAGATAGACCTCCCGAAATACCTTAAAGGAATTTAAGATGGATACCACAAGGATGGTGAACATACTCCCTTTCAGACAGGGCAGTGTTACTTTGAAAAAAACCTGTACTTTTCCTGCCCCGTCCACTTTTGCCGCATCTATGATTTCCCCAGGTATGGATTTCAGCCCGGCAAGCCAGAGCACCACGGTATATCCCAGATTTTTCCACAAATAGCTGAGTACCAGAATCAGGAATGCGCTTTTTTCCCCAAGGAAATCCGCATGAGTGCCCAATGCCCTGTTTAAAAATCCCTGCTCCGAAAACAGCAGCTTCCACACCAGAACCATTGTAGCTGCCGGGATTGCCATGGGCAGAAGGTACAGATATTTATATCTGTCGTATGCAGGCTTGCTGTGAATCATAAGCGCAAGCCCCAGACTCAGAAGCAGAAGCAGGGGAAGCCCCGCCGCCATAAAACGCAGTGTGTTGGCAGCGGCAAGGCGGAATGCTGTATTATGAAATACGGTGATATAATTCTTTATCCCCACAAACTCACTAGACATAGCTGTGCAGAAGGAGGATAATACAACCTTCCCAAAAGGTAACATTACAAAAAAGGTAACCCCTGCAAAGCTTGGCAATAGAAAAAACAAATTTTTATTCTGCAAGATACAGCTCCAATTCTTCTTCCATCTCATCTACGGCCTCCTTTATGCCAATCTCTCCTGTCAGCGCCTTCTGTCCGTATTCTATCACCGCCTCATATATCCGGTTATCGCAGTAATTCACCCCCGACACGCTCTCAAACAGGCTGCTCAATTTGGCAAAATTCTCCGAAGTCGGCCAATAGATTTTCACCGAAACATGGCTCCCATCTGGAGCGCTGTATCCATAATGCATATATGTTCTGGTGCTGTCCCCATAGGGATTTGCCTGCCTCTTCTGATAAGCGCTTTTATTTACAGGAGTCCCATTCAATGCCACACTGCCCTGAAATTCTTTTGAAAAAACATAGGTAAGAAACAGGCTGCTGTTCTCCTTATTTGGGGATGCACTGTTCATTGCCATTAGGGTGGCGGGCAGGCAAGCCCCGTAATTCTGCCCCGGCATCATCCGGTAACTGCCCCCCGCATGCTCCAGCTGCCCCTGTGTCATTGGGTAATCTGCCTGTGCGCTGCTCAAATATCCGGCATAGAAAGGTTGTTCGGGGGAATAAACAAACTTGACGGAGAGCGCCTCTGTCAGACCGTAAGAACCATGCTTCCTTCCCAGAACATTCTCCCCGCTGCCCCATTTGCCCCAATCCATCCCGTATATCCAGTATTTCGAGTTTTCCCGCCGAAGGTCATAAATCCTTTTCACCTGTGTCAGGAAATCTTCCACTGTATCCCTATCCAGCGTGCCGTTTTCCGTCATCCATGCCCCCATAGAGGATTGGGCAAAAAGACGGAGCGTTTCTTCTGCAGAACGGATTCCTATCACGGAGCCTTCCTGCCCTCCTGCTGCTTTCTCCAGCTCCTGTGCAAGCTGCTGCAGGCTCTGAATCTCTCCCATTGCCTGAATCTTTTCCTCATCCCCGCCCAATGCGGGCACCGCAAAGGTAAGGGGCATCACATACTGCCCTGCCTCCGATGCAAACCCGTCTATCACCGACAGGAAATATTCTTCCTCTGGCATGGTCTCCCGCAGGGAAGCCAAATCCTCCAAAACACCTTTCTCCGCATAGGAGCCGATGGGAAGGTCATCCATTACCAAGATGTCCGGCCCGGTGCCTGCTGACAGCTCCGTGCTAAGATTCCTGAGGGCATCCTCCTCTGTCATGCCGTAGCCCGGCTGCACTCCCACCTCATATCGGATGCTCAGTTCCGGGTATTTTTTGCGGAATGCGCTGACTGCCTGCCGGATGTTTCCATCCTCATAAAGGCTGTAAACCCGCAGACACCCCTCCGGCTCTGCAGGAAGAGTTTCATCCATGACATAACGCATCAGCTTCCCATCTGAATACAAAATATAAAAGATGCGCCCCGTTTCCCCTTCCGTCACAGCCATGCCGGCAAATTCCTTATCCACATCGCTGATGCTGTACATGCCGCCTTCAAGGATGCATTCCGGTTCCCCTCCGTACAGTTTATAGGAATATATCCCGCTTCGCATCAGCAGAAGGATTTCGTCCCCGCCGGAACTGTGGGATTCGCTGGAACTGCGGGTTCTGCAGGGATAAAGAAGCAGGGGAGAACCTTCCGTTACGGAATTTTCCAATTCCAATTTCCCGGCCAGCAGGGAAGACAAAGTCTCATCCTGTTTCTCTGCAACTTTTTTGTTCTGCAGATCATACAGCAGCACTCCGCTTGAATGAACAACGAATAGCATATCTTCATCTGCCGTAAGGTAAAGGGGATAGAAGGCACTTTCTGTCAAAAACAGCATTTCGCCGGTTGACGGGTCGATTTGGTATATCTCGTATCCCTTGCACATATAGAAATAATCTGCTCCATAATAAAAATGGGGGTATTCTCCTTCATTTATATTTTCCAGCAGAATTTCCCTGCCGTCAGCAGTCACCAGCTTATATCGCTGGACTCCCTCCGGATATTCTGCCAGAATCCTGCTTCCGTCAGGAGTCCCCGCTTCACAGGATGATGCATAGGAAGCATTTTGACTTTCGGCTGCGGCAGGCGGCAACTCTGCCTTTTCAAAGGCTTCCCCATCATTCATGCAGACCATATCCTCACCGTAGGATGCTATCAGGCGCAGGTTCTGTTGTCCCTGCACTAGTGCAGTATATTTGCCCCGACTATCCGGCAGCGTGACCTGCTCCTCCACATAGCGCCCCATTGCCGTCTGCTTGGAATTCCCGCAGCCGCTACAAAGCATAACCAGCACCGTTAGAACAAACAAAGCTCTTATGTAAAATTTCATAACTACTCCACCCCTTTACTTTATTTCTCTCTTGTCACCGTATATTGACACATGACTATCCTTATCATTTTGTGGTCTCTGTCAACATCTATATAATACTCAGTGTCTTCCTTTTCTAATCGATCAATATCCCAGAAAAAATCATCCATCTCAGATATCGAATATGCACGACTTTTCATTACCATCACTCCTCGTTTCGGTGTGCCGAACAGAAACACAACTACAACCAGAACCAGAAGCGCTATATTTACAGCAATTGCGGCAAATAATGTTTTCTTAAAACCGGATGCTCTTTTCCCCATCTCCCGCAGGTTGTCGTCCGAACTTTCTTTCACTTCATCCGCATTCAGATATCGCCCCGCCAATATTTCATTAATGCTGATTTCATAAAAATCACTCAGTCTCTGCAGGGAATCTATGTCCGGAATGCCCCTGCCGGTTTCCCACCGGGATACCGCCTTATCGGACACCTGTACTGCCTCCGCCACCTCCTTCTGTTTCATTCCTTTCTGCTTTCTCAATTCACTAAGAAAACACCCTGTCACATATGCATCCATCGTAGTCCTCCCATGCCTTGCTTTTATTTTTAATGTAATTTTACTCCTTGTCTGCATTTTGTCACCCTATGCTGCATAGAGTGCAGGAATTTCCTTATATAGAAATGATCTCATCTGCATGTTCATATGTGGACTGTCGATGAGCAATAACGATTGTAGTTTTACCGCTCTTTAACCTCTCCAACGCTTCTATTACCTGCTGTTCTGCTTTGTAATCCAACGCTGCCGTTGCTTCATCCAAAATCAAAATAGGGGCATTTTTTAAAAATGCTCTCGCAATGGCAATCCTCTGGCGCTGCCCGCCAGACAGACAATTACCGCGGGCTCCTGCCCTTGTATCATAACCATTTTCCATTTGCAAAATAAAATCGTGTGCATTGGCCTGCTTTGCAGCATTTATAATATCTGCCTTACTAGCATCTAGTCTGCCATATCGTATATTTTCTTCTATACTAACATCATAAAGATATGGTTCCTGCGGCACATAAGCTATTTTATCTCTTAACTCTGATAAACGATAATCTTCTATACTCTTTCCTTCAATATAGATTTTACCGGACTTTACAGGATACATACCAAGCAATAATTTTGCAATGGTACTTTTCCCTTTTCCTGATTCGCCTTTTATGGCTATACATTTTCCCTTGGGGATATCAAGGTTAAACCCTTGCAGTATTTCATATCTGTCATCATAAGAAAAGGACACATCTCGAATGCACACTTCATAATCTTCATCTATCTGACTCTGTGTTATATTCCCGCCTTCTGGATAGCTTTCCGGTTCTTCCTCTGTCTCTAAAAAACGGAAAACTCTTTTTGCATTAGCCAGATAGCCGGCCATAGACGGAATATAGAGTCCTACCTGCAGCATATTATAGCTCATGGCTCCATACAGCAAATAGATTGCTGCCAAATTGCCTACAGTAGTGATTTGTTTACTTACAAAAAATACACCCAGCGCAATAAATACCAATGACCCCATTAGTTCAAACAACTGATTGAGTCCGTCCAGCATTGCCGCCATAATATTCATTTTCCCCTGTTGTTTGCGAAACTTATTATTACTATAGACATACTTATCTACCATAACGGACTTAAGCGAAAACATTTTTATTTGCTCTATTCCGGATAGTATATTTGATATTCCTTCAATTATAGATACATTTGTTTCTGACAGTTCTCCACTTACTCTTTGCATTGGTGCTATAAATGCACTATTAATCATAAATAATACGATACTGACTCCTAACAGGCATAAGGTAAGCTGCCAGCTAAACAAAAACATTACTGTTAAATAAAAACAAGTCATCAAAAATGGCATGATAATTCTTCGGAACCTTGAGCCATATATACCGCAAGCTCTCTCACAGTCATAAATAAGTTTAGACATGAAATCGCTGGTACTATTATTTTCATAATAACTGTATGGTAACCGCAGGCACTTTGAATACAACATTTTTTGCAAATTTGCTCCTCCTTTTTTGGCTTCCATCGTATAGATATAAAAGGAGATGGCGTATATTAATAAGCAGATAAGCCCTGCTGCCACACAGCACAAAGTGTCTTGCAGTAATCCTTGGAAAATGTTTATTGTCCCATAGTTTTCAGCTCTGATAATTATTTTCTTTAATAAAAAAGCTGTTATCGCATCAAAACCGGATAATGCAAGGCTCATTGAAATGATTGCCAAAAGATATTTTACAAATCCTGCCTTCATTAGTTTTAACATTTTCCCAAGAGTATAGATATCTTTTTTACTGCCTAAAACGGTTGAATCACATTGACTGATAATCGTATCACTAAAAGCCACTTTCTTCCTCCCCTTTCTTAATTACTTTTCCATTCTCAAATAAATATATCTCATCGGCATCTACGATTGTACTTACCCTATGGGCAATGGTAATGACAGTTCTGTTTTTTGCAATGTCTTTTATAGCTTCTAAAACTCCCTGCTCAGTTTTCATATCTAAAGCAGAGGTTGGTTCGTCTAACAATAATACGGGGGCATCTTTTAAAAAAGCTCTTGCAATGGACAATCTTTGTTTCTGGCCCCCGGAAAGCTTATCGCCCCGTTCTCCTATCTCTGTATCATATCCCTTTGGCAAGTGCATAATAAAATCATGTGCATTGGCCTTTTTACATGCATCTATAATTTCTTCTTTAGAAGCTCCTGCTTTTCCAAAAGAAACATTTTCAGCAATTGTTCCGGGAAACAGAAACACATTTTGTGACACCAGACTTATGTTATTTCGCAACTCCGTAAGATTCCATTCTTTGAAATCATGGCCGTAAAATCTGTAACTCCCCTTTTGCGGATGATAAAATCCACATAACAATTTTATAAGTGTCGACTTTCCGCCGCCCGAACTTCCAACAAATGCCACCTTACTGCCCTTCTTAATTTTGAGATTAACACCTGTTAAAATTTCCTGATTTTCTACATATCCAAAACATAGATCCTCTAGTTCGATTACCGTATCTCCCTCCAAGCGAAAGCATCCCGTGCCTGAGCATTCTTCTTGCTGATCCAAAACTTTTTGTAACCTTTTTGCCGAAACCATGTATTCCCTGACAGTGGCAATATACGATGAAATATCGCCCAATGGCCCGGCAATTCTGTCTAGCAGCATCACATATGCCAACATTATTCCAAGAGATAACCTTCCTCTGCTTATCTCATACAAACAAAAAAGATAACATACCAATTTAGGAATCCACCGTATTATATGGGCCATGACAAATCCTGCCGCCTGAATTTTTGTACGGTAAACCTCGTTCTCTACAATTTTATCAATGGTTTTGAAAATGCGCTGCCTTTGAGTTTCGTACAGATTAAAAGATTTTCCAATCAAGATTCCTTGAATTGCGTCATAAGATACGCTTTCCAGATTATCATATAATTGGCGTCTCGCAGCAGCTACTTTCCCAATCGATTTCATCATTTTGTTTGCAATCCAGAGCAGCACAGGATAACAGATGATTGTCACCAGCAAAAGCTGAATACTTTGCTTAGCAATATAGATACAGATAACAGCTATTGTAATGATTACCACCAAAAGCTCCGGTATTACTACCGAAAACAAGTTCTCCATCTGATACATATCCGACTGCAATTTATTCATCAATGCGCCAATGCTCTCTGTATCAAAGTAATTATTTTGAATCCTGACCAATTTCGTTATCAGCATGTTGCGAATATCTGTCTGCACATTAATGCTGAATGTGTTTTTTACATAGCTGGCAAGAAAAGCTACCACCCCACCTAGTATCATTAATAAAAGAAAGGGATAAATAAAATTACGCAGAAAGATTTCCTCGCCAGAAAACAATGTATCCGTAGCCCTTGCAATCATATTACTACCCACCACAAGTATCTGCGTTAATATACAGGCGCATATAACATACGCCAGACAGTAATACCAATATTTCCTAATTGGATCCATAAGATTTTGTTTTTTAAAATCGTACATTCTTTACTCCATTTCTGCGCATAACAAATTTTCTTTTAAAAATTATACTTTTATTTATGGGACAATTCCTTTCATTATTTGTGATATTTTCTTGATTTCTCACATAATATGATATATTATGTTAAAAAATATAAGGAGCAGGCTTATGGCGATTCCTATTCCCTCCGGATATAATTTCAAAGTAAACCACAAAAAGAAGGACAATTCTTATACTATGCCAAACCTAGATGTGTATGGCGATATCTACGGTATCGGTTATATGCTGTCCGGCGACCGCATGATAATCACTCCTGACAGAACCGTGCTGGTACACCCCGGCACCGTTCAATTTATGCACAAAAATCTGTATCATCGGACAACTTATATATCAGAAGGTATCTATGAAAATATTGGCATAAAATTTAATGAATCCGTTGCCAAACTTATTATATCTGTCATTGGTGAGAAACAATTTAATATGTTATTTGACTTGATCAGTGTTACTCTGACTCCGGAAATAGACGAAGAAATTCAGCGTATTGTATTTACCATGGAACGGGAATGGAAAAATTATGACTCTTACTCTGATACCATGATGAAAACCTTAGCCATACAATTTTTTATAACTATACTGCGCGGGTACTCTGACACGCCTGCCATGGATATTTTATTAAAGAAAAAGCAGATGCCCCTCATTGATGCACTGCATTATGTCCGGCAGCACTATGCGCAAAATCCGTCTCTGACAGAAACAGCTGAGGCTGTGCATATATCCGCTTCCTACCTTTCAAGATTGTTTAAGCAGGAGCTTGGCACTTCTTATTCCCAATTTCTTACTGAGATAAAAATTTCTTATGCCATGAAACTTCTTGTTAATACCAATTTATCTGTTATAGAAATTGCAAATCAGTGCGGCTATCAAAACAGTAATTATTTTAGCAATTCCTTTAAAAAGCTTATTGGCATTTCTCCATTACAGTTTAGAAAACAGCAAAAATAATTTTCTGGAAAATTTTTTAAAAAAGGTCTTGACATATTATCAAAATGATAATATGATAAGAACAACAAAGATATTTTCAAAATGATAATATGTTTAAGACAACGGAGGAGGAAAGATTATGGCTATCACTTACAAGAAATTTGAACCCACAGAATATGTTATGAAAGTGAAAAAGGGAAAGGTAGTGCAGAAGGGGTTGGGACTGTCCTTTTTCTATAATACCATGAATACCAGCATGATGGTTATTCCCGCCACGGCATTTGACACAAGTTTCGCTTTCAGCGATATTCTGACTTTAGACTTTCAGAACATCAGTGTGCAGGGGGATATCTCCTATGTGATTACGGACTATGAGAAGGCTTCCAAAATGGTGGATTTTTCCTATAAGGATAAAAAGGAATATGCGACTGTCTTAAATGAGGCAAAGCAGAAAATGGCAAAGCGCATCATCAATCTTGCAAAGGTCTATGTCACCAAGTTTGCAAGGGAAAAAAGTGTGAGAGACGCCATCATGGCGGCGGATGCACTTGCGGCTGTCTTAAAGGCAGATATGAAAGAAGATGAAACCCTCAGGGAATTTGGGGTGGAATTGATTTCTGTCTCCATTCTTGGTATTATGGCACAGAGCGATACCAGAAAAGCTCTGGAAGCCGCCACAAGGGAAGAGATTTTAAAACAGCAGGATGATGCCATTTACAAGCGCAGAAATGCGGCGATTGAGCAGGAGCGCATTGTAAAGGAAAATGAATTAAATACCGAAATCAAAGTTGCGGAAAAGCAGAAGGAGAAGCGTGAGAAAGAGATGGAAGTCAAGCGCCTTGTGCAGGAGAAGCAGGCGGAGCTGGATGCACAACAGCTTGCCAACGATATCCGTCTGGAGGAAGAAAATTGCAGGCTGGTAGACTTGCAGACGGAAAACGAGAAGAAAAAATCCGATGCAAAAGCATATGATTCGGAAGTGTTGCTTAAGACCTTTGCCGGTATTGACAAGGAAGTAGTGAAAGCCTTAGTCACCAGCGGAATGGACAGCAAGGCGTTAATCGCCAAGGCATTTGTGGAAATCGGCGACAAAGCAGATAAAATTGGGGTGCTGAATGTATCTCCGGACCTTTTGGAAACTTTGACACAGCAGTAATCGCGTGTAAAGTCGCAAATTGCAGAAAGGCATGGTTATTATAATGGAACGGGGAATGAATAAAACAGTTCTTATCACAAGAAAAACCAGACTGCAGGAGCTGATTGCCAAATACAATACCATGGAACAGGCCAAATTTTATATTGAGCATCTGGGGGCGGATTTTTCCGACTACATCAACGAGGACAAAAAATATCAGCAGGCAGTGGAAGAAGTGATTCGCACAGCGGAAAGCTATGCAAGGCTTCAGAGGATTGACAGGGATTTTCTGCCCAATATGATTTTTGGAAAAGAGGATGTGGTGATTGCCGTCGGACAGGACGGCCTGGTGGCAAATGTGATGAAGTATCTGGATGGGCAGCCGCTCATAGGCATCAATCCCGATACTTCAAGATGGGATGGCGTCCTGCTTCCTTTCGAGGCAGGACAGTTAGAGCAGACTCTCAAAAAAGTCATTTCGGGACATTATCAGTCAAAGGAAGTGACCATGGCACAGGCAAGCACACAGGACGGGCAGAAAATGCTTGCTGTCAATGACTTGTTTGTGGGACAGAAAACCCATACTTCCGCTAGGTATGAAATTACATGGAATCAGAAAAAAGAGTACCAATCCTCCAGCGGAATCATTGTTTCTACGGGCTTAGGTTCCACCGGCTGGTACAAATCCATTATGACTCAGGCGGCGTGCATTGCCGGGGAGTTTGGCAGGGAAGCTTTTTCGGATGAGCCTTTAAGCTGGGGAGAAAATAAACTGATATTTGTGGTGAGAGAGCCTTTCCCCAGCCGCTCCACCCAAACAGAGATTGTTTATGGAAAACTTTCAGAAGGTGACACTTTTCGGATTTTATCCCAAATGCCCGAAAACGGCGTGGTCTTTTCGGACGGAATCGAAAGCGATGCGATTTCCTTTAATTCAGGGACGGAAATTACTATAGGAATAGCGCCTGAAAAAGGGCGGCTGGTGGTAGCGTGAAGAGATTTTTAAGGAGAAAACAAAATGGCATATATAAAAGAGTATGGAAATAACAGGGAAAGCCGGGCAGAACAAGCCAGACGGCATACAGAAGAGATGGAGCAAAAGTATGGTGAACAAATCAGGGAAGCCATAAAAAATACCATTATTTATGATGTTGATTTTCAAAGCAGCGAGACCTATTCCTGCGAAACGAAAATTACAGTGGAGGCAGCGGACAGTGTTTCGGCTGTTATGAAGCACTCCAAAGAGTGCAATGGCCCTATGGCAGTATTAAATTTTTCATCTTACAAAAATCCGGGAGGCGGGTTTATCGGCGGCAGCAAAGCGCAGGAAGAATGCTTGTGTCAGGAGTCTTGTTTATATAACATCCTGACAGAATTTGCTCCCTCATTTTACGAATGGAATCGTCAACATAATAATAAGACGCTATACCTAAACCGGGGATTATACGTTCCTAAGGTAGTATTTTGTAAAGAAGGGAATACGGTTTTGTGTGACGTAATTACCTGTGCCGCCCCAAACAAATCGGCAGCCCAGGCCAATCAGAAAGTTTCCGATGAAGAGAATACGGAAGCCCTGAAATCGAGAATTCGGTTTGTTCTGGACATTGCAAAAGAAAATCATGTGGAGCTTTTGATTCTGGGGGCATATGGCTGCGGCGTATTTGGACAGGACGCCAGAGAAGTGGCAGGTATTTTTAAAGAATGCTTAAGTACGACACACAAGTGCTTCCGAAAGGTTATCTTTGCAATTCCCAAGGGCAGGGATAATCATTTGGAAGTATTTGAGGAGGTTTTGGGGAAGTGATAAAGGTAGGAGGAGTTGTAGGCAGATGGGTATAAACATGAATCCTTATGAGATGAACAAAGCAGAAAAGGAATATTTGTCCCACTATGATATCAGCGCATTTGAGAGACCTTCCATTGCGGCGGATATGGTGATTTTTTCCATTTTGAATGACGGAATCAGCAGCAATATCCGCAAGCTGCAGAAAAAAGCTCTAAAGGTGCTTCTTATTAAAAGGGCAAATTATCCATATAAAGACTATTGGGCGCTTCCCGGAGGATTTGTGAAGCCCGGTGAGGATGTGGCAGAGACTGCAAGACGGGAACTGTATGAAGAAACCAATGTACGAAATGCTTATTTACAGCTTGTGGGGATTTATGGAAAGAATGACAGGGATCCCAGAGGATGGATTATCTCCAATACCTTTATGGCGCTGATGGATGGGGAAAATTGTCGCTTAAGGGCTGGAACAGATGCATGGGAAGCCGAGTGGTTCAATATAGAAATAAAGGCGCAAGAAATAAAAAGAGAGCTGAAAGAAGATGCAATCTTTATGGAAACAGAATACCAGCTTTGCCTCACCAATGAAGACAAAAATCTTTCCATAAACGCAGGACTAAAGCAGTATAAAAGCTTTCAGCATTATCATGAAACCGTCCAATATGAAATCCTGCAAAGCGGAGAGCTTGCCTTTGACCATGCAGAGATTATTTTATCTGCAATGCTTTCTCTGCGCAGCAACATGGAGAAAGATTTAAAACAAGCATTTGATCTCCTGCCGGAAATGTTTACCCTGACACAGCTTCAGAATGTGTTTGAAATCGTGCTGGGCAGGGAACTTTTGACGGCAAATTTCCGCAGAAAGATTGCGGACTATGTGGTGGAGACCGATATCATTTTAGAAGGTGCAGGGCATCGGCCGGCAAAGTTATTTAAACGTAATGTGGGAGCCTTTTATCTTTGACAATAAGACAGCTTTGATTTAATCTCTTCAATAATGGAATCCAATAAAACAGGTCTCATATCATGGGCATCCAAACAGACACAGTACATATACGGATGCCCTTGATAAAACTTCTCTTTCTGATGGGTATGTCCATAAAGATTAATAATCGCTGTTTTTAAAAGCTTCAACTTCTCATGAGAAACTAGTGTTGGATAATGGGACAGATAAAAATGATAACTTCCCACTTCCGGATAATTCAAATATAACGCTGCGTCACCTGCGCTTACAACATTGCTGCATCCTCTATATTTTTCTATCCTGTTCAAAGTATCATGATTTCCTCTGATAATAATAAGATTACCATTTAGTTTTTGCAGCACGGACAATCCATATAAAAAATCGGTGTCTTCCGAATTATGCTTTATCATAATATCGCCCAAAACATAAACGGTATCATCAGGATTTACCAATTCATTCCAATTATCCACTAGCGCTCTGTCATGCTCTTCAATACTTCCAAATCCCCGGGCCTCATAAATAAAAGCTCTATCATGCCCAATATGCAAATCGCTGGTCACCCATGTGTTACTCATAAGTAGCACCTCCTTTTTGTTTATTTATTTCCTTCTAGTTGATAATCTTAACGCATCTGCCGGACAATGCTGAACACATTTACCACATCTGATACACTCCGCATCGTTAGGGTTCGCAGCGGGATTCACACACATATCGCAGACTTTTTGACACCTATGGCAATCGATACATTTATCCTTATCCACATTTAACTGCACAACGGATATCTTGTTAAAGGGTGCGTAAAAGGCTCCCAAGGGACACAGATATTTACAAAAGGGACGATATATTATTACGCTTAATACAAGGATAATGATAAGTAAGCTGAGTTTCCAAGTAAACAGCTTTCCAAGCACTGCGTATAGTTCAGTATTTGTAAATGATAACAGGATTCCCGCCAAGGTACCGGAGGGGCATAAATATTTACAGAATACCGGAGTCAGCTTTAAAAAAACAGGCAAAATCACCACCATCAGCGCCAATATTACATACTTCAGTTTTCTAAGTATTCTATCTCCCTTAAAACCTTTTATCTTTACCGGAAAGGGAATCTTGTGAAGCAAATCCTGCAAAAATCCAAAAGGGCAGATGAATCCGCAAATGAATCTGCCTAAAAGCGCCCCGAAAAAAATCAACAGACCAAGTACATAATAAGGAAATTTAAATTTATAACCGGACAGCGCATTTTGCAGGGCGCCTATGGGACAGGCTCCCACAGCTCCCGGACAAGAATAACAGTTTAATCCGGGAACGCACACATTTTTCGTGGCGCCTTCGTATATTTTTCCCGTAAAAAAACCTTTCAAATTTGCATTTTGAATGATTGCGGCGATTCCCTGTATCGCCATTCTCTTTTTATTATCCAAGACCGATACACTCCAGACATATCTTAATAGCCTTCACAAATACCTGCCTGTTTTGTTCTTTGATGATACCTGTAATTATGAATGCGGCTGACAATACAAACGCTATGATGGTCATACCTCTCTGTTTCATTTTTCCTCCAATTTCTTAATCATTCAGATATTTTAGTATTTCCTGCTCCCAATCGTCATAGCTTCGCGCGCCAATCAACGGTTCACTGTTTAACAGGTTACCTTCGGAATCAAATAAGGCTGTTGTAGGAACATATTCTGTCATAAAGGGAAAAAAGTCCTCATTTCCTATCAGAATCGAGTATGTTATATTAATATCGTCAATAACAGCCTTTGCATCATCAAGACTGTCCAAACTATAGAAAACTCCTAAGATAACAAACCCCTGATCTTTATAATTCTGATAAAGTTTCTCAAGATCCGGCATCTCTTTCACGCATGGACCGCACCAAGGCTCCCAGAAATTTACCATAATCAGTTTTGAATCCTTTATATTATCGGTATCAACGAATTCGCCATTGATATCTGTGGCAGAAAAATCGAGCCGGCTCATTTTATCCGAAGAGATTTCCTCTTTTTCCAGCGTATCCGCCGTCTCAGTTCCCGCTTCATCTCCTGCTTCATCCGTTGATTTAATCGTTGTATCTGACATATCGGTAGCTGTGGAATCTGCTTTGTTTCCACAAGCCGTAATACTAATCACCAAGAATGCTGCCATCAAAATGGATACATATTTTTTCATATTAACATCCCTGCTCCTTTCTCAACTAGATATTTTCAGGTGATTGCGAAACTCAATAACTATGCAAGTGTCATTGTGCATATTGCACATTCCAACGCAGACACGCTTTCGCTCCGCGAAAAACGCAACGGTGCTAAGCTCATGCCGAATTTCATTCGGCTTAATACCTCGCTAAGCGCCGGCGTTTTTCAAGGGTCTGCTTTGGAATATACAATCTGCACAATTAGAATTACGCAAATCGGAGTTTCGCAAACGCCTACCTAATATTCTTATCCAAAACACTGATGCAATGCCCGGAAATATTGTTCATAATTCTGATTATCTGACAGACCGGAAACCTCTCCGTCACCGGTCTCAACAATTTTCCAAGTACCATCTTCCAATTCGGCAAAATCTATGGTGTAATAGGGACTGTCTAAATCTTTGTATTTCTCTATGAGTGCCCGCGGAGGCTCCGGAGTATAATTCCCCTGCCCAGAGTTTCTGCTCACAGTGGCTATTTCATGATTCATATAGAACACACGATATTCATTGGTGCGCCCGCCATACTGCTTTAAGTCCAAATATTCCTTAATGCAAATTCCGCCTGTAAGCAGTGTTCCTCTATACTGATAGAAAACTTCCATCCAGGAATCAAAATCTTTTTGAGAAATACTTTGGTCAAAAAATCGCGGAAATTCCGTGCCCTTTACAGACTTCACATAGTCCTTCACCATAAACCTCAGAAAAGACTTCTTCAACTGCTCTACATCAATCTGAGTATGCAAAGGATATATTTCCATTCTGGCCGTATCTTCTTTCACTGATTCATAAATATTCGGAAAAATATGCATCCGTCTGTATTGCTCCGGTTCTGTAATCAGTCTGATATTTTTATCGAGTAAGAGATTGTAAAATCGCTGGTACTGCTCCGGTTTCATCATCCAGCCTCTGTACACTGCCAGATGTTCTTCTTTTGGAGCATCTTTCACAATCAGCTTGTCTTCCTGAAACCATTGGTCGTATCCAAATAAAGCCACCTCAAACAGCCCGGTAGCAAGCACCGCATCATATTCTTTCTGTAAATCCTCATCCACTTTTGTTATGCTAAAAAAGCTGGACGGAAATAATATCATATCAACCATCATTTCACTCCCATCGGTCATAGGAAGATATTCATTGCCAATTCAACATCCTCCTTTGTTAATCCAATTTCAGGGTTCGTTTGTATTTGATGTTTCGAAACTATACTATTATGTAAATCTAAATCATCAAGAACAATCCATTGATTCACTTCTTCATGCAGTTCAATCCATTTTAATATTTCCTGCGCCTTAACTAAACTAAATTTTTGAGATTTCCTGATTTCCTCAGTAGTTAAATCCGGTGTGAAATCATAGATGGAAATATTTTCTGATGAAAGGAATTCAACTAGTCTCTCTGCTTCTGTACGAATAGGGACCTTCTTCTCGTCAAACCAAAACCTCCAACCGGAGCTCAGAACTATTTTTGCATTGGTGGTTCTAACAAGTATCCCTAAAAGTGATACCAAATTCCTATCAATCAGCGTCCCTTCTTTAATCTCTTTTTGATGATTTTCGTTCCACAAATTTGAGTTCAATACCCCATCTATATCTAAAAAAATTACATTCATCATTCGTTACTCCCATGCACAATAGGGCACATATGTATCAAAATGAAAGTGTCCACCAGAAACACAAGTATCTTCCTATCTGAATTATAACACAATATCATTAATAATTTGTAGAACAACTTTATCAATAGGTATAACCGTCTCTTTTTTGCTGTCGGAGTATCTTTAACAGGAGCCTTTTCTCTATCTTCTGCTTTGGAGATATTTCCTGAAGGATATTTTCCCATCCTTCCTTGTCAGATCCGGCTTGTCCTCTCCCGCAGCGCCCTCTTCGGTGTCTGCCGACTCTGTCTCCTGGCCCAGAACAGTGTCTAATAATTCGCGAATCTTGGCACTTTTTTCACTGCCGTATAACTCCTGCAGGGCCTCCCGGTCCTGGGGTGTATTCCAATTGGCAAGCACCCGGATGCCCAATTCCCGCTCCGCCGCCTTTTTGGAGGAGAGCAACTCTTTGACCTCTTCCCTCCAGCCGGGACGGTCTGTCAGCAGCTTTTCCAGCTCCTGCCTTACCTGCATGGAACTGTCCTTGCTGTAGGACAGAATCTGCTCCTTCCAGGCATCCTTTCCCTTGGCGAATTCCTCCCGGGCAGCCATGCAGGACTCCCGGTTTCCCTCCGTGATCTGTATCTTTGCCTTGCCGCTATACACCCGCAGGGCAAAGCACCGTCCGTAAATCCCTGCCTCGGAAAAAGCCTTTACAGCCTCTTGGGTGTACTCCGCTAGGTATTGCTGGAAGATAGGAATACAGCCATTGATAATGTCCTGCTTTTTTTCCTCAATAAATGTATCATCCAACATCAGCATGATCACTCGGAGCTGTCCCGCCACATCTATTCCCGCATGGTCCAATCCCCGGAATATATGCTCTAGTTTTTTCTGATTCAAATCCTCATCGTGAAACAGCGAGCCGCCAATAAAAAAATATCTCTTTTCCATCAGCGCCATATAAGCCATACAGCGTCCGAAAAAGTCCTCGTTATGGTAGATTTCGTCATATTGAATCAGAGCCCCTATCGCATCGAGTCCGCCCTGCCTGTGCCAATCCGAGTGCTGATCCTTGAAGGGATGGAGCGTAGACAGGTCTGCCCTGCCTGTGAGGTAGTCCTTGACCTCGTTGGCACAGGAAAGTCCGTCAGTCATCAGGTCGATGAGCTTGTCCCGCAGCATGTCCCCTTTGTTCAGCACTTCCTGCTCGTACAGCGCAGGATCCTCTTTGAGGATGATCTCCGCCATGGCATTGGTCTCCCGATAGCCGACGTTTTTGTAGATTTCCAGAAAATCCTCCCTGTGTCTGCGAAATTGCACACAAAGCAGCTCTTCAGGAGCGCCTGCCCTATACTCATGTCTTGTCAGCTGGTCTGCCGCCCAGGAGATGCTCTCCCGGTTAGGAATGCAGAAAAGCTCCTCTAGTTCTCCAGCCACATGGCCGATCTCTCCCCGAAGATCCATCCATTCTATAGCAAGCAGCATCTCCTGGGGATCGACCGCACCGCAGACCATGACCACGGAGCGCACCTGCTCGGAAAGCATATAATTGATGTAAGCACAGCCCCCCAATTGACGGAACATTCTTTTATTGGCTGTCCTGCTCCGGATACCCGCCAGCTGATCCTTCGTCAGAGTGCCCTGACGGATCTGCTTCTGAATCTCACAGATCTGTTGTTCCCCGGAGGCATCAGGAACAAACAGCATTCCCAAGGACTCCACCAGCATGGCTTCATATTCCGCAAGCAGCGCCCTGTCCCCGTCATTCATCAGCACCCCGCCCAGACCCAAAGCGTAGGAGGAACCGGTGTGGGAGGTTCCCTGCTGTGCCTCTTTCTTTTTCCGAAGTTTCTCTCCCTCATTCAGTTCACTCTTGCCGTAGCAGAGGTAAAAATACAGGGTCAGGAGCAGTATTCGCCCATTGGACTGCGGCGCTTTACATTCCCGGTAAGCCTGCAGCACAATCTGGGGATTCGATTGGGCCATCGTGGCCAAATTATCAGTAAATATGTATAAATTATTCGAATAGGGATATCTGTCGGCAGCCCTTTTTCGAGCGAGAACCGCCAGCACCTTGCTGCGATTCAGCTGCAGGGTTCCATCCTTCATCTTCCTACGCAGTTCTTCCGTATACGGAAAACACACATGACAGGTGGAGTTGCCTACAGCGTACACCAGATGAAAGAATCTGGCAGCCTCCTCGTAGCGCCCTTTCTCAAAACAGGTCTCAAACAGGGTGACAAGCTCCTGCATTTTGTCTTCCGGCAGTGTCTCCATATCCCGAAAAGTCAGACCTGCCAGGGACTCCTCCCCGGCCTCGCCCTTCAGATATTTCTCTGCGATCTCCAATTCCCCGCTGGTCAGCTGCAGTCCCGCCAGGGCGTCCATAAGCTTTTTTGCCTGCACATTCTGGCTCATAACATACTGCTCCTCCAATTCTAGTTCTAGTTCAAATACTTCCACGCCCGTTGGTGTTTCAACGGACATTCTCTTCTTTTTGAAATCGATGTGCATGTTCCTAAGTGTACCGGACATGATCAGTTCTCCATCTATAGTGAAAAGAGAATCGTTCAAGCACCAATTTCCATTTGCTCTGTTTGAAGCAATTACAAAATCTCCATTCAGATAGATTTCAGAGTACACTTCCGGAATAATAACATTCTTATTCCCGTCAATCAGCCCACACTTTCCATCCTTCCAAATAATTAATAGTTCTCTCTCTTCACACACCCTATCGTATTCAGGGAAGTCAAGTTCGTTTCCCGAATAATCAAAATACCGCTCATTACAAGTCCATGTTGGCTCACAGCTTATCATTCTCTCATAATAATCGACACAATCATATTCTGTCGGAATCAGCATTTTCCCTAACTCCACAGAATAGACACCTAAATGCTCCTCGTCCTCACCGACGGTTACCAATCTATGCTTTGGATCATATTCTTCCACATAGTTAAATTGCGGTTCAACTATCACTTCCCCTGTAAAGTCCATGACCCCATAAGGCCCGTTTTTTTCGGTCTGGAAAGCAACGGCTTCACCCCACCTGCAGTACAATCCTGGATATTTGCATGGAATCACTTCGCTCCCATTCAGATCAATAACACCCCAGCAGAGTTTTCCATCAACATAGCGGGCAACAACTGAATGTTCCCCTCCGCCATTATAGAATCCGACAGCAAAAACATATTTGGGTTCAACAATAATATTACCCTCAGAATCTATAAAGCCCCACTTACCAGGTGTTACCCCATCATAATCCCAGTAATATCCGGCATCCGGCGATTCACCTGTCCACTTTTCTACATTAAAAGCACATCTGTTATTGGTAAACGATTCAACATCAACAGGGAAATCGAATGGTTTTTCCGCCTGATTATAGATCGGAGGAACAAGCCAAGTACCGTCATCTTTTATAAATCCGTATTTGTATGTAGGTTCAACCGAAATCAACATTATTCCATTCTCATAATTTGCTTCTTCAGTTGAAATAGTTATATCGCTGATTCTTTGCCCATTATCATCCATCCAAGCCTTTTTAGGTCCAAAGCATTCATCCGGATGCCCCCAATACTGCCGAACCAAAAAGTGGTCCTTACACTCTGTTAGCGGCAGCTTATACAAAGATCTGATTCTTATTCCATTATTATCATAAACCAATGTTCCCGTGTAATTAGGCTGCGCTTGTCGAAAACTGCGATGATAAAGAATGTGCCTTGGAATAATATATCCATTGGAAAAACACAAATTTCCATTCTCATCGGCATGAACTGAGCATAGGATATCATATGTAAATTCATGGTCATCAACAATGCAAGTAGCAGGAACAATCCTCTCATCAAAGCAAGCAATGTAATAATTACGTACATTGTCTTCTCCATAATTTATCTGTAATGCAAAACTGTGCATCTGAACAGGATCAAGAACTCGAAGATCAACTATGCTTGGAATCAATTCAAGCAAACTAATATGTTCATCATCCGTTTGATCAAAAATCAGCTTATCACTTTTATTAAGTTCATATATATTTAGTTCCGATATGAGATTCAATCGGTCAACATAAAGATTAAGACCTTTTTCGCCAGCAACAAGTATCTGCGAATAAGTCTCTGTATTTTCGAACTCCTTATATGCTATTTTAACTAGTAAGTTATCCGAAAAGAATCTCATTACTCTGTCTATACCGCTTGAAAGAATAATTTTTTTCTTTTCTTCTCCGGTAGAAATAATCGCATCAGGCTCAAAAAGGCACTCGTATTCCGGCAAAACTGCGCTTGATGATATTGACTTGATTTTCCTATAATAATTCTCCCAGCATGAATGCTTTGAAAACACAAGTAAGTCATTGCCGTTGACAGATTTTATCTCATACAACGCATGACCAAATCCCGGTGTAGAATGAGTACCAAAATAGTAACCTCGAGATTGATCGTTCCCACAATATTCAATACCAATGCACTCTCTGAGAATTAATGTCTTATATCCTTTTTCGTTCCATTCGCTTATTAATTTTTTTGCATACCTGGTTTCTATATGAAAATTGGGTTCATCCTCTGTCAGCATAAACATAAGGTATGCGATTTTTTCTTCTCCGAACTGTCCAAGATATGCGATATAGTCATCGCAAAGGACGGTATCCGCCAGAAAAACCGAATCAACAAACAAATGCATTGCCTCTTCATCTGCATACTGCCATTCAAGCTGAAGAAGGTTCGTCACATCATCCTCTGATTTGTGAACGGACTCATGAGGCTTGCGCATCGCAAATACTGTATCTTCACCAAAATAATCGGTAAGAATATTTTTTACAGAATAGTCATAATATTTCAAATGAATCACCTCTTTTATCATGGGCCCATAAAAGAAATTAAATCATATCCTTTTTCAGCAGCCACTTTAATCATGTATTCCATCCTATATATGAACCGATGATAGAAATCAACGACGAGCTCAATATCTAAATGGCCATTGTTTTTCTCTTTTAATTTCGTTGTAAGATCAGTTTCTCTTTCAGAATCAAAGGCATCAATAGTATCGCGCACATCGTCTAATATTTTCTTTACAGACTCCAAGGTGTAGAAATTATGTGTCAAATTCCATTCAAAGTCTCTAACATATGATGCCTTCTCATTTCCGTCTTCATCCATCCAATAATGATCTACTCTTTTTTTATTGGCTTCAAGCTCTCCGTCAAAATACTTAAATAGGAACGGAGTAAGGTAAAAGTTGACATCATCTTCTTCAATCGATATTTCCACACCTTGCATTTCCGCAACATCATCAATGTCATAGATATATTTAGAATCAAAAATTCTTACTGGCTTAATCCAAAAGTATGATGAGCAATCGTGTCCATCTACAATACCAATCTCCTTTTTAAAGATATCCCTACCTAGTATGGCAAGGCATAATTCTTTAACTTGGATAAGTACTTGCTCATTATTTAGTTTAGACGTAATGGCATTATTAAACAAATCCTGTATTTTTAAAAATGACCTATAGCAGATATCCGATTCAGATAATAATTCCTGCACAGAATGATAAATGGAATAATCAGCCATGTAGCTCTCATAGTCCTCATTAAGCAGATCTAACATGTCCCTTATCCATAATTGTGACGGGTGACACAGTCTCATAAAATCCGTCTCTTTTTCTGGGAACTTACCTTGCATTGCTGCTATGAGTTCCTCCTTTGGGACATCTACATAGTTGGCAACTGTTATGCTGTCGTTTCCTGCATTTCTATGCTTGTTCCAACGTTCATATTTGGGGTTATAGATGTAGTACAAATATCCATTTTTTGCTATAAAGAGTAAGTTTTCTTCTGTAAACTTCACCGCATCAAAATCATCAAATAATTTCATGGTGTCCCTCCACTCAAAAATATAATCATCAATTAAAAGATTATGATAACTTCTTCAATTGCCTGTCCCAAATTGTTCCTTCGCCGCCTCGAACAGATTGTGAAGGTAAGGGTACTTCCATTTATCTGCACCTACGTTAGGGGCTACGCCATCGCCCCAGCCCATGCCCGGCTTGCCGCCGTAATCGGTGAAACTAGCCGCTATATAGCGGACAGTATTCACCAGCACACTGTTCGGCTCCTGCTTGCGCACACCGATTACTTCCGCCATATTGGCTTTGCCAAACTTAAAGAAATCCACATATTCCAAAATTTCTTTCCCTGTATCATATTCGAAGTAGTACCCATACAGGTCGCAGCCATCCTCCATATGACTCTTTTCAAAAGTGAGGTTCGACACTCTTCCCGGACAAAGTTCTTCGCTGCATCGTATCACCTCCGCCTGAAACACTTCCCAATCCTCCGGTTCATGGAATGGGTTTTCTTCCACGGGATTCGTTACCGGCAGACTGTGAATCTGGTTTTCTTCCTCCCAAGGCATATAAGTCACATCGTCACTCAGGAAATAATAGGCAAACCCACCCGGCTGTTCAATCTGAAAACTCCCTTCGGAACGCAAACCGCCCATGGAATACAGATCTTTGCGGATATAAAAAATTTGCGGCATAAATACTTTCTCACCTAACAACAGATAATTCGGATCCTTCGGTGTATCTTCAGCCCGTATGATTGTCGTCCACTTGTATCCGGTTCCGTAAAAACGTTCGCTAATACTCCAGAGGCTGTCTCCTTCCTGCACCTCATATTCCAGCATCTTGTCGCCCGTGAGTTTGATATAGGCATCTGGTTTTGCCCACTCCGGCAGCTCCTGAATAGGCGCAAAAGGATCTCTCCTTTCCCGCTGGGTCTTTTCCTTCTGCTCTTCCTCTGTTAAGGCGTTTGCCACCGCCCGTCTGCTGTTTTCCACCTCTTTTTCTGTCTTGCGCACAAACTGCTCTGTCTGAGAATCCCAGAGCAGATAAGAGGGCGGCGTGTAAATGTCCTCCTCCGCTTTTGTGCCACTAAAATGTGTCGGCTTACCGACCCGCATATCTGCGTAACCATCACCGTTTAAGTCCGGATAGGTAATCGTATCCGGCAGTTCAATACTCAGAGATACCCTGTGCTCTTGCAGTACTTCGCTAGTCTTCATATCCGTCACTGTCATGTCATAGGGTTCATCCATGCAAAAACCGTTCAGAAGATAATAGCGAAGCTCCGTATCCTCTTCCTCCGCAAGCGAGAAGTGCAGGGAAAGCATCCTGCCATTCTTCGTAAGCGGCAACTCGTAATCAGCCTCCACAAGCAGACCAAAATACCGCATGATTCCTTCGTCTCCAGCGGATTCCCAATTCTCATCAATTCCACGGACCTCCAGAAAACTGCGCTTCGGGTTTTCCAGCTCGGTCAGCCGCTCATCGTGGTCGATCCAATATAGGCTTTCCTCATCCAGCCCCCAGCCGCTCCCTAGAGAGCCATAGCGCTGAAAAACATCTTTAAACACATATTCCAGAGTTTCATCGTCATCTTCCGAGGGCGCATTCATAAGGGTAAGTCCATATGCTGTCCGGTCCTTCACATAAAGATTGACCCTCGAGTTCCGTCTTTGCAGATAGGTAAAGCCATCTCCCTCTTTCTGTGTTTCCTGTATATAATAAAACAGCTTCCCATTATCTGCGCTATGTGCTGCCAGAGGATGCTCTTTTGTATCAAATCTACTTTTCAGAATATGGTACAAATCGAGGGCATGGTCGTTCTCCGTCATGGGGAAGGTATAGTACAGAAAATGAAGCGATTTCCCATCTGTTTCCTGCATAGCCGTTTCATTTAATGCCTCTTCCATTTCCGCAAGAGAATTATAAAACCGCCATGTCACATCCGCCTCTCCCACGAGCTGAAAAGCTGACGGTTCATTCCACTTGGTTTCCAGCTGTTCCCCTTCATAATCCTTTACCGTAATTTCCGCACTGGCATAAGGGCTTACGCTTACGGAAGTATGTTCATACAAATATCCACTAAGCTCCTGCACCCCACAGCTATTATGCTCCTCCGGCCACTCTTTCAGTTCTTCATTTGTTTCAGCGTTTTGCGTTTCTTCCGCTCTTCTTGATGGGGCACCGCAAGCCGCAAGTAACAAGCCAAGTACGGCTATACCAATAATGCAGCTTCTTCTTTTGTTGGAATCTGTCTTCTCATTTCTTTTGGTATTCTGATATAAATCTTTTGCCATATGTACGGTCCTTCCAACTCTAATATACAATCTATTGAAATCAATGCTGATGAGATATCATATTTTAGCCGATATGTCGTTTCTAGCTCATACGAATAATCTCTCCACTCCACAATACTGCATCATTACCACCGTCTCCACATGCACCCCCTGTGCAAATTGATCAAATCCCCGTATCCTCTTAATCTCATATCCCCCATCACACAATACCCTCAAATCTCTCGCCAGCGTGGCGGAATCACAGCTGACATATACAATCCGCTCAGGGCGCATTTTTAACATTACCGAAAGACAGGCTTCATCGCATCCCTTTCTCGGCGGGTCAACCACAATGACATCCGGGTGACGCATATCCGAAATTTCTCCAAAACCATTTTCTGTCATAGCGCAGTTTTCCATGTCTTCCATTTGAACATTGCCTGCGTCCATAAGCCGCCCTTCATAGAAAGCCGGCAGTACCTCCTCCGCCTTTCCCACAAAAAACTCCACATTGGAAATATGATTTCTTTTGGCATTTTCTCTGGCATCCTCTATGGCTTGGGGCACGATTTCCACACCATAAACTTTCTTTGCGCCTGCTGCCAGAAACAGGGAAATGGTTCCGATGCCGCAGTACAAATCCCACACCGTTTCTTTTCCTGTCAAGCCTGCGTATTCTAATGCTGTGCTATAGAGTTTCTCCGTCTGCACCGGATTTACCTGATAAAAGGACAGGGGCGATATCTTAAAGGTCAATTCCTGCCCCGTAAGAGGATACACATGGAGGGTATCGGAAATGGTAGGCTCGCCCCAGAGTGTATGTACTTCCTTTCCCATAATCACATTAGTCTGCTCCGCATTGATGCTAACTGACACGCTTGTCATGTTTTTAATCCGTGCCAATCTATTTATCAAATCTTCCTGATTTGGCAGAAATTCTTGTGACGCCTCTGTCACTTTTTTATTGATTACTAGACACACCATAATCTCTTTGCTGGTAAATCCCGTGCGAATCAGGATATGACGCACTAGGCCTTGTCCATCTGTCTCATTATAAGCGCTGACCCCATTTTCACGCATATATTCCAATATGGTATTTAAAATAATCTCATTTTCAGGAACTCCCAGACAGCAGTTGGTATTAGGTATGATAGTGTGTGTCCTGCCCGCATAAAAACCGATGACAATCTTCCCATCCCGATCCGTTCCCACAGGATATTGCGCCTTATTGCGGTAATGATAGGGTTCCTCCATTCCCACAATGGGTTCCATATGTGTATCCACCAATTCTGCATCAAATCCTCCAATGCGAATCAGATTATTGCGAATCTTTTGAGATTTGAATTCCAGCTGCTTTTCATAGGAAAGCGCCTGCAGCTGGCATCCGCCGCATTGTCTGTGGCATGGACATTTTGGTTCCACACGAAAAGGAGAAGGCTGTATTACCTTCTCTAAACGCGCGTAAGCATAGTTCTTTTTGCTCTTTACGATTTTAGCTTCCACAGTGTCACCAATCACGGCATCCTTGACAAAAAGGGTAAAACCATCCACCTTTCCGATACCTTCACCCTCACTGCCCATATCCTCGATTGTCACTGTCACATAATCATTCTTTTTGTATGCCATGCTGATACCTCTTTGTATTACAGGAATCTGGTTCGTCCTGCGTTATGTTTTACTCTCCAAGATAAATATAGTCATAGCTGTATGTTTCCGTTTTCTCCTCATCACCTTCTATCTCTGTGAATTTGATTATATTTCCAAAGATATCATTCTCATAATATCTAGCATGACCAAGTTTTTCGCCTCGGGAATCTCTCGCTTCTTGACTAATCAGGTTCTCTGTTTTATCATATTTATTTTCCCACCTCCAAATTTCATTCCCCTCGGAATCATGGTAACATTCCTTAGTCGGTTTCGTCCACCCATTATAATCATAAGTAATCCATTCATTTATCCTCTCACCATACCCACCTAGGCTCTTATCATACTCAGTTATTTTTTCAATATATTGGGTCCGGCGTCCCAAAACATCATACTTGCATTCCACTACGGTAAGTATATCTACATCGGGTTGAAAATCAAAATATTTAATCGCATTTCCTTCTTCATCATACTCACATGTTCCATAACGGCTTTCAGTCCCATCTGACTCATAATAAGAATAACCAATTAACTTCCCCATTTCATTATTTATATATTCTATCCACGATTTTACGCTCCCATCCGGATTATACCAAGTATTCTTGATGAGACGCTCTGCTTCCTTATCTCCATATTCAACCCATGTAGTTATGTTTCCATTAGAATCATAGCTTGTTTCCTTAGTCAGTACCTTCTTTTCATTATACTCCCGGATCTCGCTGGTTCCATCACTCCTAATTACAGATGCCCGCGTATATCCCACTTTTTCCTGCAGATATGCCTCCTTCTCCTCCCATAGGGGTATGCTGCCATCCTCTAACATCTGTTTGACAGATAAATATTCCTTCTCCGACAGATGATGCTTTGACCACAACAGGTAGGCCTCTAGCTTTTTCTGCTGTAATTTTTGTATAAATGGAGCTTCCTCACCACGCAAAATCCCTGGTGCCGAGTCTATATCTTTCATTCCCTCATCTATTATTCGAAATGCTTCTGCATCATCATCTCTTTGAATACAACTGTCTGCGTCTGCAAGGTATACCTGATTTTTGACCTCTGCTAGTGTCTTCCACATCCCTTCGGCTTTCCATTGTCTGCGCCATTGGTCCACAAAAGCATAAGCATCTTGATAATTGTCTTCTGCCAAATAGGCATCTATAGCCCTCTGAAAAATTTCTTCCTGTTTTTCGAATAAAGAATGTCTGATGTTTTTTTCAATCTTTTCTCTCCCTTCTTGCAAAATGTCAAATGCCTCTTCATACTCACCCATTATAATATGGCACTCTGCCGCCCCCAGCCATGCATCTACCAAAGAGTAATCCCAATGAAATGCATCTTCATAATAAGTCAATGCATCCTCATATTTTTCCTCTGCAAAGCATTCCTCTGCCTGCTTCAGACTCTCTTTGCCATAGTAACTGCCTCTGCCCAAATACAGCACCAGCCCTACTCCAATCATCACTACAAGGATACTCATAACAAGGATAATAAGCACATTTTTCTTTCGTTTATCCTTATTTATTTCTTCACCTTGATTAAAAATCATTTGAATCCTCCCTCAATCGAATCTTCTGTAAAATTTACCACTCCCCAAAAAAAGCAGCGCTTCCTCCGGGATTTACGCAGACTTCCATTCCCTGAGGATATTTTATCATGCCTGCCTTGCTTTCATAAACTGCCCTTGTGCTGTTGGTTTCAGAAAGAAGCTTTTGTATCTGTTCCTGCATGGCTTCTCCCTCCAAAGTAGTCTCTATAATACGCAGGGCATCCTTCTCCGGCTTATATAAAATAATGTTCTCTCCAATCTTTTTTGCAGTGCCCCCGCAAAAATCGTTTTCCGCCAAAGCATATTGGATTGCCTCTTCGTCCCAGCTCACATAACCCTCCCCATCAAAGCGGGCGTCACGGATTTCTTTGTATTCTTCAGGAGTCACTTCTCTACTGTCTTCTCCATCATTATTATGGGATGTCACGTCACTGTCACTAGCAGCCTCGGACAGCATTTCTGCAGCCACCTCCATATCACCGCTGCCAGACAAACTTGTCAAAACGGCATCCCTATTTTCTGGAATCTCCCACTCTCTTTTTTCAAAGCTGTTTACAAAACCAAGCCTTCCATAATATTTTTTTAATTCCTCACTCGCTGGCTGCAGCAGCAGTGGTTCCTCATATTTTTCAAAGCCGTACTGCAGAATCTCCGCCGCCAGCCCCTTTCCCCTGTACTGCGGCAGGGTCGCCACGGCATAAACATACTTTGCCGGAATCCATTTTTCCCCCTGCCTTAGCTGTATGGGCAGGAAGCTTGCCATGGATACGGGCCTGCCATCCTCATGAATCACCAGCATATTTTCCGTTTCAAAACGGTTTTTCAGATAAAATTCAATATACTTGTCCTCATCCTCAAAACAGGTTTTCCAGATAAGCTTTATCTGTTCCAAATCATTTTCGTTGGCAAATACCACACGGCTCTCCACCGCACAATATTTTTTCAATAAAATTTCAGGATAGTAGGATAGCTTTGCCTTACGCAGTCCGGCATCCCCCACATCCTCTTCTCTATTGATGTATTTATAATTTTCGCACTCATGAAAGATAAACTGCTGGTTAATCATGGGGTATGCGCCCTGCAGATCCGGATATGCCTTTTCAAAATGAACCACCATTGTTTCATCATTTAAAGGCTCACCGATAGTGAATGCCACCACTTTTCCTTCTTTTCGGAGCAAACCGCCCACCAGCCCAAACTCTTCATAATGGTCCAGAGCCTCATGCAGCGCAGTATTTTCATCACTGACACCTTCATCCAGCTTGTCTTCCTTGAATGTCAGCCACTCCCTGCTCATGTCACGGCATTCCGGTATATTTTCTGCTGTCAGGGACTCATATCTCCAATCATCCTTATCCTTAAACCGGGCAATGTGATTTCTCTTCCCATGGTATTTCTTTCCTTTGAGGGAAGCCAAATCCTCCCTCAGGTATACATAATCAAAATCATCCCGGTCCGCCTCAATCTCAAACTGTCCCGGAAACCATTCAATCAGTTCCTTTCGCTGCCCTTCTGTAAGAGGACATAAATCAAGCTGATAATCATTTCCAAATTCTTCATGGCAGTAGGAAAGCAACTCCTCAATGACTGCTTTTTTATCCCCATTTCCAAAAGGGAAAGAAAAACGATAGTTTTTCTTTCCCTGATAGCGTATCAGTCCACAGCCGTATATTTCCGCTACTTCCACCCTATAGCCCTTCCTCCAGATATAGTTATTGACAAAAGTATATTCACATGCTTCCGGCTGCTCATCTTTAAACTTTTCTGTCATCCATATTCGGTCTTCTGTGCTGATTTTATGAAATTCTACTTTTTGCACTTTAATCCACCTTGCTTGCCCTCAAATTAGATTCGAACAATCTATTATAGCCAAGCCATCCCTTATTTTCGCTGTTATTCTCCAAAATCTCCTTGAAAGTCTCCAACTTTGCATCGGTATCATCAGCGTAATTCAGCGCCACAGCTTCTATCAGAGCAGGAATCTTGGGGGAACCAAATTCATATTTCCCGTGGTGCGCCAGAATGCAATGCTGAAGCTGCGTCAGCAATTTATGTGGAAAATCCGGTATCTGTGCGGCGCATTCTCCTATCATCTGGGAACCCATAACGATATGCCCCAAAAGCTGTCCCTCATCCGTATAGTCGTTTTCCGGAAAAGGGGATATCTCTCTGGTCTTTCCTATGTCATGGCACATAGCCGCCGTAAGCAGCAAATCTCTTTTTAGTATGGGATATGCGCTGCAATAATAATCGCAGAGTTTTGTCACACTTAAAGTATGCTCCAAAAGTCCCCCTATAAAACCATGATGCACGGTTTTTGCAGCGGATGAATTGCGAAATGTTTTCACAAACGCCTGATCTTTCACAAACAGAGATTCCAGCAGTTGTTTTAAAAAGGTATTTTGAATGGTATTTATGATTTCCAGAAGCTCTTGATACATTGCTTCTATATCCTTGGAGCTGACAGGCAGATATTGGGAGGGGTCGTATTCTCCTTCACTGCATTTGCGGATGCGCTTCACATTTACCTGCAATGCCCCCATGAAATTAGTGACTTCACCCATTACCTCTATGTAATCCATGGCATCATATTCACTAATGCCCGGGCTGTCCGGCTCCCATATTTTGGCGTCCATGGTACCGGTCTTATCCTGCAAAACTGCGGTTTCATAAGGCTTTCCATTCTTTGTCACCGCTGACTGTTTGTGCTTGCACAGGTAAATGTCAGAAACCTTTTCGCCTTCTCTTAAATCCTTGATATATTTCATGCTAATCTCCATTTCTGTATATTTTTTACTTTGCGGTTCCCGACACTATTGTAAAAGTAAGTTCTTTATACTCGTTCTGTGCCTGCCTTTTTACAATCAGTTTTACTATTTCGCCGGGGCTGCACTGCAACAGATTGGTCACATAGGCGCTAAAGGAATCTACGGATTTGTCATTCATCTGCACCACCACATCCCCCTGTCGGATGCCTGCAAGCATGGCGGGGGAATCCATCTCCACTCCCTTCACATATGCTCCATAAGGAACGCCCAATTCCTGATTGGCCTCTTGGGTCACATCCACCCCGTTAATACCCAGATAGGCAAAATTCTCTCCATTGGACATTTTTTCAATGCGCCTTTTCACCTCAGAAATACCGTAAGCCGTAATCATATTTTTCATATCGGATCCGGATTTATTGTTAGTGATAATACCCACTACCTGTCCCTGTAGATTGAACAAAATGCCTCCTGCATTCTGACTGCCCACAATGTCCGTCTGCAAAAGCTTGTAATGAGTGTCTGCCTGTGTCTGTTGTCCGCTTGTGGCAGACACCATGCCATATCCCAAAGAATTGCTGATACCCATAGGACTTCCCAATGCCACCACCGGAGTTCCCACAATGTTGCTCAAATTGGAGGCTCCCAAGGGCGCAATCTTCAACTGGTTCTCCACAAATTCTTCGGACAACTCATCCAAATCCACGGCAATCACGGCCAGATTGGTAGCAGTGTCCTGTACTTTTAAACTCGCCTCCACCTGGATATTATTATAAAATGTAAGTGTCAGGCTTTCCGCCTTCCTCAGGGGAGTGTACTCCACCAGCACCAGCACTTCTCTGCCATTGTTATAAATAATAACGCCTGACGCCTGATTCCTGCTCTCTTGCACATCATTAAACCAATCGGTATTCGAGGTGACTCCCGTAACCGTCACCATGGACTGATTCATCTCTCTGGCATAGGAAGATAATGACCCATATATCTGTTTGTAATTATCCGTGTCCAAAGTCACTCGGGACAAAATCTGCCGAATCTGCTCTTCTTCCAAGGCCATGTTTTCCCACTCTGTTTCCTGCATGTGGGCAGGGTCTTCCGCCAGCATATCTTCCGGAGATATCTCCTCTTGGTCTTCCGGAAACACCACTACCTGAGGTTCTTTCTCCGGGTACAGCCAATTGTTGATTACCGGCTCCAGCACCAAAAAGGTAACGCAGGCAATCAGTCCAAAGACAACCGCCATTGCCGCAGTAGTAATGGTACGCCGGATTAATTTTCTTCTGTTGACAGGGCGTTCCTTTATTTTTTCTATCAAAAATTCATTCTGAGTACCTATCTCTATCGATTCATTCCGTTCTTTTTCAGACACCGCCACACCCCCTGTCTGCTGTGCGTTTTCCTAATCAGTCTCTCCTCGTGGAGCTTTCAAAAGCCGCTGATAACCCATGATGTTAAGTATAGCGGATGAAAGAAAAAATGTAAAGACAGAACCGATAAGCCTTACCGCTCTCCTTTACCCCTGCAGTCCTCTTGCCTGCCTGTCCATATCTTCCACTACGATATCATAGATTTCTCCCAAAGTAGCGCAATATTCCAACAGTTTCCACGGTTCATTGGTGTGGTAGTGAATCTTTATCATCTCCTCATCCCCTACCGCAAGCAGGCAGTCACCTTTGAAATTTTCCGTAATATAATCATTGATTTCATCCTCGTCCAGATTCTCTCCTTCAATCAGTAATTGGGTATCATAACGAAACTCTAACATAGCTGTACAGCCTCCTTCTTTAATAATTGATTTTATTATACTACTGCAATATCCATTTTTTCAATTGAAAATAGGAAACAATTATTTTATAATCAATTATATGAATCGGAATTGGAAATTGGCAGAGATTAGTTTTGCAATTGCCTAATGTATAAAAAGAAAGAGAGGATGTAACTATGGAAAAAATTGCCAGCTTTACCATAGACCACATTAAGCTGCAGCCGGGCATCTATGTGTCCAGAAAGGATACGGTGGGCACGGAAGAGGGGCATTCCGGCGAGGTTATCACCACTTTTGACCTGCGCATGACCAGCCCCAACGAGGAGCCTGTGATGAATACCGCAGAGATTCACACTATTGAGCATCTTGCGGCTACTTTTCTTCGCAATCATGCTGTGTATAAGGACAAAACCATTTATTTCGGTCCCATGGGCTGCCGCACGGGATTCTATTTGTTGCTGGCAGGGGACTATACCTCTAAGGATATTGTTCCTCTGATGATAGAAATGTTTGAATTCATACGGGATTACAAGGATGAAGTGCCGGGAGCTTCCCCCAAGGACTGCGGCAATTATCTGGACATGAATCTGGGCATGGCAAATTATCTGGCAAAACGCTATCTGGACCAGGTTTTATATGGAATTGATGACAGCAGATTAATTTATCCGGTATGAGGATTATGCAAACCGGAGTTTCGCAAACGCTTACTAGCAAAAAGAAAGAGAAAGGAATGACACATGAAAAAAATAGGGATTATCGGAGCAATGGATTTGGAAGTGGAAGAATTAAAGTCAAAAATGTCCGTTGCCAACATTGTTAAAAAAGCAAAAATGGATTTTTACGAGGGAACCTTAAACGGAGCGGAGGTTGTGATTGTGCGCTGCGGAATCGGCAAGATTAACGCCGCTCTGTGTGTGCAGATATTGGCGGATGTTTTTTCTGTCAGTCATATTATCAATACAGGTGTTGCAGGCTCTTTAAATGCTAAATTGGATATCGGTGATATTCTGATTTCCAAAGATGCTCTTCATCATGACATGGATGTCACAATTTTCGGATATGCATTGGGCGAAGTTCCTCAGATGGGCTTCCGGGAATTTAAAGCAGACGAAAATCTAATTGCCTTGGCTAAAGCTTCCTGTGAAAAAGTGAATCCCGATTTGCATACTCTGGTAGGGCGTGTAGTCAGCGGCGACCAATTTATTTCCAGCAAAGAAGTGAAGGAAAGACTGATTTCCACTTTTCAGGGAGACTGCGCCGAGATGGAAGGCGCATCCATTGCTCACGGTGCCTACTTAAACGATATTCCGTTCGTGATTATCCGCGCTATCTCTGACAAAGCCGATGACAGCGCTGAGATGGATTACCCCACTTTTGAAAAGGAGGCCGCAAAGCACTCTGCAAGGCTTGTGGAGGATTTGGTGGCAGCGATTTAAGTGTAGAAATGAAGGCTTTCCTAACGATTGCTGATGTGGAAAAGTTTTCATGGGATAGTTTGAATTCGGGAACATCATAAGAAACGGGGAGTAAATGGCAGTTACGACAACAAAATTCCGCTATGAAAAATATACAGGCTGCGAAAAAGAAGTCCGGCTGCCAGAGTCAGTGGACGGAATGCCTCTTTCTGTCATCGGTGCAAAAGCTTTTCTCAGCTGTAAGAACACAGAACGCCTTGTTCTGCCCGCTTCCTTGGAAGCCGTGGAGGATTGGGCTTTTGCCCATATGAAAAATTTGCGGGAGGTGGTGCTTCCGGCAAAAAATATTTCTTTTGGGAAAAAGGTTTTTCTTGGCTGCGAAAGTCTGGAGCGCATTGTTTTTTCTGATGTGCCGAATGGTTCTTCCTATGAGGGAATTTACTATTTTTTGGCATCGGCATTCCGCTTTTTTGCGGAAGAAACCCTGCAGAGCCTTCAAAGTGCAGGGCTTATTCATCAAAATTTGTTGGACGAATATCCTGATGATATTCTTTTCAATTTGAAAGCGGCGGGGGACTGCAAGGAACAGTGGAAATGGATACTGCTTTATGATAAAGCCTTGGAGGCCTTTTTGCAAAGAAGCGATGACGATGGGTTTGTGCCTGCTTTTATCGGCTGGTTTGATGTGGAGGATGTGGAAGACCAAAGACAGGCTTACTGCAACAAAAGGCGGGAGGACAAAATCTCTCTGGCGTTCCAGCGCCTGTTTTATTCCAAGGGAATGGAGCAGGAATCCAAAGATTTTCTGCACCGGTATATCAGGGAAAATTCCCCTTTTATTCCCAAGCTTTTCCTGCATTCCACAGCCTTAGGCAGAAATATTTGTTATTACAAAATCTGGTCTGATGCCGGTGGGCTAACCCCATCCTATGCAAGACAGATGATGGAAGAATTGCCGGAAACGGAGCCGGAGCTTCGCAGCTATCTGCTGGAATTGCAGATAGAAAAAAGCGCTTCCGAAGACGAGGTTTTTACTGAATGGGCATTGTGACTTGCCCTGAAACGAGGATTTCCTATGAACGAAAAATCTACTCAGAAAAATATAAATGAACAGGATTTAGACGCCATTGTCTCCCTCCTTGACAGCTACAGCCAAGCCGGCGGCAGCCGGTTAAAGCTCGATGTAGTGGAGGGAGACGGCGAAATCATTGACCGAAAATATCATCATGGGCGCTGCGACATTGGCAGTCCATGGGCCTTAGGTCAGGCATTTGATGTGTTGGAATAGCCTGCCGAGTAAAAACCCATCGAATGTTCATCTGGAGAATTCTCCTTGCACTTGTTTCAATGCCATATATCTGGAAATATTAAAGGTTCTCCACGAAAAATTCTCCTTAATTTTCTGCAGCTTTTTCAGATAATAATACCCAAACTCAGACTGTTTCCCTCTCTTTAATGAAACAGACCTGCCTTCGCTGTATATTCTGACATTTGTGTCACTATCTGAGATATCTTGTTGTTCTATAAAATTGTCATCATATCCCAGCTCCTCCAAATAGGGAATCAGCACCGGCGCGGCATCCGCATTTAAGCTGCTGAGGTAAGCATAATCATGATAAAGCGTGCTGCTCTGGAAAAAATCATCCTCAGCCCTTATCGTTTCTATGGACTCGCCTTTAGGTGCATTTGCCACATTAATCCTCGCAATAATATAATCAGGATGACTGAAGGACAGCACCAGATAAAGCACCGTCACCACCACCATGCTATAGCTAAACAACGGAAACTTTTCCACAAAAATATTTGCCACCACACCCAGAAACAGGAAAAATAAAAGTCCTAGGCCCCATAATACCAAGATTCTCAAAAAGGTCATATAGTAATATCTGATATAAATCATCATGCGCAATGCGCTGGATGCAATCATAATAAAGGTGCAAAATGACATTATTGTCAGAATTGTCTTTAAAATTTTGCTTTCTTTAAAAAAGCTCATGGCAAACAGCACAATCATCAGATTTAAAATACTAACTGCCAACAGCTGGAAGAAACCCTCCCTTGCGTAAGCGGCATAGGTATATCCTTCTGGAAGCTGCATTTTTCCCAAAAATAACCCTAAAATCTGAATCACACTAAACACCAGATACAATGCGGACAACATTCCCGTAATGGTAATCGCCAGAACCGGCTCTCCGGTTCTTTTGTCCTTTACCCCTTCCTTTATTTCATGCTTACACAAATATGCTGTCAGCAGATAGGAGGCAAGGTACAAAAAGCAGATACGGAATGCTATGCTAAAAATATTTTGCAGATTGATATGTCCAAAAAGCCTGTTGCTCATATCCCTAAACACTGCATCTGCGCTGCTTAACAAAAGCCATACAATCAACAACAGAGGAAGGGCAATTATGATGCCCAGCACCATATACCAAAACTTGCTGTCCTTCTTTTTCTCTCTCTGAACCATATAAACCGATGCATCTGTAAAAGGTCTGCCCAATTCGCCTATGCCGGCAAATATCAGTGTCATGATTGCTCCCAGATATTTTCCGAATTTCCATTGGGAAGTATCAAAAAACTGCTTTAACAGCAAACTGATCATCAACAAAAATATTCCCAGCTTGTTGAAGGCAATGATGCGCCCATCGTCCGTGCAAAAAGTGGACACCGCAAGCAGCATCACGCTAATCATGTAAAACCAGCTTCCTTTTTTTAAGGAAATCTCTAGTTTTGATAATGAGAAGCACAAATACAAGAGACTTCCTGCCATAAAAAAAGGGAAAGTTACCCCCGAACCATTGCGGAACATACAAAATGCATAAAATATGGCATATACTAAAGTAACACCGCCAAAAAAGGGAAAGTTCTCCTTCATGCGCTTGGTGTGTTCCGTGTCCTCCTTTCGAGGGCGAATCGATATCGGCGCAGGCCCCTGTTGGGGCGCTGCGCTCTGTGGCGGCGGATTCCAAGCATTAAACTCGCCGCCCACTGCATTTGCGGGCATCGGATTTGCTCCGTTATTTCCTTGGTTTTCACTAAAATTATTTATTGCTGCTCCATCCATTTATGCTTCCTCCTCAGTTCTCGATTTCAATATTATTATCCGCTCCTTCATTTGTCCCCTCCACATATTCCAGAATATCTCCCGGCTGGCAGTTCAGAGCCTTGCAGATTGCTTCTAGCGTGGAAAACCGTATGGCCTTTGCCTTATTATTTTTCAGAATGGACAGATTTGCCATGGTGATATCCACTTCCTTAGCAAGCTCCGTCACTCCCTTTTTTCTTTTTGCCATCATTACATCCAGATTTACTACTATCGGCATTGCTGTTGTCCTCTCTTCTTTATCTTACTCTATCACTTTAATAATGTCCTATATGGTCAAGTCGTTTTCTTCCTTATAGCGAACTGCTTCCTCAAAAACCATTGCCAATACTTTACTGAACAATCCGGCAATGGCAAAGACTAAAATCACCACCAAAATCACTATTGTGGTGGCCGCCGCCATATAAACAATGCTCCGCACCACGCTTACACCTACAATAAAGAAACTCCAATTTCCCATTTTCCGAAGACTGACTACATTTTCCATTACAAAACAATTTTCATCCAGCACTGTCCGGAAAATCTTCCGAAGCTCTCGAATCAGCACCACTGCCGCCACTCCCAGCACAAAATAAATAATGACCAATTCCTCATAGTGCTCTTTCACGTCTGCAAAATAATTTCCAATCCACCTTATGCTCCAAGGCAGGCTGAGTGTCACCACAATTCCCGCATAAAACATAAAATCCAGCAGATATTTCGTTCCCTTGGTAATTGCCTGTTTTCCTATGGATATCTCTTTTTTCTCTTTCATATTAACCCCCATGCTGCTCTTATTTACCTGCCAAGGCAGGCATTCAAATCAAGATTCTCATTTCCTGATATTGCCAATATAGCACCGTCGAGAATGATTGTCAATATATTTTTAT
>CAZGGA010000024.1:0-40524 GCA_964524555.1 uncultured Acetatifactor sp.
TATTCTGTACGGGAAATCCGTCTGTTTGATGTGGTTCATCAGTCAATCGCAGAAAATAAGTATCTGCTTTTGCAAAACGGCGTTGGGATTGATCTGCAGGAAATGGAAGAAGGGCATTCCACTTTTGTTTACTCTGATGAAAAGTGGCTATGCTTTATTCTGAACCAGCTTATTGTCAATTCCGTCAAATACCGGACAGAGCAGCCGGTACTGAAATTCTATACTGAGCGTCAGGGCAATCAGGTTATCCTGTGTGTGCAGGATAATGGGATTGGGATAGATGCCGGCGACCTGCCCCGTATCTTTGAAAAAGGCTTTACCGGACAAAACGGCAGAAAAGCAGTGCATAGTTCCACAGGCATGGGTCTGTACCTGTGCAAACGGTTATGTGATAAATTGGGGATTGGGATTTGCGCCGATTCTAAAGGCAGCGGCACTACCATCCGGCTTATCTTTCAAATCAACGACTTTATTCAGCGAGTGCAGGACTGAAAATCCTGCACTTCTTACATTTTTGTTAGAACTTTGTAAGAAAACTTGATACAAATAGCGGCCAATTTCACTTACAATAAAGATGTACAAACGGCAGCCAACGAGGTGAATGATTATGAAAGAAATTCTAAGATTGGAGCATATCCAGAAATTTTATGGGAATCAGGGAAATCTTACAAAGGCGATAAATGACATTAGTTTTTCGGTAGAAAACGGGGAGTTTGTAGGCATTATGGGAGCTTCCGGCTCTGGCAAGACGACACTGCTGAACTGCATCTCTACGATTGATACGGTCAGCGCAGGCCATATCTATTTGGACGGAACGGATGTGACGGAAATAAAGGAGAAAGAGCTGGCACGGTTCCGTAGGGAAAACCTTGGTTTTGTCTTTCAGGATTTTAACCTGCTGGATACACTGACGGTTTCAGAAAATATTGCATTGGCTCTTACGATTAACAAAGTGCCACAAGAGCAAATTGAGGGTAAGGTAAATGCGATGGCGGAAAACCTCAATATTATGGATATTTTGGACAAATACCCCTATCAGGTGTCAGGCGGTCAAAAGCAACGCTGCGCCTGTGCCAGAGCCATCATTAATAAGCCGAAACTGATCCTGGCGGATGAACCTACCGGAGCATTAGACAGCCATTCGGCACAGATGCTGCTCAGTACCATGCAGAGCATTAATAAGCAGCTTGCAGCTACCATTCTCATGGTAACACATGATGCCTTTTCGGCAAGTTATGCGAACCGGATTTTGTTTTTACGGGATGGCATGATCTTTACCGAAATACTGAAAGGTCAGGATTCCCGAAAAGTATTTTTCGACAAAATCCTGGACGTTCTCACCATGATGGGAGGAGGGCAGACAGATGTATGCTAAATTGGTTTTTAGAAATGCAAAGCGTTCAGCACAGGATTATTTGATATATGTTGTCACCATGACAATTTGTGTCATGCTGTTCTATGCGTTCCTGTCCATTACAAGCAAATATTATAATCCCGATGTTGGGACAGCGTATGATTTTACTTTAGTAAGCGATGGATTGAAAATAGCGATTTGTGCAGTGACCTTGCTATTATTATTTTTGATACGCTATGTGAACAACTATATGCTGCGGAGGAAGCAAAAGGAGTTCGCCATTCAATCTGTCATGGGAATGGAACAAAAGACCATTGCATGGATATTCTTTGCAGAAACCTTTTTAATGGGAGTAGTATCCATCATTATTGGCATTTTTTTAGGTGTATTCTGCTCGCAATTTATAACGGGTATGTTGTTATCTGCCTATGGGCGGGATTACAAATTATCTTGGACATTTTTTCCAGATACAGTTATTCTGACAATATGCTTTTTCTCATTCAGTCTTTTGGTTGTGGGGTTACTGAATGTCCGCACAATACGAAGAATAAAAATCATTGATATGCTGTATGCAGATAAGCAGAATGATCCACATATCAAAAAAAGCCGCTATATGCCTGTAATCTCTCTTTTTTATACTATTTTTCTCCTATTTGCGGTAGCTACGGGAATATCGAAAGTATATTTTTATTCGGACCCTCGTTTTCCTGTCCCCGTACATATCATGTTTTGGGGAAATATCATTGCTCCGGCAGCATCTTTTCTTTTAAGTGTTGTATGGTGTGCTGTGCATAAGAAATGGAGTTTCAACCGATATGTCCCTGCTGCCGCCATACTTTCACTTATCAATATTGGATTTGCTGCAAGTGTTCCTGTCATTCAAAACAAATATATGCTTGCAGGCGGCTCAGGTACACTTAACAGCTATTTGATGTTCCTGCTTGTTTATGTAATCTTTTGGATTTGTTGTACGATTTATTTAGCAAGTAATCTGCTTTTTGAATGGAAAGAAAAATTCCCCAAACGTAAATATCGGGGAACTAATCTGTTTTTCTTCGGACAGATCATTTCAAAGCTGAATACCACTTCTAAAACAATGATGTTGATCTGCCTGACATTGGTGTTATCTGTATTTCTGTTTGTGGCAGCTCCAGCATTAACAGGGTGGGCTTCGGGGTATTTAGAGATACGTTCTGTGTATGATGTTCAAATCAGCTCACGCTACAATACTGTGTACGAGATCGAGGACTTACCAAAAGACAATTATGAGCTTGTCACTTCTTTTCTTGACGAGAAGGATATTGCAGTGGCTTATGATTGTACTTTCAACTTATACTTACCTAATCGAAAGGATTTCCATAATCGGGTTAAATGGAATTTTCCCATTGTGGCAATATCGCTTTCTGACTATAACGCTTTGCGGGAAATGCTTGGATATGAGCAGATTTCCTTAAATGAGGGAGAATTTACAACCCAATGGCAGACAGTGGCAACCGAGGAAGAACGAACTGAATTTTTAAGCAATCATACTGTTATTTCAACAGATATGGGTACCTTAAGTCTTGCGGAAAATGCTTATTACTTGGAAGCAATTGGTCAAACTGTTTATAATTCGTACACAAATGTGATATATGTCTTCCCGGATCGCATTTGCAACGATTTACTTTCCGTTATGCGAAACCGGTATGTGAAAACAAAAAACACAATACCGTATCATGAAGCAATCTCTCTTGAAACCGCTTTTGCGCAAAAATATCCCGAAATGCCGGACAATGGAAATGGAGTTCAATACTATATCAGAACGAGTACAGAACAAATCAATAGTACAACCGCCGGGAACTTTATTTTACAAGCGACTTTTGTTTATAGTGCGGTGGTTTTAATGGTTATCTGTCTTACTATTCTTTCTTTGCAGCAGCTTTTAGACGCAGCCCATTATAAATACCGCTTTGGTGTACTTCGCATGCTCGGCGTAGATCGGCATGAAGCAGAACACCTGATTTTGAAGCAATTAGCGGTATGGTTTGGTTTGCCGATTGCTATTGCAACTTTTGTATCCATCATCGTCGTTGCATACTTCTTTGAAACAATATCAGCACAAATTTCTGCCTATATAGGTACAGGTGCTTTGTTGACACAAGTAGGAGTTACGGTTTGCATTCTTGTCTTATTACTAATATGTTATTTTATCAGCACATGGATACTGTTCCAGAAAGCAGTAACTGAATAAAAATTATCTGCAACCCGTGATGTGTGCGACTTTTTGCGGCAGTCTATTGACCATGTGAGCGGGGGTATCTCAAACGCAGCAAAGCTGCGTTGGGAGAAGCAGATGCCAGGTCGGTCAAGGGGAAGCTGAGGGAAATAGGCTAATATGCAAATACTTTTCACCCTAGGTTCCGGGAATAGCTGCAGGTAAAATAAAGAATCTGGTATTTTTCCGTCAGCATCTCCAAAAAATCTTTGCAGGCGGCGACCTTCTTATCATCCAGATTGGCAAAGGGGTCATCCATGATAAGCACAGGGGCTTCCTCCTGATACATAGCGTCCACAAGGGCAATTCGTAGGCAAACGCCAATCAAATCCCGGTATCCGGCGCTGAAAACAACCGTATCCCTTTGCTTTCCGTACTCTTCTGCCGTAATCACCCCATGGGCATCTACATGAAAATGGTCTGCTGCACTTTGGGCAATCATTTTATAGTATTTTTGAAAACCCTGAAGTATGGGGTCTGCGTATTTGGCAGTCATGGCTTCCTTTGCCATACTCAATTTCAAGCGCGCTTGTAAGATATGCCAATGCCTTTGCTGCTCTTCCGCCTGTAAAGCCTTTAATTCATCCAGCCTTATGCAGGTTTCTTCCCACTCGTCATACTCTCTCTGAAGATTCTCCAGCCTGCTATTATACTCCCGTATGATGTTCTGAACCTTTTCCGTCTCCTCCGTAAGCTGCTGCATCCGATGGCTCAGTTCTTCCGGTCCGGGCAAGTCTTCCCCGGCTTGCATTTCACTCAAGAGCGCAATATCATTGTTCTCCTCAAATTGGGCAAGCTCCTCCCCGGCATCCGTCAAGGCATTTGCAGCATTCTGATAGCGGTCCGCCAAATCTCGGATATCACTGATTTGCATAGAGAGGGTTTTGTCAGGCTGATAGGTCGTGGACTTGTACCCTTCGGATACATATCCGTATTTCTCCAAGAAAGCCATCACGGACTGCTCTATTTGGGCATATTCATTCTGTGCCTCCCTGAAATTTGCCTGTTTCTCCCTTAAAATGTCATACTTCTCTGCTTTCGTTTTCAATTCATACAAAGAATCAACAAATTTAGGCTCCGTAGACTCCATGCCATAGGTTCCCAAAAAGGCTTCCAGAGATTGGCGCAAACCGTCCAAATTCTCCGCCTTTTTGCTTTCTTCCGCCCTCTGGAACTTTTTCTTTAAAGCGAAATACTCCACTGCTTCTGCGGTAATTTCCTGCAAAAGGGCGGACACGGTATACTCGTCAAAAACTTTGCCGTGAGCTGCCAGATAATACGCTGTTTCCGCATCAGTTCTTTCGATAAATTCCGCATCTTCCTCTATGGTTTGCTGCAAACTCTCAATCTCCGGTGATTGCATGGACTGTGGTGCCTGCTCTGAAAATTCCGTCTCTTTCGATTTCGTCTCTCCCTGACCAAAAACCAACCCGCACACAGCCAAAATAACGCCTGCTGCAAGCAGGGGCAATCCCACCTTCAAGGATACTGCTGCCGCCAATACAATACCTGTCACCCCAAACGAAAGTCCCAAAAATAATAGGAGAATTTTCAGAGTATTCCAGGATTTTGCTTTCCCGGAAGCCTTGCTCTCCATAGATGCTTTTGCATCCATGGAGGCTTTCAGGGCGGTAAGGGCGGCACGGTTGGAGGGCAGAGCCGCCTTCTTTGTATTTCTTTGATTCCATTTTGCCACAATGGCAGTGATATTCTCTGACTCCTCGCTAAAGTAAGGCTCTAATTCTTTCAGCCGCGCCAGCTCGGCGGGGCTTACCTGTTCTGCCCGATATTCCTGACTGACACATCTAAGCTCCTCTGCCTCCTGCAGCTTTTCCTGAATGCTTTCTGCAGACGGCGCACCCTCCCCAAAGGATGTCTCCAAAGCGGACAACTCCGCCTCCTCCTTTGCAGAAATTTGATATAGCTGCACCCTCTCCTGCAATTTCTCCATCTCACGGCATTGAAGGATGCTTTCCTTGATTTCCGGCAGAGCAGGAATATCCTTGGGAAATTCATTTCTCAGTTTTTCTTCCGCTTCTTTTTTTGTGGAAAGATTTTTCTTAAGCCTGTCCCATTCCGACTTCTTGGCAAGAGCAGACTGCATAGCGGAAACTCTGATCTGTTGCTCTTTCGTTTCCTGCATTTTATTTTTCAGGTCTTGCAGGGCTTCCTCCTGCCCATGGAGGTACTGCTGACATTGGTTGATACTGTCCAAAATGCCCTCTCCTCCCGCAGCCAGCCTTTCGCATACGGCAATCTCCTCTTTTCTTTTGGCCAGAGAGCCGCTTGCCCTATCGGGATTTAATTTATTGATTATCTCCGTCAGTCTGGCGTTTGCTGCTTCAAAATTGTTTAAATCATTGGAATTGTCCGCCAGATTTCCAATCTTTGCATTGATGTCATCCGTGGCAGAGGTTTCACATTCCTTCTGCCCGATAAAAACGGTTCTCTGAAAAGATTCTTTGTTTATCTTAAAAATCTCTTCTCCTATCCGGTTACTGTATTCCTTGGAGGGAAGATTGGTTTTTACATCCCGAAGTTCAAACTCATCTCTGGCTTCCTTATCCTGAAAAATTCGGGAAATCTGATACACCTTTCCCTGTATTTCAAAGACAAGCTGTCCCCCGAAAATGCCTCCCTGCCACGGCATATATCTCTTGCGCTCGTTTTCTTCCAAACTTCTTTTCCTTTCGCCCTCAAAACCATAAAACATGGCTTGGATAAAGGCGGCAAGGGTGCTTTTTCCCCATCCGTTTTCCTCACAGAGCGGATTGACTCCATGGGAAAAATTTATGGAATAATCGTGAAATTTTCCAAAATTTTCAATATGACAGGACAAAATTCTCATACTACCTCCTCTCCGGCAAGCGCCTGCAGGCCATAGCGAATGATGATTTTTTTATCCTCTTCCGAAATGGAAGCATCCGCCATCACCTGCCGCACATACTCACCCTTTAAGGATTCGTCAAGCAGATAGTCGTTAATATCTATTTTTAACATGGTTTCATCATACACTTTTACAAAGTAAAAATGAGATTTAAATCGAGATTGAAAATAAGTAATATCTTTTTCGCACTCTACATCCAGCATACCTTTGAGCACAATTTTCACCAGACTGTTATTTTCGCAGCCCGCCTCCTGCAGCGCAGTTTCCGCTTTTTCTACCATTTCCGCCGTGGTTTCACAGCCCGTTACATCCACATTGATTGTATACAATTTGCGCTGGGCAAAGGGGACAAAGGTATGGATATACCGTCCGCTCTTTTCCTCAATGTCAAGCATCACAAAGCCATGCTCGCCGCATTCGTCAAAGCCCCTGCCCTCCAGACAGCCCGCATAGCAGTATTCCGCTCTTGCATCTAGTTTTTCTTTTTTATATGTATGGATGTGTCCCAGAGCCAGATAGTCGATTCCTTTATTTCTTAATGCCTTGAGCTGAATGATTTCCGCCTTGTCCTTTATGGCGCTCTTTACTTCCTGCCCATGCAGCATTACAATATTGAACTTTTCGGCATCCGTCACCAGCATATGATACGCCGATTCTGCGTTTTCTGCAGACAGCTCCAAACCCCAAATCTGCACCTTGCCCTGCGCCTCCTCATAGGCAGTCCACTGAGAGCCAAACAGTTTGAGATTTTCAGGAATTTCCTCCAAGCCGGAGAGAAAATTATCATTATCGTGATTGCCTTTTAAATAATAGAAATTTATCTCCGGATGGCTTGAGATATGATGTAAAACGGTATTTTTTGTGGTTGCGGAAATATTTTTCGTATCAAACATATCCCCCGCTATCAAAATAGCTGCAACCTGATTCTGCGCGGCATACTCCACCATTCTCCCGAAAGTATGCAGGATTTCCCCCTTCCTTTCCTTTGCACTCTCTTTATCCAAGTTTGCACTCATCTTAGAATCCAAGTGCAAATCCGCACAATGAATAATCTTCATATTCCGCTCCGTTTCTTTATCTTTTAGGTAAACAAATTACTAATTGCAACTTTCATGTCTAGCATATGATTTTATTTTGTCATTGTCAATATGGGGGCAATTTTTCAAGATGCTACCATATTGAGTCCGTTTTATAGGACTTCCCTCATGACATAATAGTTTTAACACACAAAGCAAATGGAGGTGCTTACTATGGCATTGTACGATTGGAATCATAACGGAACAAAGAATATTGCAAATAGCGGTGGAATTTCTATATTTGGCGCCATTCTGGCCTTAATTCTCGGATTGTTTTCAGCTGCCGGCATAATAGCATTATTGGGCGGGGGAAATGATTTATTTGTGATTCTCACCATTCTGTTGTGGCTTATCTGCAGCGGAGTTCTCAGTGTATGGTTTGACATTATCGGATTATAAGAAAAAAGGGCTGTTGCAAAAGTAGTCGACAATCCCTTAGGTTAATAAGAGGGTAATCCCTTAGGTCATTTCATGACTTTTGGGACACCCTCTTTTTTCAATTCATTTACAGCTTAGAGTTCTTCCAGATTAAAGTTGTCATAGCGGACAGAAAGAGTACAATATAGTTTATCCATGAGAAAGAATCTCCGGTTAAAGGGGCTTTCGGTTGAACCGGAGCCTCTGTCTCTGTCTCCGTTGGTTCCTCGGTTTCAGATGGAGTCTCAGTCTCTGCTGGTGTTTCCTTTTGCGTAACGGTAACCACTGCAGGTGCGCTAGTAATGCTGCTGCCGTTTTTGTCAGTGACCACAACGGTGTAGCTGCCGGCATCTTCCAAAGTTGCATTGCTTATAGTAAGCGATGATGATGCAGCGCTACTGATAGCCCTACCCTCAGCGCTGATGATAGCCTTACCGTCTTTATACCACTGATAGGAAAGGGCTCCGCTTCCGGATGCTATGACTTCCAAAGTGGCGCTGTCTCCTTCCGTAATGTCTGCGCCCACGGGCTGCGTGGTAATCTGCAGAGGTATGGCAACAACCTTAACCTCAGCAGTATTGCTGGTGATGCTGCCGTTTTTGTCAGTGACCACTACATAGTATTCGCCGGCATCGCTCAAAGCAGCATTGATTATCGTAAGTGCCGATGCGGTAGCGCCGCTGAGGGCAGTACCTCCTTTAAACCACTGATAGGAAAGGGCTCCGCTTCCAGATGCCGAAACGCTCAAAGTGGCGTTTTCGCCTTCTGTGATGTCTGCGCCCACGGGCTGCGTGGTAATCTCCAACGGAATGGCAACAGTGGTAACGGTAACCACTGCAGGCGCGCTGGTGATGCTGCCATTTTCGTCAGTAACTACAACGGTATAGCTGCCAGCATCGCTCAAAGCCGCATTGCTTATCGTAAACGATGATGATGTAGCGCCGCTGATGGCGGTATCGCCTTTATACCACTGATAGGAAAGCGTTCCGCTTCCAGATGCCGAAACGCTCAAAGTGGCGTTTTCGCCTTCTGTGATGTCTGCGCCCACGGGCTGCGTGGTAATCTCCAACGGAATGGCAACAGTGGTAACGGTAACCACTGCAGGCGCGCTGGTGATGCTGCCATTTTCGTCAGTAACTACAACGGTATAGCTGCCAGCATCGCTCAAAGCCGCATTGCTTATCGTAAACGATGATGATGTAGCGCCGCTGATGGCGGTATCGCCTTTATACCACTGATAGGAAAGCGTTCCGCTTCCGGATGCCGAAACGCTCAAAGTGGCTCTTCCGCCTTCCGTGATTCTTACGCCCACGGGCTGCGTGGTAATCTCCAACGGAATGGCAGTAGCAGTAACTGTAACCTCTGCAGACTCGCTGGTGACGCTGCCATTTTTGTCAGTGACCACAACGGTGTAGCTGCCGGCATCGCTCAAAGTCGCATTGCTTATCGTAAACGATGATGATGTAGCGCCAAAAATTGCATCATCGCCTTTATACCACTGATAGGAAAGCGTTCCGCTTCCGGATGCCAAAACGCTCAAAGTGGCTCTTTCGCCTTCCATGATAGTTACATCCTCGGGCTGCGTGATAATCCCCAACAGCTTCGTCAGCGTCAGCGCAATATAAGGCCTTGCCACAAGTTCCTCACCTTTTGCGGTGGTATAGGTGTATGGGAAACGAATATTTGTAGGCCACAGCGACGACAAATTGCTAGTGGAAACAGCAATTTCCCCGGTTGCTTCATCGTAGGAATACTCTTCTGATTCCTCTGGGGCAATGAGGTTTCCATTTGCATCTTTGAATGGATTTTGAATCATATAAACTTCAGTACCTGCATGATAGCTATCCGTAATGCTTAGCCTTGGTGCGGTCGGACGGTCCGTCTTCCACTCTTCATTCCGCATAGATTGTGATGTAAGGTTTGGAAGTTTGGAGAGAAAAGAAAAATCGGTAATCTGGGTTCCGTTTATCTCCACCCTTACGAGCTCGGTCAGTTCACCTAACGGAGCGCTGTCCGAAATAGGATTGCCTCTAAGCGCAACGCATGTCAGAGTGTCCTTGTGGGAAACAAGAAACTCTGCACTAGTCAGATTGTTATCGCTGACAATCAGCCATTTCAGTGAATTCAGGTTGTCAAACATGGAAAGATGCTCATTCTCCAGCCCTGTGTTGTATAAGCTTAAGGATTCCAGACCACTTAGGGTGGCAATGGCTTCCATATTAGATGCTGCATTTTCAGGCGCAATTTTAACTGATTCTAAATCCAATTGGGTCAACCCCAGCCCACTCAGCGGGGATATGTCGGTCAGATTGTAACAGCCCTCTAAGGATAAGTTTCTCAGACTGTTGCAACCGGAAATCCCGGAAATGTCTGTAAGCGAAGAAGAGCGTAAGACTTGAAGATTCTGCAGGGAACTCATGCCGGAACAGTCAGGAATCTCTGCAATCTCTGTCTCGATACAAACCAATTGTCTTAAACCGGTTAAATTAGAAATGGATGCAGTGTCGTCGATTTTACATCCGTAGACACGGAGGTAAGAAAGATTTGATATCTGGGGGATACTGGAAACCTTCCCTCTATTCATAGTCAAACTCGTCAACGCAGAGAGATTTGTCAGAGGAGTCAAATCCAAATTCGAATCTGCGTCGGGATTTTGAGCGAGAGTAAGGCTTTGAAGGTTGGTACACTTCTCAATTCCGGTAAGATCTGACACATGTTCGGAAACAGTAAGCCTGTCCAGAGTTTCTAATTGTTCATTGGTAATCTCTGCAGTGTCAGACACGCTCAACTTTTCATAAATGGCGGCACGTAAGGCATCATCAGGGATATTGACTACTTCGGCTGCCCGGACTGTTTTCGGCGAGATTGGGAAAACAGAGAAAATCAGCACTGCAGTGATGAGAAATGCCAGCCCTTTTTTCAGGTGGTTCAATGGTTTCATAAAAATTCCTCTTTCTTTGCTTTTTGCAAGGTTTTATCGTTTCACAAGAATAATACTTCTTAGCCTTGCGCCATAAGGAGCTTGACTAAGAAGTACTAAATATCATCTAATCCTAAAAAGATCTCGGTAAAGTGCCGGCGTTTTAATAAATATAACTCAAATCCAAACTATTTATCAAAGAATATAGTTTTCTTAACTTGACATCACTAAGGTCGTCATTAAATTCCATTCCTCTGAACAGGGAAGAAGCCTGATAGATACGCCATTTTCCATTCACCTTAATAACCTGAACATCCATCTTGTCGGTCTTATCTGTATCACCTTGATACTTGCCATAAATGCGAATCGTTACCTCATATCCCTTGGTTACCTTAACTTTGCGCAGAGCCTGGAGGTAGGACTTTGTCGCCTTGGCAACCTTCTTCGCATCACCTACGGAAATGTCCAAGTCATCCGCCATATCCTCATAATCGCCTTTGTCCAACTCATCAATTTCCTCGATCATATCGTCAATATAATCATTATTAATGCTCTTCTGAATTTCGCGCAAGTCCTTACTCTTCATTTCCTTAGCAGCTACAAAGTCACATTTGGTAATTTTAAAACCATCTATGTCTTCATAGAAATCTGCTAAGTTGCTCTTCATGTCGCTAAAGTTTTCCTTCACATCATCATTCTTTTTCAGAATATTGTACAAATTTCGAGTATAATCCGTAATTATCGGATCCATCAGTTCCTGATAAGCAAATGCATCTGTACTTTGTTTATTAATCAGCTTTACCAAAGTCTTTATCGGTGTCTTATAACTGCCGGAACCCATGAGGCTCACAATAAGAACCGCTAAAACCACCACTACTGCTGCTGCCGCGCCGCCTGCAATCAAAGCGATGGGAGCCTTCTTCGCCGGCTTGTCACCTGAGCCTGTACCAGAAGCTGCTGCCTGTCCGTAAGGTGTGGTATCTGCACTAACTGCCGCCCCTGTGGCAGGTGTGGTGTCTGTACTAGCTGCTGCCTCTGTAGCAGGTGTGGTGTCTGTACTAGCTGCTGCCTCTGTAGCAGGTGTGGTATCTGTACTAGCTGCTGCCGTCTCTGTGGCTGCTGTGGTATCTGCACCAGCTGCTGCTTCTGTGCTGGAAGCCTCTTCTGTCTGTGTCTTAGTTTCAGTCTCAGCATTGGAAGTCTCCGCAGCTTGTGTCTTCTGGCAGTCACAAACTTCGTCCGGTCCAAGTTCTCTGCCGCAATTCTCGCAAAATGCCATAACTATCTCTCTCCTCTTATGTTTTATTGTAACAAGTAATTATGAAATCTTGATGTTTCATTACTTATTTCGTAGTCATTATACTGTTTATTTGTATAAATGTCAATTATATCTTATACCTGTGCCTTCTGAAACAAATTCTTTAATTTTCCCATTTTTCATGCCTTTTAGCTATGCTTTGCCATTCAACATAGATATTTGCTATTGTCAAAAAGATTGATTATACTGAACAATAACAAAGATATGTCACAAATACCCTTTTAATGAAAACAGAAATGAGGATTCTTATGGATAAAAAAATACAAAAAGTTTTTATGACAGCTTCTCTTCTATGTTTTACACTGCTGGCAGGATGTGCAAACTCCGGCAGCAATCCAGACACAGCTTCTGGATCGGATGCATCCTCAGACTCTTATCCACCAGAAGACGGTGAATTTCAGGATTTTATCCCCATCTCTTCCGAAATCACGGAGCTGGAATCCGGCTTGTCCGTTGTCAAGTTGGAAGGAAACTACGGTCTTGATGATTTTTTAAATCAAGGAGGCGCCAAATCGGATAGTGATGTGATGAATTTTTTAACCCGTTCCCTAATGGGCAGCGGACAAAATCTCTCCTTTGAAACCGGTGCATTTGGATGCAGCACGATTTCCGTGGCTCATTCACAGGGCGGATATCTCTTTGGCAGAAATTTTGATTGGAATGCATGTGACGCCATGATTGTGGCTGCATATCCGGAAAACGGATACGCCTCTTTTTCCACAGTAAACACAGACTTTATCCGGCAGGGCGCAGGCTTTGCTTCCAACTTTTTAAGCAATGAGCTTTTGGCCACTGCTGCCATCTATGCTCCTTTAGACGGCATGAATGAAAAGGGGCTTTGCGTATCCGTCAATATGATACAGGATGGGGCATCCATCTCCCAAAATACTGACAAAACAGATATTACCACAACCACCGCCATCCGCCTGCTTCTGGACAAGGCAGCTACCACGGAGGAAGCCATTACCTTATTAGAAGCCTATGACTTGCATGCCTCCATGAACTATATGGTACATTTTGCCATTGCCGACAATACGGGAAAAAGCGTAGCCGTGGAATATGTGAACAATGAAATGATAGTGACGGATACCCCCATTTTGACTAATTTTTATCTTGCAGAGGGCGAAAAAAACGGCATCGGCACAGCACAGTCCCACACCCGCTTTGAAATCCTTGAAAATATATTGAAGGAGTCAGCCGTCATGGATAAAGCACAGGTACGGGATGCCCTTTCTAGTGTGAGCAAAGGGAATTTCGGAGAATTTGAATCCACGGAATGGAGCATTGTATTTGACCAGAGCGCACTGACCGCAACCTATTACCACAGGGAAAATTATGACAAGAGCTATTCTTTTCAACTATTCCAAAGGAGCCCACTATGAACATCTCTTTCTTATGGAAGTTTTATCAGTACCAAAAAAATATATCAAAGAGCAGACAAAGCATTGAGCGCCTGCAAAAAAAGAAATTACAAAAGCTGCTGCACTATGCTTATGAACATTCGCCTTATTACCGCCGGGTATTTGAAGAGTCCGGCATTACGGCATCCACGCTCAGCCAAACGCCATTAAAAAAACTGCCGGTACTTGACAAAGAACTGTTATTTCAGTATTATGATGAAATTGTAACAGACCCCCAAATAAAGCAGGCGGAAATCAAATCCTTTGATGACAATACCGTGTCCCACGCGGCAAAATACAAGGGACAGTACCATGTAGTGCATTCCTCTGGAAGCTCCGGCACGGCGCGGTATTTTCTATATGATGACGCAGCATGGAACGAAATGCTCATGGGTATTATAAGAGGCGCTCTCTGGGGAATGAATCTCTGGGAAATCTATCGGCTTTTAAAGCAAAAACCCAGAATTCTCTATATCGCTGCCACGGACGGAAGATATGGCGGCGCTATGGCTGTGGGAGACGGCATTTCCGATTTGGGAGCCTTTGAGGAAACTCTGGACATTAATCTGCCCATGGAAAAGTGGACGGATAAAGTAACTGCTTTTTCTCCCAATATTATCATCGGCTATCCTTCGGCTATAAAGCTGCTGGCGGAGCAAATGAAAAAGGAGAATGCCAGCTGTCAACTTCAAAGAATCATTGCCTGCGGCGAACCATTGGCGCCGGGACTCCGCATTTTTCTGGAACAGCATTTTGGCTGTACGGTAATTAATTTTTATGGTGCCAGCGAATCTCTGGCATTGGGATTGGAAGAAAAACAGGATACGGGCATGGCGCTTTTTGACGATTTGAATATCATAGAGGTAGAAAACGGTGAAATGTATGTGACCTGTCTTTATAATTATGCGCAGCCGCTTATCCGCTATCACCTCACTGACCGTCTGGAGCTGCAGCCTGATGCCGCTTCCCAAAAGCAGGGATTTACGCGGGCAAATCTTCTGTTATGCCGAAACGAGGATGTGATGTGGTTTGCAAAAAAAGACGGCGGCATGGAATTTTTGCATCCTCTATCCATTGAAGGGCTCTGCGTGGAAGGGCTTGTGGATTATCAGTTTGTGCAGACCTCGGAACAGTCTTTTGAGATATCTGTGGAAGCTATGCCAAATGCCGGGCAGGATGCTCTGGCAACGGGCATCCAAAAGCTCATCCGGCCGCTTTTAGAAAGTAAAGCGCTGTCCCATGTGCGCTACACCATAAAATTTGTGGATTCCATCTGGATGGAACCTGACACCGGAAAGAAAAAGCTTGTTGTGACTATGAAAGATTTGGCGCAAAACTCTTGCGCAGAAATGGAGGCTATTATATGAAAAACACCATCACAGGAAAACAGTTTGACGAAGAAAGGGCATTATATAATCTAACCGATTCGGATGTGGTAAATTGCATTTTTGCAGGACCCGCAGACGGAGAATCCGTTTTAAAAGAATCCAGAAATGTCAATATCCGAAACTGCCAATTTTCCCTGCGCTACCCCTTATGGCATGTCAAAAAATTTGAGATGTCAGATTCTTCCATGGACGAACTGACGAGAGCCGCTATCTGGTATGCAGACGACGGAGTGATTACCAATTGCACCCTTGGAGGAATCAAGGCAGTGCGGGAATGCAACAATATTTCCTTAAGCGACTGTAAAATTATTTCTCAGGAATTTGGCTGGAAATCAAAGAAAATTACACTTACAGACACAGAGATTACATCGGAATATCTTTTTTTGGACAGTCAGGATGTGACTTTAAAGAATGTAAAAATGAAGGGCAAATACTCCTTCCAATATATGGAGAATCTCACCATAGAAGACTGTGAGCTTGACACTAAAGATGCTTTCTGGCACAGCAAAAATGTGACGGTTAAAAACAGCATTGTAAAAGGCGAATATCTTGCATGGTTTTCCGATGGACTTACGCTTATCAACTGTAAAATTATCGGAACACAGCCTCTCTGTTATTGTGAAAATCTGAAACTGATAAACTGCACCATGGAAGACACGGATTTATCCTTTGAGTATTCCGATGTGGAAGCTGATATCGTGGGAGATGTGATATCCATCAAAAATCCCAAATCAGGAAAAATTGTTGTAGACACCGTGGGAGAAATTATTTGGGACGACCCGGTTATGGAATGTACCGGAGAGATTGTACAGCGCAAGGTGGCGTATCATGCAGGATGATTTATTTATGAGGGATGCCTTACAGAATATGAAGGATGCTGGCTGTAATGAGGAACAGGTGGAAAGCTTTCTCCACTGTCTGCAGCAGGGCAACAAGTCAGAAGAACTATGCATTCTGACAAGACAGCGGGACATTTTGCTGGATGAAATCCATGATATCCACAACGCCATGGAAGAGCTTGCCCGGATGATAGAAAATATGAGAGAGGATACGCACTGAAAGAATGCCGCAATATTTTTTGAAAGGAATTTTAATAGGAATTATCTTTGGAGTTCCTGCCGGGGCTATTGGCGCATTGACCATCCAGCGGACTTTAGAAAAAGGGTTCTTTGCAGGATTTTTCACAGGAATGGGCTCCTCTGCAGCAGATTTACTCTATTCTGCCATGGGAGTTTTAGGGATAACGGCTATTTCCGATTTTTTGTCCAAATACCAGCGCATCATGCAGACCATAGGCGGGCTTATGATTGCTCTGATGGGCATCATTATTTTGCGGAAAAAGGATGGACCGGTAAAAACTCAGAGCCTCAAAAAGGGAAACCTCGCCATGTGTTTTGGAAGCGCTTTTGTGACAGCAATTCTAAATCCCGCCACAGTTTTATCCTTTTTGCTTGCATTTACCGCTTTTGGAATTACGGGTAAAATGGCTCCTGCAGAGGGCGGCAGTCTGATGCTGGGAATCCTTTTGGGGACACTTCTCTGGTGGCTTGGGCTAAGCGGCATTGTTGCAGTATTGCGAAACAAAATAACCGATAAAATATACCATTTGCTAAATCTGATTCTGGGATTCTTTATGGAAATCTTCGGAGGTATTATGATAATCCGCAGCATTATCCTTTGACAACAAAGCTCCTATGAAAAGCTTTGTTGCTTTGGAAAACATCTGATATTTTTTCATAAATAAATAGACATCGGATTGCAAAAGCGGCGTAAGCGGTCTAAAAGTCAGGGGATGGCTGCCCTCCGTATTAATCAGTCCCCCAATGCAGACGGCATACCCCATTCCTGCCTCCACCATCAGGCTGGCATTATAAATGAGGTTGTAGGTGGCAACAATGTTGGGGGTAATCAATTCCTCTGCCAAAAATATGGTAATCTGATGGTTGTTAGAGGTCTGGCTTGGCATAATCAGGGGCAGTTTGGACAGGTCTTTAAAAGTCAGGGCTTCTTTAGCCGCAAGGGGTGAGTCCTTACGCATGAGAACACCCCATGTCTCTTGAAATGGCAGCTTTCTATAGTCATATTTGGAATCCATTTGCGGCTCCAGCAAAATGCCCACATCCAACAATCCCTTTTCCAAGCGTTCCATAATAGCATCTGCATTACTGCTGAAAAAATGGAAAGTAATCTCCGGATAATCTGCCTGAATGGACTGAATCAACTGCATAATGGGAAAGGAAGAGCGGTGCTCTCCGCAACCGATAAACACGTCCCCTGTGATTGCCTGTTCATTTTCCCGAAAAGAAGCTTCCGTAGTTTCCATCAGTGTGATGATTTCCTGTGCACGGGAACGAAGATACATTCCCTCTTCCGTCAGGGTAATGTTTTTCTTGCCCCGGATAAAAAGCGGCTTTCCAAGTTGTGCTTCCAAGTCCATCATCTGCTTGGACAGAGTGGGCTGGGTAATATGAAGATAATCCGCAGCTCGGGTAATACTCTGCTCTTCCGCAACGGCAAGAAAATATTGTAAAAGGCGTGTTTCTATCATTGGCTGTCCCTCCACCCAGAAAACTCTTTCAGAATGTACAGAAAATTACAAATTGGGGTTCCTATTTGCATAGTTTTGGTCTATGATTATATATTCTACATAACTATTTGCTATTTTACAAGGAGATTTTATAATGGAAATGGAAGACAAAGAAATGGAAAAAATATTAACGCACTTTGGCGCTACCATGAGTCAAATACAGCAGTTTATCCATTATGGAAACTGCGGCAACAAAAAAGGGCAGGAGCGGATTTTATGCAGATGCATGGGAATCCAGCGGGAAAGGCTACAGGAAAAAAGAAAACAGCTGGCCTGCCTTGATTATATGATCGCTAAGTTTAATCACTAGATATGTGCGCCCCGATGCGCAGATAGGAGTAAAGTTGGAAGCAAAATTGGAAGGAAAACCTCTGCTGCTTGGCAGACAAATCAAGAAAAGCTATGGTGAAACCGCCGTTTTAAACGGCATTGACATAGAGCTGCAAAATGGCGATTTTACAGTAATTATGGGAACATCCGGCTCCGGCAAATCCACGCTTTTATATGTATTAAGCGGCATGGAACAAGCATCCGGCGGCAGCATTTTGTTTGGAGAAACGGATATTGTTGCTGCCCCGGAAAAAGAATTGACCAAGCTGCGGGCGGATGCTTTCGGCTTTGTGTTTCAAAAAACCCACCTGATAAGCAATTTGACTTTGTATGAAAATATTGTTATGGCTGGCTTGATTGGCAGTAAATGGGATGAAAAAACCATTCGGGAAAAAGCGGATACACTGATTTCGCAGATGAATCTGCAGGAGGCAAAGGACAGGCTTCCCTCTCAGGTATCCGGCGGAGAGGCTCAGCGGGCCGCCGTAGCAAGAGCGGTATCCGGTGCGCCCACACTACTGTTTGCTGATGAGCCTACAGGCGCCCTAAACAGGGCAAACACAAAAGAAGTGTTGGATTTGTTTACCACGCTGCACCAAGAAGGCCAGACTATCCTGCTGGTGACTCATGACAAAGAAGCGGCGCTGAGAGGAAACCGGATTTTTTATCTGGAAGACGGAAAAATCCTGTCAAAGTTAGATTTGTCCGATTACAAACCGGAGGATAAACAACGGGAGGAAAAACTTTCTTTGTGGCTGAATGAATTAGGCTGGTAGTGAGAGAAGAATTTCTAACCGCTCACAGCATAGGCTGTTTCGCGGAGAAATTCTAAGTCTGCGAAGCAGACTTTTCTCACACCGAAAAATGCCAAGCGAACAAGTTCGCTTTAGGGCGGCATTTTTCATCAGAACAGTAGTTTATGGAGGATCGCATGGAAAAAAATAAAAAAAGAACGAGGATTGCCCTGCTGGTGCAAAAAGCATGGCACAGGCAATGTTTCTCCATAAGTGTGCTGCTGGTTATGATGTTTGTCTCCGCCATGTCGCTTTTTTCCTCTGTCACTCTCATAGACAGCAGCGCCAAAAGCATGAATCAAAAAATGGAAACTCTGGGCTTTGGTGATTTTACGGTATGGACGGCAGGAGAGCCTGAGGAGCTGGCAGAATTAGCGGAGGAAATAAGGGCTCTGCCGGATGTGGGGGCCTTAACTTCACAAAAATTAATCTATGCCGGCTATGAAGTAAATGGGTATTATTCCGACAACGACGGACAGCTCCTATGCCATGACGGGAAGATTCCCTATCACTTTATAGACCGTTTTGGGCAGGAAATCAAAGCCCCTATCATATCAGAGGGGCAAATCTATATCTCGCCTGCCATGGAATCCATGTTTCAGGTTAAAACAGGGGATACCATTACCTTTGAATTGGCAAGAGTCCGAGGCAAAAAATCCTTTGTGGTAGCAGGCTATTTTGAAGATGCCTTCATGGGCAGCTCCATGATTGACATGAAAAGTTTTCTGGTAAGTGAAATTGATTACGAGGAAATGCGCAGACTTATAGCAAATACTGAAAAAGCAGATAATATGCGCTCGGAAGCTCCCGCCGCTGACAAAGGCTCAGATTCCTTGGGAAAGCAGGGCGCCATGTTTCATATTTCACAGAAAGAGGGCAGCAGGCTTTCCGAATCCGAGTTTCATCGCAGTATACAGGAAAACACGGCAATCTCCCGCTATATAGAATTTTCTTATAATCGGGAATCCATCCTGAGCTATATGCTTTTGCTGCAGAATATTTTATCGGGATTTTTGCTGATCTTTTCCGTAGTCCTCTTTGTCATCTGTCTGATTATGATAAGACATAATCTACGGTTGGTCATTGAGCAGGAAAAAAAGGATATTGCTGTTTTAAGAACCATGGGATTTTCAGGAAAAGAACTGCGGCAGGTTTACCTGATTCTCTACGGAGCAGGCACTGCAGCATCCCTGCTTTTGGGGCTTCTTTGCGGCAGCGGTATGGCTGTGCTGATTGCAAAAGGAATGATAAGCTCTACGGGAATGCTTTTGAAAATCCATCCTTCCATTTGGCTCCTGCTTGGTATTTTCTTTCTTTTTCTGGCGTTATTGGCAGCCTTTTTATATGCCCAGACCAAAAGGATACTACGGATTGCACCCATGGAAGTCCTTCGTGAAACAGCCGGCATTCATAAGGTCCGCTCTCCCCTTCACAGACAGGGTATTTTGCCGCAAACACTTTTGCTTCACATCGCTTTACGAGAGATACTTGCCGAAAAGAAAAAATACTTTTCTCTATCTGCCATAGCCATACTTCTTACCCTATTCCTTTCCGTGGTGGGGCTTCTCGGAAGCTGGCTCGGTCCTAACGGAGAAGGTCTGATGAACGCTTTTTCTGCCGCAGACCACGATATTGGCGTACAGCCCTTTAACAGGGATGTACCCATGGATGAGATAGAGCGAGCGATTCATTGGTACTCACCCATTACGGATAAATATGAGCTTGCCATGCAGAGTGTATCGGTAAATGGACAGGACTACACGGCAAATGTACTAAATGACACACAATGGTTTCATATCCTGCGGGGCAATGTCTGTGACGGAGACAGCATTCTCATTACGGAAGTCGTTGCCAATGAACTACAGGCGGATATCGGAGATACCGTCAGTATCACTGCAAACGGCAGAATAGAGTCCTATCAAATATCAGGCATTTACCAATGCGCCAACGGCATGGGCACAAATATCGGAATGAGCATAGAAGGCTACTCCAAAATAGGCGATATTACAGGATTTATCTGGTGCTATCACTATATTATGAAAGACGGCTCCATGCGAGATTACGCCTATGAATACTTGAACTCCCATTATCAGGGAATTGATGTGCACACCAACAGTTGGTCCGGTCTGGACGGAATTGTAAAGTTAATGCATCTGCTGATTGCGATTCTGTATGCTATAACTGCTCTGGTGATTCTGGGCTCCGTAATGCTGATTGCCGGAAAGCTGCTGCAGGCGGAAACCTTTCATATGGCGGTTTATAAGAGCCTTGGCTTACAGACCAAAGCCCTGCGGATTTCCTTTGTTTTGAGATTCTTTTCGGTTACCTTTGCCGGCGCCCTCATAGGAATTATCCTATCCCTGCTATTTTCGGATTCTTTGATAGGAATGGGCTTTCGGACATTTGGAATCGGCGAGTTTGCAGTAGGTTTCAGCATTCTGGGATATGTGGTGCCGCTTGTAATTATCCCGTTGCTTTTTACGGCCTTTGCATGGATTTATTCGGCAAAGCTGAAAAAACTAAGTGTTGCGGCACTGATGGCAGAAAATGAATAGTAATACAGGGAGGTATAAAAATGAAAAAAAGAGTAGTAAAAATGTTGGTATTGGCAATGTGCATCGCAGCACTAGGGTTAACCGGATGCGGTCAAAACAAAAGATCTGTGGAAGAACCCCCAGAGGAAGTGCTGCACCCGGATACCGCAGGCACCTCTGAAGGCATCAAAGCACCGGAGGGGAATTCCACCAATGGGGAAAATGGCTCCGGTAATGCAGAGTCGGGCAATACAACACCCGATAGTGCAGGAACAGAAAATATGACATCCTATGATGGCACCGTTTTGGAAAATGCCATTTCCACCAAAATCGGCTTAAACGACAGCACCTCGTACTCTATTCATATGTACAATAACGCTGCTTGCGAGACCATTCTTGGGTATTTATCCGGCTCGGAAATGCGTTTCCCCACTTATACCTATAATGAGGAAACCGGATATGTGGCTCAGCATATCAGAGGCAATTACAATCGGGATGCGGAAACAGATGTGGAAACCATACACTCCGGAGAATTATATTTATTCAGTGACGGTCAACTGAGACTTTACTTTAAAGATGTGGAAAATGCCGGAATCTCCGCCACCCCCATAGGTTATTTTGCAGATGACATTTCCGGGCTTGTAGAAGCCGCCTATGCAGAAAACCGTGGTGACAGCTGGGGCGTGGATGTGTATTTTCTTATCAAAAAAGAGGGGTAAAATCATGAAAAAGAAATGGTCTTTATTCTTATGTATTATGCTGGCAATCCTTTTCTCCGGCTGTGGAAAACAGCAGACGCCATCCTCTGATGCAGGTGTACAGAATCCTTTTACGGAAGAATTACAGGAAAGCGGAACAGGCGCCGATTCCACGGACAAAGCAGAGGGTGAAAAGCTGCCTGACAATGGCAGCAAGCCACAGGAAAGCAGCTCCCAAGAAAATAAAACAGACTCTCAGGAGGAAACATCTATGATTTATGCACATATAGGCGATAATACTTTGGAGATTCTGCCTGCTGACAACTCATCGGCAGCCGCTCTTTTAGAGCTTTTGGCAGAGAAGGATATTACGGTGGATATGCAGGATTACGGCGGCTTTGAAAAGGTGGGAAGTCTCGGCAGCAGCCTGCCCACAAATGACGAAAATATTACTACTGCCGCAGGCGATGTAATTTTGTATCAAGGAAACCAGATTACCATTTACTATAGCAAAAATACATGGAATTTTACCAGATTAGGAAAAGTACAAGGGTTGTCCGCAGATGAGCTTAAGGCAATCCTTGGAGACGGAGATGTGTCCGTGCGCTTTTCGCTGAAGTAGAAAACAAGCAGTCAAAACACCTATGGAGTTTGGGAAGTATTGCCAGACTCCGAATCTTCAGGAGTAGAAGAAACTGCCCCCTGTCCATAGTGTTTTAGATGGAACCACTCTTCTACCCGGCTTCTGGAAAACAGATAATTCACCATCAATGCAATAAGCACTCCTATTCCGGTGTCAATCATACGGTAGAGCGCATACACTATGTAGTGGGGAGGCGTGTTAAAGAGAATGATACACAGCACCACGCCTCCGGGCTGTACACCTCCCGGCCAATGGCAAAGCACACACATAATAATCAAAAGAATAATTCCCAAAAATACTAGCGGAAGCCTTAGCCAATAATTTCCTTCCGGATAAGCCAGATGTTCTAACCCATAGAGGGCCAGACCAATAAATCCGCCAATAATTGTGCCAAAAAAACGGTTGCCCCCGCTGCGGCGGGAATCCTCCATATCAGCTCCCATACCAAAGATAGCGCCAATGCAGGCAAAGGTGGGATTACCGCCCCAGACCACAGCATAAAACAGCGCCGTAAGCGTTGCCGCAAACGCTGTTTTGATACTCCTCAGTCCCAAACCGGGAATCGGGGCGTGTACCGGATTATGCTCATTATTCGGATGATTCTGTTCCATGTCCATAATTCCTTTCCCTATTTCCAATGCAAAATCTGAAAATTTTAAGCAAAGGTTATTATACTCCTCTTTCATCGAATGGGCAAGGGAAAGTTCCTATATGTCCACTATAACTCTATCCTCTGGGGAAACGCTTCCTTTCTCATAATCCTCCACATTTTGTCAATATAGGCAAGGGTATAGAAATTTTCATAGTAATGATAGTAAAACGCCCCTTTTAATGTCATACTGTATACACCGTTTTCTTCGGTAATAAAGTCCAGCCATTTGGCAATTTTCAATTCCATTCCATACATCTTTTTCAAGGAAACGCCAAAGAATTTTTCAAAATCCCCAGCGTTTACCTTTGTGCTGTATGCCGTCCAAAACAAATAATAAACCATCCGCTGACGCAGGGAAAATCGGAGCGTCAATGCGGTGGGAAGTTTTGCTTCATCCACCCTTTTACAATATTCTTCCACCGAAAACGTATTGATTTTAAATTGGTCTTTCAGCAGGGTTGTGGCCGAACACCCAAATCCCAAAAAATGATCTCTGGTCATGGAAGAATACTTTGCGCGCCTGTCATTGGAGAATGTCCAAATCGAACTACGGGTATAGCCCTTATCCATACAGTAGAGCGTAATGGCATCCAGAAGAGCTTGTTTGTCCTTTTTCGGCATTGCTTTGACTGTGCTTGATGTAAAAGTAAAATCAATAAATGGGTAAATCGCCACATGATTTGCACCATTTTGAAACGCTGCATCGATATCCGCTTTCAAATCATCAAAGGTCTGAGTTGGCAGGGCAAAAATGAAATCCATGGAAACCGTTTCAAAGGAAACTTCCGATAAGGCTTCCTTTAATGCGAAAATGTTCACCGGCGTTCTGCCCAAAATACTCTGAAACTTTTCCTGAAACGATTGGATTCCAATACTGATTTTGGTTACTCCGGCATCTCTCAAAACCCTCAGGACAGACGGTTCTACATTATCGGGATGCAGCTCTGCCCCTATCCCCTCAGTAATAATAAAATGCTCTTGAATAGCATTTATAATTTCTTTGAGGCGATCAGCAACAAGCGCCGGCGTACCTCCGCCAAAGTATAGGCTTGTAGTTGTTTTTTTGCCGCTGTGCTGGCTTCCCACAAGATGAATTTCCCGAAGCAGCGCATCTATATATCGGTCACATAATTCTTTGGAATATTTGACCTTACAATAGGGACAGAAATTGCAGATACTTTTACAAAAAGGGATATGAACATACAGCCCCAGATTGTCACAATCCGAAAAAGACAGCTGACTGTCGTATTCATTTTTGAATAGAAACGGTTTGGTTGAACGGGTCAGCCACATTCTTGTCAGGTTTGTCAGAATACTCATGTTGTTCCTCATATATACTTCAGATATGTCTTTAGCATCTCAAAAACGATTTTGGGATTCCCCCGGAATAGAAGGGTGTACTCCGCAACAAAAAAGTACCCGCACTCATCGCAAAGTCCCGGCACCTCAATACAGCGTCCGCAGGTGGAAAGCTTGCCATTTTCCATGACCACGCACTGATGACAAGGTGTGGGAAAGCTGTTGTTAATCAAGTAAGGAAAGGCGCTTTTAAGATTGAATACCGGTGCACCTTCTTTCATCATTTTTGCAATGACTTCACAGCAACTAGCTTTTTCTTCTTTAGAAAGGGCCAGCTTTCTTGTGTCCGGATATGGCGTATGGAAATTAAAAGAGACTGCTCGCACATTTTGGGTATCCCGGGCGGCAATGCAAACATCCTGAATCGCATCTTTATTTATCTGATTGATTGCCATATAAAAGCAGATATTATCCGAAGTGGCATTTGCAATATTTTCCATGATGGTGTCGTAGGTATCGCCACGGATTGCATTATGACGCTCCCTGTCGCCGTCAAGACTGAGCAAAATCAAATCCGCTTCTGGTAAATCTATGGGAAAGGTACCATTGGTAACCACATTGACAATCAAAAATCCCATTTCCTTTGCAGTCACCACAAGATCCCTCAGTGTGCGCTCCCCGTCTTTCCAAAGAAAAGTCTCTCCCCCACAGAAAAACAGGATGCGTACCCCCATATCATAAAGCTGCTGCATCTCATTGCAGATTTGACCATAAGGGTGAACCACCGCTGTAATGTTATTGACGGAACAATGCCTGCACTTCAAATTGCACTTGTCCGTGACAATCACGGTGCCAAGAATAGGCTCTTTTTTCCGGAACAGAATGGTTTTTATGCCAAAACCAGCAAAATGTATAAAGGAAGAAATCTTCATGGGGTTCTCGCTTTCTCTCTTGTAAAGTATCTAGACTATATTTCAAGATTAGTTTTTCTAAATTCCTCTACACTCTTTACTCTGCCTGCAGTCCTCAGCCATTGCTCCAAAACATTGGCATCAGTCTCTTCCCTAATCCTCTTTTGCAATTCTTCCGAAAGGGATTCTGAAGTTTCCAGACTATCTAACACCAGCAATAAAGCTTCTATTTTTCCTTGTATTTTTCCTTTCATGATTCCTTGTGTGATTCCTTGTGTGATTCCTTCTATCATTCCGTCTCTCTTTCCTTCTGTCCAGCCATCTTCATAGGCATCTTCCTTCCATGCCTGCTTCACGGCCTCTTCATCATATTCAAATATGCTCATCTTTGTCACCTCAGCTTTGTTCTGCAGCAGGAATTCTTTCAGTATATCCTGCTGGATGCTCTCTTCCACGGCTCTTTCCACCGCTTCCTCTGTCAGAAACGCATCCGACAGCCTTAACTCCTGCCGCTTGCCGGCTTTCTCTGTAAAACCGTTGACCCTCTCTGCTTCTTCCGAAATTCCATGCAGTTTTATTGGTTGAATAAAAGCACAGATTTCAAATGAAGTCAGATAGGAATGGATTCCCAAAGAATATGGCTCTGCCATAAGAATTCAAAAGAATATATGCTTTCATGGTTAGTTTAACAGAGTTAGAAAAGTTTTGCAAGTATGAATTTTTAGTAGTTCAAAATCATGTGCTGGTGAAAAAGAATTCTTTTTTGCTTTACAAGGTTACAGAAGATATTTCCTGCGAATGCTAACGGGATATCAATTTTTGACGGAGTTCTTTCGGAGACAATGTGGACTCCTGCTGCAGCAGATTCGCCGCATCAGCGGAAACAAATCCTGTTGCGTAGGAAGTTCCCCTAGCACCATAGGTTTTGCCATTTTTTGATGCAAGACTGATATCCTCTCCCGGCGCCAGAATGTCAGCCCCGCTCTGGGTAAATTCAGATTGATTGCCGTCCCCATCGCAGGAGCCTACCGCCAAAACAGTATTATATGCCGCAGGATAATAGGTTTTTCCCTCCGTCCCATCATTTCCCACAGCCGCCACCACCAAAACACCTTTTTCTTCCGCATATTCTACCGCCTCCAAAAGGGCCCTATCATCCTTATGTACACCGAGGCTGACATTGATAATATCCGCTTTGTATACATCCACACTGTCCCGGATGGCCTGTGCCAAAATCTCGGGAGAAACGCTGACCGTTTTTCCATTTTGCTTCGTAGTGACAACCAGCGGAACCAGAAACGCATCCTGCGCCACTCCTTCCACGCCCGCAGTCTCACATCCCAGAATCACGCTTGCCACTGCAGTTCCATGATTAACCAGATCCTCTGTGTCGGTGTCTCCCGTCACATAATTATATCCCGGAATCAGCTGTTCGCCGGAAATCGCTTTGGTGGATATGCCCGTATCCAGCAGGGCAATAATAACCCTGTCGTCCTCCTGCATAGTTCCATTCGCTACCGGATCGTGGCTGCATCCGCAAAGAATAACCAATATTGCTAATAAAAATAACACTCTCTTTTTCACACTAACCTCCATGATTCCGCTCTATAGAGGGGTGTTTACGCACCCTCTTGAAATCTCAAATCCGAATGAGAAATGCCACATTTCAAAACGAACTTGTTCGCAATGCATTTCTCTCAAGCGTATAACTTAGAATTTCTTTCCACATATTTGTAGGTAATATAATACAACCGGGAACCCACAGGGACCCCCGGCCGTATTACTTTCGCTTACTTTACTACAGGCTTTTCACTACATATCTCATTACTTTACTCTGGTGTGCAAAGCATCCGGAATCGGAGAATTCTTCGGAATCGGATATCCATCCCGACCTCCTTCAACCCATTGTGAATAGGTACTTCCTCCGCCATTGCAGCGTGTTACCCATCTGTTCATTGCGCCCATCAGATTGTCATTTCCCGCACCGCTTTCGAGGGTTTGACTGAGCTTGGATGTAGGCGAGGTAAAACTAGCGCTCTTGAACTGAACTTTACCAATCCAATTTTTTATAGTATCGCCTGAACCATCTTCTGTACCTATGCCGTTTCGATTGCTGCCATTGCGTGTTGCGGAGCCCTTGAGATAATAAATCTGAGCTGCATCGCCGTCATTGCCGTCAATTCTGCCAATAATGGCTGCCACAAAGTCTCCGGTTCCCCGTACTGTGCCGACGGTAAAGTTATTATAAATTTTGCTCTCCTTCCTGTAAATACCTCCGACAACACCGCCCACATAGCTTCTGCCGGTGACTCTGCCGTAGTTTGCGTTATTGCAGGCACTGCCGGACATAATACGTCCTGCGATACCGCCAACGAAATCCTTTCCTGTGATAGAACCATAGTTCACGCAGTTTATGACACATGCATTTTTCTCATCATCGTGACCGTGTCCGATGATTCCGCCCACATTGCCGACGGATGCCGATACCTGCGCATAGTTTACACAGTTGCTAATTGTCATATTATACGCCTCTGCGACAATTCCGCCCACATACTGATTGCCGTGGATATAGGAATGATCCAGCAAGACATTCCGAATCCCTCTGTTCTTATCGCCGCCTGCACATCCAAACAGTCCTATCTTGTTGCTTTCTTTGGAAATATACAAGCCGGTAATCTTATGACCTTGACCATCAAATGTCCCATTAAATATATTATTATTGCCTCCAATAGGATACCACTCATGTCCTCTCAGGTCAATGTCTGCCCCCAATAGAATGGTTTTGCCCGTAAATTTAATATTCTGCTTGAGCAGGGACGACAGTCCGGCTAGCTCTGCTGCAGTTTTCAATGTGAAGACAGTCCCTGAGTTATTATACCATGAAGTATCGCAATTTCTTTGGTCAACCCAGGAATCCTTGGGAGCTTCCATTGTAGAAACAGGCGTCCCTTTCGTTGATTCGGCATCGTAATAGTTCGGATCATCCGTAACCTTTACTATAATGTCATATGACGTTTGAGGTGACAGATCATAGACATAACTATCACGGTCTGCACTTCTGCTCACCACGGTTGAGCCGCTCTTGGCCTGATAAGTAAAGGTTGCTTCGCTGCTCAAGTCGTCAATTCCGCCGTCACCGCTCAGTGCAAGCTTCAAATAGGTATATCCCTTATCCTCCGCTTCCACTTTCACGGCGCCAATGGTTCTCGTAGCCTTACCGATGGTAAGGACCGCCGTATAAGTATACTCAAATTTATCGTAAACATCATCTGCAGGACGGGAAATCGTCGCATTGTAAGTGCCGGCGTTAATCGGAAGTCCTGTCTCATACTCTCTGTTGCCCTGACGCATATACTTGACAGTAAAGCTGTCTTGAGTGAAATTCTCTCCTGCTGCGTCAAAACTGTAGTTCACATCATGGGTCTTGCCCTTGGAGTATACTCCTTTCTCGGCCTCGCCAAAGTCAAACACAGTTGAAGGAATCTGCTCTAACCGTCTCCAATGAGCATATAAGGTCTGGTCTGCCGTAATGGCAACGGCCGTCTCGGGGGTAATCTGTGTGCCATCCTCTGCTGTTGTAAACCATCCTATAAAAGCATATCCGCTTCTGGTAGGTATGGGCAGGCTGCCATAACTGTCGTCATAAATAACCGTCTTGGTTTGCTGCTCCTCAGTCAGCTCATTACCTCCATTGACATGGAAAGTAACCGTATTTCTATTTGCAGCCCACTTCGCATACACCTCATCGCCGCCTTGTGGCATATGCTTTTCCTGATACAGATTCTGGAAGGTACCATCATCTGTGTACCAGCCGTCAAAGGAATAACCCGTTCTCTCCGGTATGGGGAGAATGCCCAGATATGCGCTCTCCGGCTTCGTAATATCTTGCACTTCACTGCCGCCGTTTTCGTGGAATACCAGCGTTGCCCTTTCGACACCCCGCAGTTCCCCAAAAATCACCTGATATACGGTAGGCGCCATCATCTTAAAGCTGGGATCAGGAGTGATATTCAACACATATAAGTCTGTCTCAGCGCCTTTTGCCTCTGCTTCCTCAATTATATCCAGATTTGGCGTGGTTCCCTTACGGATCTTCTGCTCTATGCCGTCATAAATAATACCCGTAAATTCAAATCTTGCCATCGCGCCATCGTCAATATACTCCGCCCAAGCAGAAATACCTTCATCGATGACTGCCGCCTCTTTTGCAGTAATTTCCTCCGTCAGGTCGAGCACCTGTTCCTGCTTGCCCCCTGCCAGAATTACCGCATCCGTTTTCACACCGATAAATTTAGTATAGGTACTGCCCGGTATGTCTGTTCCGCTTTGTGCAAGGTCGGAAAAATCAAATTTCTTACCATATTTTGTGGTATAAGTCTCACTTCTTGTTGTACCATCTGCATTCTGAATGCCCTTAACAGTGATGGAATAAGTCCTATAGTCCACATTATAATCATACACCGTATCCTGAATCAGAGTAAGTCCGGTGGTGGACTGACTGCCGTAACCGGCGCCTCCGCTAAACTTTGCATCACTCCAGCCAATCATCTTCTTAATCTCGGCATCGGTGGGCAGGTCGTATTCCTGATTCTTGCGCACACGCTTGCTCCATACCGTCTGATAGCCGTCCCTGTCGTTTCCTACCCGCACGGACGCTGTATAGAATTCGTTCAGCTCAGCCGTGGAGAGATTGGTCCACACAAGCGGAATCGTAACCGACATATCATACTGCGAGAATGCCATCTTTCCATACAAATAAGTAACCGTCAGGTCGCATTCCATGTACCGAGTGTTCTCGGGCACATTTACGGTGATTTCGCCGATAGTGGTATTTATACTAAAATTCGGGTTCGATACCGTAAAATGATACTTATCATAATTCAAAGTCTCGCTGCCCCGCCAGCCCGTATCCAGATCCACATAGGACAGGGCAATGGTGCTGTCCGGAATCTTCATGGTAATGTCATTGGTGCTGTCGCCGTCCTCGTCACGGACAAGCACCATCTCATCCTCCGCGGGCTGATAGGTATTTTGATAATAATATCGCGATTTCCCCGCCTTCAACAGCGATACTTCCTCATCTAAGAAGTCATAGCTGTATTCAAACAGATTGCCCAGAGCGTTTGCCTCAAAGCCCAGCATGAAATACATTCCGAAATCCAGATATAGAGCGCCCGCCATCCTTTCCTTTGAAGTCCAATTTTGCGTATTCGCAGGCCGGTACTTTGTATATTCATAGACAAAGAAACCGTATAGTTTAACATAGGGTCCAAGCTCAGCCGTAATACCAACAGATGCAAACTTGCCGGTACCAAGGCCCACATAAATTTTTGCCCGGATGCCCGCTTTCAGCCCCAGCCTGCCCATTACATAGAACTGAAATGCAAAATGTTCATCCAGCAAGTCCATGCTTGAACTGCCTGCAGTGGGCTTAAACAGACCAATCTTAAACCAGAAGTTATAACGCTTGCCCACTTCATACTCCAGATTGGAGCCGATGGCAATGCTTATGTCCCCGCGGACAACAAAATCCACCTCCGCACCGATTACAATAGGGGTTGGTCCTAAATAAAATTCCTGACTCATGATTTCCTTATTGACCAACTGCACCCAATCAGTTTCTTTTTCTATTGTCTCCACATACTTGTCTATCAACGCCTGCATAGACTCCAGATATTCAGGGGAAATATCTGTCTCTGTAGTGAGATCCATCATATCCAGAAGATTAGAGGCCACATTTGTCTTCCCAAGAGTTTCTTCCATCTGCTTCCACTCTTCTCTGGTGGTCAGATTGTTCTTCTCCGCCAGATTCCAGAGAGCTTCCAAATCCTCTTCATAACCTTTGATCTTGTCCGCCGTCTCGGAAGCCTGCTTAATCTTAGACTGGATTTCATCAATTTTGCCCATAATATCCCCGGCCTTCTCCAAGCCATCACTTAAGCCTGCGGGAAGGTCAGCCAGACCTAAAATCTCTTTCGGGTCTTTACAGATTGCCTGCATTTTCTCCCAAGTACTCTTATCCTCATCCGCAACGGTGTAAATCTCTGCTGCGAATGAAAAAGCGGTATAGCTCTTGATATCAATAGCCGCATTGACCTCAACCCCGATGGGAACGGGAATAAAAAGAATCTCCTTGGTGACAATGCCTCCCCGTACACTAGGATTAAGGGCTACCTCCTGCACAAATGTCGCAGAAAGGTTAATGGCCACCTTACCGTCTTCCACCTCTACCTCAAACTTGGCTTCTACCTGAATGGCAAGCTGTACGCCGCTTCCGAAATGGAGCTGGTCGCCACTAGTAATCAATTCCGCCTTCAGTTCAATATCATCAGTGAGCTCAAAGCTGCTGCCCAGATTTAAAAGCTGTATTTCTTCATCCGTCAAAGGATTGCCGTCCGCATCCGTCAGCAGGAACTTTTGAACGGACATATTTTTCCTAAAACCGTCCGTCTTGGTAATCATATCGCTGAGAAGATATGCGGCATCCTCCGCAAATCTGCTCTCCTTCAACTGAGAGAGCAGCAAAGCTTCTATCTCTTCCTTCTGCTCTTCGGTCACAAGATCATCACCATTGATAATAGCCTTATCATAGATGTCCATGCTCTCGAGAATCGCCTGTTTCGTTGTCTTTACATAAGTAATCTCTTGTGTTGTCTCATCATAATCAGTAATCTCTGCGTAATACAGGCTGTCTTCCGATGTAATTTCATCTGACGAAGAATAAATGGTGATAAAGTCGCCAATGGAGATTTTTTCTTTCATATCGTCCACAGTCAGACTCATGTCGTTCATCATGAGGCGATACATTTCCAAATCCAAGGCAGTGGCCAAATCATTGATTTTTACTTTTCCCTCGTCGGCATCTATATCCGGCTTCCATCTGGGAACTTTAACCTTTTCCTGAGTATTGCCGCTTACGCCTTCGGTCTTTTCCAAATCATTGCCGCTTACGCTTCCGGCACCTTCTGGAGTATTGGTATCCACGCCTGCTGCATTATCCAAGTCATTGCCACTGACGCTCCCTGCATCTTCTGGGGCATTCGTGTCTGCGCTCCCTGCACCGGCACCTTCCGGAGCATTCGTGTCCGCACTCTCTGCACCGGCACCTTCCGGAGCATTGGTGTCCAAGTCGTTTCCGCTGACGCTTCCTGTATTTTCCAGATCATTTCCGCTCACACTACCTTTCATCGCAACAGGGAAGTTATCCGGAATGTCATACATTCTTACCTGTTCTTCGGATTTAAGCTGGGCAAAGGATATCGTCCCGTCACCGACAGCGGTAGCCTTTACATAGACAATAGGATCCAGAAGCTGTTTGCCTTCCTTGGATTCTCTGTCAAAAGGATGCACACCCACATAGATACACAGAATATCCTCTTCGCTAATATCCTCAAAATTAGGCGCATCCCCGCTTTCATATGTAATGTCGCCGCCGGCTTCCGTGAGAGTTTCAGAAGTCAATTCTTTGTAAACATTACCATTCACCGTATAATTAATCGTATCCGTATCCTGTATGTAAATGATATCTTTGCTCATCTTAAGCTTAGCCACTTCCTCCATAGCAATGGAGAAAACCGCTGTGCGAATAGTCTCTTCCTTACCTTCAAATACCCATCCTTCTGCAAGATTCAGTTCATAAGAGCTGCCCTTGCGAAAACCTTTCGGAGCATATACCGTATAGCATCCATCACCGTCTGGACCATCGATTTGAAGTGCAACCGGATTGGAACCGTCTTTTACCACAAGCTCTGCCGCACTGTCAGGAGAAATATTTCCTGACACCTGCTTAATCTTAAAAGATACATCAGGAGATTCATCCATCTGAGCATAGGAGGTAAAATTCAATTCCTCTTCTGCCGTGCCCATTTCCTGATATTTTGCATAGACCTTCATATTATTCGTTACGGGATTCTCCGCATAAAACGGCACAGTGCAGTCCGAGTCGGTATAATAGCCCAGCAAAACTGCATTTGCCTTGGAGGATTTGCCTACAGCCGGAACTTTCTTAAGCGGGCTGTCCTTATCCACATATAAAGTATCAATCAGACGCCCTCCATCATAAAAGCTGACACTTACTATATCCTGTCCCAACTCTGCCATGTACTTTCTTATCGCCAGCAGATCCTTCAAATCCACAACGCCGTCTTCTGTAACATCTGCTTTTGTATCATGAAATCCCGATGGGTTGTCCTCAACTATGTACCGCAGTATAATTTCAATATCCTTTGCGCTCAGCTCGCCGTCTCCGTCCGCATCGCCAAACACACGGGTTCCATTCTCACTGCTTGCGGTGTTGGACACAGCCATTGCACTCATGGGCAATTCTGCCAGAATCATTGCCACAATCAGAATGCTGCAGGTTATTCTCTTCCACTTCTTCCACATTTTCCTCTCTCCTTTTCTCAGCGGTCCTTGTTTTTTCTACGCAGATGCAGTACGCAGAAGATTCCGCCGCCGGCTAGTGCCACCGCAAGCAGCACGATCCATAAAAGGGGATTGCTGTCATCGCCTGTCTTGGTGCCGGCTGTCTTTACCTCTGTTGCCGGTTTGTCTGATTCCCCGCCGTCTGTGTCGTCCGTGTCATCTGTATCATCTGCGCTGACCGTGATGCTTCCGTCAGTGACGGTCATCTTTATGTCTTCACTTGCCACATTGATAGCCTGTGTCAGTTCCAGAGTAATGGGGTAGGTTCCTTCTGCCGCGTCTTCTCTCACTAAGAAACTCAGTGTAATGATATTTCCATCGGCAGTAATATTTTCCAGCTCGTCCCGGGCCGCAACAAAAACAAACTGTTCCCTGTCAAGACTGCCCGGCAGGACGATGTCGCTTTCTTCAAAGACACTGCCGTTTGCCACGCTCTGAAGGGTCAGGGCAGAATGATCATAACCTGCCTTAAACTTCAGCCCCCAGATTCCGGGGTTTTCTTCCAATGCGACAGTGACTACTACCGTACTGTTTCTCTCTGCTGTAACCGCAGATGCTGCAAGCTTTGCATCACCCTGTGCCTTTACCGTCAGTGCCCCGGGGCATGACAAGAACAGTATGCTAAGCATGCATAATACGGCTGCCATTCTTCTGGCGCCGTTTGTGTTTTCCCATTTCATGGCGTTCCCTCCTAATACATATTTGTCAATAGTATATAACAGAATTTATCAGAATTTTTTGCATCTGCATGAATCGACCTTAAAATGTCATAGATGGTATGTAACCCAAAAACGGGGAAAGGGGGAGCATTCAAAAACCGCTGGTACCATTACGATACCAGCGGTTTCGTTTCATAATAACTTTTAAAAAGCTTTCTTTCTGCTGTAAATATACATTCCCGCAAGTCCACTTCCTGAAAGCAGTAAAATTGCAATCCCTCCTGCTGTATTGGACGTATCCTTTGTAGACGGAGATTTTAAAGTCTGTCCATTTGGTTCATTCTGTTCGCTTTCTCCCTCGTCTTCGTTTTCTTCCTCGTCTTCACTTTCCAACTTTGCAACTGCTTCTGACTTTGTCTGGCCACAATCTCCACAGGTATAAAGTTTTACGCCTTCTGTCGTCTCTGTCGGCAATGTCACGATTTTTCCTTCATCCCATGTATGTTCTGCATTTATCGTAATAGACACTGTGGTTTTTTCTCCCGCTTTATTGACTGCAGTGATTGTCTGTACCTTATCCAATGGAAAGACGGTAAATTGACCATTTATCAATGTAACAGGTTCTCCGTTTAATGTAACCATGTCCAGATTATCGTCCGTGACAGTTACTATCGTCGCCTCACAATACATACCTCCATCAACTACGCTAAGCTGTGGTGCACTGCCATTAACAAGCTTAGGAAGAACAACGATTTTTGTTTCGCCGCATACACAGGTATCAATCCGTCTTCCCTCTGCCTCATAAGTCGGCGCAGGATTTGGCGTACCTTCTATAAATGTGTGATTCTGCTTTTGTGATGTTTGTGTACAGCCATCGTGTACGCACTGCTGCCAATGACCCTCTGCATCATGATAATTTACCGTACCAAACTCATGCTCTTGTGCCGGTGTAATAACTCCCTGACAGACAGGACAGAGAACCGATGTTGCACAGTCTCCATCATCCTGATTTGGCGTATGCTCTGCATAGCCGTCTTTATCTTTATCTTCCGTTACTGTACAATTCTGTTTCGTGCAGTCATGCCAATGATGTGTTTCGTCTGATGACCACGTCTCTGACCACTCATGTCTGCATAAATGTTCAATACGTACATATGCATTGGTCCAGATGTCATCCATAACCGCATCAATTGTCTGGGCAGAAGTTTCATTTTGTCCTGCCTTTATGGCAAAATCCCATTCATCCTGATTCAAGACATAAGCGACCCGCGGATTAAACTCTTCATCCACAAAACAAATTGCAGACGCCGAATCAGACGTTCCTGCCTGTGCCGTCACTGTTCCGCCGCTTTGTTCAAATTTTCCATCCCCAAAAACCAAAATCCCATAGGACATATCCTTCGCATTACCCGCCTGTACTGTTATCGTTCCACTGTCCTTCAGCCTGATATCTGTAAAGCTCCAGATGCCTATTGACGCACCAGAACTATCACTGGATGCATCGGATGATTTTGCTGTAATGCTTCCATTATTGTCCACATCTATATCCATCGCAAAAATACAATTTGCGCCTCCTTCTGTTGTTCCCACATTCACCGCAAGTGTTCCGTTATTCGTAACCTTTATGCCAAAACCATACTGCTCATAACCTCCCGGAGTATCCGTCTTTTTTTCCGGTCCTGCATCGACGCCGATAACACCATCTGCATTATCAGCATTTACCGTAAGCGCTCCGTTATCAATGTCTAACCAATCAGATGTAACGCCGTAAATCTCTCCCCCCGGCGCACTTCCTTCAACCAAAACTTCGGCGTCGTTTTTTACCGATATTCTTCCGTCCACATAAATTCCTCTGAAATAGTCTGTCACCGCTTCCGCCTGCACCGTCATAACCGAATTATCAATATTCAGAAAAGAGATGTTATTGTCAAAATCTGGCGAATCAACAGTACAATATACTCCGTCACCATTACTGATTACCCTAATATTCGATTGATCAATAATCTCCATACCTTTTTCTGTATAAACTGCGGCAACATCACCTTCCAATACTTCCACACCACATTCTGCCGTAAGTTCGCTGTCTGAAACAGAAATTTCTTCCATTGCATATACCGCAGCAGAGTACTCGTTGGTCGTGTTTCCTATACCCTTGATACTCCCCTCTATCTGTGCCGTTACTTTGCATCCTGTCATAGTAAGTTTTTTGTCGCTGTATATTGTATATAGGAACCTTATCTGATCCGTCTGGTCCATTGACCGGTTGAATGCATCTAGACTGCCCGGACCATTTATGGAAAGATTTCCATTTTCACAATAAATGACACTAGTGCCGGTTTCACTATCAGCCGTCCCCGACACTTCGGATGTTACCGTAACCGTATTTTCACCCTGTAACACGATGGTGAAATCCATATCCTTTGAATATACTGCATAACGCGCTGCCTCTGCGGCAGTAGCTTCCGCCTGATATTCAATATTTGCCCCACTTAATGTCAATGTGTTTGTATCAGGATCATAGCTTACCTTCCCATTATTTGTCTCGTCGCCGGACAATATATTATCTGCATTATCATTGGTAACCTGTGTACCGGCAACCCAGAGGTCGTATTCTCCTGCAGACGCCCCCTTGACAGTCATCGGCATCAGATACATTCCTCCGAAAATCATGGCAAAACTTAAAATGCCAATGGTTATAATACCTGACATTTTTTTGAAGGGATGTTTTTTCATAATATTATTCTCCTTATTCCTTCTATCTTCTATTAATCGCTTTGACATTATATTATAATCTTTTTTCAGTTCACTTTTTTTGCGTGAGTGGCATCTGTGATTTATTCTGTTTGTATTCTTCCTGAAGCTTTAAAGCCGCTTTTAAGTCCAAGGCGCCCCAGCCGGAGGCCTCGTCGAAGCCGGGCTCGCTCAGATCCCGGGCGGAGGCCGTCAGCAGGTCCCGTAGATCCGCCGCCGTCAAGGAGGGGTTCTCCGCCAGAAGGCGAGCCGCTGCGCCAGTGACGTACGCCGCCGAATAAGAAGTTCCCCAGACCCGGATGGTACGCCCCCGGAGGGAAACCACCCGCAGCCCCTCGCCGGGGGCAGTCAGATCCAACCAGCTCCCCTGAGGGGAAAAGGAGGAAACCTCCCCCTCCTCATCCACGGAGCCCACGCATAAAACGCTCTCGTAAGCTCCGGGGTAGCAGGGTCGGTCGTCCCCGCCGTTGCCGGCGGCAGCTACCAGAAGAACTCCCTTTTCCTCTGCGTAGGCCACAGCCTCCCGAAGGGCAGGGCTGTCAGTGTATGTCCCCATGGACAGATTGATGATCCGGCACTCGTACACATCGATGGCGTCCCGAATGGCCAGAGCGGCTGTTTCCGCGTCTCCCTGAATGGGATTTCCCTCCCCGTCCAGAGTGGACCACACTAGGGGAACCAGCTCCGCCTCGGGACACAGACCCTCCACCTTGGCGGAGGAGCTGCCCACGATGATTCCAGCCACCGCCGTGCCATGACCCTGCAGGTCCTCGATTCCGCTGTCCGGCAGGATGTAGTTCTCACCAGGAAGGATGTTGTCCCTCCCTGCGATGGCCCTAGTGGAAATGCCCGTGTCAATCACAGCCACCCGCGGATTTTCGGTTCCGCTGTCCGGCAGGATGTAGTTTTCATCAAGAAGGATATTCTCCCCGGGAAAAACTACCTTCCCCAGGATGGTCTGAGCGGAGATGCCCATGTCGTTCAACGCCACACAAGATCCCGCCCTCTCCGCCCCGGGGGCGGAGGGGGTAAGGAGCAACAGGGTTATGAGAATGGATACAACCTGCTTCATGTGTCCTCCTGGGACTGTTCGCCGTCCTCGTCGTTATCCGGGGTCGGGTCGGTCTCCGCCTCGGGTTCCGATTCCGGGTTAGCAGGTGCCGCAGGGTCTGACTCCGGGGCTGCAGGCGCCGCAGGGTCCGTCTCAGGAGCAGGAGCTGCAGGATCTGTCTCAGGAGCAGGGGCCGCAGAGTCCGTCTCAGGAGCAGGTGCTGCAGGGACCGCCTCGGGAGCGCGAGTCGCTGAATCCGTTCCAGAAACCGACTCCGCCGGGAGCACCATATTCGCCGGGGCAAAGCTCGTCTCATCCTCCGGCCAGATGCTCAGGCTAGCGACGGAGGCGGCAGCACTGTCAGGGAGAAATTGTAATGTAGTTTTCTCGCCAACTATGTAATTGTCAGGATTCGTCATTACATCAGTCTTTTCAAAGTTAAGAGCCCACGCCCATGTGTTCACCGGTTTATTATCATTGTACGAGTTACTTGTTGCACCGTGTACGGTGACTATGGCATTCATCGCAATACTCTTCTGCTCCAACATCTCGGCCACAATCATACCTATCTTGGCCAAATTGCTGTCTGCCGAGAGGAGATGTATCTCGCAGTTTGCACCAAATGTGATAGAGCCTGCAGTAAAGCTTCCCGCAACACCTCCGAACATATGCTCACCCATCAACTGATCGGCGAGGTAGATCTCGGTTCCCTCATTGAATGAAATAGCACCACCACTATTATTGTCACCCACGATGCCCCCATACCTACCAGAAGCTTCTTCACCTCGGAGAGAACAAAACTGCAGCGGCTTGTTTGCTTGTCCAACGGAACAATTACGAATTGTTCCATTGTTCATTCCTGCAATTCCGCCAATGTAATTGGGACCGCCGGGTACTCTGATAATACCGCCGCCTACGCTGCAGGAATCTATGACCCCTTCGTTATTGGCTGCGATACATCCTCCCCATGTATCTCTGCTGTCGGTAATAAGATCCATTGTGATGTCGCCGTTTAATAACTCAATTTTCAGGTTTTTGACGATGCCTTGTGCGTACTTGGCTTCTGCCTGTACCCATCCCAATTTCAAATACGAAATCAGCGGTGCGCTGGATATGGTGATTGTATGCCCTGCACCGTTCAGGGTTCCATAAAATTTCTCAATCGGCTTCCAATCCGTACTCAGTGTGAAGTCGTCAGTCAGTGTAAACTCTTTGCCACCCAAACCGTCCCCAAGCAGATCTGAACAGGTGCTGAGGAACTTCATATCAGCTTCGGACGCAATGTTCTTCGGCACATATACCAGATAGACCTGATAGGAGTCTGTCTGGGTCCACGGAAGGTTTGTTACCTTGCTTTTCGTTGGATTGTTCTGGTCGGTACACCAATACAGAAACTCCCCATTTGCCAGCTTCGGTGTGGGCAGCGCCCCGCCAGGAAGCACCCCTTCCAGCGGGGTCGCATCCTCTGCCAAAAGGGTGCTGACTAGGGTATTGGTCCCGCTGTCCAGAGCCGGCAGAATCGTGTAGACCACCGGAATCTTTGACTCCTCCCACTTGGCATAGTAATCCGCGCCGCCGGTGGCGGTCACGGGGATTTCGGTCACCGGCTCGCCGGAGAAATCCTCGTTCTCATACCAGCCAAGGAAGTCATATTTTTCCCTAGTGATAGTGGGCAATTGGATGGGACCGGCCTGGATGTCCTCGATGGTGTACTCGTACAGATAATACGAATCAGGACTGCCATTCCCGCCCTCGATTGTGCCACCATTAGGGTAAAAGTTGAAGTAATACTTTCTGGGCGTCCACTTGGCGTAGAGGATTACGACCGCGCCGTCCTCCGTTGTCAGGTTGCTCAGCGTGGCTGAGGGCCAAAGATCTGCTTCTTTTCTGTCCTTGTCCGTTGACCAGCCGTTGGTGGCATAATGTTCCCTTGTTATATCATAATATCCAGGAAGCTTATAGGTCTCACCGTAAGCAAGCGTTACATCCTTCAAGGGCTCCACTCCCTCCGCCATGCTGCCGCCATTCAAGTCAAACTTCACTGTATAGGTGATGGGAGTCCAGCTGGCGGTAAGGGTCAGGTCTTCGTCGGGCATGGTGGCCGGCGGCGTGCTGTCCCAAGCGCAGGTATAGCCGGTCTTTGTCACTGCGGGAGCCGTGACAGGCGCACCGAAGTA
>CAZGGA010000025.1:0-39359 GCA_964524555.1 uncultured Acetatifactor sp.
GATACCGTTACTATGATAATAACAACATCAGCCGCATCCTTCAGATTCAGAAATTTCAGGGGATGGGCTTTAGTTCGGAAGAAATCATCTACTACTATGAAAGTGGCGGAAAAGCAGACAAACTTCTCGCCACTTTGGAACAGAAACTGTCCGTATTGCAGCAGCAGATTGCAGAAATGCGCCTGCGTTCCCATGATGTGCCGGATATGTCCCTATCCATAATAGAGATTCCAGAAACCGTATGCTGTGTCCGCAAGTATCAAGGTGCTCTGATTCAGGATAAATACCATGCCTCATATGATTTTTTTCATGAATGTGTGGAAAAAGGAATTGCACTTGCACCAAAACCGTTTTTCATTATCAATGAGCGCACGGATTATCTGGAGGGAAAGCTTTCTTCCGCACCATATGATTTTTATGTCTGTATACCCATTTTACCGGAACAGGCGCCGGAAAATGCGGTTGCCATTCCCGCCTGCACTGCCCTTTCTCTGCTGTGTTATGGCAGCTATAGCAGAATCAATGAGGCTTATCGTTATCTGGGAGAACAGGTGCGTGAGCGTGGGCTTACCCCTGCCGGATATGTCCGGGCAATCGGTCTGGTCGCTCCTTATGTTGGGAAGGAGATTGAGCAAGAGAGGTATTGTTCGCAGTTGGTACTGCCTATAAAAGACAATATATAGGAGGCTTTTCCCACACTTACCTCGCCCCCTTATCTTTCTGCGTCTTCTGATGCACCCTGCCGGTTTCTCTTGTTCCCATCCCCGTCGAGGATTTCTTTCTTAGTCCGCACATGACGCCCCTGCTCGTCATAGAACATATTGCGGGTGGCGGTCTTTTCCGTTGGCTGTTCCAGCCGTTTCCTCTCCGCAAATATCATGTGGAGTATCTGAAAATCAGCGAAAAAATCCAGAAAGCCGCAACATTCGCCCTTACACTAATACATCCTTTAACACTTCGTCCTCCATCACAAGGTGCTTTGCTTCCTCCCTGTACTTTTCCTCGTGCAGATAAGTGTGACGGTGGGGCTTGATGGAGGGAGCCATTTCGATTGCCTCTATAAAATCAGAGCGCTTCATCTGCAAGGTCTTTGTATAGTCCCAGAATCCCGTATCCGTAAGCACCGTATTGACCCTCACATAGCGGTGGTCATGCACCTTACTCATAATATAAGTGGCAATTCCCACCTGAATACCGTGAAGCTGGGGCACCTCCAGAATTTTGTCAAGAGCATGGGAAATCAAATGCTCGCTTCCGCTGGTGGGTGCGCTGCTTCCCGCAATTTCATTGGCAATGCCGCTCATGGACAGAGAATCCAAAAGTTCCTTCAAGAACAATTCATCCTTGATGCTCTCATAGGGGGTGCGGACAAAGCTGTTCACCGCCTTCTTTGCTATCATCACCGCAAAATCATTTACCACACTGTACCCGCATTGTTCCTCATAAATCCAATCGTATAATGCCGTAATCTTGGAAATCATATCCCCTATACCGGAATAAATGAATTTCTCCGGAGCCGTCCTGATAACCTCTGTATCCACAATAATTCCATAGGCAAGCTTTGCAGGCACCGAATTTCTCCTGCCATCCACAATCAAGGATGCGCTGGCGCTGGAAAATCCGTCGCTGGAGCTTGAGGTGGGCACACTGATAAAAGGAATTTTCCGCAAGAACGCCGCATACTTCCCTGCGTCAATCACTTTTCCGCCTCCGATGGAAATAATTGCCTTTGCCTTATTGGAAGCAGAAAAAGCAAGGGTGATGATATCATCCATATTTACGGTGTCAAGCTCACTGTACTCTAGTACCGTAATACCTTCCTCCTTCAAGGATGCCATCACATCCATCCCAAACAGATCAATGAGCCCGTTTCCAAAATAAATGACCACTTGGTCTAGCTCTTCCGCCTTTAAATAGGTGCCTATTTTTTTCAAAACACCCTTTCCCACCTTCAAAATAACCGGAATTGCAATACTGTCTCTTGCCTGCATATGAACGTCTCTCCTTTTCTATATTTTTTAATTAATCTTTTCTGGTTCTGTGCTTTCCTATTGTCCAACAGAATATACCTGAAAACTCACTGCATCCAGAATCATCTCATAATGGTATTTCTCAAAAAAATCATACATTCTTTCAATATCTCCGCATGCATAATCCGCTGACATCACAACAAGCTTGGGCGGATGATTTTCCAAGTCCCTAAAATATTCATCATATATCTCATGTTTGGTCCATACCAGAGGAAACTGAAAGGAATAACGCGAGGCAGACAAGCGTTTCGTGTGCACGTAGATGCTGTCCGAATTTCCCCACACGGTAATTCGGTCCTCCTCCGTACTGTTTGCCAAAATCGTATCTACCGTCACTTTTAAATTGGGATTATCCCAGAACTGCTCATTCTGCTGATAATAGGCAGAAATTGTATTTCTCAATTCCTGAACCCACGGCGGCAGACACAATATGATACAGCAGTAAATCATAAAATACCACAATTTATTATTTTTTCCCTGTTTTTCCACATATCCGAGAAGCAGGGAAAAGGGAAATACAAACACTGAAACCAGAGGTATGGCATAATGACCATAAGTATACCCCGACATACAGGTAAGCAGAATGGAGCAGATCATAAATAAAAAATACATACCATGAACATATTTTCTTTTCCTGTCTGACTCCACTGCAAACACGTAGAGCATAATGCCCAGAGAGGCCAACATCCAATACGTATCCACATAGGTAATACAACTGAGCAATCTGGCCTCCATGCTATTGGCTGAGTAGGAAATATTAAATAAAAGATACTCCTGTACAAAAGCTCCAAAAGCCCCATTTACGCACAAATAGAGCGCTATAGGCGCCAACACCACCGTACAGCCAAGTAAAAACCAGCCCAAAAATCCCAAAAGATCCTTTGCTTTTTTCTGATAAAGCTTCTGTATCAGAACGGCAACACAAAACACCAGCCATACTGCAACCATATTTGCACGGAGCATACTCACGCAGGCAAACAGGAAACCGCACCAAAAAATGCGCATTCCGGATATTTTTTCATTCAGGAAATAATCAAGAAAAATATAAAGAGACCACAAAATCAACGGTACTGCATATTCTTCCGTAAAATTTCCCCCTTCCAAACAGTCAAACAAGGGAGTAATCACGATAAATGTTGTGGCCAAAGAACAAATTCTCCCGCAGAACATACGGGCAATTTTGTAAATGCCCCATACCGTTCCCAGCAGAAACAATACTTCCACCATCCAGATTCCCTTATAATAAGAAAGGGTCATTCCCAGATAATTGATAAAATATGTCAAGGGACCCTTATGGTCAAAGCAATCCCTATACATTACTTCCCCTTTTGACATAGCAAGGGCAATATAGCGGAAAACGCAGGAATCCGTTCCAAGACCATTACTCTCCCACAGATTCACAGCACACATCATACTAATAAAAAAAGCAAACGCCATCAGCATCGCTGCAACCAGAACATTCACTAGTATTTTACGCTTCATAGGTTTCCTCCTAAGGCTCTGAATAGTTACAGAATATCACAAAAAGGCATATTATGCAACCAACCCAAAACGTCAAAAAGGGAAGCTCTTGCACAAATTCTGAGGCTGTGATAAAATTGTTACTATTCAGCGACAGGACAAATCTCCTGCCTGCAAATGAAAACAGGAGGCAAAATATAACATGTTAAAACAAGTTTCTATTTATGCAGAAAATAAAAAGGGAACCATGCAGAACATCACTGCCATTCTGGCAGAGAAAAATATCAATATTCTGGGTTCCGTCACCAATGACAGTGCAGAATACGGCATTGTGCGCATGGTGGTATCAGACCCGGATTTGGCTGTGGATGCTCTCACAAAAGAAGGCTATCTCTGCCGTATCACGGATGTGCTGGGCGTGGAGATAACCGATGAAGTTGGTAATCTGAACCGTCTGTTACTTTCCCTTACCGAAAGCAATATCAGTGTAGATTATCTGTATCTTTCCTTTAACAGGGCTTCCGGAAAGCCTATTATGGTTTTTCATGCACAAGAGCCTTATGAAGTGGAAGCCTGCATCAAGTCCAAGGGCTTTACCCTCTGTTAACAGTTCGAAATCGTTCTTCAGGCGTCCTCTTCCTTGCCTTCCCTTCCGGCAGTTTCAATCAGGGCCTTATCCACATCCTGCTCGTACTTTCTCATGGCGACCTCGATGGGGGTGGGGTCCTTTGTAATACGCCTTCCGCCCACATGATTAAAGAAAATAATAATGCCGAGGGCAAGACCGATGGAATAGGACACTTCCAACACATTCACCCCTCCCGGCTCCCTGTTCATTACAATCCGGTATATCCGGGCAAATATCTCATTAATGCCCACATCATTGTGATATGCCATAATAGTAAATCCGGTTCCAAAAAAGCTTATCATGCACACCAGCACTATTTTCCATACCTGCTGCCAGCCCTTGTAGCGGTTCACATTCACCCACTCCACCAAGACATCCGGCTCTCCTATGATTTCCACACTGATATCAGGGCAGGTCTCCTCCATCAGCTCCACCAGCTTCAGGGTACTGATGACACAGCGTTTTGCGCCGTCCTTCTTAAAATGATGCGCCTTCAGGGCTTTTAATTTGGCCCCGACTTCTTTATTCTGACATCTTAAACTGCCCAAGTCTTTGATGTAAACATCCTGGGACTGAACCTCCACATTCCTGTCGCATTTAAGATATACCGTAACATTTTCCATGATATTCCCCTTTTTTAAAGAAGTCCCAGCATCTGTCCAATCCAATATCCGAGTCCCAGCACCCAGCTTGCAAAGATACCATACAAAATTACCGGCCCTGCAATGGTAAAAATCTTACACCCAATTCCAAAAATCTGTCCTTCCTTCTGGAACTCAATGGCCGGAGCCGCCACGGAATTGGCAAATCCGGTAATGGGTACCAATGCCCCTGCGCCACCCCATTTTACAATGCTGGGATAGATATTAAATCCCGTCAATATCACAGAGCCAAGGACTAACAAAAGAGAACACCAGCTGCCCGCTGTCTGCTTGTCCATGGCCAAAGAATTGGTCGCATAATTTAAAATAAACTGACCGATCAGGCAGATGATTCCTCCCACGATAAATGCCTTTCCCATCTGAAGCCACAGATTATGCGTGGGAGTCACCTCCTTGACATACTGTTCATATTCCTGCTTTTTCTGCTCATCCATTATGATACCTCCCTACTCACCGAAGTTTCGGCCCGAAACCTCGGTGTGAAATTGAATAACACTTATTACAGTATGTGTCATTCTTTTCAACTTATACCAAAGTTCTTTTCACCCTATTTCCTTCCAGAAATAAAGCAGGGAGCCGCAGAGTTTGCCTGCCGCCATGGAAAGAATTGCAGCGCCTAGTCCATGCCTGAAAGAAATCCTCCTAGTAAAAATGGGAATGCTGTCCAGCATTTCTGCGATTGCTAAGGCAAGACATCCGATAAACATCCCACTGAACAGGCCAATGACTGCCTGACAAAGCCTGCCCAGACCAAACCAGATATTCATATACTCCGGATATCTGGTTTGAAAAAAAGCTGCAATTTGACCATATCTCTCAAAAATGCTGAAAAAGGAGCCAATCACCGTTCCCAGAATCACCATTTCCTCATACAGAATAACTTTCTTTGCGGTATGAGTTTTTCCTGCAAAGCGTGGAATCAGCCCCACTGCCACCAAGACAGTAAATACGCCTGCCGCCGCTAACATCCCATAGCTGGCTCCTGCCACCGCCAGCAAAATCTGTCTTCCCATTCTCCTATGCCGCTCCTGTCTGTTTTCAGTCTTACCGTCATACGGTTTCAAAGTCATGCTGCTTTTCTTTTATTTTTCGTAATTTTCTGAAAACTATACTCCAAATTTTTTCACGCTATTATCTCATCCATTTCATTTCAAAATTTTCTGACTTTCTCCTTGCCTTCTCCTCCTCTGTTAATTCCATTTCCTCTATGTACTTTTCCAAGTCCAGATTTGTGCCGTTTATAGGGTGCTGACCTCTGCGGAAAATCCAATTTCGTCCCACTGGCATATTCAAAATCTTCTCCAAAGGCAGATTGCAGCGCTTTGCCACGGCATCCGCCGTCTCAAGGTCATTTCCCCCCAGATAGACATAGGTATCGCAATTCCCGATAATGGTCCTGCCATCTTCTCCATAGGCCTGCTTCAGCTGGGATTCCGCCTGAATCATCAGCATAGCAGAGATTCCTCTGGAGCGAATGGAGGCAATCATTCTGGGAAAATCAGCTATCCTGCAGTTGGTGGCAAAGTCATCCAGAATAAATTGTACCGGTACCGGAAGTTCGCTGTTCGGACACTCATTGTCCGCATATAGGCACAATTCATTCATGGCCTGAGAATAAAACAGATTCGCCAGATTGTCCATAGAGCGATCCGTATCACTGACCACCACAAACAATGCGGTCTTTCTCTTTCCAATGGATGCAATGTTCATGTTGTCATAAGAAAGCATTTCCCGCAATTCCTTTGTATCAAATGCTCCCAGCTTTGCTGAAACCGTGATGAGAATACTTTTTAAGGTCTTTGCTGCGGCCATGCGGAATCTATGATAATGCCTCACCGCAAAACTGTCTGGATGTTCCTTTTCTATATCCTTCACCATCAAATCCATTACGTTTTCTTCATCTCCGTAATCCTCCTTGACATCACAAGAATCCAGAATCTGCAATATCATTTGCAGATTCTGTTCCTCATAGGGGCCAAACTCCCAGAGTAAGGCAATCAAAGCTTCCAGCAGCAGCTGAGCCGCCTGATCCCAAAAGGGATCCAGCGTTCTGTCTGCATTTTGAGATTCCGCATCATAGATTATCATGTGAGCAATTTTTACAATATCCTGCTCACTCCTGATATAATCAAAAAAATTGTAATGCGAAGAAAGGGTCGGATGGGTAAAATCCAAAATTTTAACCTCGTATCCCTGTTTCTTCAGATAATCCTTGTATTTTTTATAGAGATTTCCCTTGGGGTCCGACACTACATAACTGCCATTTGCCGAAAGCAGATTGGGAGTGACAACGCTTCTGGTTTTGCCGGAGCCGGAGGTGCCTACCACCAGCACATTGTTATTCAGCCTTGTCTCATAGCAGTTCATGCTGTAAGAGACTCCCTCCGCCAATACTAATTTTCCTTTCTGTCTATTTTTCATGCTGTCCTCCATTTCGGTATTGCTTTTGTCTCCATTTACTCTTCTTTTTTTGCACTTGCTTTTTTAATCCGAGCTCTTCTATGTACTTTTCCAAATCCAGATTTTGGCCATTTATGGGCGCCTGACCCCTGCGGAAAATCCAATTTTGGCCCACGGGCATATTCAGAATTTTCTCTAAGGGCAGATTGCAGCGCTTTGCCACGGCATCCGCCGTCTCAAGGTCATTTCCCCCCAGATAGATATAGGTATCGCAATTCCCTATAATGGTTCTGCCATCTTCCCTATAAACCTGTTTAAGCTGGGATTCCGCCTGAACCATCAACATAGTTGAGATTCCTCTGGAACGGATGCTGGCAATCATTCTGGGAAAATCCGCTATCATACAGTTGGTGGCAAAGTCATCCAGAATAAACTGTACCGGAACCGGAAGCACATTGCCTGGACACTCGTTATCCGCATACAGGCACAATTCATTCATGGCCTGAGAATAAAACAGATTTGCCAGATTATCCAGAGAGCGGTCCGTATCGCTCACCACCACGAACAATGCGGTTTTTCGCTTTCCGATAGACGCGATATCCAAATCATCGTTGGAAAGCATCTCCTGCAATTCTTTTGTGTCAAACGCTGCCATCTTGGCTGTGATTGTGATGAGAATGCTCTTTGCTGTTTTGGAAGCAGCCTGTCGGAATCGGCGATAGTGCCTTGCCCCAAAACTGTCCTTCCTGCCCTGCTTTTCTATATTGTCCACCATGTCATCCAAGACATTTTTCACACTGTCATCATCTTCCTTGATATCGCATAAATCCAACATTCCCAGCAGCGTTGACAGTTTTCTGTCATCAGGCGGCATAAACTCCTGCTGCAGACCAATTATGCCCTCCACCAAAAGCTGAGCAGCCTGATCCCAGAAAGGATCTATTCTTCCGCCCTGAGCTTTTGTCTCATAGATTAGCATATGAGCAATCTTTACAATATCCTGCTCGCTTCTGATATAATGATAACAATTGTAATGGGAAGATTTTTCCGGATGGGTAAAATCCAGAAGCTTAACCACATATCCTTTTGCCTTCAGATAGTCCTTGTATTTTTTATAGAGATTTCCCTTGGGGTCCGACACTATATAACTGCCATTTGCCGAAAGCAGATTGGGGGTGACAACACTTCTGGTTTTGCCGGAGCCGGAAGTGCCCACCACCAGCACATTGTTATTGAGTCCTGTCTCGTAACAATCCATGCTGTAGGAAACTCCCTCCGCTAGTATTAACTTTCCTTTATCCTTCATGTCAACCTCCGCTTTCCGGTTTCAGAAATCTTTTCATCTTTCACACTTCTTCCATAACGGCATCGCACAATCCAAACGCCACAGATTCCTCTGCGCTCATGCAGCGCTCACAGGCTGCCGCCCGTTCAATTTCCTCCACGGTCTTGCCTGTGTGCTTCGCCAAAAGACCATAGACTGTTTTTCTGATCTCTGCAACGGAATTTGAGGCGTTGCCGTTAGATGCCGTATATCCCCCTATTTTGTTTGTCGTTGCCACTTTATGAATCATGGTTTTGGAATGGGGCAGTATAAATCTCCTGCCTTTTTGTCCGCCAGCCAGAATCACTGCCGCCATGGATGCCGCCATGCCAGTGCAGTAAAGATTAACCGGAATTTTTACAGACTGCAGGATATCATAAATCATCAGCCCACAGTTCACATCTCCCTCACTGCTATTAATGAAAATATCTATGGGACTATCACTCTCATCTTTCAGATACAGAATCTGAGAAAGCACCGCATCTGCCATCTCCTCATCAATCTCGCCCTGCAGGAAGATTCTCCTGTTCATCAAATGCTTCGTATAAAGTGCAATTTCCCGCACACCGCTGTGGGATTCCTCTATAATGGAAGGCATCCATGCTCTATTGCTCATCGTCGTCTCTCCTCCTGTTTTCATTGGCATTTTTATCAAGTCTTTTATTTCATGATACCACAAACTTTCATTATGTCTTTCATCTCATGTTACCACATAATTACAAAATAAGAAACCGTCTAAATGAAGTGCGATAGATGTCTTAAAGATTTAAAGAGCAACAAGTTTTTAACTTGTTGCTCTTACGCTGCCCATATCACCACTAAAAAGGCGGCTTTATTCTTCCCAAAACTTTGAAAAACTGATATTCAAATCCACATTTCCCTTTATGCCGTCCACTCTTCCCTTGTCACTGTACTGCCATATGCCGTATTCATAAGGATAGTAAAGGGTTCTGCTATATGAGGCAAACCATTTGGGATAATCTTCCAGCGCCGAGATATCCAGCATTACCGCCCCCATCTCCGTGTTATGGTATACCATGGGCTGATAACCTGCATTTTCTACAGTCTGGCAAAATAAAAGCACCAAATTGGTGCGTTCCTCCACAGACAGATTGTTCATGCGTCCGTCCTCCCCATCCGTCCCTATCACCTTTTCCACATCAATGACAATGGGAATATCCGTTCCATAGGGAGCTGCTTTCTTTAAAAGAAAGTCTGCTTCCTCCAAAACTTCCTCTTCTGTAATAGCCTGGGAATAAACATACACTCCCACATGGATTCCTGCAGCGTTTGCATTTTTGATATTCTCATCAAATTTCTTATCTTCCACCATTTTGCCGGTGCCGTAACCCCTGAATGCGCCTCTGATAAATGCAAATTCCACGCCGGCTGCGGCTACCTTCGGCCAATCAATCTTGCCCTGATGAGCGGAGACATCAATGCCCTTGTGAGAAATCACCTCTCCATCCTGCAAGTATCGGTACTCCCCGCTCTCCAGCACTTCCATATTTTCCTGAACCAGAACGCTTTGTTTCAGACTTCTGTCGATTGGCACAAAATGATAGCTTCCATTGCTTGCCACCACGATTTCATCGGGATAATAAGGGCGAAGTGCTTCCAACAGACTGCTTCCATCCAGCAGACTCGTCTTGATTCCGCCCAGAATCTCCTCCTCCTTTGTTAAAGAAGCCTGCTCCACCCTCATACTGATTGCCTGTTCTGCTTCTGCAAGGGCGGCATTTAATTCTTCCTGTGAATAGACTGCTCTCGCATCGTTTTGCACATTGGACGCATTGACCGCTTCCGCCGCATCCTCCTGCACCTTTTCAAGTCTTTTATCCACCCAGCTGGAGGCTGCGCCCAGAAGATAGGATACTGCCAACAGTGCAATCAGATAGCCTACAAATTTTAAAATAAGCTGTCCCACACCGGGTTTTTTCTTGGCTTTCCCTAGTCTGTTTTCTGTTTCATAATTTGTATTGTAAGAGTCCGTATTGCGTTCATTCGGATTTCGCCCACTCATACTCAACTTTCCTCCCATCTGTATCTTCTCACTGCCGTCCCGCAGCTATGTCTCTGTAATGTATATTGCTATTTTACTTGAAAAATCCCCATAAGAAAACCCTTTTTGTAAATTTTTATAAAAACTTAAGCGAAATCGCATTCGCATGCGATTGGGAATTAATGGATTGATGCCCTTTCACGGAGACACAGGAGTATCTTCTTTTCCAGACGGCTTACCTGAACCTGACTGATTCCCATGAGAGACGCAATTTCCACCTGTGTCTTATTTTGAAAATATCGCATATAAATCAGTTTTTTTTCATCTTCCCTGAGGCTGTCAAGGAGCTGGGAAAGCAGCATATGGTCCAGCAGTTTTTCTTTTTCCCTGTCCCCATAGTCATTTCCCACGCGGCTTCCCACGCCATTTTCTCCCTGCACCACCTTGTCCACCAGATACACTTCACTGCCGTCATCCTGATAGACTGCGCTGTACAAGGATTCCACCTCCGCCGTGGCTTCCAATGCCATGACAATATCTTCCTCGCTTAAGCCTGTCTCTTCGGCAATCTCCAAAAGAGTAGGCTCCCGCTTCAATTTCGCCTGCAAAAAATGGCTTGCGGTTTTTACCTTAAGCGCATTCTCCTTAATGGTGCGGGACACCTTCACCATTCCGTCATCCCGAAGAAATCTCTTGATTTCTCCGGTAATCATAGGCACGGCATAGGTGGAAAATTTAAGTCCCAGCCCCAAATCAAATTTGTCTATTGCCTTCATCAGTCCTATGGCGCCAATCTGGAATAAATCCTCCAAATCATATCCTCTCCCGGCGAAACGCCTCACGATATGATGCACCAAACCCAGATTTTTCTCTATCAGTACCTCCCTTGCCATTTTATCTCCTGCCTGTGATTTTGCAATCAGTACTGACATTTCTTCCATGGGCTACTCCTCATCACCTATCCATGAGCCAGCGCTTATTTTCTTGCACATGCTCACTCTGGTTCCTTTCCCCGGAGTACTGTCTACCTCCAATTCGTCCATGAATGCCTCCATAAAAGCAAAGCCCATTCCCGAACGCTCTAACTCCGGCCTCGTGGTGAAAAGCGGCTCCATTGCCTGCTCGATATTCTCGATTCCGCTGCCGTCATCCTCCACCTCGATATGTAGCGTCCCGCACTCTAACTGACATCGTACCCTCACTTTTCCCTTGTTGAGCTTCTGGTATGCAGGAATGCTGTCACCATGTCTGCCATAGCCATAGACATTTCCATATCCGTGAATAATAGCATTTGTCACCGCCTCGGACACCGCCGTTTTGATATCCGATATTTCCTCCAGTGTAGGGTTTAAATGGGACACAAACGCCGCCACCGCCACCCGCGCAAAGCTCTCATTGACGGAAACCGCGTCAAAGCATATTTCCATTTCATTCTTTTCCTGTTCTGCAATCATTTCTTCCCTCCTTGCCTGTTTTAGCCGGCATCCACTGTCTAATTCAATATTTCAACCACTTTGGTAATTCCCGACAAGGTCAATATCCGCAGCATCTGCCTGTCCACATGGATGGCAAAGACCTTTCCCCCAAAGCAGGCAATCTTTCGATAACGCCCCATAATAATGCCGATTCCGGAAGAATCCATAAATCGGGTATCCTCAAAGTCAAATATCACATGCTCCACCTGATCCTCCAGAATATAGTGGTCCGCATTCTCACTGATATATGCCGCAAGATGATGGTCCACCTCTCTGGGCATCCTGACCATAAGACAATTGTCAATAATTTTAAAATCTTCCATACCTTCCATCTTCCCTCTCTTTCTATACACACAAAACCTGTAGGAATCTCCTTCCTACAGGTTTCTCTTTGGTATGGATATGCAGTTCTTTAATTTTGATCCGTAATATATCTCTTTGCCCTGTTTGCGTTGTCTGTGCCGGGGAACAACTCAATCACTTTTTCATAGGTTGCTTTGGCATTTTCTATATCGCCGCTCTTTTGGTAGGCATTGCCCAAATTATATAGGGCATTCTCATTGGTTGCATCATAATACACCGCCTTGGAAAGCAGATCTATGGCTGCCGCAAAATCCGACTCACGGAATGCCTTATATCCTTCCGAATAATATTCCGCAGACAGATCAGGACCGATAATCGTAATCAATGTGTGGTACAGCTTCTGGAAGTTATCCGAAGTCTCCTCCAGATTTACATTTTTAACAATGCTTTCCAACATTTCCGCAGTCTTTCTCTTGTCCTGCTCCTCCAGATACACCGAAGCTGCCGCCAGCAGATTATCTATGGTGCTGAGGGTTCCATCCGCGCCCACATAGCCGTCCAATTCCTGATGCAGGGCATCATTATCAGCCTGAAGCTTGGCTTTCTGGCTCTCCAATTCCTGAATCTGGACGGTTTTCGCATCGGACTCCTCAGCAATTTTTTTAATGTTTGCCTGAGCGTCATTGTTGACTTCCAGCATCTTGGCAGGCACCACCAGAAAATACATTGCCGCCAGACCGATAAGGATGCCAATACCAATGTTCACAAGGGTGGATATTCCGCTGCCCTTGCTATCTTTCACATTAAGGGGCTGGATAATCACCTCATTATCACTCTGATACCTGATTACTTCGTCCTTTTTGCCCCGCTTAGTCTGTTTTACCGACTCGTCCGGAGTCAGCATCAGTTTTACTTCCTTCTGATAACGGAGTGTCAAAGTATTGTTGCGGTCTATATCCATACATTTGCGCAGTTCTCTGTCCGCCCGCTCCCATTCCTCGCTGTCCATATAAAGCAGCGCAAGCAGAAGATGTGCACGGATAAACCGGGGATTTAATGACAACACCTTTTTCAGCTGTATAATTGCCAAATCCTTACTGTCCTGCAGACAATAAGTATACGCCTGGTTGTACTTTTTAATGGTCTGGTTGATAGCATCCAGCCTGGAACCATTGGACTGCAGTCTGTCAATATAATCGTCTGCAATATTTTTATCCGGTCGCATATTTTTGCTGATGACCCACTCACTTAAAGCAGCCACCACTTCACCCATCTCAAAGTACACCAATCCCAAGAGATTTCTGGCATCTATATTATTTTTATTTAATTTCAGGCTCTGCCGTAAACTGTTGATTGCACCTGTTAAATCCCGTACCCCCGCTTTCTCCAGACCATCATTATAAAAACGGTTGGACAGGCTCATTATCTTCTTGTAGAGAGATACATCTACTCCGCAGGCGGTGCAAAAATCATGTTCCGATAAGTGGCAGCCGCAATTATAACAAAACATGCCCTACCTCCTATTGCTGTTCTTCCTCTACTGTCTCTGCGGATTCCTTTATCATTTTTACCAACAAATCTGCCATGTCAGTTAAATCTTGATTGTAAATCGCATCCTCTGCATCCTCCACCTCGAGGCTGGGATGAAATTTCTTCAGTTCCTCTTCAAAATTAATCATATCTCAAAGACTCCTTTATTTCTCCAACCAGATACAGGCTTCCCGCAATGTAAATGCGCTCTCCCGGCACCTGTTCGTTAAGCAGTTTCTGAAATGCTGTGATAACATTCTCATATAGTACACATTTGCAGAGAGGGAAACAGGCAAAATACTCAGCCATAGTTTCCAAAGACGCTGCCCTTTTGTTGTTTATGGGCGCCAGCGCTATCTCTTCAAACAGCCCCGACTGCGCCACTCTTTGGATCATGAGTTCACAGGCTTTGTCGGAACATACGCTGAACAGCAACATCCTTTTGCCAATGACGCCGTCCTCTCTCACCGTGTCCAAAAATGCCCGGACACCGTCTTCATTATGAGCTCCATCCACATATACCTCCGGCAGTATCTCTTCCATCCGGCCCTGCCAATGGCATTTTTCCACCCCTTTTTGAACGGCATCAAGGGAGATTGTCCTGCCTTCGTCCAGCACCTCCACTGCCTTCACTGCAAGGGAAGCGTTTTCCATCTGATAGCGGGCCATAGTATTTAGATGTAGCCTAATATAACCATAATACTTGGTATGCAACGAAAAATCAATGCTTTTATTTTTAAAATCCAAGAAAGTGTAGTCTTTTTTTGACACAGGATACATAGAAATCCCAATTTTCTCCCCTTTTCGCCTGAAAACCAAGGAAACATCTTCCTCCACATCCGCATAGACAAGGGGTACCTGAGCCTGCATAATTCCCGCCTTTTCCCCCGCAATGAGGGAAACGCTGTCCCCAAGATACTGTTCATGATCCAAGCTGATTCGGGTAATCACGGACAATTCTTTCCGCTCCACCGCATTGGTGGCATCCAGCCTTCCCCCAAGCCCTGTTTCCAAAATGCAATAATCCGCATCCGCCCGGGCAAAGAGAAGCATTGCCATAAAAAAGAGATATTCAAAAAACGTAGGATGATATCCTTCCGCATTTTCCAATTCTTGATAAATTTGCAGAAAAGCGTTCAGAAAATCAGTCTTTTCCACCATATGGCCCTTGATGTAAAGTCTCTCCCGCATATCCACCAGATGGGGCGAAGTAAACATACAGACAGAATATCCCGCCTCCTCCAGAATAGAACGAAGATAAGCACAGACAGAGCCTTTTCCGTTTGTGCCCGCCACATGGATAATTTTCATCTTTCTGTCCGGCGAGCCTATTTTGCGAAGAAAAGCTTTGGTATCCGCCATTTCATTTTTAGAGGTAAAGCGGGGCATATCATTCAGATATGCCACCGTCTCCTCGTAAGTTGTAATTTTCGGTCTCTTCACGCTAACTGACCAAGCCTTTCCTCCACCTGCTTCATCATCAGGGTATACTTTTCCAGCTTTTCCTTCTCCTCTGCAATTTTTGCTTCCGGAGCCTTTGATACAAATTTCTCATTGGAAAGCATACCGTTTACCCTTGCAAGCTCACCCTCCAGACGCTTTTTCTCCTTGGTCAGGCGCTCAATTTCCTGTGCAATATCCACCAAATCCGCAAAGGGAATATAAAGTGTAGCACCGGGAATCACCACTGATACTGCATCCTGTGCAATTCCGCTTTTATCCTTCTGCATGGTAACATCACTTGCATAGGCCAAAGATGCAAAGAACAATTTTCCCTCGTTAAAGGTACTTAGGATGTCCTCATCCTCGCTCACCACATACACGGAAGCCTTGCGGCTGGGAGCCACATTCATCTCCGTGCGGATATTTCGGATACCACGGACAGCTCCCTTGATAATCTCAATGTCTTTTTCATCTTTTTGGAAGCTTCTCTCTTCCCGGTAAACAGGCCAGCTGCTGACCATAATGGACTCTTCCTCGCTCTGCAGCGTACAGAAGATTTCCTCTGTGACAAAAGGCATATAGGGATGCAGCAGTTTCAGCGCGTCTATCAACACGGTTTTCAAAGTCCACAGTGCCGCATTCTGACTGACTGCATCATCGGAGTTGTAAAGTCTGGGCTTCACCATCTCAATATACCAATCGCAGAACTCGTCCCAGATAAAATCATAAACCTTCTGCACCGCAATTCCCAATTCAAAATGCTCCATATTGTCAGTGACATCCTGAATCAAGGTATTCAATTTAGATAAAATCCACTTGTCCACGGGCTGCAAATCTCCTGCACTAGGAACCGTAACCTCCTTAGGGATTTTTTCTCCGTTCTCCCCTTGTTTCTCCATATTCATCATGATAAAGCGGGATGCATTCCACACCTTGTTTGCAAAATTGCGGCTGTTCTCCACTCTCTCATAATAAAAACGCATATCATTTCCCGGGGCATTACCGGTAATCAAAGTAAGTCTTAGGGCGTCCGCACCATATTTATCAATAATCTCTAACGGGTCAATGCCGTTGCCCAGCGACTTAGACATCTTACGCCCCTGAGCGTCTCTCACCAATCCATGGAAAAGCACAGTCTTAAAGGGCTTCTCCCCCATCTGTTCATAACCTGAAAAAATCATCCGGATGACCCAGAAGAAGATAATATCGTAACCTGTCACCAACACATCCGTGGGATAGAAATACTTCAAATCCTCCGTCTGCTTCGGCCATCCCAATGTCTCAAAAGGCCACAGGGCAGAAGAAAACCAAGTGTCCAGAGTGTCCGGGTCCTGAGTAAAATGTGTGCACCCGCATTTAGGACATACCGCCGGCATTTCCTTTGCCACAACCACTTCCTTACAGTCATCGCAGTAATAAGCCGGAATGCGGTGCCCCCACCAAAGCTGGCGGCTGATGCACCAATCCCTGATATTGTCAGTCCAATTGAAATAATTCTTTTCCATGCGTTCGGGAATTAACTGAATCTCCCCATTTTTTACCGCTTCCCTTGCAGGCTTTATCAGCTCGTCCATCTTTACGAACCACTGCTCTTTTACCAAAGGCTCAATGGTGGTCTTGCAGCGGTCATGAGTGCCTACATTGTGGGAGTAGTCCTCTATTTTTACTAAAAGTCCCAGACTTTCAAGTTCCTCCACAATGGCTTTTCTGGCTTCGTATCTGTCCATTCCCACAAACTTTCCGCCGTTTTCATTGATGGTGGCATCGTCGTTCATGATATTGATAATGGGCAGATTGTGCCTCTTTCCCACCTCAAAGTCATTAGGGTCATGAGCCGGAGTAATCTTCACCACGCCGGTTCCAAACTCTTTATCAACATAGGTATCCGTCACAATGGGTATCACACGGTTCATAATAGGCAGCAGAACCTTTCTGCCAATGAGGTGTTTGTAACGCTCATCCTCCGGGTGAATTGCCACAGCAGTATCTCCCAGCATGGTCTCAGGCCGGGTGGTGGCAAATGTGAGAAATTCCGTGTCGCTTGTGGTGCCGTCCTCATTTACCAAAGGATATTTGATATGCCAGAAATGCCCTGCCTGCTCCTGATATTCTACCTCTGCATCGGAGATGGAAGTGTTGCATACGGGGCACCAATTGATAATGCGGGCTCCCTTATAAATATAGCCTTTCTCATGCATTTTCACAAACACTTCTGTAACTGCCTCGTTACAGCCTTCGTCCATGGTGAAACGCTCTCTGTCCCAATCACAGGAGGCACCCAGCTTTTTCAGCTGGGAAATAATGCGTCCGCCATACTCTTTTTTCCAATCCCATGCCCGCTCAAGGAATTTGTCACGCCCCAAGTCATGCTTGTCAATGCCTTCCTCTTTTAATTTCTCTATGATTTTTACCTCTGTGGCAATGCTGGCATGGTCCGTCCCCGGCTGCCACAGCGCATTATACCCCTGCATACGCTTAAAACGAATCAGGATATCCTGCATGGTATTATCAAGGGCATGACCCATATGAAGCTGTCCCGTAATATTTGGCGGGGGAATCACGATAGTAAAAGGTGTCTTGGAATGGTCCACCTCAGCATGAAAATACTTCTTATCCACCCACTTCTGATACAATCTGTCCTCAAGCCCCGCAGGGTCATAGGTTTTTGCCAATTCTTTGCTCATTTCTGCCTCCGTTTCTAAGTTGTTTATTGTTCGTCATCATGCGCATAAAAAAGCCCTTCACCGACATATGTCAGCAAAGGGCGTCATCAACGCGGTACCACCTTTTTTCACAGCTTGCGCTGCCTCATAGACTTCATCAAAAGTCCTATCCTGTAACGGGGATAATTCGTGGACATCTACTGAATATTGGCTATATTTCCTGCCTTTTCAATGTCCCGGCTCGAAAGCTACCTTCCGCATCCTTCCTTCAGACCGCCTCTCAGCGCAGAACTTGTCTGCAGCAGCCCTCTCTGGCAAGGGGCAATGCGTACTCCTCTTTGTCACTGCCTTTTTCTATTGCTTAATATAGTATATGAAGAAAATTTTGTCAAGAACATTTTGATTCTTACGCCTTCTTCATCCTTCTCTTACCTGTCACTTTTTCCACCACCATTTTAAAAACCTTTGTGCGAGGCATTACCGCTTCGGAAAAAGAACATTCCTCCTCATGATAATGCTTCATCAAACTACATAAGGCATCATACTTTTCCTCATCGGGAATTATCTCCATATAGCCCTGTCCGATTACGCTTTCATATTCCATTGTACAGCTGCAGCTTCCCTGCTTGATTTCTGTTACTAATCTATGTTCACAGTCCATTTCAAAGCTGGCTCGGTTATCCACTTCCATTAAATCATATTTTGTACCTTCCATTGCTCCGTGAAAATATAATTCAATTTTTTCATCCTTCACCTGCATTCCAAAATTAAGCGGCAGGATATAAGGATATCCGTTATTGTTTAAAGCAATTCTGCACACATCGCATTTTTCCATGATAGCTACAATATCTTGAAATTCTGTTACCTCTCTGTCTGAACGGCGCATTTCTAATCCTCCCATATGAAAACAACTAATTGCCAATGACATATTTGATTATAAAATAATTTTTTTTCATTTACAATACGAAATGTGGTATGGTCAAAAAAACTTATTCTGGCACTTTTTATCAATCCACTTGTTGTATATACTATCCATATGCTCACACCACGGCCGGGCAGCAAATTAATAAATTGCCATAGTATAGTGCAGAAATGAGGGATATTATGAAAAAAGCAAAACAGAATCGGGGAACTCCACAGACAGGTCGAAAGAAGACCTACGCCCTTTTGATTACAGGGGCAGTTTTAGTCATTATCAGTCTTATTCTTGCCGTATATCATTACAATAACAGCTACAAGCAGTCTATAGACACCGGCAAAGAATTAAGCGCGGTAAAAAAACAGATAGAAGCCGTAAAGGAAGGCACTGCCACCGGCGATTTGGATGCTTTAAACGCCAGCAAGACATCCTTAACGGCCGCTAAATTAAATTACGAAAAACCTTATTCCTATAGCCTGGCCCTGCTGTTCTTAAGCATCCTGCTGACGGCCAGAGGAATCTTTAATGCTACCATAGGTATTGATGCCTCCAAAAAGGCTGATATTAAAAAGCTGGCGCAGGCAGGTCTCTTGGCGGCTTTGTGCTATATCGGATTCACTTTCTTTAAGATTGACATTCCCGTGGGCACGGAAAAGACCGCTTTTCATTTTGGCAATGTATTTTGTGTGGTAGCGGCGCTTTTATTGGGCGGCTATTGGGGCGGACTTGCCGGCGCCATAGGAATGACCATCGGAGATTTGACCACTTCCTATGTAACCAGCGCCCCCAAGACCTTTTTCTTAAAAATGATGATTGGTCTGATAGTAGGGCTGGTGGCTCATAAGATATTTAAACTGAACGAGTCCCACTCTCCCGCTTATGTGACCAAGGTGACCATTCTCGCCTCTGTCTGCGGCATGGGCTTTAACATTATTGCGGACCCTGTGACAGGATATTTCTATAAAACCTATCTCTTGGGCGTACCTCAGGATTTGGCGGCGACTCTGGCCAAAATAAGTGCAGTAACTACAGCAGTCAATGCCGTAGTGGCTGTCATTGCCGCATCCGTCTTTTATCTGGCATTGAGGCCTGCACTGAAAAAGGCTGGATTGCTATAAAAATTTAGAAAATTTATTCTTGGAAGAAAATTTCAATACTTCCCATAGCGCAGTCAATATCTATCTTTTTATTGGCTGCGTTATTAATTTTATTGCCACTAGCCAAACCGCTGTATTCCCGAGTCCCAATGATTACGCTTCCCATGGCGCTTTCAATATCGTAATTAAAATCTGTTTCCTTCCCGGCAAGATTCATGCTGACACTGCCCATACCACATTCCACATTCCCCTTGTTCTGGATGCTCCCGTCAAATTCCATGCTGCCCATTCCCACATCCACGGACAAGTCATTGACCTGCATTTCTTTGAATTCTGCACTTCCAGCGCCCAAAGAAATCTCCAATTTACCGATTTGGCCTCCCTTTCCGAGAATTTCCCCTGCCCCTATCTCAAACTCTGCCTTATCTGTAGTCAAAGCCCCCAACTGCAGACTGCCTGCGTCAATGTCCATATCCACTTTAGAAAATACGGTTCCTTCCGGCACATACAATCGGATGCCCCTCAGATTTCCTGCATGATGTGAGCGATGATGGGAAGATTTCAGATACAGGGTTTGATTTTTCGCATAACACTGCAAATTGCTTTCGTTTGCCGTCTCTACATGAAATTCCCCATCCTGCGACGGACAAATTTCCATATAATAGGCGCAGATATCTACCTCCAGATTTTGAATGCCGCTTCCTGGAGAATATTCCTTCCTCTCTCCGGTGATTGCATCAAAAGTGTCGGGAGTATTCACTGTGGCGTTTTGCCCACCAGACCAATCACCCCAATTATCCCAATATTCATCCCAATTATCCCAATAACTGTCCCAACCGCTCTCCCAGCTGTGATAAGTCCACACGCTGGGCAGATTTATCCGCCCATTGGTGACGGAGGCCAAAATCCTGCCTACGGGGATGGGCTGCCATCCCCTGTTTACTCCGGAAATAATAGAAAATATAATGCCTATTCCTAGCATGCTCAAAGCGATGATGCCACAATTTTTCATAAATTTTCCCATATTTTACCTCACTTCTATGACTATTTTTAGGTGTTTACAAGGCTCCCTTGATTGTCATTTTGCTCCATGTTTTGCAAAAATGCTCTGGCACAGCTTTACCGTTCCTTTACAGATTGCAGGAGTTGCAATTCCGGCCATTGCTACCGTAAGCATTAAAAACAAAAGTCCGAGTCCGCCGCATATTAAGCCTCCTCCAATCATGCCGATTCCGGAAATCGGCGAGGATACAAGGCACATAATACCGCCCACAGTCAGTACAAACAGCATACAGATGAGAACCACTGCCGCTATCCCAAATCCTAATATCAGGCTAAACCACGCCGCCACTAGTCCAACCAGAATACCTGCAAATCCAGTTACAATACCCAGCGCTCCTGAACCAGCCCCCAGCAGAATGGGTGATGCTAAAACACATAACACCACAATCAACACAATCATTTCGGTGGATAATGTGTTTTTCGTTTCCTTTCCCTCTTTATTTTGCCCGTTTCCTTCTCCCCCGGAAGACTGCCCGTATTTCACTATTTCATTGCGGTTTGCCGAAGTTTTTTCATAAATATTTTCTACGCTTCCGCCGTTTAACTCCTTTTTAATGGTCTGGGCCACTCTGGCAGGAGAGCCTAGAGCTGCAATGACATCCTGCTCGTTTTCCTCTCCCGCATCATTGAAATAATCATCATAGTACTGCAATGCCTCTTTACGCTCTGAAAATGAAATATCCTGAAGCAAGGCTTCCAACTGTCTCATAAATTCTGCTCTGTTCATTCCTATCTCTTATCCTTTCCCTCAAAATTGATTCTACCCTCAAAAAGTCCCGTTATCTTATCCGCATACTGCCTCCACTCGCTTTCATAAAGTTGAAGCTGCGCCCAGCCTCTGCTGGTTACTTTGTAATACCGCCTGTTCCTGCCGGCGCATTCCCTGTCATAGACTTCCAGACAATCATCCTTCTGAAGCCTTCGAAGCACCGGATACAGGGTGGATTCGGACAAGTCAATCACCTGCCTGACCTCCTGCGTAATCTTGTATCCATAAGTTCCTTCCGGATCCTTGGATACCACTGCCAGCACAATTGCATCTAACAGTGTTGCTCCCGTGTTAAATACCATTTATTCGCTCCTTTTTCATGCTTGACTCTGACTTTGGATTCTTGTTCCAATTCACTTCAATATATTATGGTTTTATAATATTATATACCATATAATATTATTTGATGTTCATACTATACAGCATATAATATATACTGTCAATAGTTTTAGCAAAATTATTTCAAAAAAAATTTTACCTCCAGGAATTTCTTCCTGAAGGTATTTTCATAAGGCTTTATGTACTGCTTCCGCTCAGTCGCGCCATAATTGCATCACGGTATTGGGTATGATGCGGCATTCCTCCGCCCAACCCTCCGAGTTTTGGAAACATGAGCTTAAAATAACTTCCGTTCTTCATAGTGATAAAGCATTTCATAGAACCCATCCACCCCTTTTTGATATCACAGCTTTGAATGTCCGCCAAGGGGAAGCATTTCCCAATATCGGTCAGCAGTATCTCAGCAGTGACCTCCTGTATATCAGACCCTCTGACATCCGGTTCCTTGTCAAATTCGTAATAGTAAGGATACTTTCCGCAATCGGCCATGACCAGAAAACGCTGGGTAATACCGATGTAAATGTCATAACCTGAGTACTTTTTCTTACTCAGCGCCACCGTTCCACCGTCTTTTTGGGGAATTAGCCTGTCCTCCGTACACAAACACCCTCCAAACACGCAGGTCACTGCGGTTTCCTCTGCTGCCGCGTGTATGCCAGCCAGCAAAGTTTCTCCATCTGGAATGTATTTCTCCAAAGCACGCCTCATGTTTGTTTCGTCAAAAATCTCGGAACTATCGACTTCACCTTGTTTTCTGTTTTTCCGTGAAAGCAGCAGGGGCAGTAGATATCCGAAACCAAGTACCAGAAAAAATATCCCTATCATAACAGTAATTTTAGAGATTTCAACAAGTCTTTGATTTATTGGCTCCGCCCCCCGGAGAGTCACTACAAGGTAACCACTAATTCCGAAGCATACCAGCGCAATACATAAGCAGGCGATAAATAAAAGTATAACAAGTCTTCTTGCTTTTCTGAAATCCTCATCCATAGGAAACATCCTCCTTTACAAGTCCTGATTGTGATTTGACATTTTATTGAGGAAAGCAAAATTATATACAATAGTATAACTCAAATTTTCAATCCATCATAGGCAAAATGTATGAAATTCAATTCTTTCTCCAATTCTTTATAATCGTCATATGATTTTCCCCAATCCTCTTCTAAGTGTGTAATAATAACTACTTTGCTTTTTAATATCTTCAAGAATCGTAGGCAGAGAAGCGATTTCTATCGGATTATCCGGTTTCTTTCCCAGCGAATCGGCAAGCCAATCCATTTTCAATTGTTCAACCACACGCATTCCCATTGTGTGATCGGGATCGCAATGACTGTATAAAATATGTTCAACTTTCTGTATGCCGGAATTGTTCAATGAAGTATTGATATCTTCCGGCGTATCAATCAATATATTCACATCTTCAATAAACAGACTGCATCCCGTTCTTGCATAAGGAAATCCTTTCTGCCGCGCTTCTGTGCATACGCGACAGTTACAACATGCTCTTGGCGTGCTGACGCAACCGCCGGAGCCGAGTATTATTACATTCATATTCTGCTGCCTCCTTTTTTCATAAAATAGTCCTTTCCAAACAAAAAATGCACCAAACATACAATATGTCTAGTGCACTCCTAAAACCATCGGCTATTACAAGCATTCTATAAAAATTACAACTTATATCTACCGATTTATATGCACAGACATATCAGACCTACCTGCGTAACTGTGCATCCAATCGGAACACAATTACTTCTAAGTACGTCTGTAATACATGTACATATCATTCATTGTAAAATGTAAGTTCTGCATTTCCATGTTCTCCTAAACTTTTTTACTAACCTATCATAATTCTATCCATATGTCAAGAAATATTTTTGAAAGGGACAGGCAAAATCTAATAGTTGTTTTTTAATTGACATACCGCACATTACCTGTTATAATAATGATACATATCTGGGAATCATCTAAAATAAAAAAGACATTTCAAGGAACACTTCAGACCGTTTCGGCTGACGATCCCTGTATGAAAAATGAATATGGCGGATTGCAGACAATGGTGTGACAGGAAATGTTACCTTTCATGTTATCATACAGGTTCTTCTTTCCGCTGAATACGAAAGGAGAACTGTATGAAAGTAAATGATGTAATGGAAAGAAGAAAGACTCTGGAGGAAATGAACCTTCTGGATGACTTTCTGTTCGGCTCAGTGGTGGCTTATCCGGAAATCGGGGAACGATTTGTAAGGAGTCTTTTGAAGACCATTTTCGGCAGAGAGTTCAAGCACCTGTCTGTCACGGCTCAGAAAGTATTATACGGCGCTAACACCAACCTACATGGTGCAAGATTGGATGTGTACATGGAACCGGAAGTTGAGGACAGCTTCGAAGAACGGGCCACGGTCTACGATATAGAGCCCGATTTGAAAGACTTCCCTGCCGACAAGAAGGCGCTGCCCCGCAGAATACGCTTTTACCACGGAAAGATTGCCGCAAGAAGCCTGAATTCCGGCGCCGACTACAATACTTTAAAAAATGTTGTGGTCATTATGATTATGCCTTATGACCCTTTTGACTTGAACCGCATGATGTATACCATAAAAAATAAGTGCGTGGAAGTACCAGAGATGGAATATGAGGACGGGGCAAGCACCCTGTTTTTCTATACAAAAGGCACAGAGGGAGTTCCCAACGAAGCAGTAAAACAGTTACTGCACTATATGGAAGATACGACCTATGAAAATGCCGTAAACGAAGAACTGCGAGAGATTCACAGAATGGTGGAGACTGTAAAGAAGGATTCGGAGGTGGGCGGAATGCGCATACAGATTGTGGACGAACTCATTAAGATGTCAGAAGAAAATGCAAAACAAGCAGAAGAAAATGCAAAATTGACAGAAGAAATCACAAAACTAAAAGAAGAACTTGCGCAAAAAAATGCCCTATTAAAAATGGCAGAGGACTAAAGGATTATCCTCTTCAAAATACCCTAAATATCATGATGAGGTGCTGCAAGTGACAAAACCGTTGATTAAGCTGCCCAGCGTTGAACTGCGTGAAGCATCTAGTCCAATCCCTCAAACATAAATCCGTTTGGATCTCTTATTTTCACAAAAATGTCTGTCAGGTGGGCAATCCACACCTGACAGACAAAACTATACTACACTTCCTTATTCTTATCCGCAAATAACCGGATAATTCCTGCAATAGCCCCCCACAAAACGCCTGCTATGGGCCAGACAATCCATGTATATCCCCAATTCCAGCTTGTAAAAGACCAGAGGAGATAACCCGCTGTCACAATACTCCAATAAATATTGGCAATAACATCGCCTTTTTTGTGAACATTTTTGTTTTCGGGCAAATATTTTCCTTCCTGCAGCAGCTTATCAAAGCTTTCGCGAATGATTCCTGCCCAGATAAACAAAAATACCGCTCCTGCCACAGCAGCCAGGAAAATGCTTACACAGACGGCAGCCATCAAATCCTCTCCGCCGCTTGCCTCCACAAAAATCACAGGAATCACAGAAAGAATACACAACCCTACGCCTATGGTAATGCAGACTGAGAAAGTTCCCAAAAAGCTTTCCTTCTGCTTTGCAACCAGCCCTTCCATGCCATATCCCGGCACAAAGGTCTTGCGTACCAGATAGTCATATTTTTCATACCGCATTCCCTTCAATACGAAAATAGACACCGCCACGGCAACCATCACCAAAAGCACAATGGCTCCGATACCCCCTGCAAAATTCTCCGACAGAGCTAAGATACCCGCCTCTGCCATGGTTGCCAACAGAATTACGGCTATGGGCGACAAGATGCACAACGCTACGCCAAGACCTATCATTTTGGCATATTCCCTTGTCTCTGACAGAAAATCTTGCGCCTCCTCCACGGATATCACCTGTTCGGGAAGTTTTTCCGCTTCTGTATACACCATTCCCTCATCTACAGCCAATTCTTCGTTTTCTTCTTTTAATAAGTAATCCGTGCTTACCGAAAACAAGCTGCTGAGCTTAATGATTTTGTCCAAATCCGGTATGGAAGCGCCGCTCTCCCATTTCGAGACCGACTGCCTTGAAATATCTAAGCGGTTCGCCAATTCCTCCTGGGACCATCCGTTTTTCTTTCGCAGCATAATAATTTTATCTGCTAATATCATATTTTTACCTGCCTTTCTCTTGGTATTGTCATGATTTTGGTCGCGACTCCTTGCTTATCATACCAAAAAGAAAGTGTGGCAGCCACCAATCAGAGTTTAAAATTTGTCAACTGCCGGTTGCATCGTGAATAAATCTCACACTTCGCATTTCCAGAAATATGCGCTATATGCCGGAAGCAGACTTCCGCCTCCGAAATCATGCTTCTCACCGGATATCAAATCTACCGCCATACCACAGCCTGCATCAAAATGCGCCGTAAAATCCTCCGAATCAGCATTGATCGCCACAAGAATACGCTCATTTCCGGATTTTCTCTCAAAAATACACTGTTTGTTGGTCAATACCACCGACCGGAAGGTTCCGTAATTCAAGCCTTCCGAATTTTTCTTTGCCTCGCTTAAACGCTTAATCCACTCCCCAAGCTCATTCCACACCGGTTCCTCAAAGCAGGCACGCAACGCAGGGTCACCCTGGCTCTTCTGCGCTTTTGTCCCCCACTCACTTCCGTAATATACGCAGGGGATTCCCGGCATTCCAAAGGAAAGAGCATAAATCAGCGGCAGATGCTTCTCATTGGTCAATATGCTGGCAACTCTGGTCACATCGTGATTGTCCACAAAGGACAAAAGATGCTTTCCTTTATATAGCGTCCAATTTTCCGGGCCAAACTGCCTAAGCAGAGAATGCACAATCTCAAACAGATTCATACTGTTAAAGCTGGAGTACAGCCCCTTATAACACTCATAATTGGTCACGGAATGCAGCATGGAATCATTCATCCACTGATTATAGTCCCCATGCAGGGTCTCGCCTAACAGGAAAAAGTCCGGTTTTAAACCGTCACAAAACTGACGGAGCCTGCGCAGAAAATCATGGTCAAGGCAATATGCCACATCGAGGCGCAGCCCGTCAATGTCAAATTCCTCCACCCAGCCCTTCACTGCGGCAAAAATGTGCTGAATCACTTCCTCATTCCGCAAATTTAACTTCACTAAATCATAGTTACCCTCCCAGCCTTCATACCAAAGGCCGTCATTATAATTGGAATTGCCGCCAAAATTAATGTGGAACCAATCCTTATAGCGGGAATCCCACTTGTGCTGCAGCACATCCTGAAATGCCCAGAATCCGCGGCCTACATGATTGAAAACGCCATCCAGCACCACACGGATTCCTTCCTTATGCAGATTGTCACACACCTGCTTAAAATCCTCATTGGTTCCCAGACGGGTATCTATTTTGGTATAATCCCTAGTATTATACCCATGAGTGTCAGACTCAAATACGGGAGAAAAATAAATGGCATTCGCCCCCAGCTTCTTAATATGAGGAATCCAATCATTCACCTTCAGGATACGGTGCTCTAAAACCCCGTCATTTTCATAAGGCGCTCCGCCAAAGCCTAACGGATAAATCTGATAAAACACACTTTCATAAGCCCACATAATAAATTTCCTCCATTTGTTTTCTGTCAGAATCATTATACCATGATTACTTCGTAATCACGGTACGGATGGCCATTCGGCCGTTTTCTGCCACGAATATGTGATTATTATACCATATCCTTCCGTGAACTTCACCAAATAAATAGGAAATTTTTCCTTCTTGCATTTTTTCCTTCAATAACACCCTGTAACTTATCTTTTTGAAATAAATGTCGATTTTTGGTGTGTCATTTTGGAGAAATCCACTAAATCCACAGGGTTATCCACATATACACAACTGTCATTTGAGTGTCTTTTTGGGTGTCATCTCCATTTGCATGATGTCATTTCCTTCATTTTGAGTCCTGCCAAACCGAAGGCCATGAATCCCAAAATCTCTCCACCCGCCTTGCAATGGTTTTCAGGCTGACTTCCTCAAAATTCTCCCATTCTCTGGGAAACAGCTTCTTATAGGTATATTGCAGAAAACGCTCATCCAATAAGGTAACCACCCCCACATCTTCCGCCGTGCGGATGACTCTCCCTGCCGCCTGCAGCACTTTGTTCATTCCCGGATACCTGTAAGCATAGTCAAAGCCGTTCTCTCCCTGCTCATCGAAGTATCCTTTGAGGATTTCCCGCTCACAACACACCTGTGGCAGACCCGTCCCCACAATGATAACGCCTATCAGGCTGTCATTTTTTAAATCAATGCCTTCTCCAAAGATGCCTCCCAGCACACAGAAGCCTATCAGAGTGCGCTCCTCGTCTTCTGTGATTTCCATGTGAATCACCGAGGAAATCACCTCCTGCAGATCACAAGCCCCGTTTCCCCGGAAACAATTCAGGAAATTTTCTCTGTCCTCCTCACTCATATACTCCTGCTGGAGGATGCATTCTTTGTCCTCATCCGCAAAATGCTCCATATAGCAGTCATAGACTGTGTGCAGAAAAGAATAGGAAGGGCAGAAAACCATATAATTCCCATGACGCATCTTCACCACTTCATCTATATATCGGGCAATATTGTAATACTCCTGCTCCGAGCGTCTGGTATACTTGCTGGTCACATCATTTGCAATAAATAACGCTCGCTTTTCCATATTGAACACGGATTTCGCATAAACCTCATAATCGTTTGCCTCGCCCCCCAAAAGCTCCTTATAATATTGTATGGGCAGAAAGGTAGCTGAAAAGAGAATCGTACTGCGTCCCCGCAGCATACACTCCTGCAGGTTTTCTCTTGGATTGACACAAAATAATTTTAAAAGAAAGGTTCCGTCTTCCCCCATCTGCGTATATTTTACATAATGCTCGTCCAATCGCTCATAAATATCCAAAAAATGACCTGCTTCAAAGTAAAAGTCCAATATCTGCTCTCTGACAGGCAGTTTTTCCTCCTCCTGCTCCTCCAAGTAGTCTCCCATGCTGCTGTATAAACGCATCAGTTTATTGACAAAAGAATCTATGCTGTCCACAAGCCTATAGTCTTCACAGTCCCGCTTAAACTCCAGCAGTTCCTGATTACAGCGCTCCAACTGCTGCATCAAAAGCTCCCCATAGCCTTCCTTCACCAAAATACTCCTGCCTTCAGCATACCTTTTTCTCTTTTTCTTTCCGGAAAAGTAAACCGTATCTTCTGACATGTCGTTTGACATATGGGATGACACTTCTTTTGACAACATTTCTGACGTCGTTTCTGACAGTGATGCCTCCACCGACATCCCTGTCAACTCTAATGTCATTTGTCCTTCTATCCCTGATTTTCTGCGGTTTTCAGCTAGTTCTGACATGACTGTCTGTTTAATTTCACGTTTCAATTCTAAGAATTTTTCTTTCACCAGAGAGGCGCTATACATCTCCCTTCCCCTCTCTACCAAATTATGAGCTTCATCTATCAAAAACAGATAATTTCCATGCGTTCCCTCGCTAAAGAAACGCTTTAAATATACATGAGGGTCGAACAGATAGTTGTAATCGCAGATAACGCCATCTGCAAACAAACTGATATCCAGACACATCTCAAAAGGACATACCTGATATTCTCTGGCATAAGCTTCTATTTTCTCTCTGGTAAAACTCTCCTCCTCAGTCAGCAGCGCAAAAATGGCTTCGTTAATTCTGTCATAATGCCCCTTTGCAAAAGGACAGTATTCCGGATTACATTCCGCATTTTCCATAAAGCAGATTTTTTCTTTTGCCGTGAGAATCACACTCTTAAACCGAAGCCCCCTGCTTCGCAGAAGTCCAAAGGTGTCCTCCGCCACGGTCCGGGTAATGGTCTTGGCCGTCAGATAAAAAAGCTTTTCTCCCATCCCCTTTCCCATAGCCTTGAGTGAGGGAAATATAGTGGAAATTGTCTTGCCTACACCTGTAGGCGCCTCCAAAAAAAGCTTCCTCTTGTGATAGATGGTCTGATAGACATAGGCCGCCAAATCCCGCTGGCCCTCCCTATAGGGGAATGGAAATTCTAATTGTTCTATGGAATCCTGGCGAAGTCTCTGCCATTCCCAACTATAGTCCGCCCATTTTCGATAAGCGTCAATCAGCTCCTCAAACCACTGGCCCAGCTGTCTAAAAGAATATTCCTCATAAAAATATCTCAATTCTTCTGTCTCAATATTGCAATAAGTCATCCTGATGCGAATTTCCTCAGTTCCCTCGCACTCTTTCTTAAGCCCGTACATATAGGCATAACATTTAGCCTGTGCAACATGCACCGGCACCGGCTCCTTCATACGGGAAAGTTCTCGATAAGTTCCCTTGATTTCATCAATGATGCACTCGCTGCCCTTGTCAATGATACCGTCCGCGCGTCCTTCCACCACAAGGTCATAATTTTCTGTGGGCAGGGTGTACCGCAGAGACACCTCCGCCTGATAGTCAGCCCCCATTCTTTTTTGTATCATTCGGTGGATTCTGCTTCCCTCCTGCATAGCGTTTTCCGTCACGCCCTGATGCCTGTTGTCTATATCTCCATGGCGCAGGATAAATTCCACCAGATTACGGACGGAAATCCGAATTTCTGCCTTCGGCAGTTCTTTCCCCACCCTTCCGTTATCTGCCGCTTTGGAAACAGGCAGCTTTTCTTGCCTTTGCTGTGTATCTGACATGTTCGTCCTCATTTCTGCGCGCCTAAAAGAGGATGTGTACCCCTTCATATCTCTGATGTAACTAAAAAACCTGTTACCAAAATACTACTCCATCTTTCACAGGGAGTCAAACACGGAATTCTGTCATGTATTCCCTAAATCTCAACGGCAGCATATTTCTCTGCAGTTTAGGATTTTGTCTCTCTTTGATAGTTATGGCATGACAAAAATAACGAAAAAGCTCCTGACAGGCACACTCTCTTTCCGATAACACCAGCGAAAACTTCTCCTTAGGATCCAAATCACATTGCACTATAAACCATGCTGACCCCAAACAATCCGGCAAATCACGGCACATCCCGTCACTTAAGGATTCGGCTGTATTTACAGCCCCATGAGCGGCTCCTGCAGCATGAACTGCGAGACATTTTCTACCCTTGTCATAAATCATAAAATTCTCTATGGGCAGTCTGTCCACAAAATGTTCCATCAAAAACGGTATAAGGTGATTTTGGGGAGATATTTCCGCATACAAAATGCCCTGCCTTAGCTCTTCAAAACGCAAGAATCCCTTTAAATGGTCATATTCCCGCGACGCCCCTCTTGCTAAAGAAAAAGCTGAATGCACATACTGATTGGTCAAATTATCAAACAGATGCCCCGGACGACATTTTTTTGCAAGCCCGTCCGCTATTGTCTGATATACTGCCTGTGCCTTCTGCGAGTCAGCAGCCGACAAAGCCAGACAAATCTGATAATAATCCTGACTTCCAAATTTCTGAAATAAGGTATTCATGACTTTCTGTGCCTTAGTGTCATCTGTGGAAACGGGTACATACTCCGCAAACAGCATCAATTCCTCCGTCAGGCTGATGCAGGTGTCCTCCGACTTGTTCCTGTCCTCATAGGCATTATAAATTGCTGTAAAGATTCCTTCCAAGGAATCCTCGCACTGATATACCATCATAGTTTTTTGTCTAACCTCCATGCCGCATTGCCCTATAACTGCCCTATTACAGCCCCTATCTTCTCCTCCACTTTAATCGGCGCCTGAAAACCGCCGTCGTCAAATAATGACATCTGCCTGTAAGTCATGCCGTCACTGCCAAACCGTATTCTGTCCTTCTCGCTGGTCAGGTTTCTCACAATATAATCCTCCTCCAGCTTTGTGGGATACATCATTCTCCCGTTGCAGGTAATAAAGTAAACGGCTCGCTTCATGACCACGCCCAGCTTTTTCAGATTGTCAAACTGAAGATTACAACTTCTTCTGGCTGCCACGATTCGTCTGGCGCTTTTGACCCCCACTCCCGGAATCCGCAGCAGCATCTCATAAGGCGCTCTGTTGATTTCAATGGGGAACTGCTCCAAATGCCGGACTGCCCAATCTTCCTTGGGATCCAGCATTACATTGAAAAAGGGGCGCTTTTCACTTAACAACTCCTCCGCCTCAAATCCGTAATAACGCAAAAGCCAATCGGCCTGATACAGCCTGTGTTCCCGAAGAAGCGGCGGTCCCGACTGCAGCACGGGAAGATTGCTGTCCTCATTTACCCTGACAAAAGCGGAATAAAACACTCTCTTTAATTCAAATTTCCGATACAGGCTTTGAGCCACACCCATAATCTGATAGTCGCTCTCTCCCGTAGCTCCTATAATCATCTGGGTGGACTGCCCCCCTGCAACAAATCTGGGGGCATTCTGATATAGTACTAATTCATTCTGGTTGGCATGAATGTGATTTTGAATCTGGCGCATAGGAGTCAGAATATTCTTGCGGTGCTTATTGGGGGCAAGCTGCTTAAGCCCTTCTGCCGTAGGCAGCTCCAGATTCACGCTCATCCTGTCCGCCAGAAAACCTGTCCTCCTGATAATCTCCAAATCTGCGCCGGGAATCGCTTTTACATGAATGTAGCCATTAAAATGATACCGATTGCGAAGCAGCCACAGCGTATGATAAATCAACTCCATAGTATAAGTGGGATTTTGCAGAATGCCGGAGCTTAAAAATAATCCTTCTATATAATTTCTCCGGTAAAACTCCATGGTCAGTGTACATACCTCCTCCGGAGTAAAAGTGGCTCTGGGTACATCATTGGAACAACGGTTCAGACAATATTTACAGTCAAAAACACATTCATTGGTAAGCAAAATTTTAAGCAGGGATATGCATCTGCCATCCCCTGCAAAGCTGTGGCAAATACCGCTTTTCACGCAGTTGCCAATGCTTTTCCCATTGCCTTTTCTATCCACTCCGCTGGAAGTGCAGGCCACATCATATTTTGCGGCATCCGTCAAAATGCCCAGCTTCTCCATCAAAGACATTTCCTGTCCTGTTGTCAAAAATTCCATTTTAATCCTCATCCCTATACTGCTATGGCTTTGCTCTGCCACTCCAAAAATTGTATAGTACAAACATTTGTTCTGTTTTCATAATAGCACATACGTTCGATTTGGGCAAGGATTTTTTATTTTTTTCTCCGAAAATGTTTTAAAAATTCTCATAAAAAACAGTTGCAAAATGTCCCAAAAAGAGGTTAAATGAATAAGGAAACAATTATAAACGGAAAGGCATGGTTATCATATGTCAAATTTAATAATACCCAAGGATTACAAATCCCAGCTAAACCTTTACAAAACCCAGATTGCCATCAAGACGGTAAAGGACACTTTTCAGTCCCTTCTGGCGGAAAGACTCCACCTGCTGCGCGTGTCTGCGCCTTTGTTCGTAGACCCTGCATCCGGTCTCAATGACAATTTAAACGGCGTGGAGCGTCCCGTTACCTTTGATATTAAGGAACAGAACGGCAGAAATGCCGAAGTAGTACACTCCCTTGCAAAATGGAAGCGCTATGCATTGAAAAGATATGGTTTCTCCGCAGGTGAGGGGCTTTACACCGATATGAGCGCTATCCGCCGGGATGAATCCGTGGACAATATTCATTCCATATATGTGGACCAATGGGATTGGGAAAAGATTATCACAAAAGAGGAGCGCACTCTGGATACTCTGAAAAGCACGGTGAACGAAGTATACAAGGTGCTTCGCAAGACAGAAAAATATATGTCCATCCATTTTGATTATATTGAGGAAATCCTTCCCCCTGAAATCTTCTTTGTGACCACCAGCGAGTTGGAAGAGATGCTTCCCGATTATACCCCTAAGGAAAGGGAATATTACATAGCCAAGGCAAAGGGCGCTGTCTGTGTTATGCAGATTGGCGATGCTCTTGAGAACGGAAAGCCCCATGACGGACGGGCGCCGGACTATGACGATTGGGCGTTGAATGCAGATATTATCGTATATTATCCTGTTTTAGACATTGCACTGGAGCTTTCCAGCATGGGAATCCGTGTGGACAAAGATTCACTGTTGTCCCAGCTTGAAAAAGCAGGATGTCCCGAGCGTGCTAACCTGCCTTTCCATCAGGCAGTTATCAACGAAGAAGTTCCCTATACCATCGGCGGCGGCATAGGACAGTCCCGCATCTGTATGTTCTTCTTAAGAAAAGCACATATCGGTGAGGTACAATGTTCCCTGTGGCCGGATGATGTCATGAAGGCAGCGGAAGAAAAAGGACTACAGCTTTTATAAGCTGTGGTCCTTCTTTTTTGCTGATATTCGAAAATCACCTTTACTGCCAAATCCCAAACTTTTCATTCCTAAAGGTATTCTCATATCCATAATCCTGCAAAAAATCCTCTATCAGCTGCCATTTACCGTTTTCCATCAGAGACTCGACTTTCTGAATCCGTACTTCCTCAACTCCCAATCCTTCCAAAGCTTCTCTGCCGCCCTGCCAATAAAGGATAAACTGATTTTCCAAAATGACTACCGGACGATAGGATGCATCTTTCTCCATTTTTTCACGCAGGATTGTCATATCCTTCTCCATGGTTTCTATACTATAAGAATCCAGCTCGCTCCATGAATTAAAGGCTGCAGGCATCTGCAAATAATAGGACATGGCAGGTATCTGCCCGTACAAAATCACATCCCTCCCCGCAAACCCTTGCGCACCCACATACTCGCTGATTTCACTGACCCACTTTGCGCGCTCTGGGTTCATCCGAATGCCTTTTAAGATTTCATTGTTTTCTACCTTCGCCGTGACATCCTGAACTCCCGTTGCCTCCGCAAACACAAAATTTGCGCCAAATAAGAAGCTTTGCACCACAAACATGCAAAGAAACGCCGTCAACACGCCCTTTGCCGGGAAAGAGCTTAAAACAACATCCTTCCATGTCCCATTGCCCACATGTCGAATAAACCCATAACTCTGCCACAGGGTATAGGGCGCTGCAAGAAACAAATTATTTAAGCTAGGATAAAGCTTGTTGTTGCTGCCGATGGAGGTCAAAAGTACCACCAAAATGATAAGCCCGCTGATTAACTTTTCTTCTTTGGGGCTTTTTGTATGAAAAATCCGTATGGCGGCAATCCCCATGGTAAGCATCAAAAAGAGAACGCCCGGTCTTAGCATGGAGCCATAAGCGTAAAATTCCAGAGAACAAAATCCCCTATAATACAGCCATCCCAGCATGGCAAGGCACACTACACACCACAAAATCCTGCTGCCCATCCGCAGAAGGCGGCCCGCCTTGTCCCCCATACGGCGCACCAGACCTTCCGCCGCTGCAAACATTACCATTCCCGCTGCCACAATCATCAGAATGCGGATTGCCCAATATAAATTCTCCAAATACATATCAAACATACTTCTGAGCATGGATGTTGCTTTATAGTCCGGTGCATTATCCGTCATGGCAAAAAGCCTCTTTACTCCCTCTACATAGGCATTCATCCCATAACGAAGCTGCACATAGCCAAATAATACCCCAAGGGCTGTCAGATAGCCTCCCAGACACCATAAGGTGCGGCGGATGGTTTTCCCAAAGGCCCCTTGAGCATTGCTCTGTTTATCCGCTTTGCTCTGGGACACGACCTTTCCCTTGCACTCCAGCGCCTCGATTACTCCATACGCCCATACTGCCACAATCAAAGCCGCTTCCGGCAGATTGGAAAAGCGCACCAGCACATTACTTCCAAGACACAGCCCCGCCGCGTACAAACACCACTTTTTTTCTCTAGTGAGCCCCTCGTAAAGCAATATCACACAGAGCAAAAAGAATACATAAGTCAGATAATTATACAAAAGCGCTGTGGGACACCAGCAAAGACTGAGGGCTGCGATTTCCCCCAGAAAAGCAATACCTGACGGCATCCCCAGCTTTTTGGTACAGAATAAATACCCGCCTACAGCCAGGGCGCTGGCAAAAAGCCCCGTGTAAAAATTCATTCCCATCAGGCAGTCCCCAAAAGGAAGCCTTGTGAAAAACCTGCCCACAGCATTTGCCAGATAAGTAGAAAACAGCCACATGGAATCCATATGTTCCAAGCCCATGTACTCAAAATTAGCATAATTATATCCGGTATCCCAAAAATCTAATCCCCAATTAATATGGCGCATGGGATACAATGCCAGCACAAACAAGAGCAGAATTTCCACTGCACTTCTCTGCTCTCCATGCCTCTGCATATTTCCCATAGGAATATTTCCTATAGGCATCTTCCCTATTGATGACTGCTGCCTTGTCTTCTCTCCCATGCTGCTTCTTTTCTCGCTCTCACTCTTTTATTTGTTCTTTTTGTCCTCTTTCGCGACATGTTCCGCCGTTTCCACGCCACATTCTACCATTTCCACGACATATTCAGCCGTTTCCACAGGCATATTCTGCTTTTTCAGAGAATACTCCGCCATCCGTTTCACTATGTAATAAAGTGTGGCAAACAGCGGCACCCCGATAATCATTCCCAGAAAACCCATCAGCTTTCCGAAGAGCAGCATCGACACCGTCACATACAACGCAGAAAGCCCTGTGGAATTGCCAAGGATACGGGGACCAATGATATTTCCATCCACCTGCTGCAACACCACGATAAAAACCAGAAATGCAAGACATTTTGCCGGAGATACCAGCAGAAGTAAAAATGCGCTGGGAATCGCACCGATAAAAGGTCCAAACATGGGGATGATATTGGTCACGCCCACAATGACACTGATTAACATTGCATAGGGCATTTGCATAAGCCTCAGACCGATAAAGCAGATAATCCCTACAATAAGGGAATCCAACAGCTTGCCGGAAATAAATCCGCTGAAAATCCGATTTGTCTGGCAGACGGCGTCCGAAACAGCTTCATTGACACGCTGATTCTTGCTCACCGCATAGAACAGCTTCTTACATTGTGCCAGATAGCGTTCCCAATCCAACAGCACATAAATAGTCACAATGACAGATACCACCATATTGACCAACACAGAACCGATGGTCAACACACTGTTTGCCACAGTGGAGACCGTGGAAAACAGATTTGTTTTCACCCATGTCAGCAGCGAAGTCTCCACCGATGCTATCATCTGCATGACAGCCGCTGCCGCCTCGTCATCCGATTCCAGATAAGCACTTAACCGTTCCAGCTGCGTTTCCATCTGTCCGGGCAGTTCTTTTACAAGGATGCCCACACTGTCCGTCAACTGCGGCAGAATAAAGGCACAGCCCAGCCCCAACACGCTGAATGCCAAAATAATCGTGAGCAAAACGGAAAACAGCCTTGCAAAACGCACTACCTTAGCCCTGCGAAACAGCCGTTCCAGCCACAGAGCAATGGGCCGCAGCAAATAAGCAAGTGCAATTCCCACCACCACCGGCTGGAGTGCTGACAGAATCAACCCCAAGAAAGCCTTGATTTCCTGATAACGAAACAGTAAAAAGAAAAAGAGAATCGTTGCGGAAAGGCTTGCAAAAATGGTGATGCCTAATTTTAAATAATTCCTGTTTTCTGGTTTCATAACATTTTCTCCAATTCTTTGACACTTTGTAACTGTTCAAAGCCATACAAAATGGGCTCTGAATAGTTATAACACCTTATGCCCGGAACATTGCATCCACCCCAAGCACTTTCTCCACTATACGCCGATAAACGCTCCACTTTGACAAGAGCTTATGCAATCCCTTCATGAGCGCCGCCCTCAGCATATCCACCAAAATGCCCACCGCAAAAACACTGACCACGGCCGCCACTGTATAAAGAAACAGACTGCCCACACTGTCCACCTCGGCCGCCCCCAGCCACTTCTGCCATGCATAGCGCACACCAATATTTTCATGCAAAAGATACACCCCCAGCGTATAGGGAGAGATTCTATTTATCACACTTGCAAATCCGCCTGACACTTTGCACTTTAAAAACGCTCCAAACAATCCCACCGATGCAAGCAGGGGCAGAATATGATTGTATTCCAGACAAATTTTCAGAATCAGTCCAAAGCTCCCCGTCCGGAGATAAAGCTGCCTAAGTCCCATGGTTCCCAAAAAGATTGCCAGAATCGCCGCCAGATACAGAGCCATTGCACATCCTTTTTTCTGCAGGAAACTCCACCCGAAACGCCGGATGTAAGCCGCTGTCATAAATACGCATAAATACCACAAAACATCATACCCTAGCCCATCCATCTCAAGCCTCGCCGGCACAAAGGATTTTAAGATACAGAAGGCAAACAGCAAAAGCCCTAGCGCCACCTGTATCTGCCCCTTGCTCATCTCCCGCACTGTCCTGCCCATCAAAGGAAGCAAAATATACAAAAATACATATGCTGTCATAAACCAATAATGCCCCATAGATACAGGCAGTGCAAGAGTCAAAAGATAATGAATTCCAAATTCCGACTCCGGGCAGATGCCCAGCGCATAAGCCAGAAGCCCCACGCCCACGGAATACACCCATACCTGCAGCCACAGCTTTAACAGCCTGCTTAATTTAAAAGAGGAAGCGCTCAAAAAATAGCCGCTGATCAGCATGTACAAGTTTACTGCAACAATGCAGAAGCTCTCCAAAAGCCATGCTGTGGTTTTCATGCTTCCCAGCGGTTCTTTTCCTGTAAGGTCTCCCAAAATATCTCCCTTGCCCAGAAAATGCAGCACCACTACCATCATCATGGCAATACAGCGAAGAAGCTCCAGATTCGCCATTCTGGAACTGCCTGCCGTAATGCTTTTTCCACTGTCATTTACTTTGTTTTCTATTTTTTTCTCCATTTATCCGTCAAATCCTCATATTCCCTGAATACTTATATCACCGCTTTGTGTTTTTGGGTGAAATGGCATATATTACTATTATACCATTGCTTTTTATAATTTCAATCATAGTCTCAGGAGAGATATAAAAAAGCATCCATTCATTACTGAACAGATGCTTGACCTTAGCGTATAATATAATTCTTAGTGATGGAAATAGCATCAAAACTTTCGTGAATAACATTCCATACATCACGATATCCCGCGTTTTCCTGCTCATTACGGTTCTTTGGCGTTGTTTTTCCTTAACCAACTGCCGAATTCTCGTATTTGTAGTTACAATACCCTCAATGGCATTTGATGCCTCGGTACTTTGTATCTTGGCTATTTCTACGAGCTTTTCCAGCTCAATCGGCCATTGCTTGAGGTAAAGCTCCTGTTTGGATAACGTATAATAGATTTCGCAAATTGTAGTTTCATAGAAAATAGACATGGTC
>CAZGGA010000026.1:0-38121 GCA_964524555.1 uncultured Acetatifactor sp.
CGCAGATTACTCTGATGCGTCCTTTTCTCTTGATGATTTTGCACTTTTCGCAAATCGGTTTTACTGATGATCTAACTTTCATCTCAAACCCTCCTTTCAAAAAAGACCGTTTTACATTATAACACAACCCCCTGCAGTTTGCAAGGGGCTACATCCATTTTATTACAAATATTTTTGAGTCTTTATTTATCTCTCCAAATAATGCGTCCTTTGCTCAAATCGTAAGGAGATAATTCCAAGGTTACTTTATCCCCCGGCAAAATACGGATAAAGTTCTGACGCAGCTTGCCGCTGATGGTAGCAAGCACACGATGCCCATTCTCCAATTCCACACGGAACATGGTGTTCGGCAGTTTCTCTACAACGATTCCCTCGATTTCGATTACATCACTTTTAGACATACCATCCCTCCACTTTCTATCCTTGCTTTAAATATTGCTTAATTTCATATTTGATTTCTTCATCCGTTATTTTTTCTGTAAACTTTTTTAAAAGTTCGCTGTTCACCGTACGGTTAATAACCTGTATATGTTTTTTGCGTTTACGCTTGGGCGCCTGTAACTTTTTGAGCCGTCCGTCACATAAATAGACAAAGTCTTCCTCTTCACCCACAATCACATAACAGCTTCCTTTGTCGTGCCCCGCCTTGGAAATCGCAAAACTTCCTATTCTAAACTCCATAGTTCTTATATTCCTTCCGGCCGGATTTCACTCTTGTCTGCCAGGCAATGCTTTCTTCTAATACAGTGTCAGAATCTCCGGCTCGCCATCTGTAATCAGAATCGTATTTTCATAATGCGCCGACCATGAGCCGTCCTCCGTCACCACGGTCCAATCATCATCCAGCCATACTACATCGGGGTCTCCCATATTAATCATGGGCTCCACTGCCAAAGTCATGCCAGCCCGGAGCTTAATTCCCCGGCTGCGCTTGGCATAATTGGGAATCTCCGGGGCCTCATGAAGCTTTCTGCCAATTCCATGCCCCACCAAATCCCGCACAATTCCATAGCCATGAGGTCTCACATAGGCGTCTATGGCGTTGGAGATATCATGGAGATGATTGCCAGCTTTTGCCATTTTTATTCCCGCAAAAAAACTTTCCCTTGTGACGTCAATGAGTTTCTGTGCCTCCGGAGTAATCTGCCCCACCCCGTAAGTTCTTGCCGCATCAGAATGATATCCTTGATAAATCAGCCCGGCATCCAGACTGACAATATCACCCTCCTGCAAAATACGATTTTTGTTGGGAATTCCATGAACCACCTCGTCATTTACGGAAACGCATATGCTGGCGGGATAGCCGTTATAATTTTTAAAGTTGGGGACACATCCCAATTTGTGAATCAGATTCTCCCCTAGTGTATCAATGTCCAAAGTGGACATACCGGGGCGGATACTCTCCCCAAGCTCCTTATGTACAATAGCCAATAGTCTGCAGGATTCCCGCATTAATTCAATTTCATGTTCCGACTTAATTGTCACGCCCATTTCAAAACCATACTTTCTTTTTTACGCTAATTAGCCTAAGATAGCCGTAATGGCTTCAAACACATCCTTCATGTCCATGGTGCCGTCCACGGTCTTCAAAACGCCTTTTTCAGTATAAAAATCAATCAAAGGCTGGGTTTGATCGTGGTATACCTTCAAGCGGTTCTGCACCGTCTCCGGCTTGTCATCATCACGCAGCACAAGTTCCTTGCCGCATGCATCACAAATACCCTCTGCCTTGGGCGGAACATTCACAATATGATAGGTCGCTCCACAGGAAAGACAAGCCCGTCTGCCGGACATCCTCTTTACAATATTTTCATCCGGCACATCCACATTGACAGCATAATCAATAGAATCGCCAAGCTCTGTAAGCGCCTTATCCAGCACGTTTGCCTGAGGAATGTTTCTGGGAAATCCGTCCAGAACATATCCCTTTTCACAATCGGGCTGTGCCACTCTGTCCAAAAGAATCTTAACCGTCAATTCATCCGGAACCAAAAGTCCCTGATCCATGTACTTTTTGGCTTCCATGCCAAGTTCTGTTCCGTTTTTGATATTTGCGCGGAAAATATCTCCTGTGGATACATGGGGAATACCGTATTTTTCTGCAATCATCTTTGCCTGAGTGCCTTTTCCTGCGCCCGGTGCGCCTAACATAATAATTTTCATCTTTATTTATTCCTTTCGCATTATCAACTAAGAATAACACACGCATTCGGATAGAAATACCCATCCGAATGCGCTCATTGTCTGTTATTAATTCTCCAAGAAGCCCTTATAATTCCGAACAAGCATCTGAGATTCAATCTGCTTTATCGTTTCCAGCACAACGCTCACAATAATGATAAGGCTTGTGCCTCCGAAGGATACATTTGCTCCGAACACGCCGCTGAAAATAAACGGAATGACAGAAACAATAATTAATCCTACGGCTCCGATAAATACAATATAATTCAGTACCTTATCCAGATAATCGCTGGTGGGCTTGCCGGGTCTGATGCCGGGAATGAAACCTCCCTGCTTCTTCATATTATCAGCAATCATCAGCGGATTAAAGGTAATTGAAGTATAAAAATATGCAAAAAATACAATCAATCCAATATATGCCAATAATCCAATCGAATAAATGGGCTGGCTTATGCGGCACCAATAGCTGGAATTGAGTCCTTTGAGAATCTCGCCCCACACACCGGTTCCGTTATATCCCACAAAAGTACTAATCATAATGGGAAGCTGCATAATGGACTGTGCAAAAATAATAGGAATGACACCGGAGGTATTCACCTTCAAAGGAATATTTGCGGTCTGACCTCCCACCATTTTTCTTCCCTGTACCTTCTTTGCATACTGTACGGGAATCTTCCGGGTGCCGTCATTCAATACAATAACTAACACCACCATTGCAATCACAATGGCAAAGATAATTACTGCTGCAAGAATTGCCGTTGCAGGCGCTTTGCCAAACACAAACTGTTCAAACAATGTGGCAAAATCCGCAGGCAGTCTGGAGATAATATTGATTACCAGCACAACCGAAATGCCGTTTCCCACACCATGCTCCGTAATCTGTTCACCCACCCACATTAAGAATGCGCTTCCTGCCGTGAGGGTTGCGATTACTGTAATGACACTGAGTACATTATACTGTGTCAGATATCCTTGTCTTCCGAATCCTACAGCCATTGCAGTAGATTGAATCAAGGCAAGTGCTACTGTCACATATCTGGTAATAGCCGCAATCTTCTTTCTTCCGTCTTCTCCGTCACGCTGCATTTCTTCCAATTTCGGAATCGCAATGGTCAAAAGCTGCATGATAATGGAAGATGTGATATAGGGGTTAATATTCAACGCCAAAATAGTCATATTCACAAAGGAACCGCCTGTAATGGCATCAAAAAAGCTAAATGCACCGCCTGTCTGCTGTTGAAACCACTCTTTAAAAAAGTCTGTGTTCACCCCCGGCACCGGAATACAGGAACCGATACGAATCACTACCAACATAATGAAGGTAAAAATAAGTTTTTGCCTTATCTCCTTAATTTTGAATGCATTCTTCAGCGTTGTAAGCATTAAATCACCTCTGCTGTTCCACCAAGAGCTTCGATCTTTTCCTTTGCAGATGCGCTGAACGCATTTACTTTGACATCAAGCTTTTTGGTAAGGTCTCCATTTCCGAGTATCTTTACTCCATCTCTGGGGTTCTTAATAATGCCTGCCTCTTTTAATGCAGCTATATCTACGGTTGCACCATTCTCAAAACCCTCCAGAACGCTTACATTAATAGCCACAATATCCTTAGCGTTTCTGTTGGTGAAACCTCTCTTGGGAATACGTCTGTATAAAGGCATCTGTCCGCCTTCAAAACCGGGTCTGGGTGCGCCGGAACGAGCCTTCTGTCCTTTATGTCCCTTTCCTGCAGTCTTACCGTTGCCTGAACCATGACCACGGCCTTTTCTGAAGTTGTTATGCTTAGAACCTTCAGCGGGTCTCAAATTGGATAATTCCATTTTTAACACCTCCTTATCTTCTTATACTTCTTCAACTTTAATTAAATGATTGATCTTGCGAATCTGTCCCTTTGTGCAATCGTTATCAGGAAGCACGATGGACTGACCTATCTTGCGAAGTCCCATGGACTGTGCAGTTGCTCTGTTCTTGGGAACAGAACCGATTAAGGATTTTACTAAAGTTACCTTTAACTTTTTCTCTGCCATTGTCGTTCTCCTTTCAAGTGAATCATTCACTTTGTCAAGCTAAAATTTCATCCACAGACTTGCCTCTGTTCTTGGCTACTTCTTCGGGAGCCTTCAGCTGGCTTAAGCCGGTGATGGTCGCAAGGACAACATTCTGCTTGTTATTGGAGCCAAGAGATTTGGTACGGATATTCTTGATGCCTGCAAGTTCGCATACCACACGGGCAGGACCGCCTGCGATAATACCGGTACCTTCCGGAGCCTTCTTTAATAAAACATTTGCAGAACCATATTTGCCGATGAAATCATGGGTAATGGAATTATTTTCATCCAATGCCACTTCAACAATATGCTTTACTGCATCTTCTCTTCCTTTGCGAATGGCTTCGGGAATTTCCTTTGCCTTGCCTAAACCTGCACCCACATGGCCGTTGCCGTCACCAACCACTACCAAAGCCGTAAAACGCATATTGCTTCCGCCTTTCACAACCTTAGTTACGCGCTTGATCGTAACAACTTTATCATTCAGCTCCATCTGGCTTGCATCTATGATTGTATGCTTCATGGTATATTCCTCTCCCTTTCCTAGAATTCCAAGCCAGCTTCTCTGGCTGCATCAGCTAATGCTGCAATCTTTCCGTGATACAAAAAACCGCCTCTGTCAAAAACAACTTCCTTGATACCCTTTTCCATTGCTCTCTTTGCAATCACGGTTCCCAAGTATGCTGCTGCTTCAACATTATTGGTCTTTTCCAGCTCTGACTTGACATCCTTCTCAAGGGTGGATGCTGCCACTAATGTATTCCCAACTGTATCATCGATAATTTGAGCATACATATGATTATTGCTTCTGAACACTGCAAGACGAGGTCTTTCAGCAGTACCACTGAAGCGGTTACGAATTCTCATGTGCTTTTTAACACGAATTTTTTGTCTTGATTCTTTTTTAACCATCTTCATACTCTCCTTATCTATTATTTCTTACCAGTCTTACCGACTTTACGCCTGATTGTCTCATCAGCATACTTGATACCCTTGCCCTTGTAAGGTTCAGGTTTTCTCTTATCTCTGATATTGGCTGCAAACTGACCAACCTTCTCTTTGTCGATACCCTTTACGATAATCACGTTCTGACCTTCCACAACGGTTTCAACACCCTCGGGATCCTCCATCTCTACCGGATGAGAATATCCAAGGTTCAGAGTCAGCTTCTTTCCAGCCTTTGCAACTCTGTAACCGACACCGTTTACCTCAAGCTTTTTCTCATAGCCCTGAGTTACACCGACTACCATGTTGTTAATCAGTGTTCTGGTCAGACCGTGAAGAGATTTCATTTTCTTTAAGTCATTAGGTCTGCTTACTAATACCTCTGCGCCCTCAAGCTTAATTTCCATCTCCGCAGGCAGCACTCTCTCAAGTGTTCCCTTGGGGCCTTTGACTGTTACTTTGTTATTTTCTGCGATTTCTACGGTAACGCCTGCAGGAATCGCGATTGGCATTCTACCTATACGTGACATGCCCGTACCTCCTATCATATTATTGAACCTTATTGAATCAATCTGCTTCGCCTTACCACACGAAAGCCAATACTTCTCCGCCTACCTGAAGCTCTCTTGCCTTTTTGTCGGTCAGAACGCCCTGATTGGTGGAAACAATTGCAATACCAAGACCTCCCAGAACCTTAGGCAGATCCTCTTTGCCAACATATACACGGCGGCCCGGTTTGGAAATTCTCTTGATGCCGGAAATAATCTTTTCGTTCTTGTTGGCACCATACTTAAGGGTAATGCGAATGCTCTTGTAGCTACCTTCGTCAATAATGTCATATTTCTTAATATAACCCTCTTCTAAAAGGATGTCTGCAATAGCCAGCTTCATTTTAGAAGAAGGAACATCAACTGTATCATGTTTCGCAGTATTTGCATTACGGATTCTTGTAAGCATATCTGCAATAGGATCGCTCATTGTCATTTTGTGACTTCCTCCTTTTATTTCTTCTATCTACTATTTCTAGTTGCTTACCAGCTTGCTTTCTTCACGCCGGGAATCTGTCCCTTATATGCCAGCTCACGGAAGCAAACTCTGCAGATTCCATATTTTTTCAGAACAGCGTGGGGACGACCACAAATGTTGCAACGGGTATAAGCCTGAGTAGAAAACTTAGGTTTGCGCTGCTGTTTTACTTTCAAAGATGTCTTAGCCATCAGAATTTACCTCCCTTTTATTTAGCAAACGGCATATTGAACAATGTCAGTAGCTCGCGTGCCTCTTCATCCGTCTTAGCGGTAGTTACAAAAATAACATCCATGCCTCTGGTCTTGTCGATCTTGTCAAACTCAATCTCAGGAAAGATGAACTGTTCCTTAATGCCCAGCGCATAGTTTCCTCTTCCGTCAAAAGCATTGGGATTGACACCTCTGAAGTCACGCACACGGGGCAGCGCCAGATTGACCAAACGATCCAAAAACTCATACATCTTCTCGCCGCGCAGGGTCGTTTTGCATCCGATTGCCATTCCTTCACGAATCTTGAAGTTTGCCACGGATTTCTTTGCCTTGGTGAGGATTGCTTTCTGACCTGCAATGGTTTCCATGTCAGATACTGCATTTTCCAGAATCTTTGCATTTTCCTTTGCCTCGCCAACACCCATGTTGATGACGATTTTCTCAAGCTTCGGAACCTCCATGACATTTTTATATCCAAACTTCTTCGTCATTGCTGCTACGATTTCGTCTTTATACAAATCTTTCAGTCTGCTCACTTTTTTTCCTCCTTCCTATTGATTAGTCAATTACTTCGCCTGTGGACTTTGCAAACCGCACTTTTTTGCCGTTTTCTACCTTGAATCCGACTCTGGTAGGCTTGCCCTTCACAAGCAGCATTACATTTGAAATATCAATAGGGGCTTCCTTCTGGACGATTCCGCCATTGGGATTACTCTGAGAAGGCTTCGCATGCTTCGTAATCATATTGACTCCTTCAACCAGAACCTTATGATTCTTTGCATCTACGGAGAGCACCTTGCCCTCTGCACTGTTATCTTTACCGGCAATAACCTTTACGGTATCACCCTTTTTAATTTTTAATGTTGCCATATGGCACCTCCTTATAATACTTCAGGAGCCAAGGAAACAATCTTCATAAACTGTTTCTCACGAAGCTCTCTTGCTACCGGTCCAAAGATACGGGTTCCTCTGGGGGTCTTATCTTCCTTGATGATTACGGCAGCGTTCTCATCGAACTTGATATAAGAACCATCCTTGCGGCGTGCGCCCTTAACCGTGCGAACTACCACTGCCTTCACAACATCACCCTTCTTTACAACTCCGCCGGGTGTTGCATCTTTAACGGAAGCAACAATCACATCTCCAATATGTGCATATCTTCTGGTAGAGCCGCCCATAACTCTGATGCAGAGCAGTTCTTTTGCACCGGTGTTATCAGCAACCTTTAATCTACTTTCCTGCTGAATCATGATTTTCCTCCTTTGCCGTCAAACGACACATTCACTTATTTCGCTCTTTCTATGATTTCTACAAGTCTCCATCTCTTCTCTTTGGAAAGGGGTCTTGTCTCCATAACCTTAACGGTATCGCCGATGTTGCACTCATTGTTTTCATCATGCGCTTTCAGCTTATATGTGCGCTTTACAACTTTTCCATAGAGAGGATGCTTTACATGCTCTTCGATTGCAACAACGATTGTTTTATCCATCTTATTGCTGGTAACTTTACCGGTACGGGTTTTCCTTAAATTTCTTTCCACGGTTGATCTCCTTTCTATGCTCTAGCCTTCTCTGTGATAACTGTCTGAATACGTGCAATATTCTTTCTTACTTCTTTGATTCTTGCCGTATTATCCAGCTGATTAGTCGCATTCTGGAATCTCAAATTGAAAAGCTCTTTCTTTGCAGCTACCAGATCTGTATTTAATTCTTCCGGTGACTTGGTTCTTAATTCTTCTACAAATTTGCTTGATTTCATTATGATACACCGCCTTCCAAATCTGCCTTAGACACGATTTTACATTTGCAGGGAAGCTTGTGCATAGCCAGACGCAAAGCTTCGCGTGCCTGTTCTTCAGCAACACCGGCAATCTCAAACATAACGCGTCCGGGCTTTACAACTGCCACCCAATACTCAACGCTTCCTTTACCGGAACCCATACGGGTCTCAGCAGGTTTTGCAGTTACCGGCTTATCCGGGAAAACCTTAATCCAGACTTTACCTGTACGCTTTGTATAACGGGTAAGCGCAATACGGGCTGCTTCAATCTGGTTTGACTTGAGCCAGCAGGGCTCAGTTGCAACCAATCCGAATTCTCCATAAGTGATTGTATTACCTCTTGTAGCCTTTCCGGCCATAGAGCCGCGGAACTGTTTGCGGCGTTTCACTCTCTTCGGCATTAACATTATTTATCACTCCCTTCCACCTGATTCCCTTTTGTAGGAAGTATCTCGCCTTTATAAATCCAAACCTTAACACCTACTTTTCCGTAAGTGGTGTCTGCCTCTGCAAAACCATAATCGATATCTGCTCTCAAGGTCTGCAGGGGGATAGTTCCTTCACTGTAAAACTCAGTACGGGCAATATCTGCACCGCCCAGACGGCCTGCACATGCTGCCTTGATACCAAGTGCGCCTGCCTTCATGGTTCTGCCCATGCAGGACTTCATTGCACGTCTGAAAGATACACGGTTCTCAAGCTGCAATGCGATGTTCTCGGCAACCAGCTGAGCATCCTTGTCAGGCTTCTTGATTTCCTTGGCATCGATGAGAACCTTCTTGCCTGTCATCTTGCAGAGTTCCTTTTTGGTCTCCTCGATTTCCGTGCCGCCCTTGCCAATGATAAGGCCGGGTTTTGCAGTGTAAACCATAACCTTGACTCTGTCTGATGCTCTCTCAATCTCGATCTTGGAAATGCCTGCGCTGTACAATTTCTTCTTCAGATATTTTCTGATTTCGTAGTCTTCTTTCAGATACTCGGAAAACTCGCCCTCAGCATACCACTTGGAATCCCAATCTTTAATAATTCCGACTCTAAGGCCGTGAGGATTAACTTTCTGTCCCATTTATTCTAAGCTCCTTTCCCTACTTCTTCTCATCAAGCACAATTGTGATGTGGCTCGTTCTCTTCTCGATCCTGTAAGCCCTGCCCTGAGCTCTGGGTCTAACCCTCTTCATGGTAGGTCCCTTATTTGCATAGCATTCTGCAACATAAAGGTTTTCGGTATTCATACCGTTATTGTTCTCAGCGTTTGCGATTGCTGACTCAAGCAGCTTCTTGATAACGCTGGATGCATATCTGGGATTGTAACTCAGGATTGCCAATGCAGCTGTTGCATCTTTTCCTCTGATGGCATCCAAAACGAAACAGGCTTTCTGAACAGACACTCTTGCATAAGACAGCTTAGCTGAAGGTCTTGTATCTTTCTGCGCATTTCTTTCTCTCTTTATTTGGGATCTATGTCCTTTAGCCATAGATATGTCCTCCTTTCAAACTAAAATCCCTATCGGCTTATCTGACCTTTGACTTCTTCTCGTCTTTGCCGTGTCCTCTATAGGTTCTGGTTGCAACAAACTCACCGAGCTTGTGTCCAACCATGTCTTCAGTTACATATACAGGTACATGCTTTCTGCCATCGTGAACCGCAATTGTATGTCCTACAAAAGAAGGGAAAATTGTAGAACGGCGTGACCAGGTCTTAATAACCTGCTTCTGTCCCGAAGCGTTTAAAGCATCTACTTTTTTTAACAGACTTGCATCTGCAAATGGTCCTTTTTTCAGTGATCTAGCCATTGTCTTTCCTCCTCAATTATTTGATTGCTCTACCGTCGCGTCTTCTTACAATCATCTTGTTGGAAGCCTTCTTTTTCTTACGGGTCTTAAGACCAAGAGCAGGCTTACCCCAAGGAGTGCAGGGACCGGGACGGCCGATACCGGTTTTACCTTCACCACCACCGTGAGGATGGTCGTTCGGGTTCATAACAGAGCCGCGGACTGTGGGACGGAATCCCATGTGGCGCTTGCGCCCTGCTTTTCCGATATTAATCAGATTGTGGTCCACATTGCCTACAACACCGATTGTTGCACGGCATACCATCGGAACCATTCTCATCTCGCCGGAAGGAAGACGAAGTGTTGCATACTTTCCTTCTTTTGCCATAAGCTGTGCGGAATTGCCGGCGGAACGAACCATCTGTCCGCCCTTGCCCGGATGCAGTTCAATGTTGTGTACCAGAGTACCTACCGGGATTTCTGACAGAGGCAGGCAGTTTCCAACGGAAATTTCTGCCTGAGGTCCGTTCATGACCTTCATGCCGTCTGTAAGACCGTCAGGAGCAAGAATGTATGCTTTCTCGCCATCCGCATAACAAATCAATGCAATATTTGCCGTTCTGTTAGGGTCATATTCAATACCGATAACTCTTGCAGGAATTCCATCCTTCTTTCTCTTAAAATCAATAACCCTATATTTTTTTGCAGCACCGCCGCCGCGATGTCTAACTGTAATTTTTCCCTGATTGTTACGACCAGCATTTTTCTTTAAGGAAGTACAGAGACTTTTTTCAGGAGTGGTTTTTGTAATCTCCGCAAAGTCTGAACCGGTCATATTTCTTCTGGAAGGTGTATAGGGATTATATGTCTTGATTCCCATTGTCTTATCTCCTTTTCATCTTTTTTGCGCAGCTGTCTTAGCCGCATACTTAAATCCGCATCGACGAAACTTAATTCTTCATCGTGTTACAGTCCTGCAAAGATTTCAATATCCTTGCTGTCCTCAGTCAGCCACACCATAGCTTTCTTGGTCTTGGCAGTTCTGCCTACCACTGCACCGCGTCTTTTCTTTTTACCCATGATATTCATGGTATTTACCTTCTTCACCTTGGTGCCTTCAAACATCTTCTCAACAGCTTCCTTAATCTGAGACTTGTTTGCTTCTGTGTGGACAAAGAAAGTATATTTCTTATCGCTCATGCCGGCCATGCTCTTCTCAGTGATAACCGGTTTGAGAATCACATCATAATATTTAAGGTCTGCCATTATGCGTACACCTCCTCAATCTTCACAACCGCATCCTTGGTCAGGATAATCTTCTTAGCTTTCATAATGTCATATACATTGATGGTGTTTACCAGAGCGGTATTTACCTTTTCAATATTTCTTGCAGACATTACCACATTCTGATCATTATCGGCAATTACAACCAATCCATTATCGACATTTAAGTTGTTCATCACCTTCACAAAATTCTTGGTCTTGATCTCATCAAACTTTAACTCATCAAGCACAATCAGGTTGCTGTTCTGCACCTTATCCGTGAGAACGGATTTGAGAGCCGCACGCTTCTCCTTCTTGTTCATCTTGAAAGAGTAATCTCTGGGAACCGGTGCAAACACCATTCCGCCGCCTTTCCACTGAGGAGCTCTGATGGAACCCTGTCTTGCATGACCGGTTCCTTTCTGCCTCCAAGGCTTTCTGCCTCCTCCGGACACCTCTGAACGGGTCTTTGCTTTCTGAGTGCCCTGACGCTTATTTGCCAGATGCTGTACGACTGCCATATGCACCAGATGCTCGTTTACCTTTGCACCAAACACTGCATCACTTAATTCAATCGTACCAACTTCTTTGCCTTCCATATTAAAAACAGATACGCTTGCCATCTGCTTGGTCCTCCTTTCGCTTTGCGCAATGCGCAATTTTATGCCTCCGCCTTAACGGTTTCTTTGATGGTTACTAAAGATTTCTTGGGTCCGGGTACGGAACCTTTGATAAGAAGCAGATTCTTCTCAGCATCCACTCTCACTACTTCCAGATTCTGAACCGTTACCTTTACGCTTCCCATGTGACCGGGCATTCCTTTGCCTTTAAACACACGGCTGGGCGAGGAACATGCACCGTTAGAACCCTGATGACGATGGAACTTGGAACCATGCTTCATGGGACCTCTGTGCTGTCCCAATCTCTTAATAGCACCTTGGAAACCTTTACCTTTGGAAATTGCAGTTGCGTCTATCTTGTCGCCTTCCGCAAAAATATCAGCCTTGATTTCTGCGCCCAAAGTATATTCATCCGCATTATCAAACTTAAACTCTCTCACATACCGCTTGGAGCTTACGCCAGCTTTCTTGAAATGTCCCTGTTCTGCCTTGGTTGCACCATGGCTGTGAACAATTTCCTTCCTGCCTGCTGCATCCTTGTTGATAATTTTGTCCTTCTTGTCTACAAAGCCCACCTGCACTGCACTGTAGCCATCGTTCTCCACAGTCTTTAACTGGGTAACTACGCAGGGTCCTGCCTGAAGAACTGTTACGGGAATAAGCACGCCGTCTTCATTGAAGATTTGAGTCATTCCGATTTTTGTTGCCAAAATTGCTTTCTTCATTTTTACCTCCTGTTGTCTACATAGAGGACCGGGGCAAAGCCCGTTCTTGTCTAGTAGAGGTCTTATTTTATTTCTGTTACTTATGATTCATTAAAATGAAGTGACTTATTATTTGTTCTTCATTTTGATGTCAATATACACACCTGCAGGCATTTCCAATCTCTGCAGCGCATCCACCGTCTTCTGGGTCGGTGCAATGATATCGATGAGTCTCTTGTGAGTTCTCTGTTCAAACTGTTCTCTGGAATCCTTGTACTTGTGAACAGCTCTCAGAATAGTGATTACTTCCTTTTTAGTAGGAAGGGGAACGGGACCACTCACCTGTGAACCGTTCTTCTTAACTGTTTCGATAATCTTCTGGGCAGATGCATCCACAAGCTGATGCTCATATGCCTTCAGGGTGATTCTCATTACTTGATTTGCCATAAAAAAAGCCGCCTCCTTTTCGCACTTTTGCAAGCGAGTTCATCGCTTTCGTACGACAAGTGGTGACTGTACACTCTTCCGTGTGTGTCCTAAGCATTTGCAACGCTTCCTTCTTTCTGCTTTGAACTTCACACGCTGTTTCTACTGCTAAGTAGACCTTGTTTGGGTACAGTGACTTGTCGTCAGTTTCCTAACTTGACATTCGCTCCACGGAAAACCTGCTCTCGATTGCCCGAAAGCAGCAACCTCACGCTTCACAGCTATCATGCCACAGCAAATAGTAGTATACAGGATGAAGGAAAATTTTGCAAGCTTAAAATTGTATTTTTTTTAGTACAAAGTTAAAACCGCAATTTTCCCTACATCCTATTTCATTATTTCATGGATTTCACAGACTCAAATTCCTTTACAATTTCCTTAGAAGGCGCCGCCGTCACCAGCGATACCAACAAAATTACCACACTGCCTATCACAAAAGCAGGAAGCAGCTCATAGATATCCCACAAACCACCCAGCGGACGAACCAGATACTTCCATACAAATATCATCACACCGCCGGAAACCATACCCGCAAGAGCTCCTGGGAAATTTGTGCGTTTCCAGAACAGAGAGAACAACATCACCGGTCCAAATGCTCCACCAAAACCAGCCCAGGCAAAGGATACAATGTTAAACACAGAGCTGTTCGGATTCCACGCCAGAAAAACTCCGATAATCGCAATCACTCCAATGGTCAGGCGCGCCACCAGCATAGACATCTTTTCGCTCATCTTAATCTTCAGAAAATCCTGCATCAGATTCTGAGATACGCTGGATGCTGCAGTAAGCAGCTGGGAATCCGCCGTTGACATGGTACAAGCCAAAATACCTGCAAGCACTATACCGGCAATAATCGCTGCCAGAAAACCATGCTGTGAGAGCAGATTTGCAAACTGTATGATAACCGTTTCCGATTCGGAAGTATTATTAAAGGAAGGAATCGCACCTGCCGCTGAAGCAGCACAGCCAATTAACCCGAGCAAAATGGCAACCGACATGGAAATTACCACCCAGACGGATGCAATTCTGCGTGCAAGCTTAATTTCCTTCTCCTCCCTCACTGCCATGAAACGCAATAGGATATGAGGCATACCAAAATAGCCAAGTCCCCATGCTGCTGTGGATAAAATAGTCAGTAATGTATAGGGCTTTGCCATGCCTGTTTCTATATCATAGGTCTGATTCATACTCAAATATCCAGGAAGCGCATGGGCGTTATCCATGACAACCGTCCAGCCCCCTGCAACATTAATGCCAAAAAATACAATGACTATCAAGGCAATGGTCATCACTATACTTTGAATCAAATCCGTGGTTGACACTGCCAGAAAGCCTCCCAATGCAGTATACCCTACGATTACAAGTGCACCAATCAACATGGCAACATGATAGTCCACACCAAACAAAGTGGAAAACAGGGTGCCAACTGCCTTAAAGCCGGATGCAGTATAAGGAATAAAGAAAATCAGGATAAAGATGGCCGCAATACATGCCAATATATTCTTATTATCTCTATAGCGTTTGGAAAAGAAATCCGGAATTGTGATGGCACCGCAGGCAGCCGAATATCTGCGCAGCTTCTTTGCCACCAACAGCCAATTCAAATAGGTTCCAACCCCAAGTCCTATAACCGTCCAGCCCACATCTGCAATACCTGATATGTATGCAAGTCCCGGAAGCCCCATCAACAGGTAACTGCTCATGTCAGAGGCCTCTGCGCTCATTGCAGCCACCAAAGGTCCTAACTTTCTGCCTCCCAGATAAAATCCCTCCGCAGAATTGTCTCCTTTTCTGCTAAAATACACTCCCACGGCTATCATTGCCGCCAGATAAACCACAATTGCCAAAATAATTCCTGCCTGTGCACTCATAATCTCCTCTTCCTTTCTGTTCTTTCCTGCCTCTTAATGGTATGTCTATACACATTTATCCATTAGTCTACTAAGAATTTTACAATTAGTCAAGTATCTTTAAGCTTCCTCCCCAAGCTTTTCGCATTGCACAAAACCCAAAAATCCTGTATAGTAATGGTGGAGGATGTATACCTATGTGGATTGCAGATAATTGGAAAGACTATGAAGTAATAGACACCGGCAACGGAGAAAAATTAGAGCGCTGGGGAAAATATCTCCTTGTGCGTCCCGACCCTCAGGTTATCTGGAGCACAAATTACACAAACCCTGGCTGGAAAAAGAAAAACGGACATTACCACAGAAGCGCCAAGGGTGGCGGAGAATGGGAATTTTTTAAACTTCCGGACGAATGGAGCATATCCTATGACCTTGCAGACGCAGACTGCCATTCCCTGACTTTTCACCTGAAGCCTTTCAGTTTCAAGCACACCGGTCTGTTTCCCGAACAGGCAGTAAACTGGGATTGGTTTTCCCGCATCATCAAAGATGCCCGCCGTTCTTCAGACAATCCCGTAAAGGTTTTGAATCTGTTTGCTTATACCGGCGGTGCTACCATTGCCGCCGCTGCCGCAGGTGCTGCCGTGACCCATGTGGACGCCTCCAAAGGCATGGTAGGATGGGCAAAGGAAAATGCGGTCTCCTCCGGACTAAAAGATGCACCCATCCGTTTTTTGGTGGATGACTGCATCAAATTTGTGGAACGCGAAATCCGGCGCGGCAACAAATATGACGGAATTATCATGGATCCGCCATCTTATGGGAGAGGCCCCAAGGGTGAGACATGGAAATTAGAAACCAATATATGGCCTTTCATCGTACTGACCACACAACTGCTTTCCAAAGATGCCTTATTCTTTTTGCTCAATTCCTATACTACAGGACTGCAGCCCGCAGTGCTCTCCTATATGCTGAACTCTGCACTTACCAAGCCTCTGGGCGGTCATGTGGATGCAGATGAAATCGGTCTGCCTGTCACGGAAAGCGGTCTGGTGCTTCCCTGCGGCGCTTCCGGCCGATGGATGAGAGATGCTGCTTCTTAACACTATCTTTATACCCATTGCTATGCAAGTAAGGTACAATATAATCATATAGTTGTTGTGTATTCATTTACAAAGGAGATGTCATGCATCAAAAATTACAGAATATGCCTGTTTGGAAGCAGCACCTCTACAGCTTTCTGCTTTCCGGCATCTGCATGGGTGCCGCCATGGCTGTTGCTTTTATTTATCATGCCCTGCTGCCAGAAGGTCCCTTTGCGATACTGCTGTCTTTCCTGTCAGCAGTTTTTATTACTTCACACTGTATCATATTTTTCCGCGTAATTTTATTAAAAGACATTTCAGACCAACGCCGCAAGCTTCTCTCAGAATCCGAGATTGAGAAAATGCGCGCAAATCTGCTGCGCTCTATCTCCCACGACCTAAGAACTCCTTTAGCTGTCATTATCGGCAACAGTTCTCTCTATTTAGAAAGTAAAGACCAATTAAGTGAAAAGGAAAAAATGGAACTTTTGACCAATATTCATGAGGAAGCAGATTGGCTTTTAAACATAGTGGAAAACCTTCTTGTCATCACTCGCATTCGAAAAGACGATTGTTCCATTGTCACCCGTAGTGAAACCTTGGAAGAGGTAATTTCTGAAGCTCTGCAAAAATTTAAAAAACACTATCCCGATGTTACCGTCAAAGTGCAGATTCCTGAATCTTATATTTCACTTCCCATGGATGCCATTTTGATTGAACAGGTAATTATCAATCTGCTGTCCAATGCTTCCATCCATTCGGGAAGTTCTGCACCTATTGAACTGACCGTGCGGGATACCCGCCATGCCATATCCGTCTCCGTAAAGGATTATGGTATCGGCATTCCCCCTGAAAAGCTGGACTGCCTCTTTGACGGCACATCTTATTCCAATGATTCTTGTAAAAACGCGCCTTATAAATGTGTGCCTTATAAAGGCACTGGTATCGGACTTTCCATCTGCCAAACCATCATCACCGCGCACCATGGCACAATTCTGGGACGGAACCACAAAGCAGGCGCCGAATTTGTCTTTACACTGCCCAAAAGCTGACTCCCGTAAAGCGAGTGCCTTGCAGCCCAAAGGAACCATAGTCTGACCGCACAAAAGAAAAGAGGGATAAATTTCATGAATCCAAAGACAAAGATATTATTAATTGAAGATGACAAAAACTTAAACAGTATTATTACCTCTGTTCTGGAGTCCAATGATTACAAGGTCATGACTGCTTTTTCCGGCAGAGAAGGCATCAGCCTCACCACATCCTTTTGTCCCAATGTCATTCTTTTAGATTTGGGACTTCCCGACATGGACGGACTTGTTGTACTGCAGCAGGTTCGCAGCTGGAGCTGTCTCCCTATCATTATCCTGTCCGCCCATATCGAAGAAGAGGAAAAAGTCACCGCTCTGGATATGGGTGCAGATGACTATATCACCAAGCCCTTCGGAACCAACGAGCTGATGGCACGCATCCGCACCTCCATCCGTCACAGTCGCAAAGAATCACCAGGCCACATATACAGGGCTCTTGACTTGGAAATTCAGTTTGACAAACGCAAGGTTCTGCTTGCAGGAAAGGATATCCACCTGACTCAGATTGAGTACCAGCTTCTGACTCTTCTTGCGGAAAATTCCGGAAAAGTGCTGACTTACAGCCATATCATGAATACTATCTGGGGTCCCTACTCCGATGACAGCAATCAAATCCTGCGGGTAAACATGGCAAATATCCGGCGCAAAATCGAAGTCCAGCCTGCTCAACCCAAATATGTGTTTACGGAAATCGGTGTAGGCTATCGGATGCTGGAAAACGAAAACCAATAACTCTTGCTATGGCAAAATGCGCTTCTCGTTCCATGCAAGAAACGGCCGAATGGCCATCCAAACCATGATTACAAAGTAATCATGGTTTAATGGATTCAAACATCTCCCAGATTTCCTCTGCGCTTCCCCTGCCGGAAAACTCTACCATAATACCGCTGTCATACAACACCGCAAAATTTCCTCTGGGGGTATCCGTATCTCCCGCATCCGGTATGGATTTCATGCGCGCCTCCACCATTTCCAGAGAAAAATCCGACTCTTTAAACACAGGATGATCAAAAACCTCAAAATACTCCCTCGGTACCGTATCGGCGTAAGGAATTTCATATAGACTTACATCATAGGTCTCTGGTTTTGCAGGATCAACTATCCTCTTTTGGAAAGTCTCATACACATCCTTGGGCATGCTTGCAACCGCATAAAATTCCGTAATATGCAGTCTGATATCATCCATGCCTTTGCACCAGCACAGACTCATATCCAGATAGCTGTTGGCAGGCGAGCTGCCCCTTGCCGATTCAAACTGATATCCTGACGGAAGCTTCTCCGGCACATATCCTCCGATTCTTTCCATCTCTTTTGCCGCCTGTAAGGTAATCTTAGCACGGGCATCCACCGGACTCGACTCCAGCTTTTCAGAATCTACTGCTACGTGTTTGTCCTCCTGCGGCGCATTTGTGACGCCTTCCGTTTGCGGCATCTGTAAACCATCCTGTCTATTTGATTGACCCTGCATACTATGCATACTGTTAGATGCATCCGTAAATTGCTCCTCCATGGCTGCCTTTCCATTCTCCATAGCCGGCACTTTTTCAAGAGACTCTGCTGCCTGTTGATAGTCCTCTTTCGGCGCCATGTCCGCATTTATCCCGTCACTACCGCCAGACATAGAAAGGTTCTTATCCATTGCCTGAGGCGTAAAATTATGGGCATTGCCCGTAGCATTTTTGTTATTTCCTGTAACACTGTAAACCCCAATAGCGCAAGCTCCCATCACCACAAGGGCAAAGCAGGCCGCCAACTGCTTTCCATATCTCCAAAAAGGAATCACTGTCCTGACACCTTCACTTCTCTCTAACAATTCCCCGTCCACTCCCGACAAGGCTTCCATCAGACGCATCGCTTTCTGTCTGTCATCTAAATTATACTCTTTGCTCATAACACAATTCCCTCCTGTTCCAAATATCCCCTCAGCTTATTTCTAGTGCGAAAAAGAGAGGTTTTTACCGTGTTCAGATTCATGTGATAACGCTTTGCTATCTGGGCGTATTCTTCCACATACCAATATCTCCTGAGAAACACATTACAGTCCTGCTCACTGAGAGTATGTAAAAATTTATTCAACATATGCTCCAGCTCCGCTGCCTCCACAGCTTCCTCCGTGTTGTGGGACGCCGGGATGCATTCCATCAGTTCATCCAATGCAAACTCCATTTCTCCACTTCCTCTCTTGACTGCATTTTTAAGTTTCCACTTATCCAAAGATAAATTTCTGGTAATAGTGCCCAGAAAGACGGACAGCTTGTCCGGACGCTTGGGCGGCATGGCATTCCATGCTCTCAGCCAAGTGTCATTGACGCACTCATCACAATCTTCCCTGTCATGAAGAATGTGTAATGCGATACTGCGGCAATATTTGCCATAGCTCTTTTCACTCTCCGCAATGGCCTGTTCACTTCTTTTCCAATATAAATCTATGATTTCCGTATCCTTCATACTTTGTCCTCCGCCTGCTCTCTTATCATTTCAAGCGCTCCTCCTTTTTTGCTGCCGTCTGGTTCCCTTCTTTTATAAAGACGAAATCCCTTTTAAAAAGTTTTGACTAAAAAAAAATTTCAAAAAATAAAGTTACAGTTCCATCCCAAGACTTCCCTGTAACTATATCTTATCATATTTTTCTGCATAAATCTCAGCCTGCCAAATCCTTAACCACTTCTCCCGCAAGAATCAGTCCTGCCACAGACGGCACAAATGCAATGCTGCCGGGAATACTGCGTTTTCTGCAAGGAACTTCTCCCGCAGAAATTTCCTCCTCTGTGGAAATTCCTGCTTCCATAAAATGCGGCTCTTCCCTGGAATAAACCACTTTTAATCTTTCCACACCCCGCTTTTTCAGTTCCCTGCGCATAACCCTTGCCAGCGGACATACGCTGGTTTCATAAATGTCCGCCACTTGAAAAGCAGAAGCCTCCAATTTATTCCCCGCTCCCATGCTGCTTACCACCGGCACACCTGCCGCCTTCGCCTGCATGATAATCTCAATTTTGGCGGTGACGGTATCCACCGCATCCACCACATAATCATAGTTTGCAAAATCAAACTGCCCCGCCGTCTCCGGCAGATAAAAGCACCGATGCGCCTCAACCGCCGCATCCGGATTAATGGACAAAATGCGGGCTCTCATGACATCCACCTTATACTGCCCCACCGTGTCATTGGTGGCAATAATCTGCCTGTTGATATTACTCAGGCAGACCTTGTCATTATCTATCAAATCCAAATGCCCAACGCCGCTGCGGGCAAGGGCTTCCGCCACATACCCGCCTACGCCGCCGATGCCGAATATTGCTACTCTTGCTTTCCTTAAACGCTCTATTCCCTCTTCGCCTATTAACAGCTGTGTTCTGGAAAACTGCTCTGACATAAGTTTTCTTCCTCTCGAATTTCCATTCGCCTATTCTGTAATATCCTCCAAGACGCCAAAAGTATACCCCATTTCCTCCCATTTGGTGAGCAATTCATCCAATATTTCCCCATTGGTTTTTGAGGTGTTATGTAACAGGACAACGGCCCCCGGATGAATCCGGGTCGTCAGCTTCTTAAACGCCTCCTCATGGCTGGGCTGACTGTCTACATTCCAATCCACATACGCCAGACTCCAGAAAAAAGTAGAGTAGCCCATATCCTTTGCCATTTGCAGATTCTCCGTATTGTACTTTCCTTGGGGCGGCCGATAATACATTGCCATCTCCTTCCCCGTAACCTCCTTAAACTTCTCGGATACATCCTCCATTTCTTTTCGGAAAGTCTCCCTATCGGAAATCGCAGACATATCCGGATGGTGATAGGTATGATTCCCCACCGTATGCCCTTCCTCCACCATGCGCTTCACCAAATCCGGTGCCGATTCCAGATAATGCCCTACCACAAAAAAAGTAGCCGACACATTATGTTTTTTCAGTGCATCCAAAATTGCTTCTGTATTACCATTTTCATAACCGCAGTCAAAGGTCAGATAAATTACCTTTTCACTATTATCACCTACAAAATAAGCATTGTATTCCTTTAACTGCTCCGGGGTTGCGTTTCCTGTAGGCTGTGCGCCCTTTGCTCCAAAGCCCAGGCCCCAATTCTCCGAATGTAAAACACCTGCGGATGTCTGCTGTATTTTGGGGGAATTCCCGGGCACAGTCTCCGCCACAGCCCTCCCCAAAAAATACATGGAGCCAAAAAACAATAATGTGGTTGCCAGAAAAATACCCTTTTCCACATCTTCTTTTTCCAGCCACTTCCTGAATCTCCGCTTCCACGAATCTACATCCGTCCATTTCCTATTGTGGTTATTTCCTTTGTTGACAGTATCTTCTACCCATTCTGATTTCATATGCGCTAGCCTTTTCCAAGAGGGCAAGAGGGTGTGTAAACCCCCTCTTTGTAAACACCCTCTTTGTAAATAATCTTATTACACTATATGAAAAATCTGCTGTTGATAGAATCTGCCGCTTATTTACACAAACTCATCCCTCATGGGTGTGAAGATATCCAACAAAATTCCCTCTTCCAAGCACACGCAGCCATGCTCCACAGAATCCTTTTTCAACATACTATCCCCTGCGGCAACCACCTTCTTCACCCCGTCAATAGTAAACTCAAACTTGCCGGACACCACATAAGTAATCTGGGTGTGCGGATGATGATGAAGGGCACCTACGCCTCCCTTTTCAAAATGATTCTCCACACACATAAGTTCATCCGTGTAACACAATATTTTGCGCTGAACTCCTTCTCCGCATTTCTCCAAATCAATCTCTTCATTGAAAGTCCATACCTGATTTTTTTCTGTTTTCATGTCCGTTCTCCTTTCAAATCCTATGTCATCGCTGTTTTTACTCTGTCACCTGCAGTGTACTGCTCCCGGTTATGATAAACCCGATATTATTTATGGAGCCACCCGCAGGGATGCTGCCATTATAGTCCTTGTTAGTAATATGCAAGGTCTGACCGTAAGCAGAATACTCCCCATTCCAGCCATCCTTAAAAGAAATCTCTTCGTTAAAAGACAAATCTATGCTCCAACCGCCGCAGTCCGTAGAAGATGTATTCTGTATCGTCAACTCATACTGATAACAGACTTTTCCGTCCGCCTCCCAGTTGTTTTTCACTTCTGCCGTACAGGAAAGGTCCCCATTACCCAAGGTCACTGTGGGTGCCGGATTATTATTATTTTGATTTTGCTGCGCGTTCTGATAGTCGTTATTCTGATTTTGTTCATTTCCCCAATTAGAGCCATTGTTCTGCCACTGCCCCGCATTACCGTTTCCTCTATTATCACCGTCATCCTGCGCCCGCACCTCATTGCTGTTCCCCATAACAGCCTCGCCGGTCAACATCTGATACAGCCATTTGCCCGAAGTGCTTAAATCACTGTCCGTAAAACCGGATAACTTTCCGCAATTACTGTTAATAATAGCGGAAGTTTCATTCTTATTGGAAAGATTCCATGCAACATAACTGACGCCATAGGAATTCATGGTATCCACCCACTGATTTGCCTGACTCTCGTTGATTCCGCCGTTTCCGCTGGCATCACAGATACCATACTCCGACACAAAAATCGGAAGTCCTGCATTAATGGCCGCTGTCATGGTATTGCGCAGGGAATCCGTATGAGTTGCCGCATAAAAGTGCAGAGAATACATAATATTATCATACCCTGTAATAGGATCCGCCGCAGCCTGATCCACAAACTGACACCAATTCGGCGTACCCACAATAATCACGCCGTCCTCGTCATAAGAACGGATAATCCCTATGATTTCCTCCGCATAGGATTTCACTTCCTTCCAGCTGGTGCCGCCGTTGGGCTCATTGCAGATTTCATACAAAACATTGTTATAATCCGCATATTCCTGAGCCATCTCCGTAAAGAAATCCTTTGCTTCCCCTATATGCATATTGGGGTTATTGTCCGAAAGAATATGCCAATCAATAATAACATACATGTCTAATGCCGTTGCATAGTCCACACCGGACTTCACCAGATTCTTTAAATACTTCTTGTCTCCGCCGCTGCAATAACCGCCGTTTTCGCCGGTATACATAGCCAGACGCATCACATTGACATTCCACTCTTCCCGAAACTGCCGGAAACAATCCTCATTGATATAATCCGGATACCACGCAATCCCATGAGTGCTGATACCCTTTAACTGCACTGCATTGCCGTTTGCATCCGTAAGCTGCGTTCCGTCCACCTGAAGCGCTCCCGCCGTAGCAGGAGTTGCCAATCCTGACATCACAGGAAGCTTCGGTTCTTTCTTTTGTGTTCCTTTCATCGTTCCCTCTTTCTTTTGAGTATCTGGTTTTTTGGTATTCTGCTTTTCGGCATCCTTTTTCGCAGAAGTTTCCTGTTCTGCAGAACTATTCTGTTCTGTGGAACTATTTTGTTCTGTGGAACTATTTTGCTCTATGGAATCATTTTTGTTCATAGATTCACTCTGTTTTGTGGAGCCATCCTGTTCTGCAGGTTCACTCTGTTCCATGTTTTCTCCTGATTCATAACCGCCCTCGACATCTTCTGCCTTTTTTCCACAACCCTGCAGACAAAGCGCCATTACCAACAACACCGCCACCCCTATGGCCATTCTCTTTTTTCTCTTCATAAGCAATCCTTTCTTTATTTGATAATATAAAAAGTTAATTTAAAAACTTCCCTAGCACACTCATAAAGACCTCAATGTCCAAAGGCTTTGCAATATGAGCATTCATTCCATTCTTTATAGCCGCTTCCTTATCCTCCTCCAAGGCATTGGCGGTCATGGCAATGATAGGCAAATCCTTCACATCATTTCTCGGTAAATTCCGAATGGTTCTGGTAGCCTCATAACCGTTCATAATGGGCATCTGTACATCCATCAGAATCACATCATAATAATTTTCTTTCGACTTGCTCACCATTTCCACTGCATCCGTTCCATCCGGCGCAGACTCCACCGCAAAACCGGCCTCCGTTAATATCACTTCCGCAATTTCTCGATTCAGCTCAATGTCCTCTACTAAAAGAACTCTCTTCCCGCTGAAATCAGCTAATTGCCACACATTGGGCTCCTCTTTTTCCTTCAGGTTATTGGCTGCCAGCAATGCGGATTTTAAATCCGACATAAAGAGCGGCTTAGAGCAAAAAGCGGTAACGCCTGCACTTCTTGCTTCCTCTTCAATATCCGTCCAATCATATGCCGTCAAAATGATAATAGGCGCATCCTGACCCACCGCACTGCGGATTCTTTTTGCCGTCTCCACACCGCTCATTTCCGGCATCTGCCAATCAAGAATATAGGTATGGTAAGCGTCACCTTCTTCATGTGCTGTCTTAGCACGGCATACCGCCTCCCTGCCGGAAGTGGTCCATTCGGAACGCAGACCTATCTGCTTTAACATCTTGCTTACGCTGTCACAAACATTAAAGTCATCATCTACCACCAAGGCGCGCAGTCCGCCCAATTCCTTTATCTGCTCCGCATTCTTTTCCACATCCTGCAGCCTCAAAGTCAGCTCTACTGTAAATGTACTTCCCTTTCCCACTTCGCTTTCTACGGAAATCGTGCCATTCATCATTTCCACAATATTTTTAGTAATCGCCATGCCAAGACCTGTTCCTTCAATTCCGCTGCGGGTCGTGCTTGATGCCCTTTCAAAAGGTTCAAAGATATGCTGCAAAAATTGAGGTTCCATTCCAATACCATTATCCTTAATTATAAATACATAATCCCCATAACCATGCTTGAAGGCAGCCTTTTGTATAATGCGGAAGGAAATACTGCCCTTTGCAGGGGTATATTTTACGGCATTGCTCAATATGTTGATAAATACCTGATTCAGCTTTAACGGGTCTGCCATCACATCCTCATTGACGACCTCAAAGGTATCAATAAACAATTCCAGCTGCTTCGCCTTTACTTGCGGCTGAATAATATCCAGCAAATTGTGCATTAGCTCAGATATATTACACTCCTGCTCTTTAATCTGTACCTTCCCGCTTTCAATCCTGCTCATATCCAGAATATCATTAATCAGGCTAAGCAAATGATTGCTGGAGGAAAGAACTTTTTGCAGACAATCCCTGACCTGTTCTTTATTGTCAATATGACTCACGGCAATCGTAGTGAATCCTATAATGGCATTCATTGGCGTGCGGATATCATGGGACATATTGGAAAGAAATGTGGATTTGGCTGCATTGGCGTGCTGCGCCTGCACTAGTGCATCCTGCAGTGCCTGTGTCTGTTCCCTCTGTTTTTGAACCTGTTCCGTAATCTCCTTCGACACTACCATGACCATAATGTCGCCTGTATCATAATCCGGAGTCATGATAAATGACTGCCTTACACACATCTGCTTGTCAGCAAAATCCCAGCCCCAATAGTCAATATTTACTTCCGCATCTCCCTGCTCAAAGCGCTCCTTTAAGTATCCAATATTTACGGTTTTAGAGTATTCCTCCAGGGATTCTTCCAAGATAAACTGCTTCCATTTTTCAAAACACTCTGATGCCTTACATCCAATCTCCAGCCCTACTTCTTCAAGCAATGATATCTTTTTGCCGCCTATCTCGCGTATGATGTCGCTCTCAATAAGGTCTTTTGTCAAATTAAACTCATAGGTGCAAAAAGCATTGGAAGTAATCGCTATCCTGTACTGTCTTTCCTTTCGGTCTGCACGGGATATTTCCGCTTGAATCCGCAGTTCTTTTTCTTTTATTTCCGTAATATTCTGTCGGATGAACAAAACCTTAGCTGCATTGCCGTCCTTTCTTTCCAGACAGATGATATTAATGTGTTCCCATTCCGGGCTGCCATTATGCCATAACCGGGATGCAAAACGCAAATCATTATGCTCTTTCATGGCTTCGATGATGGCATTTTTTTCAAGGAATTCTGCAAATTCCTGACGGTTCTTTTCATCTGTTTCTACTAATATGCTGCGCAAATACTCTGATAACTCTGCATAATTTCCACTGACAGAAAGTTGGCTGTCCTCCGGTTTCGTTCCTGCCAGATAGAGATAAGTATCCGCTTCAAAATCAACCATTGCAAAACGGGAAAACAGGGTATTGACACCACTTATAATATATCCCATCTCCTTATTTTCCTTCTGTAAGCGTTTTCTTTCCCGTCCGCGTTGAACTAACATCACCACAATATAAATAATAAATAATACAATCAGTCCAGCTTCTAATTGGATTCCTACCAGATTTTCGGCTGTAATCATGTTCTCCGTGACGCTTTTAGGAAAGGTCTGTACCAGCACAAATTCATTGTCCGAAAGATATCTCACACAAATATTGTCCGTTTTGCTGCCGGGGGCACAAATAAACTCTCCCTGCCCATGGCTCTCAAATACCATGCCGGTCTGCTCTGCGGTCTGCTTATCAATCATCCCCCATTCTACCAGCATATCAATAATTTTTCCTTCATGCCCTTTAGCATCGGAGCAAGCCAGAATTCTTCCATCCGGCATACACAGATGTACGGATGCTGCCTCCCCAAAATAGGTGGTAGCAAGCATATCTTTTAAATACTCCTCCGCCAGATATGCTCCCCTCAATACGCCAATCACCTCTCCCTGATACCAAACGGGAGAATAAAAACAAAGCATGGTTTCGCCATAAAACTCGGAATCAAATACCACGGAAATACCACTTTTCCCCTGCATACCCAGAACATAATAATCCCTTCCCACAGCATCCGAAGTGCGTCCGTCAGCAATATGATTGACGCCTTCCTTATCCGTAAACAGCAAAGCATCAAATAAGGAATTACTTTCTAGTTCTTTTATCTCTCTTACGGTTACTTCTGGCTTGGCAAGACTCTCGGCTACAAAATAGGAATAAGTATCAATCAAATCTAGTGCATTATCTAATTCCTTATCAATCCGATTCGCCATTTGATGTGCCGAATCGGATGCATAATTCTTATTTCGCTCTTCCATGCGCTCTCTGTTCTGTGCGGTGTACCAACGAAACAGAGTAATAATCGCCAACAACAACAGCGCAACTTGAATTGCCTCGCGCAGATATTTCTTTGTCTTCATAAAACCGTCTCTCTTTCAACTGATTTACTTATCTGCTGTTTTCTTTCATTATACTCGACAGAAATCTAACTTTCAAGAGACACCTATATATTTCTAACCTCATACCATACCTCCGCAAATATACTGCTTGTATTAAGTGAAGGGATGTTTTACAATATAAAAAAGAATCAAAATTATATAAAGGAGCCCAAAATGACCAAAAACCTTATAGAAGAAATTGCTGTATGCAAGGAAAAATATGAAAATATGACGGCAGATGAAACGGCAGCAGAGGTGACCAGGGAAGAATTTACCCTACTGCTCAGCGGGATTTCAACCTGCAGGAAAGTACCTGGAATTCCTGTACATATGGGATATGAGAAGTTGTATTTTTGTGAGGACGAGGATGCCGCTGGACAAGTGAAGCAGCATTTGAATAAAATGTACAATGTTAAGGATAAGGATTCCCTTATGCAGGCGTGTTTTGGTATGTTTTCGGGAAGCCGACAATATGAGCAGTTTATGACTTTTTGGAAAGGTGCGCCGTTATTTGACTTAAAGGAATTGAATCCTGATGGGCGGAAAGGCTTTGAACACTGCAAAGAGCTGGCAGAATGGTTTTATCCTCTTGTGGAGGAAAAAGGGTTCTATGCATGGGACATTAATGAGAGAATCGGATTGTGCAGAAACGCAGCCTCCTGCGGAATTATTTCAGAAGAGGAATTCTGGCAGATAACAGACGAATGGGTCCGTCAGGCGCAAGTATTTTACCATTCCTATGGTGAGTTTGCACTTAGCTGTCTGTGCGGCGCTCTTTATGATATGGGCAGGTATGAATCAGAGCTTCAGGGATTTTTTGAAATTAACAAAAATCTCATTGATAGTCTGCTAGCGGAGGGCGGAGCATGGCACCGAAACGGCTGGTATGTGCCCAAGGAGAGAGAGTGGGTCGGATTGTTGAATAACAATCTGGGCAGTCTGGGCAGTTTTATCACCAAAAGGGCATTGGATGAAAAGAATATCAGCTACATGTATCGGGATGAACCTCACCCTGATTATCCTGACAGCGGGTGGCGCTTTTTTGTGGGAGATGAACCAGAAGATTATGTGAATGATCCGAATAACACCGTGGTATGTGCACTGAATACCATTTGTAATATATCCCCCGATATTATGGCTTATGTTTATGCAGATGTAGGCAGGCGTTTTGGCAGACAGACAAACGGATGGGAAGAAGAATAAAATGTGTCGCTTGAGCGGCGGAATGGAGGCTAAATATGGATTTAAATCACATTACAGTCAATACACAAAACAGCATCCGGATAGAAGGTTCTAAAATATTGTATTTTGACCCTTTTCAAGTGGAAGATGCACGCCATGATGCAGACATTATTTTTATTACACATGAACACTTTGATCATTTTGAACCGGACTCCATTGCAAAGGTAAAGAAAGAAGATACCCTTCTAGTAGCGCCGGAATCCATGAAAAAGAAAGCTCTTTCCGAGTCAGGCATGATGCCTGATAAGTGTGTTTTTTATGGACCGGGAGAAACACATGAACAGGAAGGCCTGATGATAGAGACGATTCCAGCCTATAATAAGCTAAAGCCTTTCCATCCCAAAATGAAAAAATGGCAGGGATATATCGTGAAGATGGATGACATTCGCTATTATGTGGCGGGCGATACGGATGTGAATGAGGATATTAAGAAAGTACAATGCGATGTAGCCCTGATTCCCATTGGGGGACATTATACCATGGATAAGAAACAGGCAGCGGATTATATCTCAGAATTAAAACCAAATGCAGTAATTCCGACACATTATGGAAGTGTGATAGGTGATAAGGCAGATGGACAGGAATTTGAGGATAGTGTAAAAAAGAAATGTCCGAATATTCAGGTGGAGTTAAAGCTGCATTGAGCGGGCATAGTAACTTGGAGGAGTACAAGATGCTTGAAAGGTTTAAAAGACACTTGACCGGATACACAATCCTAGTGTTTATGCTTGTAATAACAGTGCTTACCGGCTGTAAAAACGATGCATACATAGAACTTTCCGAAACTGTGAAAAGGAAGAATATGATGAGGTTGAAACGCAGGAGCCTGAAGTCGTAAATGATTCTGAAACTTTAAGTTCTATGGAGATTTATGAGAGTTTTCTGAAGGGTGAGCTTACGGTGGAATGGAAGGGGCAACCGGTTCACATCAATGAATTGTTTTGGGATAATGATATCGAATATTGCTTTTTTGATATAGACGACGATGGTAGTGAAGAATTACATATCAAGGACAGTGCAATATATTATGCGGTAAAGGTACAGGAGGAAACGCCTCAGGTTATTTTTGAAGGCTGGGGGAACTATGAACCAATTGCTACAGATAAACTATGTGGAATTCTAAATTATTGGCGCGGATATGGCTCTGAAGAAATTGAATTTATTAAGATTAGTACTGATGGCAGCACAGAAAGCGAAGGATTTCATTGGTTCGACAAAAATAAGAACGGAAATATAGACGACGAAGATTCATTTATCGGTTCTGGAAATACAGGTATGGAACAGTATGTTCAATGCAGGGAAAAATATACTGCAATGCAGGCAGGAAATGAATTGGAATGGTCGGACAGGCAATTCAAGGATTTTGCAACGTGGCAGGAAGCATATATTGATTTTATTAAAAAAATTCATATTACAATACCAACGCTTAACAGTGGATTTCGATATTCATTAATTTATGTGGATGCTGATGATATTCCCGAACTTTATGTTTTTACGGGAGGCATGGCGACCGGAGAGATTATTGTCTCATTTTATGATGGAAACATAGGAACTATGAATCGTGATAGAGTCGGAATTCAATATATGGAACATGGCGGGCTGTTGTATAATGCGAATGGTGCAATGGGATTTTATCCTTGTAATGTTTATAGGCTTGATAAGGGAGGATTTTCAGAAATCGGGACGGGGTGGTATTCCGAGTATGGGGATGAGCAGGGGAATCTACATGAGGATTATTATTGGGAAGGCAGCGCAGTGACAGAGACAGAGTACAGAGCACATATTGATAAACTGATTGATACATCAAAATGCACGGAACCTTCTTTGCTGTATTCGGAAGATGAAATGTTGGAAATATTGGTAGATTAGGAGAGGCGTGATGGATGTAATTTTTGATATGGATGGCTTAATGTTTGACACTGAGCGGGTATTTGTGAAAGCATGGGACTATGCCGGAGAAAAAATCGGTGTTGGGAAAGCCGGGTATATGGTTTACAAAACCTTGGGAATGAATATTAAGGCATCTTATAATGTTTGGAAAACAGTTAAGTCTTTTCGCTGTTAATAAATTCATTTCCATGATTCTTTCCGACATATATCAGTTCTCCGTTGCGGTATGCAGATAAGACATTCATAGGTACTTTTTCCCAAGAATCCCGATTTAACGGTTTGGTGGCGACAAAAAGCGTTTGATTCTTTTGGCATTGATACAGAGTGTCCTTAAGATTAGTGTGAACATAAAACAAATCGCCGTCATAAATCAGGAGATTTACCTTATTTTTCGGCGTAATCGTATGAACCACTTTGTCTGCCACAACAAAGCGTTCTTTTGGAGAGAGTTCCCTATGAACTTCTCTTTGTTTGGCATTGATTTGGTCTACCAGATAATATAGAATTCTTTCGCTGTCCGTATCTCCTTTTTGCTGCTGGATGAAAGGAGACAGTTCGGCACTCTCAAAAATGGTCCCATTATGAGCCAATGTCCATAAATGTTCGCAGTTATCCATCAAGATAAAAGGATGAGAATTTTTGTATGCGATGTTACCCACAGATGCCTTTCTGATATGCGCAAAAAGGTTTGAGGCCACAATATCTTCTGTCAGACGATTTTTCAGATAACTGCTGGTAATGGATGATTCCGGTTCTTTTTCCAAAGAAACAGCGTTATTGTACAAGATAGCCAAGCCCCATCCATCAGGGTTATCAACACCATGGCTGAAGAATTCTTGTAATATTTCATTGCATTTGATTTTGTTTGCACTGCTGATGCCAAATAATTCGCACATTTGTGTACCCTGCCTTATACTGTTAGATTTTTTAATGATTAGTAATGGAGTTAAGAAATTCTTGCGCACGCTGCGTCTGAGGATGAGCAAAGAACTCCTCTGGTGTGTTTTCTTCAATAATACTGCCACCATCCATAAAAATAACTCTGTCAGCCACTCGTCTGGCGAAATTCATCTCATGGGTGACAATTACCATTGTCATGCCATCCTTTGCAAGTTCAGTCATAACATCCAAGACTTCACCTATCATTTCCGGATCCAATGCGCTCGTAGGTTCATCAAATAAAATTGCCTTTGGATGCATCGCCAGAGCACGTGCAATAGCAACACGCTGCTGCTGACCTCCGGAAAGCTGGGCAGGCACTTTGGATGCCTGACTGTCCACACCAACCCTTTTTAAAAGGCTCATTGCCTCTTCCTTGGCTTCCTTTTTGGGTTTATGAAGCACATCTATTGGACCGATGGTGACATTGTCCAAAATGCTTTTATGTGCAAACAGGTTAAACGACTGAAACACCATTCCTACTTGTGAGCGTAGCTGTGCAAGCTGCTTTCCCTCTTTTGGCATGGCAGTTCCATCAATGATGATTTCACCGGAATCAATGGTTTCCAATCGGTTTATGGTGCGGCAGAGCGTGGATTTCCCAGAGCCTGATGGTCCTATGATAACCACCACTTCGCCCTTTTTCACCGAGAGACTGATGTCTTTTAAGACATGCAGCGTTGCAAAGTATTTATTAATATGCCGCAGCTCAATGACAGGAGTCTGCTCTGAAAGATTGGTGTTATTTTGTGCTTGTGCCATAACTGTTGTTTGTTCCTTCCTGCTTTTATTGTATCATAATGCTCTTGCTGCTACTTGTGATATCTGTGCTTATAGTACAATGAGACTATATTTCCGGCATGAAACGTCCAAATGGCCATAAATACCATGCTTGAACTATGTTAAAACTATGATCATGGAATCATGATACCAGAGATATCCTTTCGTCTTGCTACTGCAACAGACACTTTGTTTAACAAATAATTGATAAGAATATAAATGACAGCCGTCATCAGATACACGGATAAAAGAGCATCATAATTGCTGATAAGAACACGGGCATTCTGCATCAAATCCGCATAATTCACCACATAGGCAAAAGTGGTGTCTTTTAATACAATGACAAGTTCTGATATCAGCGCCGGAATAACATATTGGAGTGCCTGTGGGAATACAATTTTAAAAAATACGCTATTGTCACGCATTCCGAGGGAAAGCGCAGCTTCTGTCTGTCCCTTGGGCACAGCATTTACTCCAGAGCGAAGTACCTCTGCAACCACGCCTGCAGCAGAAATTGCAACAGGCACTGATATCTTCCAAAATGCCGACATCTTCAACCCAAACTGTGGAGCGACCAGAAAGAAAAAATAGATAAAAAGCAGGGTGGGAACTCCTCTGCTAAATTCAATTAATGCAGTGCTGATTATCCGCACAAGTTTGTTTTTACTGATTCTGCCGAGCATCAGCAAAAGACCGGCCGCAAAGGCAATGATACCTGCGGTAAGCGCCGTTTTTAATGTGCCTGCAAGCCCACGGCCGAGGAATTTCCAAGTGGTAGCCTTTGTAAAAAATGACCAATATTGGGGATTCAATTGTCTAGTAATATAAAATTGCCGGATAACTAGAATCAATAATGCGCCAAGGGCTGCCAGCGAAATTGCTGTGGCAAGGACAATGCGCTTATGTGCCTTAGGACCAGGCGCCTCATAAAGGGCATCCCTTATGGAAGTATTTGCAGTATTCATCGCAGAATCCTCACTTTCTGGTCAATCAAATTGCCCAGCTGGCCAATTACTACGGCAGTGCCACAATATAAAAGCGCAGAAATCAAAAATGCCGTAACACCACCCACTGCATGCGTATTGATATAGGAAACAATACCAGTAAGGTCTGTGGGATTGAGCGGAACCTGCGATGCCAGCGCTGTTGTCAGCATGGTTGCAACTAACAGATTTGTCAAAGGCAGCACACTAGAGCGCAATGCTTGTGGAAGCACCACATTTTTAAGCATCTGGGAAAATGTCATTCCAAGAGAACGAGCTGCTTCAATCTGCCCAATACTTATGGTATTCATTCCCGCCATCAGGTACTCTGAGCAGAAAGCAGCCGGAATCAGAGATGTTGCAGTTAAAACACACACATAATATGACAACACTAAATTCAGGTAGGGCAGTGCATAGACAAGAAAAATCAGCAGTGCGGCTCCAGGAATATTCCTAAAAATCTGCACATATAAATCACCTGCAAACCGCAAAGGTTTGATTGGCGATATACGCATGATGGTAATAACAATTCCAATAAAAAATGCGAATGCAAATGACAGAACGGTAAGTTTCCACGTTGTCAGCAATGCCAGAAAATATTTATCTCCAAATTGGGTCAGAAGCGTGTAAACACTCATAATAATCCTCATTTCTGTACTTTGTTTTTGTGTATGCCAATCACCATGCCGTTTTTGGAGGTTTAAATTTCTATAAATACGCCAATTTCGTTTGTAAAGGGGGCTCTCAAGACATTCCGTCTTGAGAGTCCCTCATAATTAATGAATCGCCGGAGCTTTCGGTGCTGTATCAATGCCTGTACGGTCGCCCAGACTAATCTTCCACAGCTGTTCCCAAGTACCGTTTTCTTCAATTTCCTTCAAAAAGTTATTTACAAATTCAACGCCGTCAGAGTCAAGAGGAAGACCAATGCCATAATTATCTTCGGGACCGAACACATCTCCTGCGATTTCATAAGTGCCAGGATTTTTAACAATAGCATTTAACAAAAGTGTGTAATCGGTGACATATGCATCCACACGGCCCTGCTCCAAAGCGGTGCGCGCTTCCAAGTCATTTGCAAATTCCTGAACAATGGCCTTCGGCGCATACTGAGCCAGAATATCAGGACCGGTGGAGCCGGATTGTGTTGCAACTGTTTTGCCTGCCAGACTTTCCACGCTAGTGATGGTTGTGTTTCCGACTTTCACTAATACGGCCTGCTTGGAAGTATAATAGGGACCTGCAAAAGAAATCACTTCTTGGCGAGCGGGGGTAATGGAATAAGTTGCAAATACCGCATCCACCTGTCCGCTTTGAAGGACGGATTCACGGGTGCTGGAATCTACCTGAGTCAATTCAAATTTTGTCTCATCGCCAAATATGTAATGTGCAAGCAACTGATAAAGACCTGCATCAAATCCACGGAGACCGTTGTCTGTCTCGTCGAGCTGGCTGAACAGAAAAGAAGTCCGAGTGCCGCCAACTTTCAGCACACCTGCCTTTTTCACGGCTGCCGCCCAGCTGTTTGCCTCAATGTCAGCATCATTGGCAACAACGCCGGAAGCAATCAGTTTGTCAAATGCTTCTTTGTCAATGGCTACTGCAACAGGTTCCTCTGTTTGGTCGGAATCGGACTTGTTAGAACCTGTCGGATTGGAATCTGTTTTTTGGGCACACGCTGTCAAACTCAAGGTCAAGGTCAAAACTAATACAAATGATAATACTTTCTTATATGTTTTCATAATTTTCTCCTCCATTTTCACATACATTTTACTTTACTTACATTAATTACTTAAGATATTTGAGGGTGCCGACGGATTTGAGCATAAAAAATCCCGGAGTCATTTCCTACAAACTTCCGGGCAATTGGCAATGATAACAACTTTGAATCAACTGTTATCCACAGGCGCAACAACAATGTACATCACAGCACCTAACCATGTAATATGCCCGGAAGAAAACCATTCGGCAACACAGGATGGAATTTTTGCAAAAGATGGTCTGATTATTCATTGCATCTGCCTCCTTAAAAAATAATAAATAGGATTGCTCAAGTCCGATGATGCTATCATAAACCTTATTTCATAGTTTGTCAATAGGAATTATATAAATTAAAAAATATTTTTTAATCTCTTTTGCAATTTATATTTAAAATGATGAAAAAGTAAAAAGGTCGGACGATAAGATATGCGAATGATTACTAAAGGGCGGATGTCGGTTTTTCCGACTCCGCCCTTTATCTGTATTTATAGAGATTATTCCAAAGTTTCGGAATTTTGGTAATGGTTTGTTATTTACGAATGTCACTCAATACTTCTGCAGGAATTTCAAATTCCACGGTGCCCATATACATTGGCGCTACATCACCTTCATTGAATCCAATAACCACATGGTCTTTTTCATTCAGATAAAAAGAGGTTTCATCAGTAATGGACTTGAAATTCCATTCCTCGATATCATCATTCAGCCAATAATAAACCATTTCATCGGCATCCATCTGCTCCTGCATCTGCTGCTTGATATTTTCGCTGATGGGAGTGATATAGTCCGCCCCTTCTTTGAAAATGTCTTTTAATTTCAAGCGTTCCCCGGTATTTAAATCAATGGTATAAAAATAATTCCACTGATAGCCGCTGCCGGCACCCTGATAGCAGATGAGCTTTAGGGTGAAGTAATCAGGTGTGGTTGCCAAGACCTCGCTCTTTACCATGATGTCCTGATATCCCCAATCATCTTTTAAGTTAGACTCAAACTCCTTGATTAAATTGTCTGTAATGCTTTGAATTTCCGCATTGATTTCTGCTGCAGTGCGATCAAGTTTTTCCTGCACATCGCTGTTTTCAGTCAGGTCGTTGACTTTGATTTCAGGGACATTGATATCGGCCATCTGCCTGTTGGTTTCATAGGTATAATTGCGGAAGGTGACAACATCTACAAGTTGACCGATAATCGGTATCTGCTCCATGGCATGGGCCACCTCGCCTGATAGATTGGGTAAGAGAATAAATGCTCCAATCAATGCTGCTGCCGTTGCTGCAAATCTTATCATAATGGTCTGTCTGCGTTTATTTTTTTCCATTTTCTTTGCCTCCTCCATAGTTTTGCGCAGTTTTTGAAACTGCTCTTCTGGCATCTGATGTTTTTGGTATTCTGTTTTTAATGCCTGGAGTTCTTTTTCCACCAAGGCATTCTGTGCTTTTATTTCAGAAAAGTTATAAATCATAGGACACCTCCGTTGGTTAAGTTATGTGTATTTGCATCAGTATCTGATGAAAGGACATTGTGGAGCTTTTTTATACTGCGGTACAATCTGCTCTTGATGGTGTTGACATTTTCATCGAGGATGTCTGCGATTTCTTCTAATTTCTTGTCCTCAAAGAATTTTAAAATCACCACAGCCTTCTCCTTATCCGGCAGGGAGTCAAGCGCCCTTCGAAGGTCCACGTTTTCATAAGAATCCTCTGTATAACCCAAGGCGGTCCCATTTTCTTCTTCCATGGATTCATAGGAAAGGAATTTGGGCTGTTTCAAGTATCGAAAGCATTCATTCAGCATAATACGGTATATCCAAGTCTGGGCATATTCGGGATTCTGCAAGGTATCGCTGCTTCGCAGTGCTTTGTAAGCTCCGTTTTGCACAATATCACAGGCATCCGCTTCATTATGCACATAGCTGTATGCCAGACGGTAGTATTGATTGTACTTTTCTAAAATAATCTGCTCTATGAGATTTTTGTTAGTGTCTTCTTTTTTTCCGGAAAAAAAGTGCAAAGCGTGTCACCTCCTTAAGCGTGTAGTTTGCAAAAGTGATTCTCAAATACACTTTGGTATGTCTTTCTGAAATATTAGATACCGCAAGGGGCAATATAGTTTCTATTTTTATATATATTTTTTTAATTTCTCATGAAATTGTAACATATGGAACTAGGATATACAAATCTACGATGTACAAACAGTGATATATAAAATCATAGAAATAGTGGATTTGATGGTACTTGTAATAGAAATCCACTATACCACAAGAAAATCAAAAAGTTACTATAGGTGGCGCTGGGGTGCTATTCCAAAGTGGTAAATTGTTACCTGTGTATTATACTAAGATTTTCCTAGCTCAAAAATCAAAAGGCGGTTTTAGTGAACTCGAATTTATCAGCATACCTAATTAGAGATAGATGAAACCTCATGTTCGTTGTTGTACTTTCCCTGCGGAAATCCCTTCTTTCTAGTTAGATTTTGATTTTGCGATTAAAACATAACGCAAAGCAGATATTTCCATCTTTTAACTATTCTATTGTAATATATGTATTGTAATCCTACACAATTGTAAGAAATCCACAAAAAATATAATGGAAAAATAGCGGACAGTATGATAAAATAAAAAATAATAGTTCAACACATTGATGTAAAAGGTAGTTGGCATAATCAATAAGGCTAGTACACAAAGGGAAGCAAGGAATGTTTGATAACAAAATCTTGGAAAATGCGGCAAGGTATTGGAGAAAGAGATAACACTCTCTTTAACGAAATTGCTGGGCAGGGGCTGATGTAGAGATTGATATCCATGTCTTATTTGCAAAAGGTGAACGGCGAGCTGGTTTAGGCAACTTTGAAAGTCCTGATTGTTGTAGCAGACATGGACGATGATGACGCGATGGAGTTGTCCTTGAGGCAATCCCTAAGCGAGGTTGATAATCTTGTGCATGTTCTGGACATACCTGCAGAAAACGGCATCAGTTCTACTGAAATTAGGATATTGTGAAAAAATGTCCCATCTGAGTGTTGACTTAAGCGAGCCTATTGCCAAGGGAAGGACACCTGTTTTTATAGTAGCAGACAGGGATGTCATGCAGAAAATACCTTGGGACAAGACAGACCATGAGGAAGATTTGGCAAAGGAGGTGGCGTATTTCAGTGTGGAATCTATGGAAGCATTGAATGAAGATGGAATTTCTGCCGCCCATAAAGCTGTCAGGAAGAACCATTGCAAGATGCTTCAGGCGATGATAAAGGCAGGGGGTGACATCAACCTTACGAAAGACCAGCCTAGTGTGGCCGGAACCGTGCTGTTGCACATAAATAGTTGTATTGCAAGTGTGCAAAATTTGTAATTGTGAATAAAGGATAATACTAGATTATTCAGTGTTGATAAGTGGGTGTGGTTTGTC
>CAZGGA010000027.1:0-37378 GCA_964524555.1 uncultured Acetatifactor sp.
AGGCAATTGCTGATTTGGGCGTAGATTTCCTGGCAGCAGGCATCGGCAATATCCACGGCAAATATCCTGCAAATTGGCAGGGACTGAGCTTTGAGACTCTGGATGCCGTTCAGCAGCTCACCGGAGAACTTCCTTTGGTGCTTCACGGCGGCACAGGTATTCCTGCTGATATGATTAAGAAGGCAATTTCCCTTGGTGTGGCAAAGATTAATGTAAATACCGAGTGCCAGCTCTCCTTTGCAGAAGCTACCCGCAAATACATAGAGGCAGGCAAGGATTTGGAAGGCAAGGGCTTTGACCCTCGTAAGCTTTTGGCTCCCGGTGCAGAAGCTATCAAGGCTACTGTAAAAGAGAAAATGGAGCTGTTTGGTTCTGTAGGAAAAGCATAAAATTTCCCCAGAAAAGGGAGGATGCCAAGGGATTTTGTCCCTTGGCATTTATTATGAAAAAGTTATTCAATGTAGCTTATATAAGCTTGTAGGGGATTATCGTATTGCCTATTCTAAGTATATGACACAGAAATGTCTAAAACATGATGCGAAGTTTAAAAAAATTTTAAGGATTTGTAAACAAAATGTGAACGGAGCAATGCATTAGCATTGCTCCGGTTCGGGATATTCCACTCCAAAACAGTCTACGGTTACACTCTTCATCACCTGTTTTTCCAAAGGTCTGTCAGAATAATCCGTAGCTGTCTCGGCAATATGATTCACCACATCCATGCCTTCAATTACTTTTCCGAAAGCTGCATAGCTGCCGTCCAGATGGGGCGCATTTTTGTGCATAATAAAAAATTGGGAGCCAGCGGAATCGGGGTGCATGGATCTGGCCATGGACAGCACGCCCTCCGTATGCTTCAAGTCGTTTGCCACGCCGTTTTGTGCAAATTCGCCCTTAATATGATAGCCGGGACCGCCCATGCCGGTGCCTTCCGGACAGCCGCCCTGGATCATAAATCCCCGGATGACTCTGTGGAAAATCAGACCGTCATAAAAGTTTTTGTGAATCAGACTGATAAAATTGTTTACGGAAATGGGGGCAACATCAGGATAAAGCTCCAGCCGGATGACCTCTCCGTTTTCCATGGTGATTGTTACAATTGGATTTTGTGCCATAAGAATAACCTGTACCTTTCTTGCCATGTGATTTATAATATCAATTATGGACATATTATCACCATTGTAACGGAAAAAAGAAAAAAGGTAAAGAGGCGGGACAATAATTCCATGTATTACTTGCAAAAAGTGGAAGTGATTTTAGAGAAAAAAGAATATGAGGCGGGTTTTGGCCCCGTGCTGGAGGCACTGAAAGAGAAGGGCGTGAAGACGGCAGTCAACGGAGCAGGAGAACGGAATAAAATGGAAGGCACGCTTTTAATTACTGACAGCGCTTCTTTTGCGGAAAAAGCCGTGGCGGCAGGCGGGGCTGTGCTGGTATTTCTGCATGAGAAAAACAGGGAACAGGATTTTGCAGGAGCGCGTTATGCGTTTGAAGCCCCCCAGGAGCTGGACATAGAGTATCTGGAACAGGTGTACCGCCGTTGCGCGGGGCTGCCATGGGATGTTCTGGACACAGAAAGGTGCCATTTGAGGGAGACTACCGTGGCGGATGTAGAGGATTTTTACCGTATTTATGCGGAACCCTCCATTACGGAATACATGGAGGATTTATATGATACGCCGGAACAGGAGAAGGAGTATACCCGCAAATACATTGAAAATGTATACGGCTTTTATGGTTTTGGCGTGTGGACAGTTGTGAAAAAAGACACAGGAGAAGTGATAGGACGAGCAGGAATTTCCTACCGGGAGGGCTTTGAAGTGCCAGAGCTGGGTTTTGTAATCGGCGTGCCTTGGCAGGGACAGGGTTATGCCTATGAGGTATGCAGGGCGGTGCTGCAATATGGACATGAGCAATTTGGATTTGAGCAGATACAGGCTTTTGTAGAGCCGGGAAATAAAGTATCCCTGCATCTGTGCGCCAAATTGGGTATGATTTTTGAGGAAATGGAAAATTTGCGTCAGAAATCGTATATGCGGCTTGTAAAAAGATGGAATTAATCGTTTTATCTCCTAATTTTCCTATTGGCAGAAATTGGTTCCTTTGTTATAATAGGTATTAAGTAATTTGGAGAATCAGCGAAATATATTATGACCATAAGAGTCTGTGTTACAAAGAGAGGAGTGTATGATATGGAAAAAATAATGGGTCATAAAAAAATAATTGCAGTTGTTGCAGCTGTTGCAGTTGTGATTTTAGGAGTATTCTTGTACATGATGACATCCGGAAATAAGAATACATCCTATCGTTCCATCAAAATTGTAGAAATGGAGGGAACCGTTACCATAGACAGAGATGGGATTGACGGTCTGAACGCATCAATCAACATGAATTTGGTGTCGGGCGATTCTGTGACCACTTCGCAAAATTCGTATGTGGTATTGAAATTGGATACGGATAAATATGTGATGCTGGGGGAGAACGGAGCTATGACGGTCACTGCAGAAGGCAGTGAAACAAGCGGCAGGACTTCCATACAGCTGGCATCAGGCAGCGTATTAAACGAAATTCAAAATCCCTTGGGACAGAATTCTACATTTGACATTGTGACACCCAATGCAACCATGTCTGTCCGGGGCACGGTATTTGAGGTGCGTAAAAATGCCGATGGGACTATAGGAGTATTAGTCTATGACGGTAAGGTGGCAGTAGGATTGGACGGAAAAGAACCGGCGATGTATCAGGCCGGAGAATATACGGAATTTACCGGAGGAAATGCGCCTGAATTTTTGACGGAAAAGGGAACCATCACCGAGGCGCAGATGAGTGAAGAGGTATTAGAGCGCCTGCAAAAGATACAGGAGCAGGGCAGGAACTTGAATCTGGATGTGATACAAAAGCCTTCGGATGCAAGCGACCTTCAGGCATCTGCAAAGGATGAAACTGCGCAGCAAAAAGAGCAGGAATTGGCACAGCAGAAGGAACAGGAGCTGGCACAACAAAAAGAGCAGGAGCTGGCACAGCAGAAGGAACAAGAACTAGCTCAGCAAAAGGAGCAGGAATTAGCGCAAAAACAGAAAGAGGAGTCTGAACAGAAAAAAGAACCTGCACAGAAAAAAGAGTCGGAACAGAAGCAGACCCAGAAACAGGAAGTAGTTCAAAAACCGGCACCGGAACAGATTGCGACACCGGTGGAAGAACCCGATATAGATGTGGATGATGATGACGATGACGACGAGGATTCCAATACAGATGTGGGCATGAACCCTGTGCCGAATCCGGAAGAGCCATCCAAGCCAGAACCGGATAAGCCGAAGCCGGAAGGACCGGATAAGCCGCACCCAGAACAGCCGGATAAGCCGCACCCGGAACAGCCGGATAAACCGAAGCCGGAACAGCCGGATAAACCGAAGCCGGAACAGAGCAAGGTGACATATCTGCTTCCCTGCATTGTATTGAGCACTGTGGGAGAAGACGGAAAGGTTTATTCTGAGCTTAAAGATGTGGATCCCATTGTTTATATGGAGAAACAGGCCGATGAGGCGATTTGGCAAAATGTTACCGTAGATCAAACAGCAGGTTATAAGGGAGATATTGGCGGCGCAACTCACTATAACGTTATCGGCTGGTGTACGGAAGACGGAACAACGTGGACTTTTGACAAAGAGACTGTGCAAGATGATGTGACTATATATCCCGTGTGGGGTAATAATGGTAAGTCATATTATCCTGTGGTTTACGAAGACCCAGATACAGGCAAGACCTATTGCAACAGTATCGAAATGGGTTCCATCCCCACAGTGAACGGCACAGTAATCGGCCAATAAAGGCATAAACGATGTCATTTTGAAACACAGGATGAGGCATGAAGCAGAATAATTTAAATCAAAGGGCAAGACTAGCGCTGTTAGCAGCGCTGTCTGCTCTCTTGGCGGGGTTACTGGCTTTTGCAGAACCCTTTGACAGTGCAGAATTTTTATTGGCTGACAGTATATTAATTTCTGAGAAGCCGGTGGATAACAGAATCAAGATTGTCGGAATTGATGAGGCGACTTTACAGGAGTATGGCCCTTTTTCCGGCTGGAGCAGACAGCAGGCGGCAGACCTGCTGAATGCTTTTGACCCAGATTGTCCTCCAGCGGTAATCGCTTTCGATATTAATTATTTCGGAAATCATCCCAATGATCCGGAAGGCGATAAGGCTTTAGTGGAAGCTGCTGCGGCCTATGACAAAGTGGTGATGGCTTCTTATCTTCAATATGGGGAAAAGCTGGAACAACAGCCGGACGGCAGCTGGCATATGAATACCATGTATCTGAATCAGGTGGAGAAACCTTATGAAGAGCTGAATGCCGTTTGCCGCAATGGCTTCACCAATACCGTACAGGATGCGGATAATTATGTACGCCGCGCTCTGCTGTCGGCGGATTGGAACGGCGAGACTACCTATAGCTATGCCTATGAAACCTACCGTTGCTATATGGAGAGCGTAGGGCAGACAGCACTGATACCTAAGACGGACAAACAGGGCATTTATGGCTTTGACTATACTGCGGAACCGGGGATGTATGAGATATATTCTTATGCAGATGTGGTGGCAGGCAAATATGATGCAAGAATCTTTCAGGACAGTATTGTGCTGGTGGGAGCTTATGCTTCCGGCATGATGGATCAATACATGGTTCCTATTGCACATGGCACCGTAATGAACGGAGTGGAAGGGCAGGCAAATCATATTAATGCCCTTTTAGACGGAAGAACTTATAGAGTAATGTCCCGCTGGTACAGCGCACTGCTTACAGCAGCGATTGTGGGAGTCTATGTATGCTGTGTTTCCAATAAGCGTTTTTGGGTGGGCATGGCAGGCGGGATTGCCTTTGAACTTGCCATATTGGGAGCAGCGAAGCTTCTGTATGCAAACGGAATTTATTGGAAAATCCTTATGCCCTGCTTGGGAGTGGCAGTGGCGGCTTTGGCAAAAGTCATAACAGGATATTTGATGGAGCGTTTCAGAAGGAGAAAGATACTAAATGTATTCCGAACCTATATGGCTCCACAGATAGTGGAAGAATTAAGCAAAAACAAGAATTTCCAGATAGAGCTTGGAGGAACTAACAGAGAGGTGGCTGTGCTTTTTGTGGACATCCGAGGTTTTACCTCATTGTCTGAACGGCTTTCTCCCGGTGAAGTGGTAGGAATATTGAACCGTTATCTGGGACAGGTAACAGAAGCAATCTTCCGTAATGAGGGCACTTTGGATAAATTTATCGGAGATGCCGTAATGGCGGTGTATAATGCGCCCTTGGATGTAGAGGATTATCATTTGAAAGCTGTGCAGACAGGACTTGATATTGTACAGGCTGTGGAGCAGTTGAATGATGGATTGAAACAGGATTTTAATGTTGAGATTGCCTGTGGCGTGGGCATTCATTGCGGTAAGGCTGTCGTGGGAAATATAGGATGCAGTTATAGGATGGATTATACAGCCATAGGAGATACCGTAAACAGCGCAGAACGATTGGAAAGTATTGCAAAAAGAGGACAGGTGCTTATCAGCGAGGAGATGTATGAATGCGTAAAAGAACATTTCCATGCGGAGTTTATAGGAGAGCAGAGCCTGAAAGGAAAACAGGATAAAATCAGAGTTTTTTCGGTGGAGGTTAAGCGTGGAACAGATGCAGGCAGATAAAATATTGGAAATCGGGATTCTTTTGGCGGCAGAGCGCAATTATGACGAACTGCTGTCAAAAATTGTTGATTGTGCCATGGATTTGACAGCAAGTGACGGAGGCACTCTTTATCTCTATGAGGAAGAGCAGCTGAAATTTTGCATTATGAAGAATGTATCTCTTAAGGTGAATCGTAAGGGAGTGGACGGAGAGCAATATCCTCCGGTTGCTATGAACGAGAAAAATGTTTGTGCGTATTCGGCGATTCACAGGAGACTTTTAAATATCGAGGATGTTTACAGCTGCGAAGAATTCGATTTCAGCGGTCCCAGAGAATATGATAAGCTGACAGGCTACCACACCAAATCTGTGCTGGTGTTTCCTCTGGTAAATCATGAGGGAAATCTGGTGGGTGTGGTACAGTTGATTAATGCCCAAAATGAGGCAGGGGAAGTGGTGCCTTACAAAAAAGAATATGAAAAAGTATTGGCATCCTTGGGTTCACAGGCAGCAGTAGCTGTTTCCAACATGAGATATGTTCAGGAAATGGAACAGCTTATGTTTTCTATTACTCAAGTGTTTACGGATGCTATAGATACCCGTATCCCTTATAATTATTTTCATTCTAGAAATGTATATCTTTATGTCAAGATGTTGGCAAGTTATATCAACAAAAAGTATTGGGAAGGAGGCACTAAATATTCCTTTACAGCTGCAGAGCAGAATGAGCTGGAGATGGCTGCTTTGATGCATGATATTGGAAAGATGGTGATTCCCAATGAAGTCATCAATAAAACCACTCGTTTGGATACGAGAACGGCATTGGTATTGGAGAGAATGAAGCATTTGAGCGCCTTATGTCATATTGATTATCTTGAGGGCAGAATCAGCGAAGAGGAATGGCTCAAGGTCAGAGACCGATTGGATGAAGCAGGAATCAAAATAGAAGAAATCAATCAGAAGCCTAATTTAGACGACGAAGATATTGATTATATCAACAACTTATCTGCCATGACATATACGGACGCAGATGGTGGACAGATTAGTTACTTGACACCGGAGGAAACGGAGTGCCTGACAGTAAGGCGGGGAAACCTGACAGCGGAAGAAAGGGAAATTATCTGTTCTCATGTGACCTATACGGAGAAATATCTCTCCAAAATGAGTTTTGGGAAACGTTATCCTCACATTATTGAGTGGGCAGGTTCCCATCATGAATATTTGGATGGAAGCGGTTATCCAAGGGGATTGAAAGGGGATGAGATTTCTCTGGAGGCGCGGATATTAACGATAGTGGATGTATTTGAAGCATTGACTAGCTCTGACAGACCGTACAAGAAATCCATGGCTGCCCAAAAAGCATTTTCCGTGTTGGAAGATATGGCGGACAATGGAAAAGTCGATAAAGAACTACTTGGGCTGTTCAAAGAGGCTTTTGCTGAAAATAATGAGAAATTAGAATTATTTGGCCAGCAGGAGACCGCAGCGGCAGAATAGCGAAAGCGGCATACAGAGAGGTATAGGAGAAATGTCAGATAGCATAGCAATAACACATATCATTCCCAATATAAAGGAGCTGGAAGCTTATGTGGAAATAGCTAAACAGTATTCTCTTGGGTTTGAGTATAATGATTTTTTTGTCCCTGATCTATTGGATGATAAGGATGCATTACAACAGCGGATTGCTTTGTACAATGGACTTGGCAGACCAAAGGGAAGGGATACTCTTCATGGGGCGTTTTTTGATATTGTTCCTTTTAGCTGGGACGGCGGCATCCGCAGACATAGCATTTATCGTATGCAGCAGTCAGTGGAGATTGCCGGGCAGCTTGGATGCAGAGGGGTTATATTCCACACAGGTCTCATACCGGGCATGGTGGGAGATGAAAAATACCGCACCCATTTTCTGGAAGTCATGGCGGATACTATGAGAATGCTTTTGAAGCAAGACGAGGATATAGAAATTTACTGTGAAAATATGTTTGATGAATCGCCGCAGGAATTGGCTTCATTGGCTCAAATGCTTCAGGAGGAAGAACGTTTTGGCATTTGTCTGGATATTGGGCATATGATGCTTGCAACGGACAAGCCGGAAGAGTGGTTTCAGGTGCTGGGACGCAGCATTCATCATTTTCATATGAATGACAATTACTTAGAGCGTGACAATCATCTGGCCATGGGGGCAGGAAATATTGATTGGAAATGCATTTTTTCATTGATTGGGCAGTATGGTCTGTGGGACAGAAGCAGGCTGTTGGAAGTAAGCAGCCTTAAAAATATTAACATAAGTTTGGAATACTTAAAGGAACAGCATTTTAATGCGTGAAAGGAGACAATATGGTACCGGTAAATGAATTGGTGAGAGGCTTCAATCTATATAGAGAGGAGTATGAGCAAAAGGCAGTTTCCGTGTTAAGAAGCGGATGGTATGTTCTTGGAAAAGAAGTGGAGCAGTTTGAGCTGGAGTATGCACAGTCGCTGGGAGGAGATTGTTACTGTGCAGGCGTGGACAATGGCTTAAATGCCATCAGGCTTGGACTTTATGCCTGCGGCATTGGTCCGGGGGACGAAGTGATTGTACAGGCAAATGGCTATATAGCTACTATGCTGGGCGTTACCCAGAACGGAGGAGTGCCGGTATTTGTAGAGCCGGATAAGTATCACAATTTGGATCCTGATAAAATTGAAGCGGCAATTACGGATAAGACAAAAGCGGTTCTAGTGACTCATCTCTATGGGCAGGCAACCAGAATGGATAAGGTGCTGGAGGTATGCAAAAAGCACAATTTAATGCTTTTTGAAGACTGTGCCCAATCTCATTTTTCTTCCTATAAGGGGACTTATACAGGACTTTTTGGAGACGCAGGATTTTTCAGTTTTTATCCCACCAAGAACTTGGGCTGCTTTGGCGATGGCGGCGGTGTGGTGTCGCGAAACAAAGAACTGATTGACCGGATTAAGGTTTTAAGAAATTACGGAAGCGATTATAAGTACCACAATATAGAGCCTGGTTTCAATTCCAGATTGGACGAACTGCAGGCAGGACTGTTACGGGTTAAGCTGAGCCATATGCCGGAGTTGCTTGCCAACAGAAGACATATTGCGGAATCCTATTTGAAGGGAATCACAAATCCTTTGGTGGAACTGCCGTTTTTGGCGGAGGATGTGGTGCCTATCTGGTATCTCTTTGTAGTAAGGGTAAAGGATCAGGCCGGATTCAGGAAATTTATGCTGGATAACGGCGTTCAGACGGACGTGCATTTTCCTACGCCGCCCCATATGCAGCCTGCTTTGGCATATCTGGGACATCATGAGGGCTCTTTCCCCATTGCGGAAAACTATTGCAAGACCGTGGTATCACTTCCTATGATGGATTATCTGTCGGAAGAAGAGATTGAGACTGTGATTAAGGCGGTGAATGCATATGAAGGATAGAAAATATTATCTGGTGGACATCCGATGTGTGGAGGAAGCAGACGGAAAACTGATTGTTGCGGAAAGCGGCGCACAGGTTCCCTTTGATATCAAAAGAGTATTTTGTGTGAAAGATGTGGCAGAGGGACAGGAGAGAGGAACCCATGCCACCAAGAAAACCAAACTGATACTGGTTCCCTTAGCAGGTGCCTGCGAGGTGGAAGTGGACACCGGAACCAAAAAGGAAACCTTTTACATGGATTCTCCCACAAAGGGGCTGTATATTGATGAAATGATTTGGCGCACCATGAAAAATTTCACGCCGGACTGCATTATGATGGCTTTGGCGGACCGGGTCTTTGATCCGCAGGACGAAACCTATAATGATTATGATGAATTTATTGCTGCGGTGACAGCTGACTAGAACGCCTATACAACACTTTTATGAAAGGAGACAGTCTTTTGAAAATGGAAGAACATCAATATAGTCTGCATTCAACAAAGGATATCCTTTCATGGTTGGAAGAACGCAAAAACAATCTGGAAGTCCGATTGGAGCAAATTACTTTAGATGAGTGTGAACCTTGGTATTATGATGAGAAAGAGGGACTGATCCGCAACAGGAAGGGAACTTTTTTCCAGATTGCGGGGCTAAGGCTGATTCAGGCTGACGGTCAGGTCACAGAGCAGCCCATTATTTTGCAGGATGAAATAGGTTTTTTGGGAATTATCTGCTGCAAGATAAAAGGAGTATGGCATTATCTGATGCAGGCCAAAATCGAGCCCGGCAATGTCAATAATGTGCAGGTATCTCCCACTATTCAAGCCACCAAAAGCAATTTTACCAGACAGCATGGGGGCGCAAGTCCTGCATTTTTGGAGTATTTTTTGAATATGCAGCCCGGAAATGTGCTGGTGGACCAGATACAGTCAGAGCAGTCCTCACGTTTTCTGCGGAAAAGGAACAGAAATGTGATTCTGACAGTGGAGCGGCAGATGGAAGAACCGTCAACCCACAGATGGATGACATTGGCGCAAATTAAAGAATTGATGAAATATGACAACCTTGTCAATATGGATACCCGAACAGTTTTGTCCTGTATGCCCTATGTTCTGTTGGGGGAAGAGGGGGATGTTCCCTTTAAAGATAAATTATATTTTCACAGGACCGCAGGTTCTCTTGACAGGCAGACCATCGTTAATATTTATCATCAGATAAACAATTTCAAAATGTTTAAAAAGGGAAGTCTTGAAAAGATTCCCCTGTTTGCATTGCAGAATTGGAAAATGCAAAATGGGGAGTTTTGCAGTGTGGGAGACTACTCCTTTAAGGTTATTTTTTGCAATATTGTAATAGAGGGACGAGAAGTCAGTCAGTGGAAGCAGCCACTGTTTGCAGCCACGGGAATCGCCACCTTTGGGCTGATATGCTGTGATGATGACGGAATCTTAAAATTTTTGGTGAAGGTTAGACCGGAAATCGGCTGCTTTGACGGTGCAGAACTTGGTCCCACTATTCAAAAGGAAGCAACTGACTCTGTGCCTGAGGACAATGTAAACCGCCTGTTTTGGCAGAAACTCCGGGAGAAAGAGGGCATTCTGGTGGATGTGCTTTTATCGGAGGAAGGCGGACGTTTTTATCAGGAGCAGAACAGAAATGTGATTATTTCCATTGAAAAGGGTGAGCTGGAGGAACTGCCCCCCGGTTATGTATGGAGTGATTACGGCACCCTGAATATTTTGACACAGATTAATAACTGTCTGAATATTCAGTTGAGGAATCTGCTTTCCATTTTGCAGTTATAGAATCAAGTCCGCATGAGAAAAACAGTAAGGAAGATCGGCTATGAAAAAAATCAGAATTGGCGTCTTAGGCGCTTCGGATATTGCTTATCGGCGTTTTCTGCCGGCGTTAAAAAAGACAGATACTTTTGAGTTTGCGGGAGTAGCTGTGGCAGACTGTCAGGAATGGGGCGGGGGATATGAGGAAGATTCCTATGCTCCTCTTTTGTCCGCCAAGAAAGAAAAAGCTGGAAAATTTCTGGAGGAATTTGGCGGTAAACTCTATGTCGGTTACGAAAATCTGCTGCGCTCAGAGGAGATTGATGCAGTGTATGTGCCTCTGCCTCCCAGCCTGCACGCTTTCTGGTGCCGTAAGGCATTGGCGCTGGGAAAGCATGTTTTGTCTGAGAAGCCCTGCACGGTCAAAGAGGAAGACACCAAAGAGTTGGTTCGATTGGCGGAGGAAAAGCAGCTTGTCATCAATGAAAATTATGCATTCAGTATGCATAAGCAGATAGGGAAAATCAAGGAATTGATAAGTGAAGGGGCAGTGGGAGAGGTTCGGTTGATTCGTTCGGCATTTGGATTCCCCTATAGAAGTGCTTCGGATTTTCGCTATATTAAGGAGATGGGAGGCGGCGCTCTCTTAGACTGCGGAGGATATGTCTTAAAAGCAGCACAGCTTTTTTTAGGAGAGGATATCAGGGTTCTTACGGCGGCTTTGCATGGTACTCCCGGACATGATGTTGACATTTATGGCAGTGCTGTGGTGGCGGATAAAAATCAAAGGGAAGCACAGCTTGCTTTTGGAATGGACAATTCTTATCGGTGCGAGTTGGAAGTGTGGGGGAGCAAGGCATGTATATTGGCTCCCAGAATTTTTACGCCTCCGGCGGATTTTGAAGCGCAGATTATCATAAAGGGGCAGAAAGAAGAAATTATTAAGGTAGAGCCTGACGACCAATTTGCCCATGGCATAGAATTTTTTGGCGCCTGCATCGGTGATAAAGAAACCCGAAAGGCTGCCGAAAGAGAAATTTTGATGCAGGCGAGACTTTTGGAAGAAGTCTGGGAGAAGGATATTGTAAGGAATTTTTCGGAAAGGCTGCAGTGACATGGAGACACGGCAAAATCAGAAAACAGGACAGAACGCTCCCTGCGAAAAAGAGAATGCAATTACGGAAGGAGTCATCTGGAAACAGTTGCTCCTATTCTTTTTTCCCATTTTGTTCGGAACCTTTTTTCAGCAATTATATAATGCCGCAGATGCTATGATTGTGGGCAGATGTGTGGGCAAGGAGGCTCTTGCCGCCGTAGGAGGCGGTACCGGTACCTTAATTCAGCTGGTAGTGGGCTTTTTTGTGGGGCTTTCCGGCGGAGCTACGGTTATTATATCCCAATACTATGGGGCGAAGCGTCCGGAAATGGTAAGTTGTGCAGTACATACTTCCATTGCTTTCAGTCTGGCGGCGGGAACGGTTATGGCTTTGTGCGGTGTGCTGGCATCACCCTATGCATTATCCGCTATGGATACTCCGGCAGATGTTATGGGCCCCGCCACCATATATATCCGCATTTATTTTTTGGGGATGGCACCCAATCTGCTTTATAATATGGGGGCCGGCATTCTGCGGGCTGTGGGAGACTCAAAGCGCCCCCTGTATTTTTTGATTATCAGCTGTCTGACCAACATTGCGCTGGATTTGCTGTTTGTAGTAGGGCTTCGCATGGGCGTGGTAGGGGCGGCGCTTGCCACCATTCTGGCACAGACATTAAGCGCCATACTTGTTATCCGGGTATTAATAAAAACGGAGGATGTATATCAGCTGGAATTTTCCAAAATCCGCATTGACAAAAAGATGTTTGTCCGCATTGTGCAAATCGGGCTGCCCACGGGGCTACAATCCGTCATGTACAGCAGCTCCAATCTGTTAATCCAATCTAATGTCAATTCCCTCGGAACAGACACAGTGGCGGCATGGACGGCGTATGGCAAGATTGACAGCATTTTCTGGATGATTATCAGTGCATTTGGCATTTCTGTTACTACTTTTGTGGGACAGAATTATGGGGCAGGCAAATGGAAGAGAGTCCGGCAGGGAACGGGAGTATGCCTCAAGATGAGCGCAGGAGCCACAGTAGTATTGTCCTTGTTTTTATATTTTTTTGGTGTTTATACTTTTTATCTGTTTTCCAAGGATGTGGAAGTGATTGGGATTGGCATGCATATGATGCGGTATTTGGTGCCGGTCTACTTTACTTATGTGCCCATTGAAATTCTCTCAGGGGCTTTAAGGGGAGTCGGTGATTGCTGGATTCCAACTGTTATCAGCTGTGTGGGTATCTGTGCGCTGCGTGTGGCGTGGATTATGTTGGCAGTGCCTATGAGTCGTAATATAGAAACCATTATGTTTAGTTATCCGCTGACTTGGGCTGTGACCAGCATTTTGATGGCGCTGTACTATTTTCTGTTTAGTAAGAGCGGCAGGCTGGGAAAAGCTGGACAGCAGACTGCAGCTTAGGAATGTGTGAAAGGCAGGTTGTTTTATGGAAGAAAGAATTTTGTCTTATCGAAAGTACATTGACGAGTTATTGCAAAAGGAAGAACATCAGGATTGGCAGAAAATTGCGGCAGAGCATTTGGTACAGATTGGCTTTTTTCAGCACGAGAGGCTGATTCATTTGATTGTAACTGTTACATTTGCTCTTTTGGAGATGATGTCCATATGTATGACACTCGTGTCATTTTCTCTTTTCTTAGGACTGCTTACCGCGCTGATTTTAGTGCTTTTGATTCCCTATATCAGACACTATTATATTTTGGAAAATGAAGTGCAGAAGATGTATGGGCAGTATGACCGAATGATGGGACATTTGGATGAACACGCTTTTGGAAAAAATAAAAATTAAACAAAATAAATCTTTATCCCCTATCTATTTAATGTTATAATGATTTGGATAGGGTAGATTTGTGTCTGTACGGCATCCGCAAATCTGCTTTATATAAAAAGCCGTGCAGAAACGAGGATAAAAATGAAGGTATATATTTGTTTTCCAGAGGGAAAGGCAAAGGCTCTCACCATGAGTTATGATGACGGTAAGGAGGAGGATATCCGCCTGCTGGAGATTTTTAATAAATATGGAATCAAAGGCACCTTTAATTTAAATTATGGCATGATGTGTCAGGATCAGACCGGACAGAAGCATCCCCGTATCAGCAAGGACAGGATTAAAGAACTTTACAAGGGACATGAGATTGCTACCCATACCATGACTCATCCTACCATTGCCCGTTGTCCCCTCACGGAAGTGGCAGAGGAAATTCTGGAAGACAGAAAAGGTCTGGAAAGCATTACCGGAACCTTGGTGAGAGGCCATGCTTATCCCAATGGCTCTTATAATGAAGAGATTAAGCAGTTGTTTCGCCAGATGGGCATTGCTTATGCCAGAGTGACGGAATCCATGGCGGATATGGAGGGTGTTCCTGAATTTGCAAAATGGCGCAGCATAACGGATTATTCTCTGCCGGAGGATCCTATGGAGTGGCGCCCCACCTGCCATCACGAGGACCCAAGGCTCATGGAGAAAGCTGAGTTTTTTGCAAATTTTGCAAAGGACCAATACCTGAAGCTTATGTATGTCTGGGGACATAGTTATGAATTTGCGGATAATAATAATTGGGAAATCATAGAGGAATTTTGCAAATATATGGGGGGCAGAGAGGATATCTGGTATGCCACCAATATTGAGATTATAGATTACATGGAGGCAGCCCGTAATCTCAGATTTACGGCTGACCATAATTCCGTTTATAATCCTAATGCACAGAGCATCTGGCTGCAGTTGAACGGTAAAAAATGCGTGGAGATTAAAGGCGGTGCCTTCGTGGATTTAAACGAAGTGCTTTGATAATCCCTCCAACATAAGCAGTATAAAGCCTTGTCAGCATTTTGCACAAGGCTTAAAAATTATATAATAAAATCTATATTGAACAGGGAGACATGTTTTGCAGGTTACAGAAAGGTATGGTTATTAGTATGAAACAATACATTATGGCATTGGATCAGGGAACTACAAGTTCAAGGTGCATTCTTTTTGACAAGAACGGCAATATCTGCTCCATGGCGCAGAAGGAATTTACCCAGATTTATCCAAAACCGGGGTGGGTGGAGCATAATCCCATGGAAATCTGGTCTTCCCAGCTTGCGGTGGCAATCGAATGTATGGCCATGAAAGGTGTGTCGGCAGAGCAGATAGCGGCAATCGGCATTACAAACCAGAGAGAAACTACTATCCTCTGGGACAAGGCCACAGGAGAACCTGTATACAACGCTATTGTATGGCAATGCCGCCGTACCTCGGACAAGATTGAAGAGTTAAAACAGGACGGATTTGACAAAATTATCAGAGATAAAACCGGTCTGATACCGGACGCATATTTCAGCGCTTCCAAAATCGGCTGGATTCTTGACAATGTGCCGGAAGCCAGACAAAAGGCAGAGAATGGGGAACTTTGTTTTGGAACGGTGGATACATGGCTGATTTGGAACCTGACCAAGGGGGCGGTTCATGCCACGGATTATACCAATGCTTCCCGCACCATGCTCTATGACATTCATAAGCTGTGCTGGGATAAAGATATTATGGAAAGATTTCAGATACCCGAATCTCTGCTTCCTAAGGTGTGTGCTTCCAGCGGCATATTTGGGGAGACGGAAGCCTCGGTATTTGGCAGAGCCATTCCCATTGCGGGCGTGGCAGGGGATCAGCAGGCCGCACTTTTCGGGCAGTGCTGCTTTGAGCAGGGAGAGGTAAAAAACACTTACGGAACCGGATGTTTTATGCTGATGAATACGGGGCATGACGCCATTACATCAAAATCCGGTCTCTTGACCACCATTGCTGCCAGCGTTTCAGAGCAGGTAGAATATGCCCTTGAGGGCAGCGTGTTTGTGGCAGGGGCAGGCATTCAGTGGCTTCGGGACAGCATGGGAATGATAAAGACGGCTCCGGAATCGGAGGATGCGGCAAAACAGGTGGAGGACACTGCGGGAATGTATATTGTGCCTGCTTTTGCAGGGATGGGCGCGCCCTATTGGAATCAATATGCCAGAGGGATGGCAGTGGGGTTAACCAGAGGCTGCAGCAGGGAGCATTTTATCAGAGCTACCCTAGAGTCCATTGCTTATCAGACTGCGGATGTGCTGACTGCCATGGAGCAGGACAGCGGAATTCATTTAAAGAGCCTGAAGGTGGACGGCGGCGCCAGCGCCAACGATTTTTTGATGCAATTTCAATCCGATATTCTGGACACAAGGGTACATCGGCCCAAGTGTATTGAAACTACTGCGCTGGGTGCGGCTTATCTGGCGGGGCTTGCCGTGGGCTATTGGAAGGACAAGGCGGAAATCTGCGAGAATTGGCAGATAGATGAGGACTTTTCGCCGGATATGAAAGAGGAGTGCAGGAAGCAGCTTTTAAACGGCTGGCACAAAGCGGTGAAGTGCGCATTAGCCTGGGCTGATGAGTCTGAAACAGAATAAAAAAGTAAAGAGTTGGAGGAAGATATGTTAGTACAAAAATATAAAGATATGTTATCAGGAAAATCAGTTATCAGGCAGCTTTCGGAATTTGCCACTGCAAGAGGACAGGAAATCGGATATGAAAATGTATTTGATTACAGTCTGGGCAATCCTTCCGTGCCGGTGCCTGAGGAATTCACAAAAGAAATGATTCGGATGCTGTCCGAGGAGGAGACTTCTGTTTTGCATGGTTACAGTCCCAGCCTTGGCATCACTAGTGTTAGGGAGACGATTGCCGATTCTTTAAAGAGAAGGTTTGGACTGCCCTATCAAAAGGAGCATATTTTTATGGCATCGGGGGCAGCGGGAGCGCTGGCTCATGCTTTTCGGTTGGTGACCCAGCCCGGTGACGAGATATTGACCTTTGCTCCGTTTTTTCCGGAGTATCATCCTTATGTGGATTTGACAGGAGCTGTTTTAAAGGTAGTACCCCCTGACACTCAGAATTTTCAGATTAACTTCGAGGCATTTGAGGAAATGCTGACGGATAAAGTGATGGCAGTTTTGATTAACACTCCCAATAATCCTTCTGGAGTGGTGTATTCGGCAGAGACATTACAACGTCTGGCGGATATTTTGAAACAGAAGTCTGAGCAGTATGGGCATATCATTTATTTGATTTCGGATGAGCCTTATCGGGAGATTATTTTTGAAGGGGTGGATTCTCCTTGTGTGTCAAGCTTTTATGATGACTCCATTATGTGTTATTCTTTTTCCAAATCCCTGTCCCTGCCCGGAGAGCGCATCGGATATGTGGCTGTGAATCCGGCCTGTAAGGATGCTGAGGACATGGTCAATATGTGTGGTCAGATTTCAAGGGGCATTGGACATAACTGTCCGCCCTCCATTATTCAGCTGGCGGTGGCAAAGGTAATTGACCGGACGGCGGATTTAAGTGTTTATGAGACTAACATGAATATTTTATATAAAGAGCTGGTGAATCTGGGATTTACCTGTGTAAAGCCGGGCGGAACTTTCTATATTTTCCCCAAGGCGCTGGAGGAGGACGCCAAGGAGTTCTGCCAAAAGGCATTAAAGTACGACTTGGTATTAGTGCCGGGAGATACCTTTGGAGCCCCCGGATATTTCCGCATGGCGTACTGTATTGATACCGAGAAGGTGCAGCGTTCTCTGGAGGCATTGAGGAAATTTGTGGGTGAGACCTATCGTTAACACCAACAAAATAAGGAAGGGAATGCAGGGAGGTATATAGAATGTATCAGGCAGGACTAGTCATGGAAGGCGGCGGGCTAAAGGCCATTTATACCGCAGGCGTGCTTGATTGCTTTTTGGACAAGGGTTTGGAATTTTCCCATATATATGCAGTATCTGCCGCGGCAGGGCATATGTGCAGTTATCTGTCAAAGCAGCGGGGCAGGGCTTTGGATGTAAGTATTGATTATTTGGATTCCCGGCATTATTGGGGACTGAAAAGCCTTGCTGTCACAGGAGATTTATTTAATGTGGACACTTGCTATTATGTAATTCCTGAATATTTAAATCCCTATGATTATGAGAGCTTTAACGAATATCAGGGAAAAGCTTACAGCGTAGTGACGGACATTGCCACAGGCAAACCGGAATATTTTCGTATACGGGATTTAAGGGAGGATATCGTAAAAATTCGGGCTTCCGCATCCCTGCCTTTGGTGGCGCGAAATGTGAAAATCAATGGCCGGTACTATCTGGATGGTGGTATCAGTGACGCTATTCCGCTGCAGAAATCCATTATGGATGGCAATGCCAAAAATGTGGTGATTATGACCAAAGAGGAAGGTTTTGTGAGGACTTCTGTATCTCCTGCTCAATTGGCACTCATAAAGACAAAGTATTTAAAATATCCTAAAGTATATGAATTGATGGCGGATAGACATTATCGCTATAATGAGACCTTGGACTTTATTGCAAGGCAGCAGAAAAACGGTCAGGCATTTTTGATTCGCCCTAAGGACGGTGCAGGAGTGAAGCGTTTGGAAACAGATAAGGATAAGCTTAATGCGCTTTACAAAGAAGGCTATCAGGATGCGGAGAACTGTTATGAGGAGCTGGTGGCATATTTGGAAGGGGATTCCAAGGCGGGAGTTTAAACAGAACAAGGCGTTTAAGATGCGCAGAAATGAGGAGAATTATGTTGGAAGTAATCAAAGCCATTATTTATGGAATTGTGGAAGGCATCACGGAGTGGCTGCCTATCAGCAGTACGGGACATTTGATTTTGGTGGAGGAGCTGATGCCTTTTCAGGGCACCAGCGAAAATTTTTTTGGAATGTTTGACGTGGTTATCCAGCTGGGAGCAATTCTTGCAGTGGTGGTATTGTTCTTTGGCAAAATCTGGCCTTTTGCCCTGACCAAAAAGGAGCAGGAAAAGTCAGGCAGCAAATCCATTATCAAGACGGATATTTTTATTTTATGGTTTAAAATTCTGGTTTCCTGCGTACCGGCGGCAGTGATCGGCGTGCTTTTTGACGATGTGTTTGACGCTCTCTTTTACAATCCTGTCTGTGTGGCTCTGGCATTAATTATTTTTGGTATTGCCTTTATCGTTGTTGAAAATTGGAATAAAGGGCGTGCTCCCAAGGTGACTGCCTTGAGTGAAATCACTTATCAGACGGCATTGTTAATCGGTGTATTTCAAGTGATTGCAGCGGTATTTCCCGGAACCTCCCGTTCTGGCGCAACTATCGTGGGAGCTCTTTTAATTGGGGTGTCCAGAACGGTGGCGGCGGAATATACTTTTTTTCTTGCCATTCCGGTGATGTTTGGTGCAAGCCTTTTAAAGGTGGTAAAATTCGGTTTTGATTTTACTTCTCTGGAATTAATCTTGCTGCTTATCGGTACGGTGGTGGCATTTGTGGTTTCATTGGCAGTGCTGCGGTTTCTCATGGGATATATCAAAAAGCATGATTTTAAAGTATTTGGATGGTATCGGATTGCGCTGGGAATCGTGGTGCTGGCATACTTTGGACTGATGAAAATGTGAGCAGTGTGAAACCAACCGAAGGAAACCGAAAAAACGGGAGAGAAAATGGAAGAACTGTGGGGTTTTTTAAAATTATATGCGGATGAAGATATGTTTGTAAGTTCTTTTACGGCTTCCGGAGGGATGCTTTTTTGGCTTGTGCTCTTGTATTCCAACGCAATTTTTTATATGATAGATTTCCATAGTCTGGTGAAGAGAAAATCCACGGCGGAAACCTTTGCGGTGCTGGCGGTTCCCTGTGCGGTATCCTTTGTGGGGGCAGCCATGTTGACTATGCTTGTCCATGTGCCTGCGCCGGAAAGGACGGGGCGTTTTGCCAAAGCCCTTGAGAGCGGCAGTTTAAATCAAATGCTTTTGCTGACAGCAGGCATATATGTGATTCTCTGGTTCATATCTTTGGCTTCTCAATTGGAAGTTCTTCAAAGAAAAACCTTTTTAGGAAACCTGTTTCGTGAAAAGCGAAAAAAGGAAGAGGTGAGGCGCTGGGTGCTTTTTGGCATTCCCGATTATCTCTATGCTGCTATGATTGTTTTCTTTTCTCTGTGGCGCATGGTGATGGGACAAAGTTTTTTTGCCGGGGGACACAGGCTGCTTTTGTGGATTTATTTATATGCCATTTATTTTTTGTGCTGCAAGATTATTCTGCTTTCAGTGGCGCTTGTGGTGCGCATTTATTCGGCAAAGATCACTGTTTTCAAATGGAGGGAAGGGAAAAATCCTTCTGCTTTTTTGTTCCGGTATTTTCTTTTTTATCAGAGTGCTATGGTCAGAAACCTGTTGTTGTTTGAATTGGGGATTTTGATTCCGATTACCGCAGCTTTGGTCAGTGACATGGGAGGCGTTTCCCTCTATGAGGCTGTCGGCATGCTGGGATTTTTATGGTTTGCCGCAGTCTTTGTGATTCTTTTCAGTGCAACTCCTGCCATGCGGGCATTGGAAAAATTTCAAATGTGGGGGGAATCCCGCCGTATGAAAGAAATGTTCTGCCGCGAATATTTTGCGGAGGAGCCCCTGTTTCAAAATGACAATTATACCGTAACAAGGCATTTTCTAGTGGATGAGTTGAGTTCATGCACGCTCTATTATTGGCCTGTGCTGGAGAGCGTAAGCGGGTGGGTAATGGACAAAAAAGGGAGTGTCAGGACTATCCGCTTTTCGGACAGAAGCTATTGCAATATCTCAAAGGAGGAAGCGGAAAATCTTGCTCCGGTGTTTGAATATGCCAAGAAATGGAAAGACAGCAATTCGATGCAGAAAGACATTAATTTGCAGGATACCACAAAGAGGCAGAACAGAGTATACCCGCAGAGTCTGTTTTTTCAGGGGACAAACGGACCTTATATCAATCAACTCTGGGTGGGCAGCCCACAGAAAATGGGCATGAAATTTGAGGAGCCGGGCGCGCCGGAAAGCGCATACGGCAATTTCATAAAAAAGTTGGCAATGATTTTGGTAGTCCTTATTATGCTGGCAGCAGGGTCTTTGAATGTTAAATTCTAGTCAGATGCTTAGATAAAAAGCAGAGTTGAGGAGAAAAATATTGGACGGACAAGGTGGAAAAGAACTGAAAGATGGAATTGCACCCGGGAAGGGAAAGGGTGGTCTGATTGCTGTAAGTCTGATAGTGATTATCCTGTTGCTGCTAGGATTAGGAGCTGTGTTGTACTTTACCGGAAAGGGCTACAAAGCGAATCAAGAGCCTCTTGAAAAGCAAGAGGAAGCGAAGCAGCAGGAGAATACGCCGCAGTCCAGACAGTTTAGCGAGTATCTGGATAAGGAACTTGTGCCGAAGTATGGTTATGCCGATTTGGATAAGCGGATTAGGGAAGTCTCTATGGAAGGAGCCTATGACATACAGGATTTTATGGCAGACTTAAACGGCATTGCAAATTCTCAAATTTGTGATTTGGATGATGACGGAAAAGAGGAAATGCTGGTGTTTCTGTATGAAGCCGGAAAGCTGTCCATAAGTGTCTATGAAGCGGAGGACAACATCGTGGAAAAATTGGCGGAAACTTCCATAACAGAGAATTTAAATCTCTTTACCATGGGGGATGATGTCTGGGCGTTAGTTGAGGGGAAAGATGGAAAGTATCTGTATTTTTCGCAGCATCATTCTGCAACTTACTACCTTGCAGACGGAGTTTATGATGCGGTGGGGCTGCTTCGGTATGATGGCGAGAAACTGTATATGCCGCTTTTGGTGGAACATGCGTGGGGGTCTGCTGATTTTATCTACGCGGCGGCTCAGTTTGACGGAGAAGAAACTACGGAGGAAATAGTCTATGACGGAGAAGAACTTTATGGGCAGCAATATAATGAGGAATATTATTTGAAACGCCTGCCCGAATTGTTTGCGGAATACGGCATAGAGATTGAGGCGAAACAATACCTTCAGGTTCAAGTGACAACCGATGCCTATGAAGAAATTCTGAAATGCAGCCAATGGGCGGATGGGCGTATCAATGACAGAATGAAGAGCGATTTCTGCGACACATTGGTGATTCATTATAATGATGAGGACAGCCCCTTGTATGCTTATGAACGCTTTTTAAAGGGGGAAGAAGCGGCGTATGTCAGGAAGGAAAATATAGGTATAGGTGAGAACGCACTCATTGCATCAGAGCGCATCCAATGGACTTTGCAGGATATTCTTGCAGAAATACAAAAATACTTCGGCGGGAGGTACAGGGAACTGACACCCCAAATTGAGTATGCCTATATGGACTGCGGTGAGGACGGGTATGAGGAGATGCTGCTTAAAATTAAGGGGTTGGATATCTACTCACCGGGAGACGACAGCGATTTGACTTTGATAATCACCGGAAAAAACGGGCGTCTTGAGATTATTTATGCCTATGAAACATGGGCAAGAAGCTATACGGAGGCTGACTATTACGGATGCATTACGGGAGGGGGATCTGCTGGCGCCGGAGACTATGTTTTTAATATGGAATATGTGGATGAAAACGGTGATATTCATACAGTCTATAAGGGAGACAGGCTGGGTGGATGGTGGATGAGCGGTATTTCAGGGCATGCCTATAATGAGGCGTTTCCTTCAAACGCAAATCAACCGGGGATGTCGATAACCATCTATAAGATAATGGGCAAAACCTATTATTCCATAGATGATACTTCAAACCTTTCTCAGGCAGAGCAGAAATTTATTTCTTTGTGTGAGGCAGAGGGAACGGAATTTACTTCTGCAGAAGAAATAGATGTGTTGATAGGCGAACGCAAAAAAGAACTAGGAATCAAAGAAGAGTGGAACGCAGGAAAAGGAGTTTGTTGGAATGCTTGGCGGTATGAATATTGAAAAGCTAAATAGATGAAGGAGTTCTAGACGAACCCCTTCATCTCCTGCATAAAATCTTCTTCAATGTCAATGAGCTCTTTGGCCATTTCCTGACTTTCTCTGGATGCATCGGGATATTTATTCACATACTCGCTGACGGACTGAATTCCCATATTACAGCCATCCATCATAATTTTTGCCACTTCATGGTCGGTGGGATGCATAAGCATTTTCACATTCATTTCCGCCTGTGCCATAGTTTCCGCCATTATGCTGGGTGAACTTTCCGGTTCTCCGTAGCTTTTCAGCTGGTCGGAAATTTTTCCCTCCAGCTTGCGGTGCTTTTCGCCATAGGCTTCCAGCAGATGGTTTAATTCTGTATCCTTGGCATATTCCCTCATTTTTTTTACACTTTGCATTGCCATCTGACAGCCGGAGCTGCATTCTTTTAAAAGCTCAACGGTATTGGCATCCATAGATATCCTCATTTCTGCACGCCTTGTATATTACGGCCTTGTATCGGACGTGCGCAGATACGGTTTATGAGCCGCTATCTTGCAGTTTTCCCCTTTTTGTGGTATGCTATAAAGGAAAAAATAGGAAAGCTTTGTATGAAGCAGCAAAAAGAAATAATGTTAATACGGGCAGAACGACAAAAAGCGGCGTAAATAATGCCTGCTAAAGCAGGCAGGGAGGTAAGATATGAATCTGGAACAGCAGTTAAATGAAATTACAGGAAAATTGTATGGAAAGGATATTGCAGCCTGCACCAACGCACAATTGTATAACGGCGTACTGCAGTTAGTAAAAAATAAAATAGAAGCGGCGCCTGCCATTACGGGAAACAGGAAAGTTTATTATATTTCCATGGAATTTCTGATTGGGAAGCTGCTTTCCAATAATTTGATAAACTTGGGAATTTATGAAGAATTAAGAGATGTGCTTAAGGCTAATGGCAAGAATCTCTCCGATATCGAGGAGGTGGAGCCGGAGCCTTCTTTAGGAAACGGCGGATTGGGGCGGTTAGCAGCCTGTTTTCTGGATTCCATTGCCACCTTGGGGCTTCCTGGAGACGGCATCGGACTGAATTACCATTTTGGACTGTTCAAACAGGTCTTTGAGGACCGCCTGCAAAAAGCGGAAAAGAATGATTGGATAGAGGAGCGTTCATGGCTGAAAGATACCGGAATTTCCTTTGAGGTTGCTTTCGGGGAAAAGAAAGTAAAAGCTTTACTTTATGACATTGATGTCATTGGTTATGACAATGGTGTCAATAAATTGCATTTATTTGATGTGGCTTCTCTGGATGAAGGTCTGGTGAAAAAGGGCATTACCTTTGACAAGGAGCAGGTGGAGAAGAACCTGACCCTCTTCCTTTATCCCGACGATTCCGACAAGGCAGGCAATCTGTTGCGTATTTATCAGGAATATTTTATGGTGTGCAGCGGTGCCCAGCTGATTATCAAGGAGCAGAAGGAGAAAGGAAATGATTTGCACAGGCTGAATGAGTATGTGGCTATCCAGATTAATGATACCCATCCTACCATGGTAATTCCGGAGCTGATTCGTATTTTGACCACTCAGGAAGGCTTCACTATGGATGAGGCTATTGAAGTGGTAAGCAAGACCTGCGCTTATACCAACCATACTATTCTGGCGGAGGCTCTGGAAAAATGGCCCCTTGACTATATTGAGAAGGTGGTGCCGCAGTTAGTGCCCATTATTCAGGAATTAAGCGACAGAGTGGCAGAGAAATTTACCGACGCCAAGGTGCAGATTATCGACAAGGACGATAAGGTGCATATGGCGCACATTGATATTCATTATGGCTACAGTGTCAACGGCGTTGCGGCAATTCATACGGATATTTTGAAGGAGACCGAATTAAATCATTTTTATAAGATTTATCCGGAGAAATTTAACAATAAGACCAACGGCATTACCTTCCGCCGCTGGCTGCTGTCCTGTAACAGGGAGTTGGCGGCCTTTTTGACACAGACCATCGGCGACGGCTACAAGAAGAATGCGGATGAACTGCAGAAGCTGTTGGAAAAGAAGGATGACCAGAGTGTTCTTGACGGAATTTATCAGATTAAGCAGAGCAAGAAAAAAGAATTGGTTGCCTACATCAAAGAAAAGGAAGGGATTACATTAAATCCCGACTCCATTTTTGACATTCAGGTGAAGCGCCTCCATGAGTACAAGAGACAGCAGATGAATGCCCTTTATATTATCCACAAATATCTGGAGATTAAGTCAGGGAAAAAGCCCACCACGCCCATCACTTTCCTGTTTGGGGCAAAGGCGGCGCCGGCTTATGTGATTGCGCAGGATATCATTCATCTTTTGCTGGTGCTTTCAGAGATTGTAAACAATGACCCGGAGGTAAGCCCTTATCTGAAGGTGGTCATGGTGGAAAATTATAATGTGAGCTATGCGGAGAAGCTGATTCCCGCCTGCGACATTTCTGAGCAGATTTCTCTGGCGTCCAAGGAGGCTTCCGGCACCGGCAACATGAAATTTATGTTGAACGGCGCAGTGACTCTGGGCACCAGCGACGGCGCAAATGTGGAGATTCATGAGCTGGTGGGGGATGACAATATTTATATCTTCGGAGAGAAGAGCGACAAGGTGATTGCCCATTATGCAAAAGCGGATTATGTCTCCAAAGAGTATTATGAGAAGAGTCCTGTCATCAAAGAGGCAGTGGATTTCATTATTGGCAAAGAAGCCTTAAAGGTTGGCCACAAGGAGAATCTGGAGCGGCTGTACAAGGAGCTGTTAAATAAGGATTGGTTCATGACCCTGCTTGATTTGGAGGATTATATCAAAGTGAAGGATCAGGCGTTTGCAGATTATGAGGATAAGCAGAAATGGAAGAAGATGATGCTTGTAAATATTGCAAAGGCAGGCTTCTTCTCCTCAGACAGAACCATTGCAGAGTATAACAGGGATATTTGGAAGCTGTAGATCGGTACAGCATATGGATAAGGGTAGAGCAAAGTGATTAAGAGAAAATTTATCAGTACGCGTTTATTAAAAAACGGAATGAAAATAGATCAGTCCATTGTTGACGGTACCGGGCGCGCCTTAATTGCCAAGGGAGCCTTCTTGGATGATTTTCAGATTGAATATCTCCATGAGAAGGGAATAGGCGGAGTATATATCCAAGAAGGCGAATTGGATCCGGAAGAATTGGAAATAAACATTTCAGAGCATACCAAAGCCGTCATTGAAAAGAACCGTGTGCAGGACCGCGCAAAGGTAACGCTGACGGAGAGCGTCCGCAAACGTGTGGGAGAAGGCGTGCAATATCTGTATAGCAATGCTGATTCCGAGGGTTTTATGGAAGCCACCAACAATGTGACCAACGAGCTGATGAATGCTATTTTTGAGAATGATGCAGTGGCAGTGGACATTGGTATGCTGAAGGTCAGTGACGAGTATACCTTTAAGCATAGCGTGGATGTGGCAACTATGGCTATGATTATTGCCAAAAAACACGGTCTAAAGGATGGAGAGATACGAGAGCTGGGGATTTCCGGATTGTTGCATGATGTGGGTAAATCCAAGATTCCCAATGAAGTGTTGAACAAACCGGGAAAGCTGACGGATGAAGAATTTGCCTTGATGAAACAGCATTCCCTATTTGGCTTTGAGATTCTGAAAAAGAGAAATCAATTTTCGGATGGCATTGTCAGAGGTGTTTTGCAGCATCATGAAAAGATGAACGGCAAGGGCTATCCTCTGGGTGTGCCTGCAGAAAAGATACACAAATACGCCAGGATTATATCCGTGGCGGATGTTTATGATGCCTTGGTGACGGAAAGACCTTACAAGAAAGCATTTTCCAAACGTGATGCCGTGGAGATGATTATGGCAATGACGGGGGATTTGGATATTGATGTTATGCAGAGTTTCTTGAACAGTGTAATTCTCTATCCTGTGGACAGCGTTGTGGAATTGTCCAATGGTGAAAAGGCTAAGGTGGTGGAAAACAGTACGGAGTATACCCTGCGTCCCAAGGTGGTGGGCTTGCAGTCCGGAAAGATATATGATTTGGCAGGGGATATCAACTGCGCTAGTATTATTATTTTGTAGCAGACAGAAAACTTTATTTCAGAACACGAAAAAACGGGGCGGCGGCCCCGTTTTTATCTATATTTTGCAGTTTAGTCCCCAATGGGAGTTTACGCCCCCATTGTAATCACTACATGATATTCCGCTTTCCCTTTTTCATAGGGAATCACGTGTCCGTCCACTGCCTTTCCGTTCACCGTCATGGATGCAATGCCCTTCTCCACGCCGTCAGGATTTTTCACCTCAATATGATAAGTTCCCTCGCGGAATTTTCTGGTGAGGGTGAAATCCCCGAAGCCCTTGGGCACACAGGGGTCAACGGACAAACCGCCGTGGGTGGGATATACGCCCAGAATATGCTGGGAGATATTCACAAAAGTCCATGCAGCCGTACCGGTGAGCCAGCTGTTCTTCGCCTCGCCGTGGAATTTAGCATCCCGGCCCGCTATCATCTGAGAGTATACATAGGGCTCCGTGCGGTGAATTTCGCTGATGTCCTCAATATAAGCAGGACAGGTTTTTTTGTAAATTTCAAAGGCCCGATCTCCTCTGCCGATGACGGTCTCCGCAATGGAAACCCAGGGATTGTTGTGGCAGAAGATTCCGGCATTTTCCTTGTATCCGGGGGGATAGGAGGAAACCTCACCAAGCTCCAAATGATATTCAGTGTAAGCCGGCTGTAAAATCATCACGCCGTACTTGGTATCCAGCTTTTCCTTTACGGAATCCAAAGCTTTCTTAGCAAGTCCCTCTTTTACGCCGACGCCTGCCAGCACGCAGAAGCCCTGGGGCTCAATGTAAATCTGTCCTTCCTTGCACTCTTTGGAGCCGACTTTGTTGCTGTAAGCATCATAAGCGCGGACGAACCAATCGCCGTCCCAGCCGTCCTTCAAAATGGCGTCATACATGGTGGCAACCTCTTTGCGGGCTCTTGCGGCCTCTGCCTCATCTCCCATAAGCTCACACAATTGTGCATATTCTTCCCCATATTTTACAAACATTCCGGCAATAAATACGGACTCGGCAACCGGTCCCTCGCTGGGGCCGAAGGTTTGGAAGGACTCGCCGGGATGTTCGGAAAAGCAGTTGAGATTCAGACAGTCATTCCAATCCGCACGTCCAATCAGGGGCAGGTCGTGAGGACCTTTGTGATTAATAATATAATCAAAGGAGCGCTTCAAGTGATTTAAAAGCGGGGTAGCAACACTTACATCGTTGTCAAAAGGAACCATTTCCGTCAAAATGGAGGTGTCGCCGGTCTCTCTCACATAAGCGCTGGTGCCTGCAATGAGCCACAGCGGGTCATCGTTGAAACCGCTTCCGATATCGGAATTGCCCTTCTTGGTAAGGGGCTGGTATTGATGATAAGCGCTGCCATCCTGGAATTGGGTGGAAGCAATATCGATAATGCGCTCCCTCGCACGGTCGGGAATCAGATGCACGAAGCCCAGCAAATCCTGACAGGAATCTCTGAAGCCCATGCCGCGCCCGATACCGGACTCGTAATAGGATGCGGAGCGGGACATATTGAATGTCACCATGCACTGATACTGATTCCAGATATTTACCATACGGTTGACTTTTTCATCGGAGGAAGCAACCATATATTTGGAGAACAGATTATCCCAATAAGCCTGCAGTGCGGCAAATGCCTTGTCCACATCAGATTCCGTATTGTACTTGGAAAGCATTTCAAAAGCAGGTTTCTTGTTGATGATACCGTGGGATTCCCATTTCTCGTTCTCAGGATTTTCGATATAACCCAGCACAAAGACAAAGGTTTTACTCTCGCCGGGATTTAAGGTTACATCCAACTGATGGGATGCAATGGGTGACCAGCCGCTTGCAATGGAATTGGTGCAGGCGCCCTTCTCGGTCACTTCGGGATTGTCTGCTCCTCGGTAAGCGCCCAGAAAAGCATCTCTGCTGGTATCAAAACCGGCAATCTTTTCATTTACGGAATAAACCGCATAATGGTTGCGGCGCTCTCTGTACTCCGTCTTGTGAAAAATAGTGGAATCCACTACCTCTACTTCGCCAATGCTCAAGTTGCGCTGAAAGTTTTTCATATCGTCATCCGCATTCCACAGGCACCATTCCACATAAGAAAATACGGAAAAGCTTTTGGGAGTATCGGACTGATTGGTCAGGGTCAGCTTGGAAATCTCGCAGTTGTCATCTATGGGTACAAAGGTCAAAACCGATGCCTCCAACTGATTCTTGGAAGCGGTGAAACGGCTGTAGCCGATTCCATGGCGGCACTCATAAGCATCCAGAGGCGTCTTGGTGGGCTGCCATCCGGGATTCCACACACAGTCCCCGTCTTTAATATACAAATACTTACCGTTTACGTCTCCGGGCACATCATTGTAACGATACCTTGTGATACGCAGCAGCTTTGCGTCCTTGTAAAAAGAATATCCTCCGCAAGTGTTGGAGATAAGACTGAAAAACTCATTGGTTCCTAGATAGTTAATCCATGGAAGAGGAGTTTTGGGGGTGGTGATGACATACTCCTTATGGGCATCATCAAAATAACCAAATTTCATAGCTGTTCTCCTTATCTTAATTAAATTTTCTAAAATCTTAAAGTAATATACAAATTCAGGAAAATATGGAACACGAAAACAATTAGAAAACGATTAAGGAAATGACTTGCAATCTTGAGTAAAATTATACAGAAAGCCTCTCCAAAATGCAAGAAAAATATAAAAAACAAAAACTATTTTCTGAAAATAGCAAAACCTTCCTGCTGTTTTATACAAAAAAAGAGAAAAAACGCTTGCAAAATTATTCAAAATGATGTATAGTGAGATTACGAAAACGATTAAGTAAGTAGCACCGCATCGATAATAAATAATACAAAGAAAATAGACTTATCATTTCAATTTCATAGGAAAGCGGCTTGCGGATGTAAGAAGCGTATGGGTGTAGCAAGATAAAAGCTTACTCTACAAGGGTTTACTTTGTAAGCGGAGGGAACTGCCATGGCGTCACTGAAAGATATCTCTAAGCTTTGCGGGGTTTCAGTCGCTACGGTAAGTAAGGCGCTGAATGACCACAAGGACATTGGGGAAGACACAAAACAACATATCAAAAAGGTTGCCAAAGAAATAGGGTATTCCCCAAATCTTTCCGCCAGAGCTTTGAAGACAAACCGAACCTATGATATTGGGGTTTTATTTACAGATGATGCACTGAGCGGATTGACCCATGACTATTTTTCCAGAGTTTTGGACAGTTTTAAAAGAGCAGCCGAAAAGAGCGGATATGACATCACCTTTATCAATGCCAGCAGGAACCGGGAGGGCAGGATGTCCTATCTGGAGCATTGCAGATATCGGGGATTTGACGGTGTTATGCTGGCCTGCATTGATGTTTCCGACCCGGAGGTTATAGAATTAGTACAGAGCGATATTCCGCTGGTGACCATAGACTACCTGTTTAACAATCGGATTGCCGTGATATCGGATAATGTGGCGGGCATGCGGGATCTTTTGGAATACATTCACAGAAGAGGACATTGCAGAATCGCTTATATTCATGGAATGAAGTCCTCCGTAACGGACAGTCGTCTGACCAGCTTTTATAACACGGCTGAAAAATTGGGGTTAGAGATTCCTGAGGAATATATAAGGGAGGCTCCGTACCGTGACACCGAGGCAACTTATTGTGTGACCCATGAATTGTTAGAGTTAAAAAAGCCCCCCACCTGCATTATTTTTCCGGACGATTTTGCAGCGTTTGGAGGAATCAATGCCATCAAGGAGAGGGGACTGCGGATACCGGAAGATATCTCCGTTGCGGGGTATGATGGCATCAATGCGACAAGATATCTACAGCCGGTTCTGACTACCATCAAACAGGATACGGAGCAGATGGGATGTGTGGCAGCGAGGGAATTGATTAAGCTGATTGAAAGACCCAAGACCACCATAGTACAGCAGATTGTGATTCCAGGTGAATTGATGGAAGGGCAGTCTGTGGCAAAAATTAATTAGGCATTTATGTTGTGGAAATTTCATGACATAAAAATAAATGCAACACTAACAACCAAATTTTTAGGGAGGTATTAGAAGATGAAAAAGAAAGTACTTAGTGCTTTGCTGGTAGCAACCATGGTTGCTGCTACATTTGCCGGATGCGGCAACAAGAATACTCCTGGCAATTCTCAGCAGGGGAATCAGGGGAATGCGCAGGCAAGCAGCAATGGAAAGGTTCTTAACATTTACTGCTGGAATGAGGAATTCCAGAACCGTGTGACAGACCACTATCCTGGATATACCAAGGTAGATGCTACCCATGGCACCATTGGCGATGTATCCGTAGTTTGGAATATTACTCCAAACAAGGATAATGCTTACCAGAACAATCTGGATGCTACATTGGAGAAGCAGAAAAGTGCAAAAGCAGATGACAAGATTGATATGTTCCTTGTAGAAGCAGACTATGCTCTGAAATATGTAAATAGCGAGTACTCTATGGCTGTAAAGGATCTGGGCATTACCGATGCAGATACGGCAAATCAGTATCAGTACACCAAGGATATCGTTACCGATTCCAAGGGCGTTTTGAAGGGTCTGTCATGGCAGGGCTGCCCCGGCGTATTGTTCTATAGCCGTGAAGCAGCAAAGGATGTATTCGGAACAGATGATCCTGCTAAGGTTCAGGAAAAGGTTAAGGATTGGGAAACCTTTGCAAAGACTGCTGAAGAGTTAAAGGCAAAGGGATACAACATTGTTTCCTCTGCAAATGATACCTATCGTACCTATTCCAACAATGTAAGTACTCCTTGGGTAGTTGATAACAAAATCGTAATCGATGATAATATCAAGAAATGGGTTGATGACTCCAAGAAGTTGGTAGATGCAAAGCAGACCGGTACTTATGATTTGTGGAGTGATGACTGGAAGAAGGGCTTCTTCCCGGAAGGCAAGGTATTTGCTTACTTTGGACCCGCATGGCTTGTAAACTTCTCCATGGCTGCTGACGAAACAGGTTCCATCGGTAATCTAGGCGGCTGGGCAGCAACCGAAGGACCTCAGGGATTTTTCTGGGGGGGCACTTGGCTTTGTGCAGCAGCTGGAACTGACAATGCAGACTTGATTAAGGATATCATGCTGAAGCTGACCTGTGATGAGACTATTATGACAGACATCGTTCTGAAGGATGATGATTTTGTAAACAACAAGCCGGCAATGGAGAAAATGGCAAGCGGTGAAACAAAGGTTAAGATTGATGACAAAGAGCAAGAATACAGCAGTAAGATTCTGGGCGGACAGAATCCTCTGGGTATGTACTGTGCAGGTGTGGACGGACTTGACCTGAGTAATGTTTCTCCTTACGACCAGACTTGTAACGAGGAGTTCCAGAGAGCTATGAAGAACTACTTTGAAGGCAATGCTACTTATGACGAAGCACTTGATTTGTTCTACAAGGCTGTAGCTGAGAAGCATCCTGAATTGAGCAAGTAAGAATGAAGTAAAAAGGTGTCGGTAGACAGATTTGACCATGCCTGCTTGAATTATCAGGCGGGCATGGTTTTTCTAAAAAATGCATATGCCACAGAGCCGACAGCGGATTTTTATCATGTGAGAGAAATCACAGGAGCATAAAGATTTGCTGTGGGCTTTGTAACAAAGAAGGGAAACGGAGGGTGTATCTGATGAAACAACAAGTAAAGAGAGGAAAGGTTGTAAGCTATAACAAGTGGGGGTATATTTTTCTGATACCCTTTGTAACAGTGTATCTGGTATTTCAGTTAATTCCGTTAGTCAGCACAGTATACAACAGTTTTTTTGAGAATTACCGTTCCGGTCTGACCCAGATAGGTCCCAACTTTATCTGGTTTGAGAATTATAAGGCTGTTTTTGGTAATCCGGATATTTGGATGTATGCCAAGAATACTCTGATTATGTGGGTTATGGGCTTTGTTCCTCAGATTATCGTATCTCTGCTTCTGGGAGCATGGTTTTCCGACCCTAGCCTGCGGTTAAAGGGGCAGAGATTTTTTAAGACCGTTATCTATTTGCCCAATCTGATTATGGCTTCCGCATTCGCTATGTTATTCTTTACCTTATTTTCGGACGGCGGTCCTATTAACGCCTTGTTGATACAGATGGGGATTTTTGAGGAACCCTTTAAGTTTATGTCAAGTGTCTGGAGTGTCAGGACATTGGTGGCATTTATGAACTTCATTATGTGGTTTGGAAATACTACCATCCTGTTAATGGCGGGCATGATGGGAATTGACCCCTCATTGTTTGAGGCGGCGCAGGTGGACGGAGCTACCTCAACTCAGGTATTCTTCAAAATTACCCTGCCACTGCTTAGACCCATTTTGATTTATGTGATGATAACCTCTTTAATCGGCGGACTGCAGATGTTTGATGTGCCTCAGGTATTGACGGACGGCAGCGGAGATCCCATGAGATCTTCCATGACTCTGATTATGTACCTGAACAAGCATTTATTTAGTAAAAACTATGGTATGGGCGGTGCATTATCAGTCCTGCTGTTTATCATTACTGCAGTTCTCAGTATGATTATTTTTAAGTTCTCCAATGAACCGAAAACAAAAGCAAAAGCAAAAGACAAGGAATAAAAGAAATTGTTTTAAAAGACAGGAGGTATAGAGATGGAAACAAAGAAGGGTATGGGCATCCATGCTAGAAGGGCTCTTGCATATATTGTATTAGTTATAATATCTTTTCTGTGTCTGTTTTGGTTTTATATATTGTTTATTAATGCCACAAGATCAAACTCCCAATTGAGCAGAGGCTTTACTCTGGCTCCCGGAAATTGGCTGTGGAAGAATTGGACGAATCTGGTGCATGGCACTCTGCCTATTTTGAACGGCTTGTTTAATAGTGTATTGGTGGCTGGTTTAAGCGCAGTGTTTTGTACCTATTTTTCTACCATGACAGCATATGCCATCCATGCATATGATTTTAGGTTGAAAAAATTTATGTTTACGTTTATACTTATGGTAATGATGATTCCCACTCAGGTAACGGCATTGGGTTTCCTGCAGTTGGTAAGCTGGATGAAATTGGAGGATAATTTTATTCCTCTGATTGTACCATCCATAGCGGCACCGGTGACATTTTTCTACATGAAGCAGTACATGGACAGCGCCCTGCCTTTATCCCTGATTGAAGCAGCGCGAATTGACGGTTCCGGCGAGTTTCGGACTTTTAACTCCATTATCCTGCCCATTATGAAACCAGCCATTGCAGTGCAGGCAATTTTCACCTTTGTAACCAGCTGGAACAATTACTTTACTCCGGCGCTGATTCTTCATGAGAATAAAATGAAGACCCTGCCCATTCTGATTGCACAGCTGCGAAGCGCAGACTTCCTTAAGTTTGATATGGGTCAGGTTTATATGATGATTGCATTTTCCATTTTCCCTGTAATTGTGGTTTATCTGATTCTGTCCAAGTTTATCGTACAGGGTGTTGCCATGGGCAGTGTGAAAGGGTAATATTTTTTGCATGGTGTGTATAACGCCATGCTGAAAGTATAAAAATTAATTTAGGAGGACATGAATGATGGATGATTTAGGAGCAATATTTTCTCGCTTTTTTTCCAACCTGTTAGGCGGCATCCCTAATATTATTTATGCGGTGTTGCTTTTAGTGGTTGCATTTGTAGCGGCGGCAGTGGTAAAATCTCTGCTGACAAAGCTACTGAAGGCAATTAAGGTGGAAAATCTGTTGGGCAAGATTGGCGTGAATGAGAAAGCAGCCCAGAGCACTGTGGACTTTGTTGGAAAGTTGGCTTATTTTGTGACATTTTTGCTGTTTCTGCCGGGTGTGCTGGATAAGCTCGGTATGCAGAGTGTATCCTCGCCGATTATCGTATTGGCAAATTCCTTCCTTGCATTTGTGCCGAAGCTGATTGGCGCAGGCATCATTATCACGGTGGGCGTATTTATTGCCAATATTATCAAGGAATTGTTAATTCCCGTTTTGAAGGCGATTAAGGTGGACGCTCTTCAGGAGAAAGCCGGAATTGAGGCGTCAGAAACCTCTTCCTTCTCTTCTATTATTGCCAATGTAGTTTATGCAGTGATTTTGCTGGTGGTTATCACCTCGGCTTTGGATGAGCTGGGCATTTATGCGATTTCCCAGCCTGCCAACGCAGTTGTTACAAGTATTTTTGCAGCCATCCCCAATGTGCTGTGTGCGATTCTGATTATTGCAGTGGGCGTGTTTATCGCAAATCTGGTAGGAAAGCTTTTAGAGGCTCTGCTTGCTGGTGTTGGAACAGACAAGCTGCTTGAAAAGATTAGTAGCTCTGCTTCCAAGAAGATCGGGCTTTCCAAAGCCATTGCTGCAGTTGTAAAATATGTGCTGATTGTGATTTTCCTGGTACAGGGCGTGAATGTTTTGGAACTTCCGATTCTGACACAGATAGGCGCTTCCATTATCGCTTATATGCCTGCTGTACTGAGCGCAATTATTATCATTGCAATTGGTATGTTTGCTGCAAATACCACAGAAGCAGCATTGAACAAGAAATTCCCCAACGCAAAGGCAGGCGCATTAATTGCAAAGGTTACAATTTATGTGTTGGTGGCATTCCTTTGCTTAAGTCAGTTGGGAATTGCAACTGCTATTGTTGAAACCACCTTTGTTCTCATTATTGCAGCGCTCTGCGTAGCTTTTGCAGTAGCATTCGGCGTAGGCGGCAGACAGTTTGCTGCCCGCAGATTGGAAGAGCTGGAAGAGAAGATTGGCGACAATAAGAGCAGCGAAAAATAAAGAGATTTCAAGACTGAAATATTAAAACAAAATAAAGGGTCATCTCAAAGGCGAACAAAGCTTGAGAGATGACCTTTTCAAAGTAATAAAACCAATAGTTCCTCCGAAATTCCATAACCGGTATTGGGACTTATGGAGCAATAAGCTGCATCCGCCGCAAAAATCAATAGGAGAACAATCATGAGAACCAGACGCCACTTTTGTGAAAGCCCATCATATATTTTTTGATAAAACGGCAGAAACAGGCAGACTAGTGCAGTTCCGCCAAGACCAAATATCATCGCTCCCATCAGACAGATTCTGCCATTGATATTTAAGAAATGTCCACTATAATCCCACCACCTGATTCCCCATTGCAGCTCTAGAAAATAACTAGTCAGATATTCTAAAACAGAACAGGCGATTAACGACAGAACAAACACCCTTAACGGTTTCTTTCTATAGGAATGCAAAAAGAAACATAGCATAAGCCCGCCCACACCATAAATGGGCAGATAGGGCCCCTTATAGATTCCTCGGTTAATAAAGGTGTGCTCCGTAAAATAAAACAGCGCAACTTCCCAAAGCCATCCCACAAAGGAGATGGTAAAAAATAAGAGAGCATAATAGTCAAAATCTTGAATGTGCTTTTTAGTATTCATATCAGTTAAAATGCCCTGACAAGAGGAAAATTATGTAATTGTGCATTGATTTTTCATTGATTTATAGGAATTTCCCCACGCTTCCATCGCATCAAGAATCGGGCCCATGGTTTTCCCTAATTCTGATAAGGCATATTCAACTCTCGGAGGTACTTCGGCATATACAGTGCGGGTAATAAGTCCATCTGCTTCCATAGAACGCAGACTGTCGGTCAGCACCTTTTGGCTGATACCGTCCAAGTTTTTCTGCAATTCATTAAAACGCCAAGGTCGAATTCGCAGATTGCGGATAATCAATAGCTTCCATTTATTTCCAATAAGCTGGACAGTTGTAGCTACAGGGCATTCAGGCAGCAATTCGGCTTTCGTTTTCATGTCACACCTCCATTACTTCAAAAAAGAATGTTACATTCCAATTCTACTATAACATCCCTCAAAATGCAATAGGCGTAAATCCCCAATAGTTACAAAAAGGTGCGTATCCCCATAAAATTGTGCGTACTTGTAGGACAGAAAAATACCAATATAATTATAGTTACGGGGTGTGAAAAACTCCCTAAATAAATACATAAAGGAGGACTTTTGTATGGCACTTTCTAATCTTGCTGGATGGACTGAGGAAAAGGCTGCTTCTGCTTGTGGAGCTGCTTGTGGGGCTTCTGACAAGCCTGCCGAGACTCCTGCTGCCTGCGGCGCTGGTGACAAGCCTGCTGAGGCTCCTGCGGCATGTGGCTCTGCTTGCGGCGCTGGCGATAAGCCGGAAGAGAAGCCCGCTGCATGTGGCTCTGCCTGCGGTGCTGGAGACAAGTAAGAACTACTACCCTTAAGGCCGTTCCCGGCGGGTTTGCTTAGCCGGGAACATTCGATGGTTACTCGGTAAAACCGATTTCACATAAAGCGAGGATAACAGCATGAAACAGTATTTTTCTGAAGCGAAGCAATACTTCGCTTTTCAATGGCATATCACAGATGAGTGCGATCAGAGGTGCAAGCACTGCTACATATTTTCAGAGGATAGCTGCAAAAAACCGGATGCTATGACATGGGAGCAAATACAGGATACCTTTTATAACTGCTTGGATTTCTGTGAAATGTATAACCGCCTGCCCTACTTTTATATTACAGGCGGAGATCCGATTCTGCACCCGGATTTTTGGAAACTGC
>CAZGGA010000028.1:0-33804 GCA_964524555.1 uncultured Acetatifactor sp.
GAACACCAGCCTTCCAAGCTGGATACGTGGGTTCGATTCCCATCACCCGCTTTTTCTTATGCCTTTTTCAATTAAAATTTTGTTTAATAAACTGTTATGAGTAAAACAATACTCTTATGGTTTGTTATAATAATTGTGAAAGAGGGTGTGTTATGAGAGGAAAGGGGTTAATAGATCTTTATATTTTGGAAATATTGGAGAAATATGCGGACAAGCAGCACAGACTGTCCCAATCACAAATTCTTTTTTATCTGGAGAATGATTACCGTCTGACTGTAACTAGAAAAACATTATCCGGATACTTAAGCGAACTGAGAGAAAATGGATATATAGAGGGGAAAAGGGGAATTTACAAAGTTAACCTATTTGAAGACAGTGAATTAAGGCTGCTAATTGACGGTGTGCTGTTTGGTCAGCATGTTCCGCAAAAAGACGCCTATGGACTGATTCAAAAATTGAAAAGCTTATCAAACCGCAGTCTCAAACATCGCATCAAATACATATGTTACTTGGAAGCCATCAATCACACCCCCAATGAGAACCTATACCATTTAATAGATATAATTGACGAGGCAATTGAAAGAAATCGCAAAATAGAATTAACAATGTGTACCTGTGGAAAAGACGGAAAATTATATGATAGAGGAAAGCGAATTGTTGACCCCTATTATATGGTAGCGGAAAGAAACAGATATTACTTGATTTGTTATGCAGGGCGTAATGATGATTTGGAAAACCGCAGACTAGATAGAATATCCAATGTGACAATTTTAAGTGAAAAAAGAAAGCCTATTACCGAACTGAAAAAATATGCACAAGGATTCAATTTAGCGGCGTATATGCAGGAACACATCTATATGTTTTCAGGGGATTCTCTGCAAGCGGTCATTCGTATCCATAAACCCAATCTGGGTGATTTTATTGATTGGTTTGGTATGGATTTTCGTGTGATAGAAGAAAATGCAGAAACGATAACCGTACGAATTAAAGTAAATGAAAATGCAGTTTATTATTGGGCATTACAATATGGAAGTGTGGCAGAGGTCATAAAGCCAGAAATATTGAGAGCGCGTATCAAAAATGGTCTTGCAGAACTATTGGACAAGTATACTGAGAAATAAAAAAAGACTTATATAAGTCTTTTTTAGCCGCTCAATGCGGGCAAACGATATCGGATGAATCCTTATTTGCACTCACCTTGTAAGTTTGTAAATTAAAGATAACATAAGAAAAGATAAAAGTCAATACGAAAGGGGAAATAATAAATGAAAAATAATCAGGAAAACAACAAATATTATTTAGGATTAGATATGGGAACTCATTCTGTCGGCTGGGCAGTGACAGATACAAATTACCGTTTATTGCGTGCAAAAGGGAAAAATTTATGGGGAGTGCGACTGTTTAATGAAGCACAAACATCGGCAGAACGGAGAACCTATCGCATTGCTCGAAGAAGACGGCAGCGTGAAGTAGCCAGAATGGGATTGCTGAGAGAGTTGTTTGCGCAGGAGATTAATAAGGTGGATCCCGGATTCTTTTTGCGGTTGGATGATAGTAAATACCATATGGAAGAGCGGAATGAGAATAACAAGCAGCCTTTTGCACTTTTTGCCGATAGTGGATATACAGATCAAGATTTTTATAAGGAGTATCCTACCATTTTTCATTTGAGAAAGGAATTGATTGAATCAGACGAACCACATGATGTAAGGCTGGTTTATTTGGCATTGGCAAATATGTTTAAGCATAGAGGACATTTTTTAAACGAATCCTTAGATTCAACGGGAAAAGAAGGCACATTTTCTGATGCATACCAGATGCTATTGTCTAAATTGGAAGAGATGGAGATTGCGTTTCCTCATAATATAGAAAACATAGAAGAATTGGAACAGAAATTGGAGGAAAAAGGAAAAAGCAGGACACAAGTGTTGGAAAATGTGGCACAGTTGCTACAAATAACAAAAAAAGACAAACCAGCCTACCAGATAGTGAGTCTAATGTGTGGATTGAATGTAAAATTAGTTGATATCTTCGGCAAAAAGGACGAAGATATGGACAAAAAATTATCCATATCATTTCGGGATTCTAATTATGAGGAAGTGATAACAAACATACAAGACATTATTGACGATGATAATTTTGAGCTTATTTTAATGCTTAAGGACTTACATGACAGAGGGCTTTTGGCTAGTATTATGAAAGGGTTTTCTTTTTTGTCGCAGGCTCGGGTGGAGTCCTATCAAAATCATCAACAGGACTTAAAACAGCTCAAATCAGTTTTGAAAAAGTATGACAAGCAGGCCTATCATGATATGTTCCGAATTATGAAAGAGGGAAATTATAGCGCTTATGTAGGAAGCGTAAATAGTTCTGATTGTATTGTCAGACGCATCAATAAGGGGAGAAGCAGGGAGGAACTCTATAAAACCATTCGCAATATGCTCAAAAATTATCCACAGGATGATCCAGATGTGCAGATGATTTTAGAGAAGATGGATGCTGGAATTTTTTTGCCGAAGCAGCTTTTGGATACCAATGGCGTGATTCCGAATCAGGTGCATCAAAGAGAGATGAAAGCTATTTTGCAAAAAGCAGAACAATATCTTCCGTTTTTGCGGGAAAAAGATGAGACACAGCTGACGGTTTCAGAAAAAATTGTTCAAATTTTCAGCTTTCAGATTCCCTATTATGTTGGACCTTTGGGTCAGGCATATAAAGACAAAAAAGGCTATAATGTGTGGTGTGAAAGAAAAGAAGGCGGACGGATTTATCCATGGAATTTTGAGGAGAAAATTGACACCAAACGAACTGCAGAAAAGTTTATTGAGAGAATGGTGCGCCACTGCACTTATTTGACAGGGGAGACAGCTTTGCCAAAGCAATCACTGTTGTATGAGCGCTTTGAAGTGTTAAACGAGTTAAATAATGTGAGAGTCAGAGGAGAAAAATTAAAGGAGGAAATCAAGCAGGATATTTACAAGAAGCTGTTCCTGAGCGGAAAAAAGGTTTCCTTAAAGCGTTTGGAAGATTATTTGGTCTCAAATAATTTAATGGCAAAAGGAGAACAAAATGCAGTTTCGGGAATAGACGGAGGATTTCAGAATTCGCTGACTTCTATAGGCAAATTTCATGGCGCATTAGGAGAAAGGGCGCTCTATGATGAAAACCGCGAAATGATAGAAAACATTATTTTCTGGGGAACTGTATATGGGAATGACAAGAAGTTTTTAAAAGAGCGCATACGGGAAACGTATAGTACGGATATGTTGACAGATCAGGAATTGAAGCGCATTTTAGGATTTAAATTTACAGGTTGGGGAAGATTGTCTAAAAGTTTCTTAATGATGGAAGGCGCATCAAAGAAGGATGGAGTCATTCGGAGCTTGATTGGTGCTATGTGGGAGACGAATGATAATCTTATGGAACTTTTGAGCAGCAACTATACATATATTGACACCTTGAACGCACAAATGCAAAGAGCTGAAAAAACGTTAAGCGAATGGAAGATTGAGGATTTAGAGGATTTGTATTTATCAGCTCCTGTAAAGCGAATGGTGTGGCAGACCATGAATATATTAAAGGAGTTGGAACAGGTGTTGGGACAGGCACCGGACAGAATTTTTGTGGAAATGTCAAGAGAAGAAGGGGAAAAAGGAGACAGAAAAGCATCCAGAAAGCAGAAACTTGCAGCATTATATAAAGCCATTCAGAGTGAGGATAAAGTCTGGAAAAAGGAAACAGAAGACTTGCCAGAGAATGCTTTTCGCAGCAAAAAGTTGTATTTATATTATTTACAGAATGGAAAGTGCATGTATACCGGAGAAAGGATTGAACTGCAGGATTTGATGTCAGATAATTTATATGATATCGACCATATTTATCCAAGACATTTTGTAAAGGATGACAGTATTGAGAATAATCTTGTTTTGGTGAAGAAGGAAGAGAATGCGCATAAAAGTGATGAACTCTTGGAAGAGAGTATTAGGAACAAAATGTATTCCACATGGAAAGGAATGTTGGATAAAGGATTTATGACTCCTGAAAAGTTTCACAGACTGACAAGGAGTACTCCGTTTACTGAGGAGGAAAAGGCAGGATTTATCAGCAGACAGCTGGTGGAAACCAGACAGGGAACCAAGGCAGTTACACAAGTTTTACAGCAGGCATTTCCACAATCAGAGATTGTATTTGTCAAGGCAGGCAACGTCTCGGATTTTAGAAAGAAATTTGCCTTGTATAAAGTGAGAAGTGTCAATGATTTGCATCACGCTCAGGATGCATATTTAAACATAGTGGTTGGAAATGTGTATTATGTAAAATTCACCAAGGATCCTTTGAATTTTATCAGGGAAGCAAGCAAAAATCCTAAAGATGCACAAAATCAATATAATATGGACAAGATATTTGAGAGAAATGTGGAACGGAATGGGGAAAAAGCATGGGGTATAGATACACAAGGTCAAATTGCTACGATTGCTATAGTGAAAAAGATTCTGGCGAGTCACTCTCCATTAGTTACAAGACAGTGTGTTGAGGCGCATGGCGGAATTACTAGAAAGGCGACTATTTGGAATGCTAAGACGGCAGAAGGAATGGGTTACATTCCGGTGAAAATGAAAGACTTTCGTCTGCAAGATGTGACAAGATATGGTGGTCTGACTGCGGTGGCAGTCTCAGGTTATACTTTGGTGGAGTATTATGTCAAAGGAAAATGTTATAGAAGTCTTGAACCATTGCCAATTTATTTAGGCAGAAGTGAAAATCTTACTGAGGAACAGATATTGGCATATTTTGAGCAAACAATAAGCGAGGAGTATAAAGGAAAGCCCGTAGAAAATCTACGTATTTGCAGAAAAATGATTCCTGCCAAGTCATTAATTCGGTATAATGGTATGTATTACTATCTGGGAGGTAAAACAAACAATCGAATTGAAGTGAGTAATGCTGTGCAGTTGTGCTTTGGACAAGAGCAGATGAACTATTTGAAAAAAGTGGAAAAAGCGGTTGATAAAGATGATTATGAAGAGCAGGATAAGAATCATCGGCTTGTGTTGACAAAGGAATATAATCAGGCTATTTATGAGCAGTTTATGGAAAAGATGGAAAAAACTTTGTTTAAGAATTTATTTGATGCGGTCAAGCAGAGCATATTAAATAATAAGGAAAAGTTTGAGTGTCTATCCATAGAAAAACAATGTTATCTTTTGATGCAGTTATGTAAACATTTTTGTTCCGGAGAAATGGCGGATTTAAGACTAATCGGAGGAGCTGAGAAGGCTGGAAAATATGCAATTGGCAAAAAAATTTCGGAGGCGCAGGAAGTAGTGCTGATTTGCCAATCAGTGACAGGTCTGTTCCAGCGGGAAATTGACCTGTTAAAGGTATGAGTTGGCGGACGGTTGTAGTATGTTCTAGTGCAAAGTTGGATTATCAAATGGGATATCTAGTAGTGCGCAGAGATGTTACAACCAAGATTCATCTAAGTGAAATAGGACTTTTGCTAATTGAGACAACTGCAGTGTCTCTGACGGCAGCGTTGTTGGCAGAGCTTAATAAAAAGAAGATTAAGGTAATTTTCTGTGATGAAAAGAGGAACCCTTCATCCGAACTGATTCCTTATTATGGTTCCCATGATACGAGTGCCAAAGTCAGACAGCAGGTAGAGTGGGGGGAGGATAGTAAGACTGCTGTTTGGACGGAAATTGTGACAGATAAAATCCGTAAGCAGGAGGAGACATTGCGCTACTTTCACAAAGGAGAGGCAGAATTATTGCATGGGTATCTGCAGGAGATGGAATACGGGGATGCCACAAACAGAGAAGGTCATGCAGCCAAGGTATATTTCAATGCTTTATTTGGAAAAGATTTTACTCGCAGTGCAGAGCTTATTACCAATGCAATGCTTAACTATGGTTATAGTATTCTTTTGTCCGCTTTTAACAGGGAGATTGTTTCAAATGGCTATTTGACGCAATTAGGGCTTTTTCATAATAACATGTTTAATCCTTTTAACTTGGCATCCGATTTGATGGAACCTTTTAGAGTATTAGTGGATAGAAAGGTGTACACAATGCATGTAAAAATTTTTGAACATGAGGAGAAGATGAAACTAGTGAATATATTAAATCAAGAAGTATGGATTAATGAGAGAAAAGAATTAGTAAATAATGCAATAAAGATTTATTGCAGGAGTGTGTTTGATGCAATACAAGATGCGGATGTTGCGGCAATCAGGTTTTATCAAAATGAGTTATAGATATATGAGAATATTAGTAATGTTTGATTTGCCGGTCGAGACGGCGGTGGAACGCAAAAATTACCAGACTTTTCGGAAATTTTTGATAAAAAGTGGGTTTTTAATGTTACAGGAATCAATATATTGTAAGATTGCCCCAAATACAACAATGGCAGATTACATCATTGAAAATGTCAGAAAAAATCGCCCCAGAAACGGTTTGGTTCAGCTATTGAAAGTAACAGAAAAACAGTATTCCCGCATGGAATATATTGTAGGAGAGTCCAAATCTGAAGTTTTGGACAGTGATGAGAGGTTAATTATACTATGAAACTAGCATGGGGAACCCAAAATATTGTATTGCCATTTCATGAGAATGAAGTTTTGGTATTGACTATTGAAAAGCCTCGCACATTTGCTTCTCTCTTACAGAATTTTTGTTGGCAGTGTGATGGAGAAGACGGCGAATTGGCCTTATCAGAAAATGATGCACTGATTCCTATGACAAATAATATTTTTGTAGTATGGAATCCACTTTTGACAGATGTTAATGAAAAGAAAATTTTAAATAAGTTATATCAGGAAATGAAAAAGATATCAGATGAAGAATGCTATCAGGTCTTGGGAGAGGTCTATCAGACTATTACACAATACTTGAATGGATTGAGCATGAAAATTCCCTATGCCATTTCATTTAATGAGAGTATAGATAGTCAGGCCCTTTATAAGTTATGTAATGTCAAAATGGATAATGATGAAGTTGATTTGTTGCAGAGACTTATAGAATATGTCAAGATATCAGGATTATTGTGCAATGTTAAAATAATAGTATTTATAAATTTAAAGGCCTATTTGGATGAATCACAGTTATTGGAGTTGTACAAAATTGCATTTTATTATAAAATAAGGATGTTGTTAATTGAAGATGTTCAGAGAGATTGTTTGGAATCTGAGAAACACTTTATACTTGATCAGGATGACTGTTTAATTGAGTTATAATACAAATTTACAGCATATTACCAATATGTGAAGGTTCGGTGATGACCAGGAATTAATTTGAGGTTTGAGGTTTGAGAACCTTGTAAGTTTGTAAAGGTGTAAAGCTTTCCCAAAACTAAAGCAGACTATCTTTTGTTTGAGAACCTTGTAAGTTTGTAAAGGTGTAAAGCACTTTCACTAATATTAAGTCAAAAACTCCTGTTTGAGAACCTTGTAAGTTTGTAAAGGTGTAAAGCTTGTGATACTGACCACATAGCTGCCTAGCAGTTTGAGAACCTTGTAAGTTTGTAAAGGTGTAAAGCGACGGATGTTCTTCTTAGTGCGAGAAAGGGGTTTGAGAACCTTGTAAGTTTGTAAAGGTGTAAAGCAACGCTATCACGGGCGGAGATTGGGCTACTGTTTGAGAACCTTGTAAGTTTGTAAAGGTGTAAAGCCCCCTTACTGCTTGCCATGCGGGGATTGATTGTTTGAGAACCTTGTAAGTTTGTAAAGGTGTAAAGCATCTTAGATTGGGAAGGCAATGCTTTGAAGGTTTGAGAACCTTGTAAGTTTGTAAAGGTGTAAAGCAAAATCAAAATCCCACAAGCTGCTATTTAAGTTTGAGAACCTTGTAAGTTTGTAAAGGTGTAAAGCAACGGATTCAAGATAGAAGTTGCAACTTTCGTTTGAGAACCTTGTAAGTTTGTAAAGGTGTAAAGCTACATTGAAAAAATTACTGATGGAAAGTACGTTTGAGAACCTTGTAAGTTTGTAAAGGTGTAAAGCTTGAGTGCAGAGATTAACTTGAAATCTAATGTTTGAGAACCTTGTAAGTTTGTAAAGGTGTAAAGCTAATGGATTTAATGATAATTCGTATATTTTGTTTGAGAACCTTGTAAGTTTGTAAAGGTGTAAAGCGCTTTCAACATGAAGTCTTACACCGACATGGTTTGAGAACCTTGTAAGTTTGTAAAGGTGTAAAGCTGATAGGTCGGTTTCTCGCCTTTCTTCTGGTTTGAGAACCTTGTAAGTTTGTAAAGGTGTAAAGCTGAAATAATATCGCCCAAAGTCTGGAATGAGTTTGAGAACCTTGTAAGTTTGTAAAGGTGTAAAGCATTGCTACATTTCCAACTGCATCTGTTCTGGTTTGAGAACCTTGTAAGTTTGTAAAGGTGTAAAGCGGCGCCTTATATTGCACCAAAGATGCCTATGTTTGAGAACCTTGTAAGTTTGTAAAGGTGTAAAGCCCGCACCAACTGTATTAGCCACCGCAGAAGGTTTGAGAACCTTGTAAGTTTGTAAAGGTGTAAAGCTAACTAGCTAGTTTAGGACAGAGTTGTCCGTTTGAGAACCTTGTAAGTTTGTAAAGGTGTAAAGCACGCCAAACACGGAAAAGCATCCCTACAGGTTTGAGAACCTTGTAAGTTTGTAAAGGTGTAAAGCAGAAAGCATCAGAAAAGGCTGCTGGATTAAGTTTGAGAACCTTGTAAGTTTGTAAAGGTGTAAAGCTTGAGTATACGAAAAACAAGGAGGAAAAGAGTTTGAGAACCTTGTAAGTTTGTAAAGGTGTAAAGCCAATACCACCCCCTTCCTGCTGGAAGGAGGTTTGAGAACCTTGTAAGTTTGTAAAGGTGTAAAGCTATCTACATCATCCCCAGCATCAACTGACCGTTTGAGAACCTTGTAAGTTTGTAAAGGTGTAAAGCGATGCTGGATGTGAATGCTGCTGTTTCGGAGTTTGAGAACCTTGTAAGTTTGTAAAGGTGTAAAGCGGGCAAAACGGATGCCATCCGGATTCAGGTTTGAGAACCTTGTAAGTTTATAAAGGTGTAAAGCAGACCATTCTTCCCTCCGGCTATCAGATCAGTTTGAGAACCTTGTAAGTTTGTAAAAGTGTAAAGCAATGAAGAAGATTATATGATGATATGGGAGGTTTGCTTTGTTGCGCTTTACACCTTTACAAACTTACAAGGTTCTCAAAGAAAGCCATCAAAGCATAATACATGGCGTAATGATACCATCTTATATCGGTGATCCATTCTTTCCTTCCGGCATGATAAAATACGGCACGTTTGAACATCATACGGAATAGGAAAAATAATACAATTGCAAAGGGTAGAAATATTACATTTTGCATTATATGATAATCTCCTAATATTTCCATTCAATTGGAAATTTGTCATATTGTAACACTGAAATTTTACCATATACCCATTCCAATCACAACAAAATCTGCGCTGCGCTGTTTTTCTCCCATGCTTTTCCGCCTCCTACGACATATACCATATCCGCCTTTTCAATAGTCGATGGCCTATGTGCTACTACGAGCGTAGTGCGTTCTCCCATGAGCGTTTCGAGGCCTTTTTGAACAAGCTGCTCGCTCTCTGAATCCAAAGCGGAAGTCGCCTCATCCAAAAGAAGTATCGGCGCATTTCTAACAAATGCACGGGCGATTGCAATTCGCTGACGCTGACCGCCGGACAGGCTTTCGCCGCGCTCTCCAACCATTGTGTCATATCCATTTGGAAATGACATAATAAATTCGTGGGCATAGGCGCTCTTAGCAGCCTCAATAATTTCTTCATCACTCGCATCCAGCCGGCCATATCGGATATTCTCTTTTATCGTTGTCGTAAAGAGATAAGCATCCTGCGGAACATAAGCAAAATTTTTTCGCAGTTCATCCAAGGTATAATCGGACAGCTGTTTACCCAATATTCTGATAGTACCGGCCTCCGGTGGATAAAAACCTAACAGAAGTTTCACTATCGTACTCTTACCGGCGCCGCTCTCGCCTACCAGCGCCGCTGTTTTTCCTCTATCCACTGTAAGATCCACACCGTTTAGTACCTTTTCTGAATCATTATAGGAAAATACAACCTCACTCATTGCGATATCGTAATCTTCCTCGAAAGAAGAGGCGCCCATCTCTAGACTGTCCTTCCCATAGCGGTCAGGGGCAACAGGCTGGTCCAAAATCTCAAATACTCTGTCTGCAAGAACAAAGGAATCAATGAGGCTTCCCCATGCGCTGCCGATGTTTTTCAGAAAATACGATACCATATCCTGTAAACTGAGAATTGCCACCACCGTACCGAAATCCACCAGACCAGCAAAGGACATAAATACACCAATCAGCAGAATAACAATATTGCACAAAAATCCAAAGCTCCATTCTACTGCCTGCACATCAGACATTCTGCGAAGCCGCTTCATTGTCTGGGCCGTCACGTCTGCATTGGCATCAGAATATTTTGTTACCATGGTCCGCGCCCCCGGAAACATCTTAATGATGTCAATCCCTGCCAATATATCTGTCAGACTTTCCGTACATACGGCAAGAAGTTTCTGCATTCTGACCGCCATGCTGCGAAGCGGTTTGGAAAGAACCATATTGATTCTCACTGATATTATACTTAATGCAAGTACCATAAGCCCTATCACCGGGTCGAGTATCAAAATGATTACGATTGCTGATACACCCATTATTATAGGGCTTATGACTCGCGAATGCCTGTTGGCAAGGGAAGTTTTGATATCTTCTACATTGAAACACAGTTTTTGTATGGAATCCGCCGTATGATGCCCCTCAAAATATGACATCGGAAGATGGAAAAGATGTGTCATGACCCGCAGACGAAGCCGCGCCATAATCTGCCGGACATGATACATATATGCATAAGTAATGAAACATTTTGCCATGCCTGCTGCCAGCACAACTACTGCCAGCCATAAAGTCGCTTTAAACAAAGCCATATCAGAAGCCATCACCGCATTAATAATCTTTTGATAAAACAATGCATTCGTTGTGCTTACAAATACTTCGGTAATGGGAATCAGTAACAGGCAAAACCAATATACACCGGATTTTTCAAATAATGACAGATATTTTTTCAGTCCTGCAATTGTCAATTTATCTTGATTCATAATAATCCTCCATGTCGCAGCTCTGTTGCGACTCAAATTGGAATGAAAAACGCCCGCTTTTGGCGTTTTTCGGTGTGAAACTTAGTACCTCTTAGTGAAATGCCCTCTGGCATGAGCTTTAGAGGTACTTTTCACACTAATCTCCCTTAGTAGAATACATGGAATAAAGATTTGGATAAACCCTGCCTCGTGCCATCAATTCTTCATGGGTTCCGCTCTCCGCAACTCTCCCATGTTCTATAACCACGATAAGGTCTGCGTTCTTTATAGTAGACAGCCTGTGTGCAACCACAAGCGTTGTACGTCCTTTTGACAAGCTGTCGAGAGCTTTTTGCACAGCCGCCTCCGACTGTACATCAAGCGCCGATGTCGCCTCATCTAAAAGCAGTATAGGCGAATCTTTTAAAACTGCCCGCGCTATGGAAATACGCTGTACCTGCCCACCTGACAGACGGGAGCCCCGTTCACCTGCCAGAGTATCATACATTTCCGGAAATTCTCTTATAAAACCGGATGCATATGCAGCCTCTGCAGCCATGTGAATCTCTTCTTCATCCGCCGCAGGCTTGCCCATGGCAATATTTTCTCCCACAGACACCGGAAATAAATAGGCATGCTGGGATACATAGGAAAGGCGTGCGCGCAGCGCTTCCAGATTCCAATCCTCAAGTTTAACCCCTTCAATTAGAATGCTTCCCTGCTGCGGTCGGTAAAATCCGCATAAAAGACGAAGCAAGGTGCTTTTTCCGCCTCCGCTTGCCCCCACCACGGCTACTGTGTTACCTCTGGGAACTTTAAAGCTGATACCATTCAGCACCGGAACCCCTTCCTCATAAAAAAACAACACATCCTTAAATTCTATGGCAGGAGCATCCTCCGTTCCGGATATTGTACTCCCCATGGGCTCAACAGGTGTATTTAATATTTCAAACACCCTTTCCATTGCCGCCAATGCCACCTTACTGTTAAAAACCCTATATGCAATGTCATTAATGACTTCCACCATTTTTGGCAAAAGAGCAAAAAATGCCACCAGACTTCCTATTGTCAGTCTTCCCTGTATACAAAACCATCCTCCCGCTACAAGGCAGAGTATGGAAGAAAACATACCTGACAAAATCCAAAGCGCCCGTCCTTTATACTGATTCTTATCATTACAGACTGCCATATCGGTCATTTTCTCTACGCTTTTACGATAATCTTCTAAAAGAGTATCCTGAAGAGAATAGCTTTTAACCACCTCCATGCCTCCTATGAGGTCTGCTGATGTGCTGATGACATCTGCTGCGTACTGCATATATGCCTTTGACCCCGCCTTGAATTTTGTAGTCAGTGAGGACCCAAATGGCAGACATATGATTGTGGGCACTATGGAAAGCACAAATAACGGCAAATTCAGATGCAGCAGATAGATAAAATAAAAGGTAATTAAAAAAGGATTCATAATTACAAGAATTAAATCATCTTGTACAAAACCGCTGATTCGGTTCACATCATCTGTCAGTCTGGACAGAATATCCCCGGAGCGGTTTTTCGCCATAAATTCTGCTGTCAATCCTGTAATATGATTTACCGCATCATCCTTTACCTGCCTGAGTATCTTAGTTGCCATACTTCCGGATGCATATCTTGTAATCCATGTCGAGCCAGCTCCGGCTATTAATATGCAGATACACATAAAAATAATTTGGCTTATGTTTGTTAATGTTCCTGCCTCCAATCCATCGATTACATACTTTAATAGCTCAGAACCGGCAATACCGCAGCCGGCACATAACGCTGCGGCCAGCAGGGAAAGAAGTATTAATTTTATGTGTTTACCAACATATTTTAAAACTTGTTTCAGACTTTCTTTATCTCTCATTGCTGTCATAATATTTTCCCTTTGCTCCATACTTTTTCGTCTTTGTGTCCATCATCGACTTCCACCTGTCCGATACGCCAACACTCTGAAAACTGCTCAATAACTTTCAGTGCTTCGTTACAGTATTCTTCCGGCACAGCCACTACCATGCCTATTCCCATATTAAAATGATAGGAAAACACATTTTCCCCAATCATATCCTGTTCAAAGAGGAATTGATACAAGGGCATGACAGGAAGCGCAGACAAATCAATGCACACACCTAATCCTTCCGGTATGTTACGCCATATTCCCTTATTTAACAAGGTATTACTAATCCGAAAAGCCCCTCGTAAATAGCCTTCCTTTTGTAATGCCATGATTTCTCTCACAAATGCTGAGTTTGCTTTCATAAGCTCATCAAGAAAAAATCTATTTTCATCAATTTTGGCATGATAGAGTCCGGGGTTTTTATCCAACATTATCTTAACAAAAGGATAGTTGGTTCCATCTATGCCATCTGTCTTAATGCCAATTAAGATATCACCTTTTTCCAAACGCCTCCCTGTCAGCAATTTATCCTTGTCCTGTACTCCTACCACCGTAGCACTTACCCCGTACTCCGCCGAGGTAAAATTGACTGGTTGGGCAGCAATCTCCATTCCGGTAAATGATACATTATTTTTATCACAGATTTTCCTAAAGGACTGAGCCATAAGATAAAGTTGTTCCTGATTGTAATTTCCACAAATTACCATTGACTTTAAGACCACCGGTTTCATACCATGCTGCAGTGTGTGATTTATGGCGCTTGCCGCTGCATCCGCACAAATTTCCTGATTATATCCATACTCTTTTGCCAATTTTTCCTTCGAGCCCGGCACACAGGTAACGCAGGAATATACCGGTTCTTTCATATGAGAGGTATCTATTTGAAACATACAGATATCCGCATAATCGGCGTACAATACACTCTTGTCCTTTGAATTCAGTTTCAGTATTTCGCCTTTTAAGGTATATAACCTTTTGGTATCTAGTCCTGAAGCCTGATATAAAATACTCCTGTTTTTCCATTCATTTTCACTTAGCAACACATCAACCGTCACATTTAAGAGATTGGAAATCTCATACAGTATCTCAACTGTGGGCAGGCTTTTTCCTAACTCCCACTTTGAAACAGCCTGATAGGAAATATGCAAGAGATCAGCAAGTTCCTTTTGGGTAATGCCTTTTTCTTTTCTATAAAAAGCAATTCTTTTACCGACTTCTTCTTTGTTCAGCATATGACAGCCCGCCTTTCCATAAGCTCTAACATATTTTAAATATATCATGTCGGTTATACAGCCGCAATAATCGCTTTATAGAGTGTTTTTTGAAAAAATCAACCAGCAGTTGTGTAAAAGTGGTTGTATGGAAATCAAGAAACAAAAAGCAGGCGGGGTAAAGAAAAAGAAAGAGCAGACCGAAATACAAGATGAGCATCAAAACAAAATGAAAGCTTGATTAGTGTGCTGTATACGCGGCAGAATGAGAGGAAATATGAGAATTACTTTTCAGACAGGTGATGTTTCAGAGACAGGAAAACAGTATATAGAAAAAACGCAGACGGGTCAGACCAAAGCAGGAAAAGGCTCGGAGGCGCACCAGACCGGCGCTTATCAGGTGGACTTTTCTTCGGGAGCAGGACAGAACTTTAATGTTTCGGGCAAAGAAAAAAAGTCTTTCAGCGCTTTGCAGCAGGAAGCGGGGAATATAGATGCGGGTGTACTGCAGAATTATATGACACTCATGTCAAATATTTTGTCCGAGGAAGATTATAAAAAGCTTTCAGAAGAAGGATTTCATTTTCAAAATATAGATCCGGAAAAAGCAGTGACCATTGTGGATAAAATAAAGGCTGAATTGGTCCGTTCCGGTCAGGTGATTGTGGGTTATACAGATGATTTGGATATGGAGACTCTGGCGGCGGCAGTGGGAAGCGAAGCTTTGGCGCGTTCCGTTGCGAATCAATTTGCACAGTCCAATCTGCCTTTGACGCAGGAGAATGTGGAGCAAATCGGACAGGCGTGGGATATGGCGTCCCAGCTGAGCGCGCCCACCCAGGGTACTTATCAGTATATGATGGACAATGGGATGGAGCCGGAAATTCAGGATTTTTATCTGGCGGAGAACAGCGGAGCCCAGGCTGCAGAGCAGGGAACGATGCAGAATACCGGAGGGTATTACGCAGAGGAAATACAGGGCTATTACGCCCAGAGCGCAAAGGAAGGGCAGCAAAAGCCGGATACACAGGACCAGAATCTGCAAAAACAGATTGATAAGGTGATTGAAAAGGCGGGGCTTGAAGGGAATAAGGAGAACAGAGAGCGGGCGTTTTGGCTGTTGGAGAAGGGGATTCCCCTCACGGCGGAGAATTTGAAACGCTTGGATGAACTGCATCAGGTGGCATTTCCGGTGACGGAGGAGGTTTTTGCCGCAGCAGCAGCTGCAGCCGTTGCAGAAGGGAAAAATCCCATTCATGCCAATCTGGCGCATCCTCGCAATATTTATGAAAAAGCGGCGGAAATGGATACTTATTACCATTCAGAAGAGATTTGGAGCGAATTGGGAGGCGATATTACAGCCAGAAGACAGCTGGAGGAGATTCGCCTGCGGATGACGGCAGAGGTGAATGTGAAGCTGTTAAAGAGCGGCTTTTCCATTGATACGGCGCCTATGGAGCAGTTGATAGAGGCATTGAAGCAGGCGGAAAAGCAGGTGGCGGAGAGCTATTTCCCCGAAGATGCACAGGCAGTGGAAAAGTATCAGCTTTATCAAAATACCAATCAGGCAGTGAGGGAACTGCCCGATATGCCTGCTCAGATTTTGGGCAGCTACAGCCTGCGGGAAGAATCTTTTACGCTTGCGGAGTTTCACGCTGAAGGCAGGACGATACAGGAGACTTACCAAAGGGCAAGTGAGAGTTATGAAGCGTTGATGACAGCCCCCAGAAAAGATTTGGGCGATAATATCCGCAAGGCATTTTCTAATGTGGATGCCATCCTAGAAGAGCTGGGAGTTCGCCCCGTGGAGGAAAACAGGCGCGCCGTGCGGATTTTGGGCTATAACAGCATGGAGATTACACCGGAAAATATTGAGCGGGTGAAGGCAGCGGACAGACAGGTTCAGGATGTTGTGAAGAAAATGACACCTGCGTCAGTTCTCAAGATGATTCGTGACGGAGTAAATCCTTTGGAAGAAAGCTTTGACGAGCTGCAAAAATATTTTGACAGCAATGAGGAAAGCTATGAGGAAGCTGCAGAGAGCTACAGCCGTTTTCTGTATGGTCTGGAACGTCAAAAGGAGATTACTGAGCAGGAGCGAGAGGCTTATATCGGCGTGTACAGGATGATTCGTCAGATTGAAAAATCGGACGGCGCTGCCATTGGAGCCGTGATAAACAGTCAGGCAGAGCTTCAATTTGCCAATCTGCTCTCGGCAGTGCGAAGCAGCAAATTTAAGCATATGGATGTGAAGGTGGAGGACGCCTTTGGTTTTAGTCTGGAGGTTGTGAGAAAGGGAGAAGCTATTGATGACCAGATAGCTCAAGCTTTTGTAAGGGATGTAAAAGAAATTATGACAGAGGTGTCATATAGCGAGGAGGCACAGGAGCAGTATCTGGCGCAGGAATTGGAATTGGTTAGGAAAGCGGCTCTTACGGACACAGAGGCGGCGGCTTTACTCCAAAGGGGTGAAGTGACACCGGATGTCGGTAGCCTTTTGGCGGCGCAGGCTCTTTTGCAGCCGGACAATAATCTTTTTGCAGCAAGCCTGCCTAAGAAAATTCACAATATTGTGTCGGAAGAAAGTAATGAGGATGCAGTGTCCGCATATGTTGCTGAAAAAGGGGAACTGACGGATGAATTGGCGCAGACGGCGGAAGGGCTGTTGAATAGCCTTTCAGATAAGGAAGCGTTCAGGGAAAACTATCAGGAGATGGTGGATGACTTGAAGGAACAGGTGGAGGAAGCCACCGTGAATCAGGCGGATACTTCTCTGGATGTCCGCAGTCTTCAAATGGTGCATAAGCAATTGTCCATAGCGGGAAAGCTTTCTGCATCGGAGAAATATATTATCCCCATGTATATCGGAGAGAAGCTTGCAAAGGTTCGTTTGACCATGGAACACGGAAGCGGCGAAAAGAGAGGAGTTCATATTGCCGTGGCGCTCTCAGGGGAAGAACAGATAGAAGCACATTTTACCATGAAGGCAGCTAACCGTGAATTCGGGGGAAAACGAACTCTGCAAGGATTTTTGACAGGAAATACAGAATCAGAGGTTACGAAACTGAAACGGACTGCCGATATATTCAGTGATTACATCTCGGAGGGAAGAGAAAATCTGCAGGATGTTTCGGTGGAGGCACTGCCCATTGTCAGCAGGGAAAGCTATGCCGCATCTGCACATTCCGCAGATACCTTATCGAAATCACCCAATGGGAATATCATGGGAACGGAAGCCAATGATACAATGACAGATGGATCTGATAATTTAGAACTTTACCACATTGCAAAAGTATTTTTGCAGGCAGTTCAGGAAGAAGAGGTAGTATATGAGAATCAATTATAATGTATCAGCCATGTTGTCCAACAATGCATTGGCAAATAATGACAGCCGTCTGGCGGCTTCTTTGGAGAGATTGTCCTCCGGATTAAAAATTAATCATGCCAAGGATAATCCGGCAGGTCTTGCTATGGCAAAGCGCATGAACGCTCAGATTGTAGGTCTGTCTACCGCAACCGAGAATGCAAGTGACGGTATTTCCGTAATTGAAATTGCAGACGGAGCGCTTACGGAAGTTGCAGATATGCTTCAGAGAATGAATGAGCTCTGTGTAAAATCGGCTACTGGTACTCTGGGAGAGGATGACAGGAAGACGATTCAGGATGAAATAGCACAGTTAAAAGAAGAGGTTGACAGGGTTGCAGAGACTACGGAGTTTAACGGGCAGAAGCTGTTGAACGGCGAGTTTGAGCGCAAGGGATATTGTAATGAGCCGGATATCAGGGTGAGTTATTGCAGCACGGATATACCAGCAGGTAAGTATCAGATTGGAACCGTGCAGAAGGATGATCAGACTCCCCAGCAGTGTGTCTTTGAGCCTGCGGATCCTGCGCCAGAGGGATACAATACCTTTCCTGTTGGTTACACTACCGAAATCAGGGATGATCTTTTAACCATCAAGGGTGATAACGGCTTTGAAATGCAGTTGGATATGACAGATGCAGGTACCGATGCATATAGTGATATCACAATAGAAATTATGGATATTGGTTCTTTGCGTTTGCAGGTTGGCGCTAATGAGGGGCAGATGCTGGAGGTTTCCATTCCGGCAATGACCGCCCGCAACATGGGAATTGAAAAGCTGGATGTGTCTACAGAGGAAGGCGCAAAATATGGTATCGAGCAGGTAAAGGGAGCCATTCAGTTCGTTTCCAAGGTGCGCGGTCGTCTGGGCGCATATCAGAATCGCTTGGAATCTACTGTAAACAGTTTGGATATTACAAACGAAAACATGACTGCCGCATATTCCCGTATTATGGATGTGGATATGGCGGACGAGATGATAGAATATACCACCAATCAGGTATTGACACAGGCGGGAACTTCCATGCTGGCGCAGGCCAACGAAAGACCGTCTCAGGTATTACAGCTTTTGCAGTAAGCAAGCGGATATGAGGTATCAGTATGACAAAGGAATGCAAACAGCAGTTTACGCTTCGTATCAGTCAGGCAAATTCTACGGAGCTGGTGGTTATTCTATATGAGATGCTCTTGATTTATCTGGAAGAAGGAAAAGAGGCTTACAGCCAGGAAAATAAACTTGCCTTTCGGGAAGCTATACGAAAGGCAAGAGGCTGTGTCAATGAATTAATGAACTCGCTGCACCCGGAATATGAACCGGCGCCCGGTTTGTTACAGTTATATCTCTTTTGTATCAACAGATTAATGGTTTGTGAAATTCGCAAAGAAATGAAATGCTTTGATGAAATTAAGCATGTCATACAGCCTCTGCATGATGCTTATGCAGAAATCGCGAAACTCAATACGGCAGGTCCGGTTATGGGGAATTCCCAGACGGTTTACGCCGGTCTGACGTATGGAAGGAATACCTTAACCGAAAACATGACTGACCAAGGTTCGAATCGCGGAATGCTGGCATAGGGGCTGAACCTCTTCAGAGGTTTCTGCAGCCGCCAGATCTGTCAGATGCTTGTATCGTTTTTGCAGAGAATTAATTTCATAAATATAGCTGTCAATTAAATCAACTTCTAAGGCATTATCAAAACCCGCGTAGGCAATTTCCAGATTCCGGCGGGTTTTTTCTATGGAATTCTGTAAATTCACGGGAGTATAGTCCTCTTCCAGATATTCGGGTGTTTCGTAATTATGATGAAAAATCAGTTTCATAATAACCCTTCCTTTCTACGCTGTTATAATTAAGTATAATCGGGAAAAAGACAAAATATACCAATTATAGTAAAATATGGCAGGCATATCTTGAAAAAACGGGACATAGGTTATAGTGTGAAGAGAATGAAGAAGGAGAAGGAATATGAGAAGTGGAGAATGGCTTTTAAATGTGGCAATGAGAAGTATTTTGGGAACGATTGCCCTGTATTTTATCAATGGAGCGTTGGCATCCATGGGTTTTGCCTTACAGGTAGGAATTAACATCTATACTATTTTGACAACTGGAATCCTTGGAATTCCGGGACTTTTGGCACTTTATGGAATTGGGCTCTATAGAATTTTGTAGATTTTTACTGAAAATAAAAAATTTGCAAAATAGTACTTGTCAAATAGAAATTTGACATTTATAATGCAATTTACAACCAATTCATTCTTGAATGGTTTCGGATGTTCCATGGGGCGATTCTGCCTCAGATTTCACACAGAGTATGTTTATTGAATATGAAACTTGTTACAAAGGAGATGATGGATTGACAGCACTATGTTTATTTTTGGCGGCAGCTGTGTTTTATGATTACAGCAAAGGGAAGATCCCCAACCTATTGTTGATAGTCATGCTGCTTATAGGTACAGGGCAAAGCCTTGGAGAAAAGGGAGCGGCCGGGGGAGGAGCTTTTCTGGCGGTTGTCATGATTGTGACGGCGTTGCTGTATCCGTTTTTTATGATTGGAACGGTGGGCGCCGGAGATGTAAAGCTTCTGGGAATCTGTGCGGGATATTTTCCGTGGAGTAAAATCTTGTATTTCTTATTTTTTTCTATGCTGATTGCAGCTATATTTTCCCTGATTAAGTTATGGAAGAGCAAAAATGCAAAGGAAAGATTTTTCTATCTGGGGGAGTATCTCATGGAGGTGGCGCAGACAGGGAAATGGCGGTTGTATCTGGAAAATGAGAGGGAGAGGAAAGCGGCAGGTCTTTGTATGTCGGGTCCCATTTTTATCAGTGCATTATTATATATGGGAGGTGTCTATTGAACAACAGAATTTTTGTATTATGTGACAGAGAAGAAGAATATGCATACCTGATGACGGAGTTTTTGAAAAGGCATAGGGAACTGCCATGGGAGATTCATACTTACACGGACAGGGAACGGATGTTAAAAGAGGAAAAAGAAGAGATTGCGCTGTTAGTGATTGCGGAATCTGTTTATGCAGAGGAAATACAGCGTTTGAGACCTCTCAGGACAGTTATTTTAAACGAGAGCGGGTTAAAGGGACAGGATGCTGTGAGGAATGTCAATAAGTATCAGCAGGCGGAAAATGTATTGCGGGAGCTTTTGGAGGTGTATATGGAGATTACAGGGGAGCAGCAGCCGTGGCTCAATACCCGCTATAAGACTAAATTTGTGGGAATTTATTCTCCGGTGCGCAGATGCCTGCAAACCTCTTTTGCTCTGACTTTAAGCCAGATGCTGGCTGAAGAGCACCGTACTCTGTATCTGAATTTTGAGCATTATGCGGGGATTACGGAATTGCTTCCGGATATGCAGACCAGGGATTTGGCGGACATGCTGTACTTTTTGACGGCGGAACGGGAAAAATTTAAGCTGAGATTTCAGACTATGGTGCAGCAGAAAGGGAAATTGGACTATATACCACCCATGAAATCAGGACAGAACCTATTATCCGTCATGCCCGCAGAGTGGATGAGCCTGTTTCAGAAAATTGAAGAGATAGGGGAGTACAAGTATGTGGTATTGGATTTGTCCGAAAGTATGCAGGGGCTGTTTGACATATTGAGAATGTGCGTCCGGATATTCACTCTGACAAAGGAGGACAGGATTGCCCAGAGCAAGCTGATGCAATACGAGCAGGTGCTGGCGCTTTATGAGTATGAAGATGTGCTGGAAAAGACCTGCAAATGCAGTCTTCCCAATATCAAAAGACTGCCAATCGAGCTGGAGCAGTACACAAAGGGCGAATTGGCGGCTTATGTGAGGACTCAGTGTGAGAAAATTTAGATAAAGGAGAGGGAGTATGTCATATGCACAGTTAAAAAGCGAACTGCGCCAGAAGGTGCAGGAGAGGATGAATTACGGGCGGGATTTTACGGACGAAGAGGTGGAGGAGACCATTGACGAAGTGCTGATGGAGCAAGAGAATCTGGCGGTTTATCCGGTCAATATAAGGAGGAAACTAAAAAAAGAATTATTTGATTCCCTTCGGAGATTGGACATCCTTCAAAAGTTTGTGGATGATAGTTCGGTAACGGAGATTATGATAAACGGACCCAAGCACATTTTTATAGAACAGAGTGGTCAGCTTAGGAAGCTGGATACAGGGTTTGATTCCATGGAAAAGCTGCAGGATGTGATTCAGCAGATTGTGGCAGGCTGTAATCGGGTTGTCAATGAGGCTTCGCCTATTGTGGATGCCAGACTGCCCAATGGTTCCAGAGTAAATATTGTCATGAATCCCATAGCATTAAATGGACCCATTGTCACTATCCGGCGATTTCCGGATAAGCCCATTACCATGGAGCAGTTGATTGCCCGAAAGTCCTTATCCCCGGAGGCTGCACAATTTCTGGAAAAGCTGGTGCAGGCAAAATACAATATCTTTATCAGCGGCGGAACCGGCAGCGGTAAAACCACTTTTCTCAATGTCTTATCAGGATTTATCCCCCATGATGAACGTGTAATTACCATAGAAGACAGTGCAGAACTGCAGATTCAGGGCATTGAGAATCTGGTGAGGCTGGAAACCAGAAACAGCAATGTAGAGGGCTGCGCGGAGATTACCATACGGGATCTGATCCGGTCTTCTCTGCGTATGCGCCCTGACAGAATCATTGTGGGCGAAGTCAGGGGGGCGGAAGCCATTGATATGATGCAATGCTTAAATACCGGCCATGACGGAAGTATGTCCACCGGCCATGCTAACAGCGCAAGGGACATTCTTTCCCGCTTGGAAAATATGGTGCTGATGGGAGTAGAACTGCCCCTTGCCGCCATCAGGCAGCAGATTGCATCGGGTATAGACATTGTGGTACATCTGGGCAGACTGCGGGACAAATCCAGACGAGTGTTGGAAATTACGGAAGTCACAGGATATGAAGACGGCAAAATTATGCTAAATCCCCTGTATCAATTTGAGGAAGGAGGGCAGGATAGTGAAGGCAAAATTGAAGGAACTCTTCAAAATAAAGGGCGGCTTTTTAGAACAGAAAAGCTTGCAGCGGCGGGATTATGAGCGCTATCTCTGGAAAAGGGGAGAATTGGCTGTAGCTTGCATAGAGTCGGCAGCAGTAGTATGTTTTCTGTCATATTTCTTTTATCAGAGTATCTGGGCGGTGTTGCCTCTAGGAGTTGTAGGAATCTTATTTTTCCATAATATCACAAATCAAAAAAGGGACAAATGCAAGGAAAACCTGAATGTGCAGTTTAAAGAGTGCATTCTTTCAGTGGCGGCTTCTTTAAAAGCAGGGTATGCGGTGGAAAATGCTTTTTTGGAAAGCAAGAATGATATGTGTCTGCTTTACGGGGAGGATTCCTTGATAGTATGCGAGTTGGAAGTCATGCGCAGGGGAATTGTGATGAATGTTACATTGGAGGAACAGCTGAACGATTTGGCAAATCGCAGCAAAAGCAATGAAATCAGGCAGTTTGCGCAGGTATTTTCCATTGCAAAGCGAAACGGAGGAAGTATGCCGGAAATCATCAAGTCGTCAGCGGAACTGATTGGGCAGAGAATAGATGCCATGCAGGAAATACAAGTGCTCCTCAGCGGAAGGCAGATGGAACAAAACATCATGAAGGCAATGCCCTTTGGTATTCTGGCATACATCGGCATCACCTATCCGGGATATTTTGATAATCTTTATCATAATCTGACAGGAATTGCAGTGATGACCGGATGCTTGCTGGTCTATCTGGCGGCATATGTGCTGGGAGAATTTATTTTTAAGAAAATCAAAGAAGAGCTGTTGTAGACAAGGTTTCGGAAGGGAGGTGATAAAAGTGTATATAGCAGCAGGAGCGGTGATGGCGGGCTGTCTGTTTTTGTTTGCAGTATCCCGAAAGGAGGAAACGGAGCAGAAGGGTATCCTCAGGATTTTTTATCAGATGGCGTGGTGGCTGTATCGGCGTGTTTATATCAGGAAGCTTTCTATTTTTGCGGACAGGCAGGTGGCCAAGGATTTGGTCAGGCTGCATCCCCAGAAAAACAGGGAGGAACTTTGCGCAGAATATTATGTAAAAAAGATAGCAATGACTTTTTGTATTTGCGTGGCAGGAACTTTCTTGGGAGTAATACTCAGTATGAATGCACAAAAGGCACAAGTGCTGAAAGAAGGGGAGGGCATTCCAAGAAAATCTTATCTGGAAGAGTCACAGGAAATCAGGCTGCAGACAGCTTTGGAAAAACAGCCATTTTCTGTAACGGTGGAGAAAGAAAAACTTACTGAGGAAGAAGCTGAAATTTTGTACCAAAGCTTTTGGCAGAAAGTGCAGCAGAAGATTCTGGGAAATAATCTTTCCTTGGAAGAAGTGAGGGAGGATTTGCAGCTTATAGATATGTTGGAAGGATATCCCTTTTTCATAAAATGGGAAAGCAATATGCCGGATTTTATTAACAGCTTGGGCGAGATTCAGGAGGCAGAGGAAAAAACCAGCGTTTTGCTTCGGGCTGTCATTACCTATGAAGATATGGAATGGAGGGAAGAAATCGAGATACATTTGCAGCCCAAAGTACTTTCTGCGGAAGAGCTGCGCCGTAAGGAACTGCAGAAGCTATTGGAGTTATCAGAGCAGGAGAGCCGTACGGAAGATATATGGAAGCTGCCTGACACATATCAGGGCGAAAAGCTTGTCTGGAAACAGGTAATTAAGGATGACAGCCTGCTGTTATGGGGAGGTATGCTACTTGTAGCCGTAGCAATCTATTTCCTGTCGGACAAGGATTTGCATGATACTCTGGAAAAACGAAAGGAACAGATGAAACGGGATTATCCCGATATTGTGCAGAAGCTTGTTTTATATATGGGTGCCGGCATGACCATTCGCGGAACTTTTCAAAAAATGGCAGCGGATTATGAGCATGACAGGGCGCAGGGAGGGCGAAGTCGGCCGACCTATGAGGAAATGCTGTATGTCTGCCGGGAATTACAGACAGGAATCTCAGAAGCAGCGGCTTATGAGCATTTTGGAAAACGGACAGGCTTGCAGGAGTATATCAGACTGTGTACCTTGTTGCAGCAAAATCTCAAAAAAGGCAATAGTACTCTTTTGCTCAGACTTAGGGAGGAAGCAGACAGGGCGGCATTAGAAAAAGTGCAGGCCGGCAGAAGGAAGGGAGAGGAGGCAGCCACAAAACTTCTGCTGCCTATGGTGATGATGCTGTTAGTGGTTATGGTAATTATAATGGTTCCCGCATTTTCATCTACTATGATGTAAGGGGAACTACACGAGAGAGGAGAAAATATGAGTAACTTAAAAAGCGTAAAACAATTTTTAACTGAGGAAGAGGGGATGGGTACCGTAGAAATTATTTTGATCATTGTGGTTCTGGTAGGATTGGTTCTGTTGTTCAGAGAGCAGATTACCAAAATCGTAAATTCCATCTTCTCAAAAATTACAAATCAGACTAACAAATTCTAAGAAGGAATTCGGCAGGAGGTAGCAGAATGGATGCATGGGCGAAACAAACAAAAAAGAGTCAGGCATATTTGACGGTATATTTAGCGCTTACAATGACCATATTGCTGTCTCTTTGCCTGATTCTGATAGAAGGGGCGCGAAAAAATGCCATTCGTCTGGAAGCGGAGTGTGTTTCGGAAATAGGAATGAACAGTATTATGGCGGAGTACCACAGGGAACTGTTACGGCAGTACAATTTGTTTGCCATTGATTCTTCCTATGGTACCGAATATGGGGCAAAAGCAAATACGGAGCAGCATTTGAAACAGTATGTGGAGAGAAACTTATCCTCGGAGGATATTTTCCTGTCACAATTTCTTTATAAGGATTTTTTGGCAATGTCCCTTCAAAAATCAGAACTGACAAGAGTGTCGGTTTATACAGACAATGGGGGAGCCGTATTTCGCAGGCGTGCAGCGGAAGCCATAAAGAGTGATGTTGGGCTGGTTCTTTTTGAAGAATTGAAACAATGGATGGAAACGGTGGAATCAAATGCGATGTATTCTCAAGATAAGGGAGCGGAAAAGGAACAGGCAGACAGTCAGATTGATGCTGCCATTGAAGCTGCCGAGGAAGAACGGGAGGAGGTGGATGAGGAAACTGGGGAAATTATAGAGGTGCATATTAATTTTGAAAATCCCACCACTAATCTGGATATGAGAAGAAATGAGGGAATTTTGAAATGGACAGTAAGGGATCCGGAAAGTCTCTCCGCTAAAAGGCTGGAGGAGCAGGAGTTTATTATGGAACGCATGAAAAAGAACATTATAAATCAGGGAAATTTTAAGGCGGAGCAATTATCTGCTGGGGAGGAGCTTTTGGAAAGATTCTTTTTTCAGGAATATCTTTTGCGTTACATGGGGCACTATCATGCTGAGGATGAGACCAATGCATTGCTGTACCAGCTGGAATATCTGGTGGCGGGAAAAGACTGCGACATAGATAATCTGCGCAGTGTGGCAAACACGCTATGCCTGATACGGGAGGCGGCAAATGCCATTTATCTTTTTTCGGATGCAGAAAAATGCGGTGAAGCGGAAGCGTTGGCGGCATCCATAGCAGCGTTGATATTGCTGCCGGAGATTGAACCCTTGTTAAAAACTTCTATATTATTGGCATGGTCATATGCAGAAAGTCTGTATGATGTCCAAACTCTGTTGGAAGGAGGTCGGGTACCGCTTATCAAGACAGCGGAGACTTGGCATTATAGCTTGATGGGAGCGCTGGAGGGAACTTTGCCGGAAAAGACGGAAATATCTGTGGGGCTATCCTATGAAGATTATCTCAGAATATTAATGATGCTGACAGATCTAAATACTTTGACAGGGCGCGCCATGAATCTGGTGGAGGCAGATATCCGAAAGACTCCGGGCAACAGCCATTTTCGTCTGGATGGCTGCTATGACAGAGTGGAAGCAGTTTTGCACATGGAGAGCGCATATGGATATGCCTGCGAAATTACGAGAAAGGCAAGTTATTAGTTTATTAAGGAAAGAAGGTGAATAGCGATGTCCCCTTTATGGAAAGTTAAAGAAAAAAGAAAACAATTATCAAAAAATTCCCCAAATCCTTCTCCGATAGTGTGTAATTACATAAAAGAAGGTCTTGCCCAAGACCTTAAATCAAATCAAGACAACTGCAATTTCTCAAAATTCAGTCATCAAGAGGCTTTCATAAAGGGGATTTCGCTGTTTACCTTCTTAAAACAGGGGCTGTCTGCAGGGATGACAGTGGAAGCAGCGCTTGTTCTGCCCTTATTTCTCTTCTTTTTTCTCAATCTTTCCTGTGCATTGGAAATGATTCGCCTTCAAGGGAATTTAGAATTAGCGCTTTGGGAGACAGGCAGTAAATTAAGCATATATGGACATATTCTGTCTACCGGGGAAGAGATCCAAAATGAAATTTGGGCGGAATTAGGAGATATTGCCTTTTCCTATCTCTATGTGAAAAATGCCGTAATTCAATATACGGGGGAGGAATATTTGGAGCAGTCGCCCCTCACCCATGGTGTAAATGGATTGCAATTTTGGGAGAGCGAAATTTTTACGGAGGGAGATTGTTTTGAAATTGTGATGACTTATGAGGTGTCCACGTGGATGGAGATTCCGGGAATCCGCCCTTTCCGCATGTGGAACAGGTACTATGGGCATATCTGGAATGGATATGAGATATCGGGGACGGAGGAGGCGGGAAAACCTGCCAGCGAAACGGTATATGTGGCGGTGAATGGAGCGGTTTATCACAAAAACGAAAATTGTACTCATTTACAGCTGACCATCAGGGAAGTAGCCAGCAGCCAGATAGGGGATCAAAGAAACGGAAGTGGAGGGAAATATACGCTCTGTGAAAAATGTGGAAAGGGCACTCAGCCTGATATGGTATTTATTGGAGTAGAAGGAGACCGTTTTCACTATGACAGAGGCTGCGCCGGACTAAAACGAACCTATTTTTCCATTTTATTATCAGATGCGGGGAAATATCGTCCATGCAGCCGTTGCAGTGCCCCATAATCTACATTTAGAAGAATCTGGTTGTACTAAAGACAGGAAGGAACAAGAATAGAAAATGTGGAAATTTATATTGACTCTAATTTATTTAGTAGTGCTCAGCATAATGGACATCAGAGAAAAGCAGGTTCCGTTGTATCTATTGGCAGTAGGGTTGCTGCTGGCAGCATTGATGGGAATAGGGGAGCGGGGCAGAGAAGAATTGGCAGGAGGGCTGAGCCTGATAAGGGCGGGACGGAAAATATTGCCCGGACTTCTGCTTGGAGTGTTTCCGGGGATGCTTTTTCTGGGAATGGCATGGCTGACCCGAAAGGCAGGGACAGGAGACGGCATGGTGGTGATGATATTAGGACTTCTCACGGATTATCGCATCTGTATAATAGTTTTTTCTATCAGTCTGTTTTTGATATCTGTTTTTTCCATATGCATGATGGCATTTCGCAGGATACGGGGAAAGACCTGCCTTCCCTACATTCCTTTTCTGACGGCAGCCTATATCGGATATGAAATATGTAAAGTAGAAGCATGGAGGTTAGTGTAAAAATGACAAGAAAAGTAAGGGCTTATTTTACGGTGGAGGCGGCGCTGATATTACCAATGGCATTAGGCGTGATTGTTTTGATTATGTATTTGTGGTTTTTCCAATATGACAGATGCCTGCTGGAGCAGGATGCGGGGATTCTGGCACTGCGCGGAACGGTTATGGCGGCGGAGAGTCATCAAAAGAGAGTACAGCTGCTTACAAGGGAAGCGGAGCAAATGTATCAGGGCAAATATATTGCATGGGAAGATTCAAAGGTGTCTGTCACCGTGAAACAGGATAAGATACAGGTGAAAAAGGAGGGAGCGCTACGCTTTCCCTTTCAGGGACTAGGATTTGAAAAGGGTAAAGATATCTGGAAGACGGAGGCTGTGTATGAGAATCGGATTCTAACGCCCACATCCATGATACGTTATTATCAAAAATTAACAGGAGGGAAATAAATGCTACAAACAGAATTTGTCAAAAATTTACATAGTAATTATGTGAGGGTGCAATTGGCAGATAAGCCACAGGAACAGAGATATCAATACTGTATTTTGAACAGGGGCGGGATTAAAGGACTGCTTGACGGAAATCTGCGTTATCTGAACGGGAATGCCTATCTTTATTATGACATTACCTCAAAACAAAATGTTATGCAGTTATTTCAAAAGCGCAGTATCACAAGGGAATGGGTAAAGGATTTTTTGTGGAGTTTTCGACAGATTAGGCTGGAATTAGACAGGTTTTTGCTAGATGAAAAGAATGTGCTGTGGTATCCGGAGCAGGTTTATCAGGATTTGGCAGATAATATTTTCTCATTTCTTTATATTCCGTATTATGATGGAAATAATGGATTTGAAGAATTTTTAGAATTCTTGGTAGAACATATTGATTATGATGATGAGACTCTGGTGGAATGTGTTTACAAAATATATGATGGATTTGAGCAAAATGGGGATGTCTATCTGCAAAGTCATATATTTGAAGATGCCAAGATACTAGAGCAGGAAAAAGCGTCTGCTAATGAGGAAGTTGCTTTGCCCACAGATATGCAGAATGGTATGTCATGGGATGTGGGAGATGCGCAGGAGCAGATTTCATCGTTGGAAGCGTTTGATGAAGAAACAATGGAGAAAACCACACCGCATACATCCGGGAAAAAAGGAATCTTTTCATTTTTGGACAGTAAGCGGTTTAAGAACAAGACCGTAAAAAATAATTATCGGCAGAAACTTAAACTTTCCATGGAGGGCACGGCCGTGGCGGAGGAATTTGACTATGGGAAAGAGGATTATGAAAAAGAGGATTATGGCAGAACTATCTATGTAGAAGAACCCTGCGAAAAAGAAAAGACTTACAGACTTTATTCATCGGAGGGAAAGATTTTGGCGCAGTTGGGAGAAGAAACTCTTACAATTGGCAAGCAAAAGGATGAGGTGGATTTGGTTGTGGATGATTTTTCTATCAGCAGAATTCATGCCAGAATTACTCTGGAGGAGGATGGATATTATTTGGAGGATATGAATTCTACCAATGGAACTTTTAAAAACGGATTATATCTGCAGCCCTATGAGAAAAGAAAACTGCAGGAGGAGGATGAGATAAGGCTGGGCACAGTACTTCTGGTTTTCCGGTGATTTTTTGTAAGAATATGCAGAGACAATAAAGATGAGGAGATTGCAGGTTGACGAACTTTGGTGAAAAGTGGTACATTGTTTTTAGGAGATTTATCGAGTTATGCAGAGAGAATACATTCGCCGTTTGAACAACTTAAAATATATGCCCCTGGTCAGTATTGTGTTAGTAGGCATCAATGTAATTGTATTTCTGCTATGTACACGGACAGGAGATTTGTTGTATAATAAGGGAGAATTGAGCCTGTGGGGAGTGGTTAGGCAGAAGCAGTATCTGCGAATCCTATGGTCGATGTTTTTGCATGGAGATATCAATCATCTTTTTAATAATATGTTGATTCTCTTTTTCTTGGGAGCCATGATTGAGAAGGAAGTAGGTCATTTTCGTTATGCCGTGTTTTACTTTTTGTCCGGCATTGGAGGGAATCTGGTATCGCTGTGGTACAAAGGGATGACTAGGGAACAGATTGGTTCTATAGGAGCCAGCGGGGCATTGTTTGGACTAGACGGACTGTTGCTTGCCATGGTATTATTTTCTAAGCGGAAAATGGAGAATGTGACACCGATTCGAGTTGTTTTGATGATTGTATATTCCCTTTATGGAGGCTTTATGGGAAGAAATATAGATAATGCCGCACATGTGGGAGGATTACTTATCGGCTTTATGGCAGGGACACTTATGTGTCTGGCTCAAAAAAATACAGATAAAGAGGTGCAGATTTGAATATCAATATTTATTATGGAGGCAGAGGGATTATTGACGACCCTACCTTGTATGTTATCAACAAAATGCAGGAGGTTTTGGAGGAACTGAGGGTTAAGGTGACTCGGTACAATTTGTATGAGTACAAGAACACTATTCCTACATTACCACAGACATTAAAGGAAGCGGACGGCATTGTGCTTGCCACCACAGTGGAGTGGTATGGAATAGGTGGTTATATGCAGCAGTTTCTGGATGCCTGCTGGTTGTTTGGAGATAAGGAGAAAATTGCGCAGATTTATATGATGCCCATTGTAATGTCCACTACCTATGGGGAGCAGGAAGCAAAACTTAATCTTACTACGGCATGGGAGATTCTTGGGGGAAGACCTTGCAGCGGCATCTGCGGTTATATTGAGAATACAGTTACTCTGGAGATGAATGAACAGTATGCTAACATCATTGCCAAGAGAGCAGAAAATCTGTACAGAACCATTAATCAGCGGGTGGCAAGTTTTCCCGCAAGCAATCAGGCTGTTAAGCAGAAATTGGCGCTTCAGCCGGCAACCAATTTGACTCCACAGGAAACAGAGCAGTTATCCAAATATGTAGCAGACGATAATTATGTGCAGAGGCAGAAGGAAGATATTCAGGAGCTGACTAGTATTTTCCGTGATATGTTAAACAGTGAAGATGCGAATAGTGAAGAGGAATATTTGGATGTTTTAAGAAAGTCTTACAAACCACAGCCAGGGTTGACGGCAAAATATGCCATCAATATAGAAGGAAAGAAAAAGTGCCTTGTAATATCAGCGAAGGGGCCTTCTTTAGAGTGCAATTACGGACAAGCGGAGCAGCCGGATGTAGAGATGCAGACGAACCGTGCAACCATGGAGGAGATTGTAAATGGAAGAATGACTTTTCAAAGGGCATTTATGTCCGGAGCTATGACCATGAAGGGCGATTTTCGTCTGTTGCGTATATTGGATCAGATTTTTCCGTTTGAAAAGTGAAATAGAGATTGAGAAAGACAGGGAGGTATCAATTTGAATAACGAGAATTGTATTTTTTGCAAAATTGCCAAGGGAGAAATCCCTTCCACAACCTTATATGAGGACGAGCAGTTTCGTGTAATTCTTGATTTGGGACCGGCAACGAAGGGGCATGCGCTTATCCTGCCGAAATCTCATGCAGCAAATCTCTATGAACTTCCAGATGAGGATGCGGCAAAGGTATTGGTGCTGGCCAAAAAGATGGCAATATTAATGAGGGATAAGCTGGATTGTGACGGATTTAACCTTGTTCAGAATAATGGGGAAACCGCAGGTCAGACAGTGATGCATTTTCATCTGCATCTTATTCCCAGATATCAAAATGATGGGCAGAAGATATTGTGGAGACCGGGAGAATCAACACCGGAAGAGCTGGAGGCAGTCAGGAAACAGATTACGGAGTAAAAGCGATTTATGAGAACAATAGATGTAAAATCAGTGACACAAAATATTAAAGAAATGTGTATCGAGGCAAACCATTTTTTGTCGGAGGACATGAAGGCCGCCTTGCAGAATGCAAAAGAGAGAGAAGAGGCGCCTTTGGGCAGGCAGATATTGGAACAGCTTCAGGAGAATATGCGGATAGCGGGAGAAGATATGATTCCCATATGTCAGGATACGGGCATGGCCGTGGTTTTTATGGAGATTGGCCAGGATGTGCATTTTGAAGGCGGGATATTGGAAGATGCTATTAATGAAGGTGTACGCCAGGGATATGTGGAGGGATTTTTAAGAAAATCGGTAGTACGCGACCCTCTGGAGAGAGAAAATACAAAAGATAATACACCGGCAGTTATCCATTATACCATAATTCCGGGGGAGCAGGTACGCATAACCGTAGCGCCAAAGGGATTTGGCAGTGAAAATATGAGCAGGGTGTTTATGCTAAAACCGGCGGATGGCATCGAGGGAGTAAAAAGTGCCGTGTTGTCAGCTGTAAAAGATGCCGGACCCAATGCTTGTCCGCCCATGGTAATAGGTGTGGGTATCGGAGGTACTTTTGAAAAATGCGCATGGATGGCAAAAAAAGCATTGACAAGACCTGTAAATGAACGCTCTGCCACTCCTTACATAAGAGAGTTAGAGGAGGAGCTTTTACAAAAAATAAATTGTTCCGGAATCGGACCGGGAGGCTTAGGCGGCCGTATGACGGCATTGGCGGTCAATATCAATACTTACCCCACTCATATCGCAGGACTGCCGGTGGCAGTCAATATTTGTTGTCATGTAAACAGGCATGCGGTGCGCACCCTATAAATGACAACTATGGAGGACTCAATGGATAGATATATTAATGTACCATTAAATGAAGAGGATGCCCGCACGCTGAGGGCGGGAGATTATGTATATCTGACAGGAACCCTGTATACTGCCAGAGACGCGGCGCATAAGAGAATGTATGAAGCCTTATTAAAAGAAGAGACTGCAACAGGAGAAACTCTTCCATTAGAATTGAAGAATAATGTGATTTATTACATGGGACCATCGCCGGCCAGAGAAGGCTGTGTTATCGGTTCGGCAGGACCTACAACTGCAAGCAGGATGGATAAATATGCTCCTTTGCTGCTGGATTTAGGTTTAAGGGGAATGATCGGAAAAGGAAAGAGAAGTCAGGAAGTCCGGGATGCCATTGTGCGAAACGGGGCAGTCTATTTTGCCGCCGTGGGCGGAGCTGGGGCGTTATTGTCAAAATCCATTACAGCATCAGAGGTAATTGCTTATGATGATTTAGGAACGGAGGCAATCCGTAAACTGACAGTTGAGAAATTTCCGGTCATTGTAGTGATTGATTCGGAGGGTAATAATCTGTATGAAACGGCAATAGGAGAGTATTGTCAGGAGGATTAGATGATAGATTAATGAATAAATCCGCAACGCAGAACTAAATTCAGCTTAAAATTACCAAATTAAATTAAAAAACCGATTGACAAACACTTTTGCTTTAGGTATAATAACATTTGCTCCCTTAATGAGGGACTACAATTTTATATTGGTAGAGAGGCAATTCAGAATTAAGGAGAAATACTCAAGAGGCTGAAGAGGCGCCCCTGCTAAGGGTGTAGGTCGCTTGCGCGGCGCGAGGGTTCAAATCCCTCTTTCTCCGTTTCTTTGTTTGTTACCAATGAAGCATACAATCAAAGAAAAAAGAAAAATTAAAAAAAGATGTTGACAAAGGCGGCCGGGTATGCTATTCTATTATAGCTGTCGCCAATGGAGACAGAGCTGAACCTTGACAAATAAACAGCAGTGC
>CAZGGA010000029.1:0-33346 GCA_964524555.1 uncultured Acetatifactor sp.
CGCCGCCCCCTATCCGCCTTCCGCCCCACCCCTTCAAAAAAATCATCAAAAAGGAGACTTTTATGGACACTAATTCCAACAAAATCGAAATCAAACATGTTGACAAATTTTATGGCAGGAAACAGGCTCTCGACAATGTCACATTAACCATCCGGCAAGGCATGTTCGGACTTCTTGGCAGAAACGGCGCTGGCAAGACCACTCTCATGAAAACCCTTGCGACCCTTCACAAAAAACAAGCGGGCGAAATCACCATCTGCGGGATTCCCGTGGGACACACAAAAGAAATCCGCAGCATTACAGGATACCTTCCCCAGGACTTTTCCATGTATCCCTCTATGACCGTAGAGGAAAGTCTCGATTATCTGGGCATTCTCTCAGGCATGGATGACTCTTTGAGAAAGTCGCGCATGGAAATGCTGCTAAACCGCGTTAATCTCACAGAACATCGGAAGAAAAAAGTCAAGGCTCTCTCCGGCGGAATGCGGAGACGGCTGGGAATTGCACAAGCCCTGCTTCATGACCCTAAAGTGCTGATTGTGGATGAGCCCACCGCAGGACTTGACCCGGAGGAGCGAATCCGCTTCCGCAATCTGCTCTGCGAGGTTGCCGAAGAACGAATTGTCATTCTTTCCACCCATATTGTGGGGGATATCGAAGCCACCTGTGAAGATATTGCCATTTTGAATGAGGGCAGGATTCTATGGCAGGGCACTGTTTCGGAACTGATAAAAAATGCGGAAGGAAAGGTATTCACCATCAATATCAACAAGAAATTCCTTCCCCAGATAAAAAAGAATTATATTGTCACGGGGATGCTGGTACAGAGCGAATATACAACCCTGCGCCTGATTTCCGAAAACATTCCGGACTTACAGGGCATTTCCTCGGCAAAGCCCAATGTGGAGGACGCCTATATGTACTGTCTCTATGACCACGGCTGCGATTTATCGGGAGGTGATGACTGATGTTATTTATTAAAGAATGCAAAAAAATATTGTTTTCCCTGACCTTTCTTTTGTATCTTGCCGCCATGTGCGCTATGTATTTTACACAATTTGACAATGATTGTGGCCAAGAACCGATTGCCCCGCCCAGACCGGGGATGGAAAACTACGGCACCATCGCCAAAGAAGTCCCCGAAATCCTTATGCCTGCCGCAGTTGACAGATTAATTTCCTCTTACTTGGGAAACAGCTATCATGCTTATCCCATGGGATTTTACAAAGATGTTCATCTTAAGGAGAAGCAAAAAGCTCAAATGGCTGAAATCATCACAGAACTTTCGGGCATTACCAAAGAACAGCTGGATACTTTCACGGATTTTGAGACAGGCGAAATCACAATGGACGAAAACGGCTCATTTGCATATAAAGAGCCCAAGATTCCCGAAGCCGACATTCCTGAAAGCCTGACCTATCAGCGTTTTCGTGAGCTTATGGCAAAAGCGGATAAACTCATTGGCGGCGGTTCCGAATACAGCGATGCCTATCTCGTCAAAAATTTTTCCAGAGTTCCCAAAACCTATGAGGACGCCCTGCTGGAATATCAGCAGTTTCTGGAAAAGGATAAAATCACAGGGGCTTATGCAAGACTTTACTGCGATTATATGGGAATTGTTGCCTCCATTCTGCCGGTATTTGTGGCAGTATCCTTTGTAAACCTTGATGCAAAATCCCGCATGGAACAGCTTGTATATTCCAGAAAAATATCCTCTGCAAAATTAATTTTCCTTCGTTATGGGGCGCTGATTTTCATGATGGCTCTTCCTGTAATTGTCACTGCTCTTAAAGCACAATGGACGGTGGAGAGTCTTTATCCCGACAAAACGCTGGATCATTTTGCTCTGCTAAAAGGCGCAGTAACATGGGTGATTCCAAATATCATGCTTGCATCCGCAGTGGGGATGCTGATCACAGAGTTTTCCTCTGGGCTGTTTGCTATCTTTGTGCAGGGCGCATGGTGGATTGCCAGCCTGTTTGCAGGCACCGGCTCTCTTACCGGAAATATAGGCAGATTTACCCTTGTACTGCGCCATAACTCCCTGTACAAATTAAATGAATTTCTAACGGAATATGATAATTTTGTTTTTAACCGCATCTTCTATACCGCTGTCGCCTTAACCCTGACGGCACTTACCGTATTTCTCTATGAACAGAAAAGGAGGGGATTTTATGGACTTTTCATCAGCCTTCAAAATTTTGACCATAAATCTAAAGCGTAATTTTCTTCCCCATTTGGGGACTGCCCTGATGCTGGCTTTTTTGACCCCTCTTATTTGGGGGATTTCTTCCCTTGACAAAGCCCGTGCCGCCCGCCCCGTTGAAATGCTCTTGTCCCTCGCGGGAGCCATTCTGCTGGTGCCCGTTTTTCTTCCGGAACAAAACGAAAATATCCGGGATTTGATTCGCTCCAAAAAAACAGATTATCTAAACATCTGCGCGATGAGGGTGATGTATTCCATTGTCTCCCTCGCCATTATTATAGGGGGATTTGTGCTTGCAATGCGCTTTTCAGAAAGCGATGTCACCCTCTTTCACCTGACAGGCGGATTTGCCTCAGCGCTTTTTCTGGGTGCGCTGGGTTTTGCAGCTGCGGGAATCAGCGGCAATGCCGCAGTGGGATACATGGTATCCATGATTTACTACATTGCCAATTTTTCCTTGAAAGATAAGCTTGGAAAATTCTTTCTCTTTTCCATGTCCCTTTCGGAGGGCACCGACATCGCAGGAAAAATCTGGCTTCTTTTCGCCGCTGTTCTGCTGATTCTAACGACCCTGCTTTTGACTACCCGCCCCCGCCGCTGACAAGAGCACTACAATTGTGAAACTGAGCATTCTGTCACTTGAACCCTCAAAAAAGGCTTGCTGAGGTCAAAAATGCGTGCTATATTAAAATACAGCGGCAGCATTGCCGCCCTATATCAAGAAAAGTCGAGGATACGCCATGATAAAGCAGGAAACAAGTGAACTGAAAAAACTCTTTACTCCCAAGAAATGCTCCATCACCCGCATCTGCGGATGCTATGTAGATGGAGAAAAAAATAAAAAAACACAGTTTAGCCAAGCTTTTCTGGCACTGCCCGAAGAAGAAATGTTTAAATATTTTGAGATTTTCAAGAAGAGCCTTTCCGGCAGCTTCGGCAAAAACCTGCTGAATCTGGATTTCCCTTTGGAGAGCGAGTCGGAGGGCGGCACTCAGGAATTCCTTCTGCGCCTGAGGGACAGCAGACTCAAGGATGATGACCTTCTGGAAGAATTTTATGACAAAATCATTGATGCCTACGAATATGTGGGTAATTACCTCATTCTGGCAATTCATGATGCCTATGATGTGCCGGGCAGGGCATCGGACGGCATGGAGATGGAGGATGCCTCAGACGAGGTATATGAATACATATTGACCTGTATTTGTCCAGTGAATTTGTCCAAACCCGGTCTCAGCTATAACGCTATGGAAAACGCTTTCCAGAACCGCATCAGGGATTGGGTGGTGGAACTGCCGGAAACAGGCTTTCTCTTCCCCGCCTTCAATGACAGGGGAAGCGACCTTCACAGCACCCTGTATTATTCCAAAAATCCTGAAGAATTGAAGGAAACTTTTGTGGAGCAGCTTCTTGGATGCCCCCTTCCTCTGTCCGCAGGAGGTCAGAAAGAGACTTTTCAAACTCTTATTGAGGAGACCTTGGGGGAAACTTGCGATATCGAGACCGTCAAAAATATCCACGAGAAATTGACCGAGATGGTGGAGGAACATAAGGAGGAGCTTCAGCCTTTAACCCTTGACAAAAATGAGGTAAAAACCCTCCTTGCAAACAGCGGCGTTGCAAATGACAAGATGCAGGAATTTGAACGTCATTATGATGAAACCGCTGGGGAAGACACTTCCCTTCTGGCAAGCAATGTCATAAACACCCGCACCTTTGAGGTAAAAACCCCAGATGTAGTCATCAAGGTGAATCCGGAGCGCACTGACCTGATAGAAACAAGAAAGGTGGACGGCAGGGAATGCCTTGTCATCCCTCTGGGGGACAATATCACGGTAAACGGTATCTCCGTCCGTGCCTCCGCCAGAACAGAAACTGAAATTTAAGTTTCAAAACAGCCGTATCCTAGTGTGAAAAAATTTACTCGGAGAATGACGTATCCTCCTCATAATGTTCCAGAAAATGATGTTTTACACCATCCTTCTTGTAGGCAATAATGGTACGCAGGTTCACATTTTCCACGCTCTTAAAGATATTGCCTTCCACAAAGGGATTGATTTCTTTTAACTGCGCAATCAGGCGCTTGACCTCCAAACGCTTGGAATCGCTGCTGAAATCGGGCTTTGTCACAGCGCATTGTTCCGTAAAACGGCAGGCGCACTGCAGAAAGGTAAGCTGATTATAATCCCGCCAATGTTTAATATCCGTCTCTCGTATCAAATACATGGGGCGGATTAATTCCATCCCCTCAAAATTAGTACTATGAAGCTTGGGCATCATGGTCTGAATCTGCCCGCCATAAAGCATGCCCATCAAAATAGTCTCAATCACATCATCATAATGATGTCCCAGAGCAATCTTATTGCAGCCAAGCTCCTTTGCATGGCTGTACAAATACCCCCTTCTCATTCTGGCGCAGAGATAACAGGGGGATTTTTCTATATCATATACCGCATTAAAAATATCGGATTCAAAAACAGTAATGGGTACATTTAACCGTTCTGCATTCTGCTCAATGGCCTCTCTGTTGGCCTTGCTGTAGCCCGGGTCCATCACCAGAAACTTAAGTTCAAAAGGAAATTTATCGTGGCGCTTTAGTTCCTGAAATAGTTTTGCCATCAGCATAGAATCCTTGCCGCCGGAGATGCAGACTGCAACCCTGTCATTCTCCTTCAGCAAATCATACTCGTTGATGGCTCTGGCAAACTTTGAAAAAAGCTGTTTATGAAATTTTTTGCGGATGCTCTTTTCTACATCCTCTGCATATGTAGTCTCCAATTGGTTACAGCCTTCCTATTGTTCTGCAATAATATCCGCAAGCATCCGTCCTGCAATCTTAATCAGCCCGAGATCCGTTGCTCCAATTTTCATGACACGGTGGAAAATATCAAAGGATACCACGGCCATAGTTTTTCCATCTTTCACCGCCACGCACTGCAGTGCCTTGTCCGTCTCCTGCCTGCTGTACAGTTCAAAAAGCTCGGGAATCCTCTTTTCTAATACGTGAGTATTCATAGAAAAGAAGCCTTGTTTATCCAAAAATTTCTGATAATCAGGATTCTCCCGCACACAGACAAGACTCTGGATAGGATTCTCATACTTTCCAACGGAGCAGATACGCTCCAAATTTTCCCCTGCATATAAGGTAATCCCATCCGTGCCAAAACAGTCTAACAGCTGCTCTAGTACGGGAACCAATGCCTTCTTTCCCTCCCTGTAGAGAGAAAGCATCAGGTCTGACACAATCTCACACTTTCTTTCCTCACTCAAGAATTTGCTCTGGCTTACGTCAATACGCCCGGAACCTTCCTCCGTCTCCTCCACCGGTCCATGCTTCTCAATATCGTAAATAATATATCGGCTTTTCCCTTTTGTTTTGCCGATATACACGCACTTGTCCGCAGTTCTAAACAGCTTGTCATAATCCGTTCCGTCCTCCGGATATTTTGATATTCCGATGGTGGTGGAAACCTTAAGCCCCTCTATATTTGCAAACTCCCATGCAACATTTCTGCCTATAGTGCCTAACATCACCCGCAGCGACTCCTCTGATTCGACACCTTCAAAAAACACCATAAACTCATCGCCGCCAAACCTGCCTACCACTCCTCTGGTCTTTACCACGCTTCTGATAATTTCTGCCAATTTGAATAATACTTTATCCCCATACATATGTCCAAAGTTATCATTGACCTGTTTGAAATCATCAATATCTACGATAGCCAGATAAACACCCTTGGCCTTATTTTGTATTCTCTCAATGGCATACTCTTTGATTGCCCTTTTATTTAAGAGTCCTGTGCCCGGATCAAAAGCGCTGTCTGTCAGATAATAACTCTTCTTCTGCCGCAGCTCGCCTGCCGCAATATCCATCATCCCCACCATGCTCTGAAGTCTTGCATCTTTATAGAGTGCGCCAAGCTTTACTTCATAGTGACAATTTTTAGACTCCTCCTCACCCAAAAGAGTCATGGCATCAATTCCTGTCTTAATATTCTCCCTGCCATTTTTGATGGCCTCATATAACATCTGAAACTCTGCCCTCTGCTCCAGCTTTAACCTCTCGTCCTGCAACACTCTGATATAGACTTGTTCTATCTTCTCTTTCAATAAAATCTTGCTTCGGCTGTTTACATATTGATAGACCATCAGCATATCCGTGGCATAATCATATTCCAAAAACATTCCCTCGAACATGGTCATAAATTCCCTGTATTTCACTACCAGATCCTGATACTTGCCATACTGCCTGGAAATAGCCATGATTTCACTGAGTTCCACATCAATGGAGCGGAATCCGTCTAAATTCTTGCCATTATAATACAATACCATATACATACATCTGTATTGATTGGTATAACATAAAAACCTGACAAACAAATGTTGGGGACCCTCATCCAGCTTCTGCACTGCATCCATAAAGGCTTCTGCATCCTCCGGGTGAATCAGTTCAGGCATGGAAAACTGTCCGTTCTTCTTTCCAATTAAGTGATAATAGCGCTCATCACAATTACCAAGGTAATATCCTTCCTTCAAGGATGCCTTGCCATAGTACATTTGGTACTCACCATCTTCAGTTACATACTCCGTAATGTTTGTTTTGCCCATAGGAATGTCACTCCGATTCGCTTTTTGTATGGTATGGCTTCTGATTCCCTACATCGTTTCAACTTGTTGTTCCTGCATTTGCTGTTCTCTGAACAGATTGAAGAATTCCTCCGCAGGCATCGGCTTCGCATAATAATAACCCTGAACCAAATCACATCCGATGCTGTGCAGCATTTCTATCTGTTCTTTCGTCTCTACACCCTCTGCCAAGAGTCCGATGTCCAGCTTTTTGACCATGGCCACCACCTGTTCCAAGATTAGCCTTCCCTTGACGGATACCATCATGTTTTCCATGAACTTTCTATCTAGTTTAATCACATCAAAAGGCGTCTCCAACAGAATGTTTAAAGAAGAATAGCCGCTGCCAAAATCATCCATTAGGAGGATAAATCCCTCTTCCTTAAGCTGCATTGCTTTCCTGCTGACCTGCTGATTATCCGCAGACTCCGTGATTTCCAATTCCAATAGGTGCTGTGGAATATCATTTCTTACTATCATATCCGAAAGTATTCTGATACACTCATCATCCCGAAGATGAACCCTTGACACGTTGACGGAAATAGGGCAGGGCTTTAGATTTGCTTCCATGCACTTCTTGATAAAGCAACATGCCTCCTCCCATATGTAATAGTCCACTCTCCTGATAAATCCGTTCTCCTCAATAATGGGAATAAATTGATCTGGATAAATCATCCCCCGCTCCGGATTCTTCCACCTTACCAAAGCTTCGGCACCTATAATCTTATTCTGGGTAATGCTGTATTTGGGCTGCAGATACATCATAAACTGCCTCTCAGCAATGGCAGCCTCCACATTTTCCTCAATAAATTTCCGATTATACAAATTTTCCTTAAACTGCTCTTTATAAAACACGACATTGGTCAGCAGACTGTCCTTGGCCGCCTTTCTTGCCATGGACGCCCTATCCTGCATCTGTCTGACCTCCATCCTTCTGTCTTCCACGGTATAGATTCCAAAGGATACATGGATCTTTACCTCTCTATAATCATCAATCCGGCGTTCCAATTCACGGATGAGCCCCGTCAATTCTTCTTCTCTATCATATTCTGTCACTATCATAAACACATCACTGCGCAGATTCACAAAGAACTGTTCCTTATGGCAGATCTGTGCCAGCTGATTAATGATAAAATCCAACACCTCATCGCCAAATTTCTCACCGTACAAATCATTGATAATTTTAAATCTACGGATGTCAAATTGGATAAAAGCGATTCCTTTTTGAGAGTTACGCAGCAGATTATTGACATTTCTCCTGAAACGTTTTAACTTGCTGGTACGTTTCAGCACACTCTGCATCTCATCATTTTCCGGAATGTTTTCCGTATCAATACTGCTCTCTGCCACATCCTTCAGATAGGTGCTTAACATATCCTCCAAAATATCAATGCTTAATTCGATAATATGGGGACATTTTTTTAGAATCAGTCCTTCTTTACGAATAATCGCCATACCTTCAGGCATTGAGATATCTCTTCCCAAAATCTCCCTGCAGTTAATGCAGCCGCCCATCTTCTCCGTAAAACGCTTGATAAACTCATCCGTCTTTTTATTGCCGTATACTTCCTGTTCCCTGTCCTGAGCATCATAAAACCCCATGACCATCCCAAGCACCAACAGAGATGCGCTGATACAGCCGCACAATCCGCCCTGTCGCATTCCGCCGCCAAAACAGGTGCTGATTTTAAATGCCGTCTTCAAATCCAGCCCCAAATCGTCTGCAAATGCCCCAAATAAAGCTTGAGAACAGTGGTATTGCTGCTGCAGAAGCTGGGTTGCCTTTTCTTTATGTGTCATGCCTATACCCCCGGATACCATAGAAACCGTTTCTCGGTTTCCATAATCATGTATTATAAAAACCGCTTCTTGAGCCCCATAATCATGTATCAATCAATCTTTAAAAGCCTTAATTTTCATTTTTACTCTAACATCTAGTATAAATGAAAATTAAGGCTTCCGTCAATAAGAATCAAAATAATTTTTTATGTTTATTATTGTGTTTTTTCCAATTTTTTTACGAGATAGGAAAACTCGTCCTTATAGTCATCGTTGTCCGTATCCACGTTCTTTAACAGCTCCCGCACATTGTCGAAAGATGCACTTCCCTTATACTCGCTGTCCCGCAAAATCAACCCGAATTCCGCCACTGCCGCCGCAAAGTAAAAATCCTGGGTGGGCTTTTTCATATAAGCTTTCTCCGTCACGGGATATTCCTTTAATATGCTTTCCTCTCCTTCCGGCTCCTTATAGCGTATCTTTAGATTCAGCCATTCCCCGTTTTCTACACCCTTACTTTTGCTGCTATCCTGATACTTCAGGGGTGTATCCGCTATCTTTTGCTTGGAGTCCACAGGCACGATCTCATAGAGCGCCGTCACCATGTGGCCTGCACCGATTTCTCCTGCATCCTTTTTGTCATCATCAAAATCCTCGGCGGCAAGCATACGATTCTCATAGCCTAATAACCGATACCCTTTAATATATGCCGGATTGAATTCCACCTGAAGCTTCACATCCTTTGCCACCGTCACAAGGGTTGCTCCCATCTCATCCACAAGCACTTTTTTTGCCTCGTTTGTGGAATCAATATAGGCATAATTGCCGTTTCCGTTATCCGCCAGCGCTTCCATCTTGTTATCCTTAATATTGCCGGTGCCAAAGCCCAGCACGGACAAAAATACGCCGGATTTCCTCTTTTCGGTAACTAAATCTTTCAGGTCGCTCTCAGAGCTTGTTCCCACATTCAAATCTCCGTCTGTGGCAAGTATCACACGATTATTTCCGCCCTCGATAAAATATTGCTCCGCCAGCTCATAAGCAGTTTGGATGCCGGCCGCTCCATTGGTTGATCCACCGGCCTTCAATCCATTGATTGCCTCTATGATTTTTTCTTTGTTTGCTCCGCTTTCTCCCTTGAGCACCACCTGATCCGAACCTGCGTAAGTAACAATGGAAACGGTATCCTTTTCCGTCAGCTCCTTTACCAGCATGGAAAAAGACTTCTGCAAAAGAGGCAGCTTGTCATTGCTGTACATGGAGCCTGACACATCCAATAAGAATACCAGATTGGAGGAAGGCGCCTCGCTAAAATCAATCTCCTGGGTCTTTAAACCAATCTGCAAAAGCTTTGCATCCTCATTCCACGGGCAGTCTCCGATTACAGTAGTGACTCCGAAGGGCTCCTTTTTGTTAGGAAGTTTGTAATCATAGGAAAAATAATTTAACATTTCCTCTATGCGGACTGCCCCCGTGGGAATGTCCTTTAGTCCATAGCCGTTTTCAATCATTCGGCGGATATTGCTGTAGGAGGCCGTATCCACATCTGCGGAAAAAGTCGAAAGCGGTGTATTGGCCACGGATACAAAACCCGGCTCCTCTAGTCCGTTATACTCCTCTGTATTCCAATTTTCCGTTCTCTCCTCCGCCGGGTAAAATTCAGCTTCCCTTGCTGAATCTGCCATAGGGCTGTTTTTTATGCCTGCCGTTGACTGAAACATCTCTGGCACATTCATCTCCATATCCGCCGCCCCTTGCACTGCTTCTTCTCGGGGTGTATTTGCAGTCTTTCCGTCTGCGTTATTTGCCTCATGTCGGACGCTGCCTTTTTCAGAGCCGCCGCTTTGAGCCTCTTTTCCTCCGCATCCAAAAAGCGACATTGTCATAACCATACTTAAAATCAATGCTAAGAACCTTTTTTTCCTCATAACTCTCTCCTCCCTTTTGATCGCCTAAGCGTATCGTATGTGCTTCATAAGATAAGACGAGGTTTCCAGAAAATAGTTCTCGCATTTTTAAATTTTTTTAATTTTACTTCTTTTTTGCAGTCTTAATAACAGCCGCCACTGCCGTTTCGGCATGGGTGGGCAGACTCCCTTTGATCTGGGTCGATGTCCCGGCTTCCGTCTCTTCTCTGCCCTCATAAAAAGCATGCAAGGCGTATCTTGCCAACACTCCCGATACCCGTCCCCTCTCTATGGAATCCTCGGTGCCAAAAACCACCACCACCAAGTCGTGCTCCATGGTCCCATCATCTGCAGTCAGGGATGTAACCAGACAGGCCCCGGCTTTGTTGGTGGTTCCGGTTTTTAAACCTGTGGCTTCAGGCAGATTGTGCAAAAGCGGATTGCTGTTACGCACTTCCATATTAAGAGACGGCAGAACAGCCTCTTTCAGGGAAGTGATGTCCTTAACCTGCGGATAGACATTTAAAAGATAGGATGCCAGCCGAAACATATCCTCTGTACTCATGCGGTTCTGCTGCTTGGAAGGAACGGCATCTTTTGTAAAGATGGGCAGACCGTTACTGTTAAAAAAGACAGCTTGAGAAAGTCCCAATTCTGTTGCTTTTTCATTCATCATTTGAACAAATGCCTCCTCCGAACCAGCAATGGCTTCCGCCAGACAAAGAGCACATTCGTTGCTGGAGGGCAACAGGAGACCCAACAGCAAATCCTGTATGGTAATCTGCATTCCTGCTTCCAAGGGAATCACCCCGTCATCCGAGGCGGCAAGCAGTGCAGCAGCATTAGAGACGGTAACACTGTCCTCAAGGCTAATCTGCCCCGCAGAAACAGCCTCCAGAGTCAAAAGACAGGTCATAAGCTTGGAAGTGCTAGCTATGGGATAAGCCGTATCCGACTGATACTGATAATAAACCTCTCCTGTGGTGGCATCTCCTATATACACGCCGTTGACTCCCCAGAAATAATTAGCCTGCTCTAACTCTACAGGTGATACACAGAAGGGCTCATTTGTATGGATTTGCAGAGAGCCTGCGCTGGAAACTGTGATATTCACATCCAAAAGCATTGCCAAATCTGCCGTCAGCATAAAACAATCATAGGCGCCGGAGGGCAGTCGTGTAATCATGGTATAATAAACCACCTTTTGGTCATCTACCGTAAATGCGTTCCTTTTAAGAGTAATATCCTTACTTTTATCACTTTCCCAAGGCACACCTTCCCCTCCTACAGGGGTGTAGTCATTTCCTTGGGTAAGGACAACCGAATTTTTAGTAATATTCAAAGAAAAAGCTTTGTCCGTACCCTTGAGCACCATGGCCACATCCCGCAGCGAGAGATATGTATTGTTGGCATAGTCGTAATCCAAAATTTTAACAGTGCTTGCAGCGCCGTCATCCGCCCGTACCTGACAGGTTCCGGAAATCTCAAAGTCTGCGGACACCGTGACAGGCAGCATGGAACATATGATGGCAACGGTCAGGATGAAAGAGCTGATTTTCCGTAAAATAGTTTTCATTTAGGTTCCCTCTTAATTTTAAACTTATCTGGTTAAAGTGTATATCACAGGGTAATTTGTGAAAAAAGAATCGGAGGCTGCAGAATCGGCTTCTTTGGTCAGAATCAGATTATCATCTTTCCGAAGATAGTATTCCTCCTTGGAGGTATCCTCCCCTCCGGCATCAAACTGCCGGATGAAAATATCTCCCGTAACTTCATAGGTGCCGCTGCCGTCATATCTGGCCTGTAGCTCTTCCAAAGAAGGCAGCAGTGTTGGACCGCAGGACATCAAATAAGATACAGTGGACATCCCGAAAGCCTCCGCCACAAGGGCTTCAACAGCTTCCTGACTCGTATCACCCTCATAGCCTGACATACGGAGCCGCTCCCCCAAAAGCTCCCGAAAACTTATGGCAAATGCCTCATAGGCAGCCTGATTGCAGGCTTCATAGCTCTCCGGCACAATATAACACTGAAAGTCTCCCTGAAATCGGGCCGTTTGTTTCATGGCAAGATTGACTCGGACAGTCAACCCCTTCATATAGGACTCTACCTCTTCTAACGAGACGGAAACGCCTTCTATATCCTGCAGCCAATCAAGAGCTCTGACTGCAGCCTGCTCTGTCATGTTCAGTTCTGCCGTCCACTCCCCTGAAAAGTTCCTGCCGCCTGCGTTGAAAAAGTACGAATATATCAAGAGAATAAGAAGCAGACCTGACATAAGAAACAAAAAGGTAACCGTAGCATTCTTCATGATTTTTGTGATGGAGGCACCCTTCGTCCGAGAATAACCTGCCTTTGGATAATCTGTTCTGAAATCCTCTTTTCCAAAGTAATCTTCTGCTGGCTTATATGCTTCAGGATTATCTGCCCCGAAATCGTTTATATCGTAATCATCTGCTTTGGAATAATCTGTTCCGAAATCATCTTCCCCGGAATAGCCCGCTCCCGAATAACTTGCCTCAGAATCATCTGTCCCCGTATAATTTCCTTTCAACATCACACCATCCTTTTGCATCAAAGCTTGTATCATCTACTGTACCATTCATTATAGGCATAGCGCAATGTGTCTGTCAATCAATTTGTAGCGATGTTCATCTGGCAGAAGCTCCTGCTCCCCTCAAAGATTTTCCTTCACATAAAGGGAAACGCGGTTTTGGATTACTTTCATCACGTCCTCCTCCTTTTTCTGTCCGGTGTAATAGGCCGGTGCCTCCTCCTCAATGATTTTAATGACTTCATCCTCCTTCACGGAAAAAGCGGGAGTCGCATCCGGAATCAAATCCAATATGACATTTACCTCATCCCAACTCAGGCGGTCTTCTTCTATGGCATCCTCTACCCTCTCATTCAGCACCCTTTTCAAAGAGGGAAAGTAATGGCTGAAAAAGCCTACTTCATAAGTTTCATAATACATTTCTGTTTTGTCCCGGGTCAAAAGATCTTCAATAAACTGCCATGCGCCCTCTTTATGCTCCGATGAAACGGCGATGGCATAAGCGTCCCAGCCCAGCAGCAGATGCCCTCCCTTTCCCAAGACGGTGGGGAATCCCACACAGGATACATTTCCCCCAAACATTTTCTCATACCTCTGAACTGCCCTAAATGTGCTCATATCCGCTATGGCGAACAGCACCTCTCCCCTCTGGATTTTATCAGAAAGGGAAGTTCCCTCCTCTTCGCCTTTCAAAGCATCCGGGAACCTGTTCACATACTGAAGCACCGCCTTGAATTTTTCCGATTCAAAATGACAGTCCCCGGTCTTCCAATCAATAAAGGCATCCTCATTGAACATCATGATATACTGCATCATCTCTTCCTTTGTCACCCCGTCAAAGGTCTTCGCCTTGGGATAGCGGTCTGCGGAGGTAAGCAACTCCTCCAATGTAAGACCTGCCTTCTGCCCCATCTGCGTTTCCTTTCCCACCACCGTGCGAATGGAGAAAGATGTGGGAATGCCAACTAGAGTATCTTCAAAAGTATAGGCATCCAATATTCCATCCACAAAATCAGAAGGTTTAAGCGCCTCCGACTGTTCCACATAGGGCGCCAGATTTTCCAGAAATCCCCGGGAAACCAATTTTTGTACATTGACTCCGGATATGTCTATCAAATCTATAGGATCCTTTTTCAACACGGCATTGTATAAATCTGTCAAAGATTCATAGCGTTTCACGGTAATGTGATACCGACTGTTACCCCGGTTGAATTTTACGGCCATTGCCTCCAAATCACTCTTTCCGTCCACAGTGGCAAGCACTAGTTCTTCCCGAATCGGGGCGTCCTCCCCCTTTACTTTGGTCAACGCCACAATGGCCTTGTCCTCATATTTATAATCACACACGGTGGCGCAGGGTCTTCCGTCCGAAAGCAAATACAGATTTGTAACGCAATATCCATTGATATCACTGTCCAGCCAGACAAACAGTTCCTCGCCCGCAGAGCCGGAATTGTTTTTCTGTGAGGCAAGGTTATATCCGTAGACAGCTCTGTTATCATAGAACAGGAAATCATACCCGCTGTCCAAATCTCCCTCCTGCAGCTTTCCTGCACAGATTCCATTGACATTCGGAAGGTCCGTTGCGACTTCCGTCAGTTTTGCGTTCTCAAAGTCAATTTCCGCCAGAGTGCTGCTGACACTTCTATCCTCTCCCCATCTGGCTTCTTCTGCGCTCAGAATTTCTCCCGAGATATCCATGCGTCCTTTACCGATACAGACATAATATTTGCCGTCCGCACCGCTGCATGCTCCCTTGATTCGGATGGGAACCGTACTCTCCGGCGGACAGTATCTGACCGAACCGTGATATTCCCCATCTCTAGTATAGAGCAATATCTCTTTATCCATAAAAATGTAAATCCTTCCCTGCGCGTCCACAGTCAGCCTGTCAAGAGATTCATTCCTCCCCGCCTGTTTTGTGATATCCTTGGAAAACAAGCAATTTCCCTCCGTATCAAACTTGCACAAAAACCGTTTCATGGAACTGTAATCCGCCGGATAGACATTTGCAGTGGCATACAGTTCCTGATCCTGCGTAAAAAAATGCTTGCCCAAATCCCAAATCCTCCCGCCTTCCGGAAAGTCAATAGGACTCTTTTTCAATTCCCGGGTAGTCAGGGAATACCTGCAGAGATTTTTTTGCGCCGTCTCCGTATCTCCCCCCTGTACCGCATAGCAGAAGACATCCCCCGCCAACTGCATTTTTTCATAAGCCACATACTGTTTGGCATCCACCTCAATCACTTCCGGCACATAGACCCACTCCCTTTTCGGAGCATCTTTCGCTGCGCTACTTTGATTGCCTTGATTGGTTCTATCAGATTCATTGACTGCACTGCCGCCCTTGCTGCAGGCTGTCAAAAATAAAGAAATGCACATCATCAAACAAAATATTTTTACTTTTTTCATTTTTTACTCCTTATGCAAAATGCTTCCGTCCATCGCGTCAATATAATAGATATAATTGGAAAAGTCGACATAGGGATTCCAAAAATTCACCATATATGCCACATCTCCCTTATGCTCATAAGATGTCTCATCTGAGATATCTCTTATTTGTGCCCCACAGCCGTCTTCATACGTTCTTAATTCCATTCCGGCCGCTTCCTCGCCAAGGACGGACTCCATCTGTTTCCTTGCAATCTCAATGGCTTCCTCCTCGCTGATGCCGCCTGCAGCCTGAACGATTTCCTCAAGCCGCTTCCTCTCCGCCTGACGCTCCGCTCTCTCCTCTTGTGCTGCCGCACCCTGCGACACGGCATAGCTCATCTTTTGCTGGAAATCAATAATTTCCAATTGCTCCTCTTCCGTCAGTTCCCTCTCCGGAAGATAAAAAACTCCTGTCGCCCTGACATAACAAAGCAATCCTTCCGTCACCTGTTCCTCGCTGTCTACCTGCAAAATGTCCTTTTCAGGAAATGTCCCATTCTTATAGGCCTGCCAAAGTTCCCTCCTGCGTTTGGTTTCACTGTCGGAATATTCTCTGGAGAACCCATCCGCCACTGTTCTCTGCTCCCGCATCATATTTTCGATATTCCGCACTTCTTCTTTGGGCAGTCTCTCCATTCTGGCTCTTACGATATTCTGCACCACCGCCTGTACCTGAAGGCTTGCCACGCCTGCTGCCAGCAAAAGCGCTGCCGCAGTTGCCGCTGTCTTTCTCCGGCTCCTTGTTTTTTTCTTTCCGTTTTCCATCCTACTCTGAACATTCTTGACAATCTCTTCCTGCATTTCGGATGAAATATGTATCTGTTCCATGACTTCCCTTATATCAAATTCACTCATCTTTTATATGCCCCCTTCCAGAAGGATTGCATCCCGCATCTGTTCTCTGCCCCGCAGCAGTCTTGTCTTTACTGCACTCTCCGAGATTCTGAGAATCTCCGCTATCTCCCTTATCCGATATCCCTCCACATAGTGCAAATAAATAACGGTTTTCTGCTTGACAGGCAGTGCGAAAAGTTCCCGCAAGGTCTCTTTCTGCTCCGGTGCCACAAGAATATTTTCCATTTCATCAATGGAAACCTTGGGGTGCCTTAGCCTGAACCTTATCATGTCCCGGCAGATATTGGTGGCCACCCTGATGAGCCATGCCTTTTCGTGCTCTTCATTATGAAATTCCGGTCTTTTTTCCAGATATCGGCAAAAGGTATCCTGAATGGCATCCTGAGTGTCCTGCTCATTGCACAGTATAACAATACAGACTCTGTAGAGCGTATCACTATATTTTATGACCACATCTCTTATGTCCTTTTCATTATTCATGTGTTTCTTCTCCTTTACTTCTAACACGTCTGAAAATAGCAAAAGGTTACATACAAGTAAAAAATAAAATCCGGAGGTCTGTTAATCCCAATAACAAAACCTCCGGTGCTCTGGTCAGTCTTTCATTCTGTATATTCCGATTCTCACAAGGATACCTGACTAATTATTATTAAACAACGGCGTAGACAAATATCTGTCACCGGAGTCGGGAAGCAATACTACTATCGTCTTTCCCTTATTTTCCGGTCTGCTTGCAAGGATGCCTGCCGCCTTAAGCGCTGCACCTGAAGATATACCCACAAGTATTCCCTCACTGACTGCAAATGCCCTGCCCTCTGCAAATGCATCCTCATTCTCAATGGTAATAATCTCATCATACACTTTTGTGTTCAATACTTCCGGAACAAATCCTGCTCCGATTCCCTGAATCTTGTGAGCTCCCGCAGTTCCCTTGGACAAAACAGGGCTTCCGGCAGGCTCAACAGCCACAATTTTTATATCTGGATTTTTCTCCTTTAAGTATTCTCCCACACCGGTAATCGTTCCGCCCGTTCCTATACCAGCAACAAAAATGTCTACCTTGCCTTCAGTCTGCTCCCATATTTCCGGCCCCGTTGTAGCCTTATGCACTGCAGGGTTCGCCGGATTTACGAATTGCCCTAAGATAACCGCCCCTTCAATTTCCTTGGAAAGCTCTTCTGCCTTTGCAATAGCGCCTTTCATTCCCTTGGCTCCCTCTGTAAGCACCAACTCCGCGCCATATGCCTTTAACAAATTTCTTCTCTCAACACTCATGGTATCCGGCAGTGTCAGGATTGCCCGGTATCCCTTTGCCGCTGCAACTGCAGCAAGACCGATTCCCGTATTTCCGCTGGTAGGTTCAATAATGGTTGCTCCCTCTGCAAGCAGCCCCTTCTTTTCTGCGTCTTCAATCATTGCCAATGCAATACGGTCTTTGACAGAGCCTGCAGGATTGAGATACTCCAATTTTGCAAGGATTGTGGCATCTGTTATATTAGCTTTCTTCGCATACCCGTTCAGTTTCAGTATCGGTGTTCCTCCGATTAATTCTAAGGCGCTTTCTTTAATCTGACTCATAATGATTCCCTCCCTAATCAAGTGTTTCATGATTGTTTTCTTTTCCTACTTATCCAATAGGATTTATATGTTTCATATTATACCGCGCCTTTTCTGCCATGTCAATAGATTTTTAATACTTCCAACTTTGCAATTCGACAATATTTCCCTCGCAGTCTGTTGCATATACAAAGACAGCCTGCCTTCCGTCCGGATATTTCGTTTTTACTACTTGTCCAATCTGGCTGCCTCCCTTTTTTAGCACAAGCTGCAAGGTTTCTTCTACATCATCTACTTCAAATGCAAGATGCGCTATCCCGCATTTATTGATACTATTGCAGGAGTCTTCCATTGTGTCATAAGAAAAAATTTCAAGGGTGGGATGGTCTTCCCCATATCCCGGCAGGCAAAGATGTTCTCCGACGATATGTGCATCGTGGATGCCGGTCAGATTGTCAAGCCATTCTCCCCGCAAATCTCTGGTTTCGCCAATACTTTTACATTGGAATACCTCTTTATAAAAAGCTACCAGCTTTTTATAATCTTTAGCGATAATATTTGTATGTGCATATCTAAACATCGGTTTTCTCCTCCTATTTTTGTATTTTTGGGGTTTTTAGTATTTATTGGGGAGATTCTGTATATATCTGCATCTGGGGTAATTGGAGCAGCCTAAAAATTTTCTCCCCCGGCTGCTGCCTCTCCTTGCCATACGCATAACAAGCTTTCCTCCACAATGAGGACATGCCGTTCTCCTTGCTCTTGGCATCTCAGTGGTCTTATGGGCAATTTGTGAAACTCTTCCTCTTTGTTTTTGCTCTATATTGCTAATATGTAGTTTTTTGCCTGCCTCACCTACCTGTGTAAGTGGGTACAGCTTTTCATATAGCATATCAATTTTATCAGACGATAATTGTAAGCCGGCGGCTGCCGCATTCTGCTGAACCGCAGATAACAGTTGATATCGGTTCATAACATTATGCTTTCCGCTTGTCAGCGAAATATCTTTCAATGTGCAGCGGTCGCTAAATACAATATAAGAATAAAAAGGCAAGGTAAAATCCGCAAGAAACTCCTGCAAACATTTTAGATGACCTGTATTTTGCAGAATCGGATTAAAAAACTGCCTCTTCTGCGACCTTCCTCGCCCAGACGGCAACGTCTGTGTCCAATATTTCTGGGATTCTGTCCCGAAAATCCATCCACTGTAATTTTTAGATTCAAATACATATATGCCAGACTCATGTAACAAAACAACATCTAATTCCGTGGTTTCCCCGTTCGCCTTTGGGACATATACATTAAAGAGATAACGCTGATACCCCTCAAGAGGTTTGAGATACTTGTAAATATAAAATTCCCCCAAAAGTCCCGTATCAGATCGTACCTTTATATAAGCATTTTGGGTCTGTTGATAATATTCCGTTTTTTCATACTGCTTTTTCTGCACTATATAGACAATAAAAAGAAGCAGTGGAATCGGTAATATCATCAGTGCTGTCAGCGAGATCATCTGTAAACTCAATAACATCATCCGTGGTTTCTCCTAACACAATTTCCCCTTAAAATGTTCCAACCAATTTATATAGTGTAAATAAATTCGCTGCAACAATAACCGCTATAGTCCATTTCCTCCGGTTTAAGAGTCCCAAAGCAATACTGACTACAATCTCAAACAAACCAAACATTCTTATCACATCTTTCACCCCATCACTGTATTGGTATCCGGATATGCTCCACTCCCCCCGAATACATAAAAACATGACGGTAATAATGAGGAACAATATTACGAACAGCACTATGGTAGATATGGTTTTTAATGTTTTCATTTTCGCTCTTTTCCTTTATATATAGCAAGTTTTCATATCTTCCTTAATTTCTATACATATTATACTACCGTCCGTTGTAGCTGTACAGATAAATAATGCTTTGAGGTTTGCCTTGCAAACATCTGTCGTATCATAAAAGAGATGTCTGTTGCCCGACATCTCTTTAAGAGGTTTACAAATAATACTTCTGATTTAAGTTTCAGATTAATTTCTTAAGATTCTTTTCGAGATCTGTGAACACGAAATTATAAGGATAAAATTTGTTTGGAGAAAAACTATCCTTTAATTTCTTTTTAGCACTTGTATTGCTTTTCACACATTCATCAATCGCCAATGGTCCAATAAACTGTACCTGTTTTTCCACGATATCTTTTTTACATTTCAAAGACATTTCTAAATAGCTGTCATAGCATTCCATCCCACAAACAATTTGAATGCTTTCAAACCCCGTGTTGTTTATGAAATAATTACTATAAGTGTTTAATATAATACAATCATCAAGAAGGTTTTTCGTGTCTTGCTTCGGAATTTCACCCACTATAACAGTAAAAATATGGGGCCTATGATACTGTGGATACAGCAAAGGATAAATATTTGAATAACCCATATTATTATTTTCAGCAAAAATGGTCTCCGTCCCAAATAGTTCCATCAAAAACTTCTCATATCTTTCAAGAAGCTTGTCGGATTCATTGGATATCTCAACTCTGATTTTGACATATCCAACAAAAACGCTCCTTCTATTAGATTTGCACTGCTTCCAGCATTTAAGCCCCTGTGCCACATCCAAGAAATTTATGGCCTCATCCTCTTCCTCCTTTTGGTCAAAAGTTCTTGCCACAATCTCATAGTGATTCTGCCGCTTTTGAATCTCGAATTCTTTTGCATTGGCTTTGAAACATGGAAATTTGTCTGCCTTCTCATCGTTGGTCAAAATATGGCAACAAATCAAGTTATGATCTGCCGTTTTACCTCCTTTTGATAGTGGCAAAATATGATCGACGTTCCAACCATAATTACTGTTCCTGTCATTGTAAGCAGCTTTCGCGATTTCACGTCCAGCAAAATCAGTCGCCTTTTGCCTTTTACCAAACTGTTGTACCCACAATCGACTCGCGGTTTCTTTGTTTAAATCCATAAGTTTTTTCATGCGTCATACTTCCCTTTCTTGTGAAATAAGAAGTATAATTTGTATTTGATCTCCTTATAAAATTGGGCAAATACTCTGATTGACACATAGGGCAACCTACTGCTGAAACCTCAAAGGGTAATCCTTATAACAGCTTGACTAAGGATTTGCCAATCATCTTTTTGCATATGCAAAAAGGGGTAAGATTTGCTCACTTTGAGTATAACATATTGAGGGGATTGTGGCAAGAAATACCGGGATTTTCTAGTTTTTATTCATCACTCATGGTGACAAATAAAGTGACTATTAAATTAAAACACTTCTTATATCTTACTCTGGCAGACTGTGACCTCAAGTTGAAATACTCTCCCACCTTCAAACCGAAAGACTTGAGGCTACACAACGCCCCGAATTCCACCCTGTCATTGGGCAGTTCCTGTTCCCCCGCAGCGGCCTTGCTCCCGTCCTCAGATACGCCTTCACTTTCTCCCCATAAAGGAACACATTATTGCCCCGCACGATCCTCGCTGTTGTCAAGCAATTACTACAAATTTTTTCTAATGAGAATATTAAACATCATTGCAAAAGACATGACATAGATATATAATAACCTGAAATGTATTGAATGGTTTTCAGGAGGAATGAATTGTTTTTATGAACTATACCAGAGAGACAGCGATAAGCCGATTATTGGAAAGTTATCGAGCTTACTATAATGTCATAATGTCTGAGGAGAGTGAAATCCCCCTTATAGCAATCTGTGAGTTTTATGAACACTCAGAAAAATATGTGCTTTCAAGGCAGGCAAACCTGTGGGCTGCAAACTGCGAAGAATTTATTTACATATTTAGTGTTGGGCATCTCACTGTTGAACAATTTGAAAAATGCCGCGACGCGGCATGGGCGGATGGGATGAAAAGGGCACATATCGGCCCAGGACATATGTATACCTATGTCACCTCTGTTTTCCTCTGCGATACCTGTGATAAGGATGCAGGGAAAGCACTGCGGAAGTGCCGCATTTACAAAAGTTTTCGATTTTCCCTGCACGGATGGATGGATTTTCATACTGCCGTGCTGGAGGTTTCCAATAATAATACAATCACCACAAACGGAAGCGGAAAATGTGTGGGGAAAGTTTTGAAAAAAGTATTATTTCCAAAGAAAAGGAGAAAGATTTTATGAACACATTGTTACTAGTCATCATCTCATTAGTCGTTCTGCTGTGCGGCTATATCTTTTACGGCAGATGGCTCTGCAAACAGTGGGGCGTGGGTGAGAATACGGAAGAGACTCCTGCACACACCATGGAGGACGGCGTTGATTACGTTCCCTCCAAAACCCCTGTCCTGATGGGACACCACTTCTCTTCCATCGCAGGCGCAGGCCCCATCACAGGTCCCATCAACGCGGCGCTGTTCGGCTGGGTTCCTGTGGTACTCTGGATCCTGATAGGAGGTATTTTCTTCGGCGGGGTACATGATTTTGGCGCGCTTTATGCATCTATCCGGCACAAGGGGCAGTCCATCGGCGAGATAATTTCCGCCAACATGAGTAAGCGGGCAAAGCGACTTTTCCTGATTTTCGCGTACTTGACATTACTTCTGGTGGTAGCCGCGTTTGCTTCCATCGTCGCGTCTACTTTTGGCGCAAAATATGATGCGGCAGGCATCCTTGACAAGGCGGCAAGTGCTTCCAATGCCTCTGTTGCCATGGTATCGCTGCTGTTCATCCTGATTGCCATTGTCTTTGGTTTCTGCGTATACCGCCGGAACATGTCCATGGCCGCTTCCACCATCATGGGTCTTGCAGCAATTGTTATTATTATGGCCATCGGTATGAATTTCCATCCGCTGTATCTGTCCACTAATACCTGGATGATTATTGTAGGAATTTACATTGCAATCGCTTCCGTGGCTCCTGTGTGGATTCTCCTGCAGCCAAGAGATTATCTGAGCTCTTTCCTGCTTTACGCCATGCTTGCGGTGGCTTTGTTCGGTGTCATTGGTGCCCATCCCAACATTGACCCTGAATTGTTCCCGGCATTTACAAGCTTTGCGGTGGAAACCGCAAACGGCACACAGTATATGTTCCCCATCCTGTTCACCACAGTTGCATGCGGCGCGATATCCGGTTTCCATTCCCTGGTTTCCTCTGGTACTACCTCCAAGCAGCTGGATAAGGAAAAGGATGCAAAACCCATCGCATACGGCGGCATGTTGTTGGAATGTGTTTTGGCTGTCCTGACGGTATGCGCCATCGCATACGCGAGACAGACTGGGCATACAGCTGGGGCAACGGATATTTTTGCAGGCGGTATCGCCGCCATGGTGGCTGCTATTCCCGGAATGGCCGGGCTTGAGAACATTCTCTATACCTTGCTGATCCTTACTTATTCCGCTTTCTGCCTGACCTCCCTGGACACCGCCACACGTCTGGCCCGTTTCATGTTCCAGGAGTTCTGGTTAGAGCCCGGACAGACACCTGCCGATGTGAAAGAGGGATATAAAAAGCTTTTGGTAAATCCTTATTTTGCCACCGGTCTCACGGTAGTGCTGGGCATCTTTCTGGGAATGACAGGATACTCCAAGATCTGGGGACTGTTCGGTTCCGCAAATCAGCTGCTGGCAGGACTCGGGCTTTTGGCGGTTGCCACATGGCTGGGCAATATCGGCAAGAACAACAAAATGTTCCTGTTCCCCATGGCATTTATGAATGTAGTAACCATATGCTCCCTTGTGATTACAGTGAAAAACCAGATCGGCATCATTGCGGCCGGCGGGGCAGATTGGGGTCCTTATGCCCAGACGATATTCGCAGTGCTTTTGATTATACTTGCGCTCCTTCTTGTAGTCGAAGGTATTCAGACTTTGTTCCACAAGAAGAAGATAGCATAGAAGTCCTAATACTTGCGTGAAGGTGTGACTGAACGTTTTCTGACAGACCTGAGAAAAACAGCGGGAGAGATTACTCTTCCGCTGTTTTTCCTAAAAACAAAAAGCGGAAGCCCAATAGCTCCCACCTTTTCATTTATCATAATTCCCATGTATTTCTATCCCCATGCAGAACTCTTTCCATATCTGAGGTATTGGGTTCCACCACTCTGCCATTCTTGTCATAGCTAGTCAAAAGTGTGGAGTTCTTGGCAATCGTCCTTTTCCCATTATCTGTCAAGAGATTAATGACCTGATCCATATCTCCAATACGCAGAGACTCCTGAATTTCGCGTTCTCGACCTTCCTCCTCGTCAAAGGCAGACATCTCATCCAAAGCATCAATGCTTTCCTCTGGTTCCTGCAGAATACCTTCCAACAGTTGAACATCCTGCGAAACACCTTCCTGTGGCCGTTCATTCCAGATATTATAGAAGAACTCGCGAACTGCCGATATGGTCGCCATAACATATGTTCGTATGGTTTCAAGCAAAGGTACTTGCCCCGATTTACTCTCACTCTGAGTCTTTGCCGTCTCCGTCTGCCCCTGTCTGTCTGCTCTTGCATCCCGCCCTCTGCTGGAAAGTTCCAGCATGACACCACTTCGTTCCGCCTGTTGCTGTTTCTCCTGATCAGATATTTCTTTCTTATCCTTTGCTTCCAGCGACGATTCATTGTTTTTATAGTCCAGATTGAACTTTTCACCTGTATCAGGGACATCTATTTTCTTTTGACTTGTATATACATAATAGTTGTTTCCATCGACTTTATTAATCATATTTCTAAATAAACATCTCCATTTCTAGCACACTGCTAAAAAACTGCAGCATATGCCACTGTCTGTAGTAATAATATATCTTCTTTCTGCTTTAAAATCAATAAGTTTTTCAAGCTATGACCTTGCCACAACTCCATTTTGGAACATATCCTTCATTATTTTATATCAAAAACTTTCCTTGTTTAACCCTAACAGACTCTCCCTCAGTCCGGTATCCTCTCCCGCCTCAAGTCGGAATACTTGAGGCTACGCACAACGCCCCGAATCCCACTCTGTCATTGGGCAGTTCCTGTTCCCCTCGCAGCGGCCTTGCTCCCGCTCTCAGGTACGCCTTCACCTTCTCCCCATAAAGGAACACATCATTCCCCCTTACGATTCCCCACTCCATCAAAAGCGCTGCACTGCCGCTTACAATGGGCGTGGCAAAGGAGGTTCCGTTTAGAGGGTTGTAACTTCCATAGACATCCGGTGCCAAAACTCCCACCCCAGGAGCCACAATGTCCGGTTTGGTCAATCCCGCCGTCACCACTCCGATAGTACGATTTTCATCTGCATACCCTCTGCCTGAAAAATCGGCATATGTGTCATAAACACTGTCATACGCGCCAACAGTCAGCACTTTCGCTGCTGTTGACGGTATCGTCAGTGTCACTTGCGGTGTCGGTTTATAAAATCGGGTCTGTTCGTTTCGCACTGCGCTGCCCGGCAGATAAAGATAATATTGTCCTGTTACTATCTTTATTGGCTCTATGAGAATGGTCCATACTCCACTGTTCACATAAGACTGTCCTGCTGGTATCATCTCCAGATAAACTTCCTGCGCCACGGAATAGGGTGTCGGCTCCCCCCAATATACCAGAATATCCGTCTGTTCCATTCTAAGAACATACTTGCCCCCCTGCCTGCTTTCTATACCGCCCCGTACCGCTGGGGAAATTTCTTCCGTCCGTCCTCCCGGGGAGCGCAGATAAATGCGATAAACATCATTATAATTTTTCCACAATTGGATATTCAGTGAAGTCTCATACCTTCCCACGGCCAGCTCCACGGTGGTATTCTCCGCCACATTGCCGGACATATGCCCCCCGGCGCTGCCCTCATTGCCGCTCCCCACGCAGATTACTGTGCGGCCGATTTCCGCCGCATTGTCTAAAAAGCGCTCCAACAAGGAGCTTCCGTCATGGGAACCGTAGCTGTTGCCAAAGCTTAAATTTATCACCAAGGGCATCTGCAATTCATCCGCTTTTTGCAGGGCATAGACCACTCCCCTCATAATTTCCGTGGTTCGGGGAAATCCTAAAGCATTAGGGGTTCCCAGCTTTACCACCAACAGATCCGCCTTGGGGGCTACCCCCGAATATCCGCCGCTTCCTCCTGTCCCTGCCACAACGCTTCCTGCGGCAATACCTGCCACTGCCGTGCCATGTCCGGTCACATCTCGGCTGGGCAAAAGTTCATACTGTTCCCTGCTGCCTGTAATCCTCAATGCCTGATTAATTTCCTCCTCCGTAAACTCCCTTTGCAATGTCTGATCCCATAAAAAACGAATCCGGGTACTTCCGTCAGCCTTTTTAAAAACCGGCAGCCTGTATTCAATGCCGGAGTCAAGCACTGCAATCAACACATTTTCCCCGCTTAAATAAGGATTCTGCAATGTTACCTGTGGGATGCAGGATTCCTGTGCGGGACGCACTGCCTGATAATAATAGCGTTTGGGCTTTTCCACATATTCAATCTGTTCCACTTCCGCCATGCGCTCTACCAGATTTTCCGGCACGGTCAAAATGGCATAGCCCGCTATGAGATATTCCACAGTGATGCCCAATGTCCGCAGTTCATCCAGACTGCCATGATATTTCACTATCAGCTCCCATGTCCGGGTCTCTTTGTCAAATCCTATGTTTAAGGTATCGGTCTGTTCCCGCACAGACTCCGAAGTCTCCAATGCCAGATTGAGAATATCTTCAAATTTCTGACTCATAAAAAATTCCCACATATATGCTTTCCTAACATATATATGGGAATTCTTTTATTTGTGTACCGTTTTATTTTAATCCTAGTCTGCAAAAAACACCTGAAATGCCTTCACCGCATATGCCACATCCTTTGTACCCGCCGTCTCCATAGCTGAATGCATTGCCAGCTGGGGCAATCCCACATCCACTGAAGACACGGACACATGGGAATTGGAAATATTACCCAAAGTGGAACCTCCCGCCATGTCGGAGCGATTTGCATAGGTCTGAAAAGGAACCCCTGCCTGCATACAGATACTTTTCATCTTTGCCGCAGAAACCCCGTCAGTAGTATATTTCTGGCTTCCATGAAATTTAATAACAATGCCGCCGTTTAAATAGGGACGGTTGGTGGGGTCCGCCTTCTCCGGATGATTGGGATGCACTGCGTGGGCGTTATCGGCCGAAATCAAAAAGCTTTCTGCTATCCATCGCAGATATCCGCTCCTGTCCACATTCAGTCCAGCCCCTATGCGCATCAGGGTATCTTCCAAAAAGGTAGAATTTGCCCCCTGTCTGGTGGAGCTGCCCACTTCCTCATTGTCAAATATTGCACATACATTAATATACTCCACAGGACAGCTTTCTCTGAATGCCTTGACAGATGTATATACACACTGCAAATCATCCAATCTGGGAGACAGAATAAACTCTCCATTTTCCCCCAACACCCGACCGGTATCCCTCACATAAAGAAACAAGTCATGTCCCAAAATATCCTCCGGCTTTACTCCTGCCGCTTTTGCCACGCTTTCCAGAAATGCTCCGCTGCCTTTGCCTTCCAGACAATCCGCAAAGAGGGGCAGCATATCCGTCTGGGGATTATACTCCACACCTTTATTTATATCTCTGTTCATATGAATTGCCAGATTGGGAATCACCAGCAAATCTTTGTCGACACTGACCAACTTAGTCATTATTTTACTTTTTTGCTCCTCAGGTGCTTTATCGGCTAAATCAGTCTTTTGAGCTCCCGCTACGGCGATTCGTCCTGCTATGGACAATGCCCTGTCCATCCATGTGGACAAAATCATGCCGCCATATTGTTCCGTATTTAATTTGACATATCTGTTTTCCACTGCCATCTCCGGGGTTTCCTTAATTTTAAAGGTGGGAGAATCGCTGTGGGACGCCACAATATGAAAGCCTGTAATCTCCGTTTTTTCCGGCAGCCGGAAGGCAATCATGGAAGAATCTCCCCGAACCACGAAATATCTGCCGCCGGGGACAAGCTGCCATTCTTCTGCCTCTTTCAGCTCCATATAGCCATCCTGTTCTAAATCCTGCCTGATGTTGTGTATGACATGAAAGCAGCTCGGACTTTTTTCAATAAATTCCAGCATATCTTTGGCATATTTTTGATATTCCTTCATTCTACCCTCCAAACTACCGCTCCGCCCGCATGGGATTCTTCAGAAAGTCCTCATAGGTAAGGCGGATTCCGTCCTCCAGCTCCGTGGTGTAATGATAGCCCAGACCTTCCAGCTTGCTCACATCCAGCAGCTTTCTGGGGGTTCCGTCCGGCTTGGAGGCATCCCATTTGATTTCACCCTGATAGCCCACCACCTGAGCCACCAATTGGGTCAATTCTTTGATACTCAGTTCTTTTCCCGTGCCTAAGTTTACGGTCTCATTTCCGCTGTAGGTGTTCATCAGATAAACGCAGGCATCCGCCAAATCGTCCACATACATAAATTCCCGAAGGGGCGTCCCCGTCCCCCAGCACACCACTTCTTTGGCACCGGATTCTTTTGCCTCATGAAAGCGGCGAATCAGTGCCGGAAGCACATGACTGTGGGTGGGATGATAATTGTCATTGGGACCATACAGATTGGTAGGCATCACACTGATATAATCCGTCCCATATTGGCGGTTTAAATATTCACAATATTTTAAGCCCGATATCTTGGCAAGGGCATATGCCTCATTGGTCTGTTCCAATTCCGAAGTCAGCAGACAACTCTCTTTCATGGGCTGGGGCGCCATCCGGGGATATATGCAGCTGCTGCCAAGAAACAATAGTTTTTTGCATCCGTTCTGCCAAGCCGAGTGAATCACATTCATCTCCAGAATCATATTGTCGTACATAAAATCTGCCAGAGCCTCGCTGTTTGCCATGATGCCCCCCACCTTGGCTGCGGCCAGAAACACATAGTCGGGATGTTCCTCTTTAAAGAAACGCTCCACTTCCTCCTGACGACAAAGGTCTAACTCCTGATGGGTTCGAGTAATGATATTATTATAGCCGTTTTTTTCCAGAGCGCGGCAAATGGCGCTCCCCACCATTCCCCTATGTCCTGCCACATAAATTTTCGCATCTTTTTCCATAATGTTTTATCCTATTCTATATTTCTTTATACACAATCGTCTGTGCCAGCTTCTCAGCCTCTTCCTGTCCGCAGAGAACTCCTGCGATTGCAAGTCCAAAGTCAATGGCAGTACCCATGCCTCTGGAAGTAATCACATGGTCTGAAATCTCCACCGGACCTTTCGTTACCTGCGCACCCTCCAGATGGCTCTCAAAAGAAGGATAACAGCAGGCATTTCTGCCCTTTAAAATGCCTCTGTGTCCAAAAATGCTGGGAGCCGCACAGATGGCAGCAATGTATTTTCCCTTTTCATAAAAGGCATCAATCTGTGCCATCAAGCCTTCATGAGCTTCTAAGCCCTGGGTGCCCTTTCCTCCTCCGGGCAGTACCAGCATATCATATTCCTCAAAATTGATTTCCCCAAAGGTCTTATCCATTTTTACTGATATATCATGGGAGCTTTTTACCAGCCTGTCCTCCGTCACGGACACCATATCCACCACAATTCCCCCTCTGCGGCAGATATCTACCACAGCAAGAGCCTCTATTTCCTCATAACCTTCTGCGAAAAAAACTGCAATTTTACTCATTTCTGTTCCTTTCTGCCTGCTTGGCGCTCTTAAAACAATTTGTACTTAGTATACACAATTTACACCTTTTTTTCTATAGTTTTTTCAATGAATTAATACTTGGATTTCTTTTTATATGTGCTATAATATAGGTATTACAATAATCAAAGTACCATGCAATACGGCATAAGAAGAAAAGGACTACCAATACACAATGGAAATCGAACGTAAATTTATTATCAAAACACTACCGGAAAATCTGGAATCCTACCCTTTTCATTGGATTGAACAGGCGTATTTGTGTACAGAACCCGTGGTTCGCGTGCGCAGACAGGATGACGAATATTATCTGACTTACAAAGGCGCAGGCCTTATGGCAAGAGAAGAAAGCAACCTCCCCTTAAACAAGGAGGCTTATTATCATTTGCTTTTAAAGGCAGACGGAAATGTGATTTCCAAGAAGCGCTATTTAATTCCTTTAGAGCATCCCGCAGTAACGGAGGGATTTCCCAAACCTCCCGAGGATTATACTCTGACCATTGAAGTGGATGTTTTTTCCGCTCCTTTCGAGCCCCTCGTTTTAGCGGAGGTAGAGTTTTTCAGCACAGAAGAAGCGGAGGCATTTCTGCCCCCGGATTGGTTTGGTGAGGAAGTAACTTATTGTCAGGAGTACCATAATTCTTATCTGGCAATGAGCAATGTGGAACTCCCCGACCCTGAGCTTTGATACCGCTTCCCATCTCAGCTCATCCTTCCATAAGTCTTTGCCAGCTTCCGTATCTTTTTCGCTAGTTCCTTAGTCAATGCCGCCTTATCCATGCGCCATCTCCAATTGATGCCAAGAGTGGAGGGCACATTGATTCTTGCCTCTTTGCCTAATTGCAGATAATCCTGCATGGGAATGATTGCGATGTCCGCCGTACTTGCAATCGCTGCACGGATACAAGCCTGCGGCAGTTCTTTCCTACTTTGCACACCCAGATACTCCATGGCAAAACGCGCCTCTTTGGGAGCCATCTGCCGCGCCCAGCTTAAGGTAGTGTCATTGTCATGGGTTCCGGTGTATGCCACACAGTTTTTGGGGTAATTGTGGGGAAGATATCCGCTTTCTGCCCCTTCCCCAAAGGCAAATTGTATAACTTTCATGCCGGGATATCCCGTCTTTTTTACCAGCTTAATCACACTGTCCGTCAAAAAACCTAAATCTTCTGCAATGACTTTCTGCTTGCCCTGCTTCTTTTTCAGTTCTTCAAACAAATCATAACCAGGCCCCTTTTCCCAATGCCCCTTCTCAGCAGTAGGATCACCGTAGGGCACGGACCAATAGGCATCAAAGCCCCTGAAATGGTCAATTCTCACGATATCATACAGTTCATAGCAATAGGCAATGCGCTTCAGCCACCACTCATAACCTGTTTTTTTGTGATATTTCCAGCGATACAAAGGATTGCCCCAAAGCTGCCCTGTAGCGGTAAACGCATCCGGCGGACAGCCTGCCACGGCGATAGGCTTTCCTTCCTCATCCAGCTGAAAAAGCTTGGGATTTGCCCAGGTGTCCGCACTGTCAAAAGCTACATAAATGGGAATATCCCCTATGATTTCAATGCCTTTCTTATTTGCATACTTCTTAAGCGCCTGCCACTGCGTGCTGAACAGGTATTGCTGGAAACAGTAAAAATTAATTTCCTCCGAAAGTTCCTCCTGATATTTTGCCAGTGCCTTCTTTTTGCGGAGCCTGATATCTTCCTCCCACTCAAGGAAGCATACTCCCCCAAAAGCATTTTTCACTGCCATATACAGGGCATAATCCTCCAGCCAGAAACTGTTTTTCTCCACGAAATCAAGGTAATCCTGTCTCTGAAAAAGTCCCTTTTCTCCTGCCCTCTTCCAAGCCTGCTTAAGCACTTTGAACCGGGAAAGGTAAATTTTTTCATAATCAATATCATGGGCATCTGTACCAAAATCGTAAGAATCACATTCCTCTCTGGTAAGATATCCCTTTTGAATCAACAGCTCCAAATCAATATAGTATGGATTCCCTGCAAAGGTAGAAAAGGACTGATAAGGGGAATCCCCATAACCCGTAGGACCTAAAGGCAGTATCTGCCACAACGTCTGCCCTGCTTTTTCCAAAAAGTCTACAAATTCATAACTTGCCTTTCCAAAAGTTCCGATTCCATATGGGGAAGGAATGCTGGAAATCGGCATTAAGATTCCTGCCTTTCTCATAACTGCTCCCATCTGCCTGCTTTCACAAGCACTCTGCACTTAACTTATTCTATATCAGATACGCAAAATATGCCCCGTAGCCTGCCAGCATCAGTATGCCTCCCAGCCTGCCAAGCTTTTTGCCGGGCAGCACACAGACAAAGAGCAATACTACTGCGGCAATAGCTGCTATGCTGTCCATTAGAAAATCTGGTTGATAGACTACAGGGGTAATCAGTGCCGTGGTGCCCACCACAAACAAAATGTTGAAGATATTGCTTCCCACAATATTACCCACTGCAATGTCGGATTTCCCTTTGATTGCGGCAGTCACGCTGGTCACAAGCTCCGGCAGGGAAGTCCCCAGAGCCACGATGGTAAGTCCGATAAATCTTTCGCTCATACCAAACATCTTTGCCATGGCTGTTGCCGCGTCCACAGTAATGTCACTGCCCCATACAATAATGGCTGCGCCGATTACAATCATAATGAGCATCTTAAGCACGGAGTCTTGTTTCTCTTCTTTCTCCTGTGTATCATTCCCCTGCTTCGCCATTCTCAGCAGATACAAGAGATATGCGATCATGAATCCCCACAAAATACCGCCTTCCGCGCGCCCCACCACATTGTCGCGCAGCCCCATAAATGCTAACAGCGCGGTAACAAGAATGGTAAAAGGAATCTCAAAAAGTACGGTGGATTTCTGTACCGGTATCACACAGATGACTGATGTCAGTCCCAGAATAATCAGCACATTCAGAATATTGCTTCCCACCACATTGCCAATGGTGATTTCTGCGCTTCCCTTGAGAGCGGCGGAAATACTCACTGCCGCCTCAGGCAGGGAAGTTCCCATGGCCACAATGGTCAATCCGATTACCAGCTGCGGAATGCCAAACTTGTCCGCCAGCTTGGATGCGCCTTCCACAAACCAATCTGCACCCTTTATCAGCATGACAAAGCCTACTACCAGAAGCAACAACTGTATTGCTATCTCCATGATTTATCCCATACCTTTCTGTGATCCCGCTCTCCAACCGGACATTTTTTCTTAGATATTTCTCTTCAACCTGCATCATGCGGAATGTGGGACTCGAACCCACACGGTGTTACCCACAAGAACCTAAATCTTGCATGTCTGCCAATTCCATCAATTCCGCTCAAAACTTTTAATGATAAAAAAAGCCCTTCCAAAATACAGGGGTTCTACATTTCTTTGAAAATTATACCATATTTGCATGGATTGTCAATGTTTTAGTTGCAAAACAGAAATTTTAATAATAATGGAAAACACACAGAACAAAAAAGAAAACTGACCTTTCTGAATGACAAATCAAGGAAGCAATGAAATTTAAGAGTGAAGCACGGGGGATTCGAACCCCCGACAACCTGATTAAAAGTCAGGTGCTCTACCGACTGAGCTAGTGCTCCATATGAGTATATCTTGCAGTCTTATGCCGGCTGCAATTCAGGGCAAACCCTGTTTTGCTGATTCTATTAACAGGGCTAGCTGGATTCGAACCAGCGTATGCAGCAGTCAAAGTGCTGTGCCTTACCGCTTGGCGATAGCCCTAAAGTATGACACCAAGACTTATTTTGCATACAAGGTGGATAAAGGGATTCGAACCCTTGGCCTCCAGAGCCACAATCTGGCGCGCT
>CAZGGA010000030.1:0-32054 GCA_964524555.1 uncultured Acetatifactor sp.
AACTTTTAGCCTATGATTCGATTGTGGTACAGTGCCACGACAATCCGGATGCGGATGCCCTTGCCAGCGGCTATGGGGTATACACCTATTTGAAAGAGCAGGGAAAGGATGTGCGCTTTGTCTATGGAGGGCGTTATCAGATTCAAAAGAGCAATCTGGTATTGATGGTATCCGAGTTGAGGATTCCGGTTGAGCATGTGGACGCTTTGGAGGCGCCGGAGCTTTTGATCACGGTGGACTGCCAGTATGGCGAGGGAAATGTGACAAGGTTTGAGGCGGGCACGGTTGCTGTCATCGACCATCATCAGGTCAGCGGCACGTTGCCCCTGCTCAGTGAAGTTCGGAGCAATCTGGGCGCATGTGCCACCGTAGTAAGGGAGCTGTTGAAACTAGAGGGCGTGGATATCAACGACAATAAAGGTCTGGCTACGGCGCTCTATTACGGGCTTTTGACTGACACAAACAATTTTACAGAGATTTTCCATCCGTTGGACAAGGACCTGCGGGATGACGCGTCTTTTGACAGAAGTCTGATCGTCCGTTTGCGCAACGCGAATCTGTCCCTGCGTGAGTTGGAAATTGCCGGGGCGGCGCTGATGAATTACCACTATCATGAAGAGTATCGCTATGCAGTGGCCATGGCGGAGCCCTGTGACCCGAATATTCTGGGTGTGATTAGTGATCTGATGCTGGAGGTGGACACCGTGGACACCTGTCTGGTGTACAGCGTGCTGCCCTTTGGCATCAAGATTTCCGTGAGGAGCTGTGTGAAGGAGGTAAAGGCAAGCGAGCTGGCGGAGTTTATCACGGATGGCATCGGCTCGGGCGGTGGGCATTTGGAAAAAGCGGGCGGCTTTATCCAGATGGAGCTGCTTAAGAAAGTGGGAGAGCCTCTGGGCAAAAAGGTGAGCGAGGACAGCGGGGAAATCGAAGAATTTCTGCTTTGGCGCATGAACAGCTATTTTGACAACAGCCAGATTATTCACGCCAGAGATTATCAAATAGACATTTCTGGGATGATGGCATATAAAAAGAAGAAAGTTCCTCTGGGCTATGTGGAAGCCAATCAGATTTTCCCCACGGGCACCAAGATTTGTATACGTACTCTGGAGGGAGATTTGGATGTGCAGATCAATGAAGAACTGTATATTATGATCGGGATTCGGGGCGAAGTGTACCCCAATGACAGAGCCAAATTTGAGCGCAGCTATAGCAGACTTGACATCCCTTACGAGTTTTCAGGAGAGTATGCGCCTGTCGTCAAGGATGTGCTGGAGGGAAAAAATGTATCGCTGATTCCCTATGCAAAATCCTGTGTTTCCAGCGGCGAGGTACACATCTATGCGAAAAAACTAGAGCATCGCGTGAAGGTGTTTACCGCATGGGACGAGGAAAAATATATGCTGGGGAAAGAGGGGGACTATCTGGCAGTGCGTATGGATGATCTGCACGATATCTATATTATAGAGGGAAGTATTTTCCATAAGACCTATGAAATAATGTGAGATGGGGCAAGGGAAATCGGATGATTGGATTTTAATATTTATTTTATAATTATTTTTCCCAAAATCTGTTGACAATACGAAAGCAGAATGATATTTTATGTTAAGAAGGTATTAGCACTCTTTTCGGGTGAGTGCTAATAACGGGCGAAAATAGGAATCCCAATCATTCGGAAAGGAGTCAGAGCGATGCAGATGGATGAAAGAAAGACCAAAATTCTGCAGGTTATTATCCGCAACTATCTGGAAACCGGTGAACCGGTGGGCAGCAGAACCATTTCCAAGTATACGGATTTGAATTTAAGCTCTGCCACCATCCGAAATGAGATGGCGGATTTGGAAGAGATGGGGTATATTTTACAGCCTCACACTTCGGCGGGCAGGATTCCTTCCGACAAGGGCTACCGCTTCTATGTGGACACTCTTATGGAGGCCAAGGAGCGGGAGATGGTGGAGATGAAGGATATGCTTTTGGAGCGGCAGGATAAGCTGGAGATGCTCTTAAAGCAAGTGGCAAAGGTGCTTGCACAAAACACCCAATATGCCACCATGATTTCCGCCCCCACAACCAGACGCAACAAGGTGAAGTTCATACAGCTTTCCAGAGTGGACACAGAGCAGATTCTGGCGGTTATCGTGGTAGAAGGCAATGTGGTAAAAAATACCATGCTTTCCGTGGCGGAGGAGCTTCCAGATGAGGTATTGTTAAAGCTGAATCTTTTGCTGAACACCCATTTAAACGGGTTGTCCATATCGGAGATTAATCTGGGCATGATAGATGCCATGAAGCAGCAGGCGGGTATTCATGGCGATATTGTGAGCAAGGTGATAGATGCGGTGGCAGAGGCAATCCGCACGGAGGATGATTTGGAAATCTACACCAGCGGCGCCAATAACATTTTGCGCTATCCGGAATTGGCGGATCAGGAGAGAGCTAGTGAATTAATCAATGCCTTTGAGGAGAAGCAGCAGCTCAGCGGACTGTTGCAGGATTATTCTTCCGATGAAAAGGAAACAGGCATTCAGGTATATATCGGAGCGGAGACTCCGGTACAGAGTATGAAGGACTGCAGTGTGGTTACTGCCACCTATGAATTGGGAGAAGGAATGAAGGGAACCATAGGAATTATCGGACCCAAGCGTATGGATTATGACAAAGTGGTGGGGACATTAAAAACTTTGCAGAACCAGCTGGATGAGATATATAAGGCTGAGGATATCAAATAGGCGCGAAAGGAAATGAGGAAAATGACCGAACAGGAAAAAGAAGATTTAATGGATTCAGGGGAAATTACTTCGGAACAGGAAAAGGAGCAGGAGCAGGAAAGCGCTGTAGAGTCAGAGCAGGAGGAAAATGCGGAGGAATCTGTTGAGGAAGAAGGAGCTGACGAGACTCAGGGCGGCATGAGCTGGGCTGAGAAGCGGGCGGCAAAGAAGCAGGCAAAGCAGGATAAGAAAGAGGATGCCTACAAGGAAAAAATTGAGCAGCTGGAAGACCGCGTGAGGCGCCAATTAGCGGAATTTGAAAATTTCCGCACCCGCTCGGAGAGAGAGAAACAGGCAATGTTTGAGATGGGTGCCAAAAGCATTATCGAAAAAATGCTTCCCATAGCGGACAATTTTGAGAGAGGGCTTGGCACGGTGTCAGCCGAGGACACAGATAAGCCTTTTGTGGACGGCATGAATCTGGTGTACCGCCAGCTTATGACAGAACTTGACAATCTGGGCGTGAAACCCATTGAAGCAGTGGGAAAAGAATTTGACCCCAATCTCCACAATGCGGTGACTCAGGTGGAAAGCGAGGAATACGAGTCAGGCATAGTGGCGCAGGAACTGCAAAAAGGTTACACCTACCACGGTACGGTGGTAAGGCATAGCATGGTGGCAGTTACCATATAAATTTTATATGCTTAACCTGATGCAGCATAAATGTCGCTCAGGATGAAATAGAAAAATATAAAAATAAATAAGCAATCAATAGAAAATGGAGGATTTGATTATGAGTAAAATTATCGGTATTGATTTAGGAACAACCAATAGCTGCGTAGCTGTTATGGAGGGCGGAAAGCCCACTGTTATCGCGAATGCAGAAGGCGCAAGAACAACACCTTCCATCGTGGCATTTACCAAGAACGGTGAAAGATTGGTGGGTGAGCCTGCAAAGCGTCAGGCAGTGACCAACGCAGAAAAGACCATTGCTTCCATCAAGAGGGATATGGGTACGGACAACGGACGTACTATTGACGACAAGAAATATTCCCCTCAGCAGATTTCCGCTATGATTTTGCAGAAGCTCAAGGCAGATGCAGAGAGCTATCTGGGAGAAAAGGTAACAGAGGCAGTTATCACCGTTCCGGCATATTTTAATGATGCCCAGCGTCAGGCTACCAAGGATGCAGGAAAGATTGCAGGATTGGAAGTAAAGCGTATTATTAACGAGCCTACGGCGGCAGCTCTTGCCTATGGTCTTGACAATGAAAAAGAACAGAATATCATGGTATACGACTTGGGCGGCGGTACCTTCGATGTGTCCCTGATTGAAATCGGCGAAGGCATTATTTCCGTGCTTGCAACCAATGGCGATACTCATCTGGGCGGCGATGACTTTGATAATAAAGTGATTCAGTGGATGCTCAGTGAGTTTAAGAAGGCGGAAGGCGTAGACCTGTCCAACGATAAGATTGCAATGCAGAGATTGAAGGAAGCTGCGGAGAAGGCAAAGAAGGAATTGTCCAGCGCAATGACCACCAATATTAACCTTCCTTTCATCACCGCAACCGCAGAGGGTCCCAAGCATTTTGACATGGATTTGACCCGTGCAAAATTTGACGAGCTGACTCATGATTTGGTGGAGAAGACGGCAATTCCCGTGCAGAACGCCATGAGAGATGCAGGACTCACCAATGCTGATCTGGGTCAGGTCATTCTGGTAGGAGGTTCCACCCGTATTCCTGCGGTACAGGAGAAGGTAAGACAGCTCACCGGCAAAGAGCCCAGCAAGTCTCTGAATCCTGACGAGTGTGTGGCAGTGGGCGCATCTATTCAGGGCGGTAAGCTGGCAGGCGATGCAGGGGCAGCAGAGATTCTGCTTCTGGATGTCACTCCTCTGTCCTTGTCCATTGAGACGGCAGGCGGCATTGCAACCAGATTAATTGAGAGAAATACCCGTATTCCTGCAAACCACAGTCAGGTATTCTCAACTTATGAGGATAATCAGACGGCGGTAGATATTAATGTGGTACAGGGTGAGAGAGAATTTGCGAGAGATAACAAATCTCTGGGACGTTTCCGTCTGGATGGTATTCTTCCTGCTCCCAGAGGAATCCCTCAGATTGAAGTTACTTTTGACATTGATGTAAACGGTATTGTAAATGTATCCGCAAAGGATTTGGGCACCGGAAAAGAACAGCATATCACCATTACTGCAGGCTCCAATATGTCCGATGCAGAGATTGAGAAGGCTGTAAAAGAAGCCGCAGAATTTGAAGCGCAGGATAAGAAGAGAAAGGAAGCAGTGGAGACTGTCAATGAGGCGGATTCCTTTGCATTCCAGACAGAGAAAGCCCTGAATGAAGTGGGCGATAAAATCGGCGACAGCGAGAAGACGCAGGTGCAGGCAGATTTGGAGGCAGTAAAAACCATTCTTGCCAGAGTCAAGGATGACGCTGCCAATGCAAGCGACAATGATTTGGATCAGCTGAAAGCAGCAAAGGAAAAACTGACCAACAGCGCGCAGTCCGTATTTACCAAACTGTATGAGAATGTTCAGGCACAGCAGGCAGGAGCGCAAAGCGGAGCTTCTGGCGCAGCTTCCGATGCAGCTCAGAACAGCGCGGCAAGTGACGGCGGTTCTGCTGCGGATGATGATGTGATTGATGCGGATTTCCGTGAAGTCTAAATCGGTGTCGGGTATAGAGACAATTAACGAATGGAGTTATTACTATGGCAGAGCAGAAGCGGGACTATTATGAAGTTCTTGGCGTGGATAAAAATGCAGATGAAGCTGCTATCAAAAAAGCATATCGTGCCTTGGCAAAGAAATATCATCCGGACATGAATCCCGGTGATGCAGATGCGGAAAAGAAGTTTAAAGAGGCATCGGAGGCGTATGCCGTGCTCAGCGACCCTGAAAAGAAGAGCAAATACGACCAATATGGTCATGCAGCGTTTGACGGCATGGGCGGCGGAGGATTTGACTTTTCCGGGATGGATTTTTCCGGCATGGATTTTGGCGACCTGTTTGGCGATTTGTTTGGGTTTGGTGATCTCTTTGGCGGAGGCCGCAGCAGAGGGCGCAGCAACGGCCCCATGAAAGGAGCCAATCTGCATACTAGTGTAAGGCTGACTTTTGAGGAGGCAGTATTTGGCTGTAAGAAGGAAATTGAACTTACGGTAAAGGAAACCTGCAAGACCTGTAACGGAAGCGGTGCGAAGCCAGGAACCTCACCGGAAACCTGTCCTAAATGCGGAGGAAAAGGTCAGGAGATGACAACCCAGCGCTCTCCTTTTGGCGGGATTGTCCGCAGGGTACAGACCTGTTCAGTGTGTCAGGGAAGCGGTAAGGTCATCAAAGAAAAATGTTCCGACTGTAGCGGCACAGGCTATATTCCCATGAAAAAGCGCTATGCCATAGACATTCCGGCAGGCATTGAAAACGGCAGGGCAGTGACTCTGCCCGGACTTGGCGAGCCGGGAATCAATGGCGGTCCCAGAGGGGATGTGAGAGTGGAGGCCATTGTAAGCAGACATCCTATTTTCCAGAGACAGGATATGAACATTTTTTCCACAGTTCCCCTGTCATTTGCAGTAGCGGCATTGGGCGGTGAAATCCTGATAGACACGGTGGACGGCAAGGTGATTTATGATGTGAAGCCGGGCACCCAGACGGACACCAAGGTGCGGCTGAAAGGAAAGGGAGTTCCCTCTTGGAGGAATAAAGATGTCAGGGGAGACCACTATGTGACTTTAGTGGTACAGGTGCCTGACAAACTTAAGTCCGAGGCAAAGGAGCTTCTCAGACAGTTCGATGAGCTGACAGGCGACTCCCTGAATGCTGTGAAGCGGGCAACCGCGCAGAATGGGGAGAATAATGGGAAAGATGCCAAGGATACTAAGGATGCCAAAGACACAAAGAAAAAGAAATTCTGGAAATAAACAAAGACCGCCCATGGCCCAGCTGCCATGGGCGATTCCTGCGTTATGGGAGATTGTACGGCATTTATGAGACAGCGAGGATGATAATGGCAAAGGACAGGAAAATATACAAGGATTTGAATTCTGAATGGGTTGCCGTATTGGATAACCGATATGCAGGTACGGAGTATCTGAAAATACATATGGACAGCGGCAATGATACAAACGGCGGAGAACAGGGCTGGTGGGCGGAATTGGGATATGCCAGGTGGAAATATGAAATTTTTGATTCTCCTGCCGGAAAAGCTTACAGGCTGCACTACAGGGGCTGTGGCGTAATTGCCATGTGTGATATGGAGCTGTATATGGCACAGCAGAATTCGGGATATCATACCGCCTGCGCTGAGGATACCGCTGTTTATGACCCCAATACCGGAATACTGCAAAAAGAGGATTACATGAGTTATGTGGAAAGGGGATTTGCATCTACCTATAGGATTCCGCATATTCCTATTATACAAGTGAAGGAGATTCCCTTGGGACTGCTTCCTGATAAAATGATAGTGGGGCTGAAGGCATTTTTAAAGAAAAATAACAGCCCGTTTCATTCCGTGCAATGGGCGCCTTATTTTCTGTGGAGAAAACAAAACCAGAAACCGGCGGTTCTGGATAAGATAAAGGATATGCTGCATCATAATATTCCGGTGGTATTCAGCTATTATCGTAATGATGGGAAAGAAATCTTTATGTACTATAACCTGGAGGATGCCCGACATAGAGAGGACAAAGAGGATGATTTCGGTTCGGGAGTATGCGGTCATTATATGACCATTATAGGTCTGTACAGATATCAGGAGGACAGCCCGGAATCAGGACAGCATTACGAGTATATCATGAAGGTGGTCACATGGGGACAGGTGCGATATATCCGCTATGATGAATATGCAGACAATCTGAGTCTTTTCACCAATATTCTGGCGGTATGCTGACGGTAGAAACATTGACAGCACATCCCCTATGGTTTACAATACATAAATAATAGCGTGTAAAGAAATTCTAAGCCAGCAAAGTACGCTGTCTAAGAATTTCTAAGTTACACGCTTGAGAAACGAGGGTAGCTATGAAGTGGGTTAAATTTCGTTTAAAGACAATTACCGATGCGGAGGATGTGATTATCAGCACCTTGTACGATATCGGGTTGGAAGGCGCGCAGATTGAGGACAAGATTCCTCTCACTGCCATGGAAAAGGAGCAGATGTTTGTGGACATTCTGCCGGAGGGACCGGAAGATGATGGCATTGCCTATCTGAATTTTTTTGTGGAGGAGCAGGAAAACGGCAGCGTCACCCTTCAGGGAGAAGAACTTTCCAAGGAGGAAACGGCGGCAAGGATACAGGAACAGTTGGAAGAACTGCGGGAATTTATGGATATCGGGGAAGGCTCCGTCACCATAGACGAAACAGAGGATATTGATTGGATTAATAATTGGAAGCAGTATTTCCATCAATTTTATATTGACGACATTTTGGTGATTCCTTCATGGGAGGAAATTGAGCCTGAGGACTGCGCAAAGATGGTGTTGCATATTGATCCGGGCACAGCGTTTGGCACAGGAATGCATGAGACTACACAGCTGTGCATACGGCAGCTTCGCAAATATATCACTTCTGATACAGTACTTTTGGATGTGGGAACAGGCAGCGGAATTTTGTCCATTTTGTCTTTGATGTTTGGCGCAAAACACGCCCTGGGAACGGATTTGGATCCCTGCGCCGTGGAGGCGGTGAGACAGAATTGTGAGGACAATGGAATCGCACCGGAACAATTTGAATTGATAATTGGCAATATTATTACGGATAAGGAAGTTCAGGACAAGGCAGGATACGAATGCTATGATATTGTGGTGGCAAATATTCTGGCGGAAGTGCTGGTGCCCCTGACTCCTATTATCCTAAATCAATTGAAGCCCGGCGGCGTTTACATCACCTCCGGCATTATAAACGATAAAGAAGAAACTGTGGTGAAAGCCGTGGAGGCAGCAGGGCTTGAAGTAGTGGAAGTTACCTATCAGGGCGAGTGGGTCAGCGTGACAAGTGTGAAGGCAGAAAAATAACCCCGAAAGGAGACCTGCCCATGTATCAATTTTTTGTGGAACCTTCTCAGATAAACAAAAATGACAAACGTGTCATAATCATGGGGAGCGATGTGAACCACATAAAGAATGTGCTTCGCATGAAGCAGGGGGAGGAGCTTGCCGTCAGCAACGGACAGGACGGCAGGGAGTACCGCTGTGGTATTTTATCTCTGGAAGAGGACAAGGTTGTCTGCGAACTGCGCTTTATCAAAGAGGACGGAGTAGAGCTCCCCTCCAAGGTATTTTTGTTTCAGGGACTCCCCAAGGCGGATAAAATGGAGCTGATTATCCAGAAGGCGGTGGAGCTGGGCGTTTATCAAGTGATACCGGTGGCGGCAAAAAGATGTGTGGTGAAGCTGGATGATAAAAAGGCGAAATCCAAAATTGCCCGCTGGCAGGGGATTGCAGAAGCGGCGGCAAAGCAGAGCAAACGAGGAATCATTCCACAGGTGGCGGATGTGATGGACTTTGCCCAGGCATTACAGTTTGCGGAGGATATGGACATCAAGCTGATTCCCTATGAATTGGCGGAAGGCATGGACAAGACCAAGGCGATTTTCGGGCAGCTGAAACCGGAACAGAGTATTGCCATATTCATTGGACCGGAGGGCGGTTTTGAGGAGAAGGAAATTGCCATGGCTCTGGAGAAGGGAATGGAACCCATTACCTTGGGAAAAAGAATCCTGCGGACGGAGACGGCAGGACTTGCGGTGCTGTCATGGATTATGTATTTTTTGGAGAGTTGACAGAACTTTAGATATCTGATTATATGGCCAGCTGTGGGATAAATCCTGTGGCTGGTATTTTTTTGACAATTTATACCAATTCCCAAAACTGCATTGACAGCTTTTGTCTACTATGGTAGACTACACATAGAAAGTCTACACGGGTAGACAAGGAGGGATGTATATGAATATACCGAAGATTCACGAAAGCGAATATCGTTTCTGTTTGATTATGTGGGAGTATGAACCTGTCACGGCTGTAGAGCTTGTAAAGCTGTGTCAGGAACAGCTGGGGTGGAAACGGACCACTACTTATACCGTTATCAAGCGCCTTGGGGAACGAGGTGTCCTTCGGAATGATAATGGCACTGTTACCTCTCTGATTTCTAAGGATGATGCGCAGGCATATGAGATTGATGAGCTGGTTGAGAAGAAGTTTGAGGGCTCACTGCCCGCTTTCATAGCTGCCTTCACCAAGCATCAAGCCCTTTCTGATAAGGAGCTTGACGAGGTGCAGTGCATGATTGACCGTATCAGGAAAGGAGGAGCGCAATGAACGAACTCTTTTTGAAAGTCGTTAATGTAAGCATATCGGCAACATGGCTTATTCTGGCAGTACTGATACTCAGGATTGTTTTAAAGAAAGCGCCTAAGTGGATGCATGTTTTGCTGTGGGGTATCGCAGCTTTGCGGCTTCTGCTTCCGTTTTCCATTGAGAGTACATTGAGTTTGCTCCCTAGTGCCGAGACAATTCCCATGAACATCGAGATGGACACTACCCCTGCCATTGACAGCGGAATTTATGCCATTGACAGTGTTGTAAATCCGATGATTAGTCAATCCAACACACCGGCTGTGGGTGCAAGTGTGAATCCGTTGCAAATTACGGTTGCACTCTTTGCATGCATCTGGGCGGTTGGCGTTGCTGCCTTGCTTATCTACACTGTGGTCAGTTATTGGCGTTTACGCCGTAAAGTTGATACCGCTGTTTTGTATTGTGACAACATCTTCCAGAGTGAGAATGTAAGTTCTCCGTTTGTGCTTGGCATCGTTAGACCGAGAATCTATCTGCCTTTCAAAATGGACGAAAGGGAGTTGGAACATGTTGTTGCCCATGAGAAAGCCCATATCCGGCGTAAGGATCATTGGTGGAAGCCCTTTGGATTTCTGCTGCTGACCTTCCATTGGTTCAATCCTCTGATATGGCTGGCATATGTACTGCTGTGCCGTGATATTGAACTAGCCTGCGATGAAAAAGTGATCAGAAAATTAGGTAATGAGCAGAGAGCAAATTATACTCAGGCACTTCTGACCTGTAGTGTCAACCGCCGCATGATTGCTGCCTGTCCATTGGCATTCGGTGAAGTGGGTGTGAAAGAGAGGGTAAAATCAGTGGCAAATTACAAAAAACCGGCTTTCTGGATTATTATGGTTTCCGTCATAGCCTGTGTCATTGTTGCTGTTTGTTTTTTGACAAATCCCAAGCGAGACAGCTACGACGTAAAAATTGTTGTGCCTGCCGGAAGTCAGGAGCCTATCGTTTATTCGGGTGAAGACATTTCTCCGACGAAGAATCAAATTATTATCACATCCGGTGATAATCTGGGCGATACCGAGGTCGTATTGAAACCAATAGAGGTAAGACAGGAAAGAGCCTATGATGAACCGGCTTATCTGACACAGGGGATGCCTGTAAAAATGGATGTTGAAAAGGGGGCATGGTTCAAGGTTGGAATCAATATGCAAAATCCGACAGAGGAAGATATTGTTGTATATGTACACATAAAAAATATTCAAGTAAGAATAGCAGATAAAGCTTTGAATGATTCAGCACAATACCACACCGAATATTCAGGCTCGGAGACGAGTACTTCTTCTGAGGTTTTGAAGGATGATGAATCCGGTTCCGCTAGGAACGATACAGCTTTTTCGCTGGATGAAGCGATTTCAAAAGCTATTTTGGGTCTTGCTGCCAATGATAAGAAAAAAGGTTTGATTCATGTAGAGAGTCATTATATCGCATACACCGAGGAAAACGGCAACCGCATTACCGTGTATCTGCAAGCATTAGAATGCGGCTACTATGCCTATGGTGGAAGTCTGTATCAGGAATCGGGAAGCGATCTTCCCACCGCCATCACTTTCTCTGTCAACGAGTCGGGAGAATATATATTGGAAGAATATTGGATTCCCCGGGACGGAAGTTATTATGTGTCTGATCTTCAGGAGAAATTTCCCAAGGAGGCATTGGATGCTATACATGCTGCTCATGAGGAGATTCAAAAATTATATCGGGAATGCTATGACAAAGCAATGGCGCAGGTTGAGCAGGAGGGAGGTCTGGAACTTAAAATTGCTGAGCTGTTAGATACCATCTGTTCCTCGCCGACAACATCTTCCAATCCTCAGGACTACATTGCAGCACATGAGGCCGAGTATAAGAAACTGATATGTTATGGTGAGTATACTCTGCGATATTGCATTGGGGAGTTTCTTGAAGGCGGACAGACGGGTCTGAAAGGACATATCATGCGCCTCGCCCTTGATGACCTTGCGCCAGATGTACAACTCAAGCTGGAAGCCGAAACCGGTCAGGAATATTTTGACGAGTGGAAAGTTTATGCACAGCGAGTAGCAGAGCAGCATGATGCTGAGTGGGTGGAAAAGTATCAGCCCGCCATCCGGATTCTTTTGCAGATGATGAATGAATAGGAAAATATACAACACTTCCAATCTGTTTTGTGTTATACTTTTATCAGGGTTTGTAATGTCCTATGGGAAAATATGACAATAAATAGCAGCAATGGCACACCGGGCGGGAAGTCCGGCATATGATAAAGGTAAGATAATATGCTGTTGGGCGGCAAAATAGAACTGTCCCAGCGGTTTAAAATAAAAGGAGATTAATCATGGAAGTGTATTTGGACAATTCTGCAACCACCAGAGTGTTTCCGGAAGTGGCAGAATTGATGACAAAGATTATGTGTCAGGACTATGGCAATTCTTCCAGCCTGCATATGAAGGGGGTTCAGGCAGAACTGTATGTGAGGGAAGCAAAAGAGATTCTGGCACGTATCCTGAAAGTGAAGGAAAAAGAAATTTTCTTTACTTCCGGAGGAACGGAAGCGGATAATATGGCGATTATCGGATGCGCAACGGCGAATCACAGGAGGGGAAATCATTTGATTACCACACAAATCGAACATCCTGCCGTGATGCAGACCATGCGTTATCTGGAAAATATGGGATATCGTGTGACCTATCTGCGGGTGGATGCCTATGGATGTATCAGCTTGGATGACTTGAAAAATGCCATGACATCGGATACGATATTAGTATCCATTATGCATACCAACAATGAAGTGGGCTCTTTGCAGCCCATTGGAGAAGCGGGGGAATTGATTAAGAAAATGAATCCCAACACTCTGTTTCATGTGGATGCGGTTCAGGGTTTTGGCAAAGCATATATTTATCCCAAAAAGATGAAGATTGATTTGCTGACCGCCAGCAGCCACAAGATTCATGGGCCTAAAGGTGTGGGACTTTTGTATGTGGGTGAAAATGTAAAGATTCAGCCCATCGTATATGGTGGAGGGCAGCAGCAAAATCTCCGCTCCGGAACGGAAAATGTGCCGGGCATTATGGGAATGGCAAAGGCAGCAGAGCTCTTGTACGAACATTTTGAACAGGACCATGAAAGGTTGTATGGATTAAAACGCCGTTTTATTGAAGGAGTGGAAAAAATAGATGATGTAAAGGTGAACGGACTTTTGCCGGGAGAGCCATATGGCGCAGGGACGGCACCCCATGTGGTGAGCGTATCTTTCAGAGGCGTGCGCAGCGAAGTGCTGCTTCATGCATTGGAGGAGGATGAAATTTATGTGTCTGCGGGAAGCGCCTGCTCCGCCCATAAGCCGCAGCCCTCTGCAACGCTGAAAGCTATGGGAGTGGAAAATACCCTGCTGAGCTCCACGATTCGTTTCAGTTTTTCGGTATTTACCACAGAGGAAGAAATAGACTATACATTACAGGCATTGTATGATAAAATTCCTTTGTTGCGAAAATTTACAAGACGCTAGGCAGGGTACAGAAAGGAAACATTAGATGTTTAGTGCTTTTTTGATTAAGTATGCTGAGATTGGCATTAAGGGAAGAAACAGATATTTATTTGAGGATGCTTTGGTTCACCAGATTAAGCACGCTTTAAAAAAGTGTGATGGTGATTTTGCGGTTTCTAAAACTCAGGGGCGCATCTATGTGGAGGCACAGTCAAAATTTGATTATGATGAAACCGTGGCGGCTTTAAAACAGGTATTTGGCATTGTGGGGATATGCCCCATGATTTATGTGGAAGACGAGGGCTTTGAGAAGCTCTGCGGCACCGTGATAGAGTATTTGGAGAAGGTTTATCCTGAGAGAAATAAAACCTTTAAAGTCCATGCAAGGCGCACCCGTAAAAATTATCCAATGGATTCTATGACCATTAATCGGGATATGGGGGAGGCTATCCTGAATGCTTATCCTGACATGAAGGTGGATGTCCATGAGCCGGAGATTCTGTTGACTATTGAGATACGGGAGAAAATTTATATTTATTCAGAAATTATTCCGGGACCGGGAGGTATGCCTGTGGGAACAGGGGGCAAGGCAATGCTGTTGTTATCCGGCGGCATTGACTCCCCGGTAGCGGGTTACATGATAGCAAAGAGGGGCGTGAAGATAGATGCGGTTTATTTTCACGCGCCGCCTTACACCAGCGAGCGCGCCAAGCAGAAGGTGGTAGATTTGGCGAGGATTGTATCTCGTTATACCGGCCCCATCTATCTTCATGTTATTAATTTTACGGACATTCAGATGTATATTTATGAAAAATGCCCTCATGAGGAGCTGACCATTATCATGCGCCGTTATATGATGCGGATTGCGGAACATATTGCAAAGGAAACGGAGTGCCTGGGGCTTATTACAGGCGAGAGCATTGGACAAGTTGCCTCCCAGACCATGAATTCTTTGATTGCCACCAACGAAGTCTGTGAGTTGCCGGTTTACCGCCCCCTCATTGGCTTTGATAAGCAGGAAATTGTGGAGGTGTCTGAGAAAATCGGCACTTTTGAGACCTCCATCCAGCCCTTTGAGGACTGTTGCACGATTTTTGTGGCAAAACATCCCGTGACCAAGCCCAATGTCAATGTGATTCGCCGCCATGAGCGCAATCTGGAGGAAAAAATAGAAGAATTGTTTCAGAAAGCAATTGAGACGGATGAAGTGATTATTGTGGGGTGAGAACTCTCTCTATGAGCATATAAAAAATCCCAAAGGACATAATCCTCTGGGATTTTGTGGGCGGAATATGTATCTGTTATGCCAAATAAGGCTTCAGAACTTCCATAATTTCATCTGCACCATCTTCTGTATGGATGTTCAGGTCGATGGGCTTAGATAAATCTAAACTGAAAATACCCATAATAGATTTTGCATCGATAACGTATCTGCCGGATACTAAATCGAAATCATAATCAAACTTGCTAATATCATTCACAAAGGATTTTACTTTGTCAATGGTATTTAAAGAAATCTGAACTGTATTCATAAAACATTACCTCCTTAAGGTTATCATACCTTTATGTTTCATATTAATGGCAAATGAAATAAAAGTCAAGGACAAAACAATACAATAAAAGTGGAGAATCCTATGAAAAATGTAGCATTTCATAACCTTGGATGTAAGGTGAATTCTTATGAATGGGAAGTAATGCAACAAATGTTACAAGAAAAAGGCTATAATATTGTGCCTTTTGATGAAGTTGCTGATATTTATATTATAAATACCTGCACCGTAACCAATATTGCAGACAGGAAAAGCAGGCAGATGCTTCACCGGGCAAAGCAGAAGAACCCTGAAAGCATTGTAGTGGCGGTGGGATGCTATGTCCAGACCGGAAAAGAAACAGTGGAGAAGGATGAAAGTATTGATCTCGCCATAGGCAATAATAAAAAGGCAGAGATTGTTGAGATTTTAGAACAGTATTTGAGAGAACGGAAGAGAGACAGGCAAAGGAATTTGGCGGATAAGACCCTGGGCGGGAGTACCATAGTTGACATTGCCCATGCGAAAGAGTATGAGTCCATGACCCTCAGGCGAACCATGGAGCATACCAGAGCCTATATCAAGATTCAGGACGGCTGCAACCAATTCTGCTCTTACTGCGCCATTCCCTATGCCAGAGGGCGGGTCAGAAGCCGTAAGGCAGAGGACGTGTTGGAGGAGATAAGAGGGCTGGCTGCGGCAGGCTACAAAGAGGTAGTGCTGACAGGTATTCACATCAGTTCTTATGGCGCGGATTTTAAAGAGACTTCCGGAAACGATGGTATTGGGTTGATTGACTTGGTGGAACGGATTCATGAGGTGGAAGGTGTGGAGAGAATCCGCTTAGGCTCCATGGAACCCCGCATTGTGACAAGGGAGGCGGTGTCAAGATTGGCAAGGCTTCCAAAGCTCTGTCCCCATTTTCACCTGTCCCTTCAAAGCGGCTGTGATGAAACACTGAAACGCATGAACAGACATTACACTACAGAGGAATACTATCAATGTGTGGAGCTTCTCAGAGAGGCATTTGAGCATCCGGCCATTACTACGGATGTCATTGTGGGATTTCCGGGGGAAACCGAAGAGGAGTTTAACTGTACCAAAGCGTTTTTGGAGAAGGTAAATTTTTACGAGATGCATATTTTTAAGTATTCCAGAAGAAAAAACACTCCCGCAGACCGAATGGAGAACCAGCTTCCGGAACAGATAAAGGCTTTGCGCAGCAACGAGCTTCTTGATTTGGAAAAGAGGCAGTCAAAAGAGTTCCGCAGATATTACATAGGTAAGGAAGCAGAGGTGCTTTTGGAGGAAGAAAAGGAGATAGGCGGCTCAAAATATTTTATGGGGCATACAAGGGATTATGTCAGGGTGGCAATTCCCGTATCTCAGGCTTTGCAGTCTTTATGCTCCAATATGTTGATAAAGGTACAAGTGCAGGAAGCCCTCACGGATGACATATTGCTGGGGCGATAAAACATCATGGACAAGAATCTGGAAAATATTCCGAGGAGGAACTATATTTATGATGCGACACACTAAATTAGGCTGCATTCGGCCCTCGATGCTGTTTTTTCTATTCCTGTCTGCCCTTATGATATGCACGGCCTGCGGAAAAAAAGAAACTGCACCCGATGCCCGGAAGGAATATCATCTTCTTCGGACAACGGAGCTGCAGGCGGACGGCGACAGCTCTTTTCGCAGTATACAGTTTGCCGGCGACAGCATATTCTGTGGCAGCTATTCAGGACCGGAAACCGGAGCGGACGGTCTCTCCACAGAGACCATTTTTCGATTTTCCAAATCTGGGGAACTGACCGATAAACTTACGCTGCCTCTTGGCGCAAGCAGAGATGTGGTTCAATGGTTTGTGGACGATGCGGGAAATATCTATATCACGGCGCAGGATGCAGATACCGTTTCCAACAAGGGTGGTCTTTCCCTGCGTCTGTATCAATTTGATGCAGAAGGAGCTCTCTGTTTTCAACGAGATTTCCAACAATCGGAAAAGTATCCTGTCCCCAACAATCAAGTCAGCGATGTGGCAGCGGATGCCGAAGGACGGATCTGTCTGTTGCTCTATGATACCGTTCTGTTGTTTGATGCAGAGGGAAACTTCCGCGGGGAAGCGGAGGTTCGGGAATACTCCCCTCAGGCCTTTGTGCCTGGAGCGGACGGCGCGGTCTGTCTTCTCTGTCGCACAAAGGAAAATCAATTTGTTTTTGCCCGGGTGAATCATGATGCCAGAAAAGTCGAGACGCTCTATACCGGTCTCAACCAGCCGAGCGGAGGAGCTGTTGCTTACAGCGATACGGGACTTCTCTTCTCCACGGAGGAAGGTCCCTGTCTGTTTGACGGCGTGAACAAAGAACAGTCAATTCTCTTTTCCTGGCTGAGTCAGGATCTTCTGCATTCTTCAGTGCGTGCGCTCTCGTTGACTGAGGAAGGCACGCTCCTAACCGCTGTCATTGAAAGGAATGACTCGGGAGGATTCTCCGCCCGATTGATGGAATTCGGTGATGACTCTGCGAAGACGGACTCCGTTTCCAACGAGGCATCTTCCGCAGGGATTGTTTCCCCAGAGGATGCATCTTCCGCACAGGTGACCGAGGACGGAAAGACCATCCTCACTCTTGCCGCCATCATGCTGACATTTCAAGAGAAAGATGCCATTTTGGAATTTAACCGAAACAGTGCAGAATACCGCATAGAGGTTGTGGAATATCTGCCCTATGGATGGAACACCCCTGAGGAATTGGAGGATGCGCGCACTAAACTAGAGATGGAAGCGGCTCTGGATTCCAAAGGCTTTGATATCATTTCCCTCGATTATCTCCATGTAGAGAATCTTGCACAAAAAGGAGTGTTGGAGAATCTTTATCCATTTTTGGACCAAGACGGCGGGTTTGAGCGGCAGGATTTCTTTGATGGCATCCTAAAGGCCTACACTCTGGGTGACAGGCTGATTTCCATACCTAATGAAATCTCGGTGGAGGTATTGGTTGGCAAAGAATCCGATTTGGGAGACAAGCATGGATGGACTTTGGCGGAACTTCTGGACTATGGCAGTTCCCACCCCGAGGCTGTGCGGCTTTTTACTGACCGTTTCCAAACTGTGGCGGCTTCAAGGATCCTCCTTAATGGAAACGACAACTTTATTCGCATGGAAGGCGGGGAAGTGCTGTTTGATCAGGAAGTTTGTGAAAATGTTTTGAAATTGATTAAGGCCCATAAAGATATTGACTCTGACATTCCCGCGGCAGTCAGACTGCAGCAGGGCGAGTCTCTGCTGACCGCCGCCTATTTGTACAGTTTTGACGGTCTGCAGCTTGATCGAGCCCGATTCGGCGAACCCGTCACATGGATTGGCTATCCGGACCAGAGTGGTGCAAGCAGTGTGTTGTTTGAGGGGCAGACCGAATATGCCATTTCCGCCAAATCAGACTGTAAGGACGGCGCCTGGGAGTATCTGGAATTTTGCCTGCATAAGGATCCACAATTTCGCTTTTCTCCTCAAAAATCTGTGTTTGAGGAACAGGCTCGGCGTGCGCTCACAGAGCAATATATGACGGATACAGATGGCAATATCCTATTGGATGCGGACGGTGTTCCTAGGTTAAAGAGTGTTTCCACATATCATGAAGGAAGCGGAGATAATGAATGGATTTTTACCAGAACTCCCGTTACGCAGGAGGATGTGGAGACGCTGCGCCAGATTATGCAATCCGATGGCAGAGCATGGCTTAATCCCACGAATCAGGTCATATATGAGGCTGTCCTTGAGGAAGGAGCCGCATATTTCAGCGGTCAAAAACCTTTGGACATGGTGACTGACATTCTGAAAAACCGAATCACGCTTTATCTGCAGGAACAGTGAACCGCGGAGTCTTTATTTTTGAAGAGTATTTTCGCTATTGAATTTTCAGAATAAATGAGGTAAGATAGATAGTGGAGTAGATTTTTTCATTGGTTGAGAGCCATAGATGGGCAGAGTTATTGTTTGATGCGGCAGTCCGTCATGTGGGGAGGTATTATTATGCAGGACTTAGGAAATACACAATACTTCAGGGTAGAGACAGAACCGGAGACCGGGGTGCAGGTAGTATTGTCAACAGTATACGAGGCGCTTACGGAGAAAGGCTATAATCCTGTAAATCAGATAGTGGGATATATTATGAGCGGAGACCCTACTTATATCACCAGCCATAAGAGTGCAAGAAGCCTGATTATGAAAGTAGAGCGTGACGAACTAGTAGAGGAACTTTTAACGGAATACATTAATAATAAGCATTGGAAATAGGAGGCATCCATGCGCATTATGGGTTTGGATTTCGGCTCTAAGACAGTGGGCGTGGCTGTGAGCGACCCCTTGTTTCTTACGGCTCAGGGTGTGGAGATTATCCGCCGCAAAGAAGAGAATAAGCTGCGGCAGACTCTGGCAAGGATAGAGGCGCTGATTTTGGAGTACGAGGTGGAAGAAATCGTGTTGGGTCTTCCCAAAAACATGAATGCCACAGAAGGTATCCGTGCAGAACTTACCTATGAATTCAAGGATAAATTGGAGCGTAGGACAGGTCTGCCCGTCTTTTTGTGGGATGAGAGGCTTACTACGGTTGCAGCGGACAAGATTATGATGGAGGCCGGCATCCGCAGAGAGCATCGCAAGGAGCATGTGGACAAGATAGCGGCAGCCTTGATATTACAAGGCTATTTAGACAAAAGGAATATGCAGAATGAGTAAATTGGAGAAAATTACGTTTAATCCTCAGGGAGAGGATCCAATAGATTTTTATGTGGTAGAACAGACCAGAATAGGCGGATATAACTATATTCTGGTGACGGATTTTGAAGAGGGGGACGGCGAAGCCCTTATCCTAAAGGATATATCAAAAGACGGCGAGGAAGAAAGTGTTTTTACCATTGTATCAGATGATGAAGAACTCTCCGCAGTGGCTGGCGTATTTGAAAATATGCTGGATGATGTGGAGTTCGAGAGATAGAATAAAACGGCGGCTTTAGTCGATGCCAGATTCATCAGTCTGTGCAGGAATGGTTTAAGTGGTCATGGGACAGGGAATACTCAGGAACACAATAGGAGACCGTTATCATGCTTCGGGCTTGGATGGATGAGGATGATTTTAGGGCTGTTAAACAGGAAGTGGAGGAAATATGCTTGAAGAAAAAAGAGAATACTAGTGGTTCCGGACTAAAGATTATTCCTTTGGGCGGACTAGAGCAGATTGGCTTGAATATTACTGCCTTCGAGTATGAGGACAGTATTATTGTGGTGGACTGTGGTTTGTCTTTTCCGGCGGATGATATGCTGGGAATTGATTTGGTGATTCCAGATGTGACTTATCTGAAAGAAAATTTGGACAAGGTTAAGGGTTTCATGATTACCCACGGACACGAGGATCATATTGGGGCTCTGCCCTATGTACTCAGGGAGGTCAATGTCCCCATTTATGCCACAAGGCTTACCATGGGCATTATTGAGAACAAATTAAAAGAACATAATATGACCAAGACCACCAAGAGAAAAGTGGTGAAATTCGGACAATCCATCAATCTGGGGCAGTTTCGGATAGAATTTATTAAGACAAATCACAGTATTGTAGATGCGGCGGCGTTAGCCATTTATTCCCCTGCCGGCACGGTGGTGCATACAGGAGATTTCAAGGTGGATTATACCCCTGTATTTGGGGATGCTATTGATTTGCAGCGATTTGCAGAAATCGGTAAAAAAGGCGTGCTGGCGCTCATGTGTGATTCCACCAATGCGGAGCGTCCCGGTTTTACTCCTTCGGAAAAAACCGTGGGCAGAACCTTTGACACTTTGTTTGAGGAACACAAAAATACCAGAATTTTTGTGGCAACCTTTGCCTCCAATGTGGACAGGGTGCAGCAGATTATTAACACTGCTTACAAGTTTGGACGCAAAGTGGCAGTGGAAGGCAGGAGCATGGTAAATATCATAGAGACTGCCAGAGCCTTAGAGTGTATCAGCATTCCGGAAGATACTCTGGTAGAGCTTGATATGATGAAAAATTATCCCGATGAAAAACAGGTGATTATCACCACAGGAAGTCAGGGAGAGAGTATGGCGGCGTTAAGCCGTATGGCCAACAACATGCACCGGAAGATTACCATTGGCCCGGGGGATACGGTTATCTTTTCCTCAAATCCCATTCCCGGCAATGAAAAGTCCGTTACCAAGATTATCAATGAATTAATCAGAAAAGGCGCAGATGTGGTATTTCAGGATGCTCATGTGTCAGGCCATGCCTGTCAGGAGGAGATTAAACTTCTCTACACTCTGATTCATCCCAAGTATGCAGTTCCTGTACACGGCGAGTTCAAGCACCTGAAAGCGCAGGCGAAGATTGCGGAGAGCCTTGGAATGGATAAGGAAAATATCTTTCTTTTATCCTCCGGGGATGTGCTGGAGGTCAGTGAGACGGAGGCAAAACTTACGGGCAAAGTTCCGGTTGGCGCCATTTTGGTGGATGGTCTGGGCGTTGGAGATGTAGGAAATGTAGTTCTTCGGGACAGGCAGCATCTGGCGGAGGACGGCATTATGATTGTGGTTATGAGCTTGGACAAGGTCGGCGGAGAATTGATGGCAGGACCGGATATTGTCACCAGAGGATTTGTCTATGTGCGGGAGTCCGATGAACTGATAGAGGAGGCAAGGCAGACCGTTGAGGATGCTTTGCAAGGGTGCATAGACAGAGGAATTACCGATTGGGGCAAGTTAAAATCCACAACTAAGGATGTGCTGAGTGACTATGTCTGGAAAAAGACAAAGAGGCGGCCCATGATACTGCCTATTATAATGGAAATTTAATAATTTTAAAACAAAAGCAGACGGAGGCGACGAGAAATCCGATGAATAATGTAGATGGTGCAACCCAGCAGTTGATTACGGAAATTTTAGAGTCTGATACCTACAAGGAGTATAAAGTGCAATGCGCAAAGGTAGGTGTGGATCCGGATTTAAAGGAGCAGATAGATGAATTCCGCAGGAGGAATTACGAGATGCAGATGGATCAGGATTGCGCCCTTGACAAAATTGATCAGTTTGAAAAGGAATTTGCCAGCTTTCGTGAAAAACCGCTGGTAGCTGATTTTCTGGCAGCAGAGCTTGCTTTTTGCCGTATGATACAGAGTATCAATCTTAAAATAGTGGAAGCCATACAATTTGAGTAAAGGATTTTGGAGGAGATTATGAAATCAGAAAGGCTCATAGGCGTAGTGATAAGCGCCATACTGAAGTTAGTCGTGGCTGTGGCGGTAGTATATGCAGTGTATCAAGGTGCAATGACCTGCTATAGTTACGGTTATCGTATCTTTACAGAACCGGCAGTGTCTTCGGGAACCGGAAGAGTGGTGACGATTACCCTGAAAGAAGATGCTACCGCAACTGAGCTGGGCGAATTGTTTGCAGAAAAAGGGCTGGTGAAGGATGCTAAGCTGTTTGCCCTGCAGTATATGTTTTCCGAATACCGCAAGGATTTGATTCCCGGCACCTACGAATTAAGCACCGCCATGACGGCGGAAGAGATGATGGAGGTCATGGCAACGCCCGTGACACCTGCAGGGGATGATGCCTCCCAGCCGGCACAATAAAAACATGTGAGGATATTATGATAGTAGACGAGAGGATATCTGCCTTTATTGATTTGCAGGACAAGGGAAATACCCCCTTTTTGGATGAAATAGAAAAGTATGCAAAAGAAAATAATATTCCAATTATCCGCAAATCCACACAAATCCTGTTAAAATTTTTGTTAGCTTATGCAAAGCCGAAGCGCATTCTGGAAGTCGGGACTGCCATCGGCTTTTCTGCATTACTGATGAGCGAATATGCGCCTGAGGACTGCCATATTACTACCATCGAAAAATACGAAAAAAGAATTCCCGCAGCCAAAGAGAATTTTGCCCAGGCCAAAAAGGAAGGACAAATTACTCTGTTGGAGGGGGATGCCACAGAGATTTTAAAGGAGCTTCAGCCCTCTTATGACTTTATTTTCATGGATGCGGCAAAAGGGCAGTATATTCACTTCCTGCCGGAAATTCTGCGGCTGCTGTCACCGGGCGGACTGCTGGTTTCCGACAATGTGCTGCAGGAGGGAGATGTCATAGAGTCGAGATTTGCCGTGACCCGCCGCGACCGTACCATCCATTCCCGTATGAGGGAGTATTTGTATGAATTAACGCATCATCCGAAATTGGAAACCTGTATTTTGCCGGTGGGGGACGGAGTGACCCTGAGTACAAAATTGGGTGATTGATGAAATATACCAGAAAGGAATTCGTCATATGGAACGTAAAAAACCTGAACTTTTAATTCCTGCAAGCAGTCTGGAAGTATTAAAAACAGCGGTAATTTTTGGAGCGGATGCGGTTTATATCGGAGGGGAAGCTTTTGGCCTTCGGGCGAAAGCGAAGAATTTTTCCATGGAGGAAATGGCGGAAGGTATTGCCTTTGCACATGACCATGGGGTGAAAGTATATGTGACCGCCAATATTCTGGCCCACAATGGGGATCTGGCGGGGGCGGAAACCTATTTTAATGAATTGAGAGACATGAAGCCCTATCCGGCGGATGCCCTGATTATTTCTGACCCGGGTATGTTTGCCGTTGCAAAAGAAGTCTGGCCGGAGGCGGAAATCCATATTTCCACACAGGCAAATAATACCAATTACAGGACTTATTTGTTTTGGTGGGAGCAGGGGGCAAAACGGGTGGTGTCGGCAAGGGAACTTTCTCTGTGGGAAATCCGTGATATTAGGGACCATATTCCGCAGGAGATGGAAATCGAGAGCTTTGTGCATGGAGCTATGTGTATTTCCTATTCGGGAAGGTGTCTGCTGAGCAGTTATCTGGCAGGAAGGGATGCCAACAGGGGCGCCTGCACTCATCCCTGCCGTTGGAAATATGCTTTGATGGAGGAGACAAGACCCGGAGAATACCTTCCGGTTTATGAAAATGAGAGAGGAACTTATATTTTTAATTCCAAGGATTTGTGTATGATAGAACATATACCGGAATTGATAGAGGCAGGTATTGACAGCTTAAAGGTGGAGGGCCGCATGAAGACTGCTCTGTATGTGGCGACCGTAGCCCGCACTTACCGCAGGGCAATTGACGATTATTTTGTTTCTGAGGAGACTTATCAAAATAACATGGATTGGTATCGTGAGGAGATTTCCAAATGTACTTACCGCCAATTTACCACAGGCTTTTATTTTGGAAAGCCGGACGAAAACACACAGATATACGGTGACAGCACTTATTTAAGCGAGTCAGTGTATCTGGGGATTGTGGAAGAAGAGGACAGGTCAGCCGGACGTGTGCGCATTATGCAGCGCAACAAATTTTCCGTGGGAGAGCAAATAGAAATCATGAAGCCTGACGGAAGAAATGTGCCTGTCACAGTGGAAGCCATGTATACAGAGGAAGGGGAGCCTATGGAAAGCTGCCCCCATGCCAAGCAGATGTTGTGGATAACATTGTCGCAGATGCCAGAGTGCTATGATTTACTGAGAAGACCGTTATAGAGGCTTCTCCTTTTCCCTGCTGTCCAAAACTTCATCTATGATAAAGGGCGGGCGTGTCCTTGCGGCATCCAGAGTTCTCCAGATGTATTCTCCCAATATGCCTAACATCAACATAATAAGACCAGAAGCGCATAGAATAACGCACATTAAAGAGGCCCAGCCTACGATGGGGGTGCCTGTGGTAATTTTTTCCACAAAAACACTGATTAACAATATCAATGCCAATATATTAAAGACAACTCCCAAACCGCTCATAAAACGAAGAGGGAAGTAGGAGAAACTCATGACGGAATCCATTACCAATTTAATTTTTTTGGAAAGAGTCCAGCGAGACTTGCCGATTTCACGCTCTTGTCTGACAAAATAAATTTTGTCCGTGCGGAAGCCTGCCCACAGTACCTGCAAGGTTAAGGAAGAATTTTTCTCGTCAAGCCGTTCCAAAACTTCAATGACCTTTCTGTCCACCAGATAACAGTCACAGCCGCCAGAAGGCATATTTTTATTGACCATTTTGCGAATCAGAGAATAATACAGATTAGCAAAAAATACGTTTACCGGATTTTCCTTTCGCTCCTTGCGAACAGCCAGAACCACCTTGTTACCCCGCTTCCAGCTCTCATACATTTCAAGGATGATGCAGGAGTCTTCCTGCAGGTCTGCCTGCTTGGTCACGGCGCAGTCCCCGGTACAGGAGGACAGTCCTGCAAGCAGCGCAGCATGCTCTCCGAAATTCCGGGACAGCTTCACACATTTGATATGGGGATCCCGCTCCCTGAGGGAATTCATTACCTGAAAAGAATTATCCCCAGAGCCGTCATCTACAAAAACAATTTCGTACTCATCCAGCTTTCCGAGAACCTTTTTCTTCAAATCCTCATATAAAAGTTCAAGGGTGTCCTCGTTGTAATATACGGGGACAACTATTGATAATTTACTCATTTTCGACCTCCGTGCTGTGATCAGAACTTTTATTGAAATCTTACCACAATTTCCATACTTTTACAAGTTGCGAGATATCAGTCCCGGTTTCGGTAAGCCCAGAATTTATTTAAAATAAAATTAAGAGGCACCGTCACACAGAGATTGATAAAGGTGGCAATATAATGGGGAATGCCCAGACGTCTTTCCTGAAAATAGAGCAGGATGCCCATAATTAAAAGTTCTGTTAAAGCATAGGAGGCATACACCTTCGCCAATGCTTTATACCAGGGCTGTTTTTCCTCCTCTTTCTCATGAAAGACAAAACGGCTGTTCAACAGATAAGAAATCAGCACCGTAATCACAAAAGAAATCAGGTTGCATATCTGTTCATGGAGATGAAAACCATAATAGCACACATTGGTAATCAAATAGGATAACACGGTATTGATGCCGCCTACTATGCCAAATTTTATAAATTGAATCAGAGCTGCTTTTTTCATTGGCGTTTTACTTTCCTCCAAATCCACTGTTTTCTATGACTATATAATAAGCACCATAAAAAGAAGTAATTTCGTATTCTTCCGGCGGAAAAAGTTCAATATCCTTGCCGGCAGTCAGATAAACTATATTCTTCCCCTTATTCTGATATAAAATTTCCGGAGTTACCGTTTCAAAGTGATAGCGCTCTCTAAAAGGCAGAACCTTTTTGCCGTTCTGTAAATCCGTAATGCCTTGGAGATATTCGGCGTCCAGCTCATGGCAAAAAATGGTAAGAATCTCAGCCACCTGTGTTTCGCCGGTATCCTGAGGATCCGGAGTAATATAATAGGAATCGCAGTCAATCTCTGCAGCATAATAAAGAGCATTCAGATAAGGTTCATAGTAATAAATCCTGCTAAGGTCTTCATATTCCCCATAATAAGTAATCATAAATAAAATCGTTGCGATACCGTAAGCTCCTGCTATTGGAATGAAAAGCAGCTTACATTTATGGATACACCATTGAATTCCCATACCGCTAATGACTATCATGGGATAGAATATAATAGTAATGCGATGCTGTGCAATTCCTGCAGTAGCAATGCCTGCCCATACAGCCATCAATAACCATGTCAGAACTGTTATATAGGGAATTTTCTTTTTGATGTCTTTTTCCGTTTTCAGTTTGAAAAATGCCGTTACCAGACCAATTAAGAAGAATATCGTGGTAAAAGGATACAGGTTGTCAAATCTGGGGATAATGGAAGTAACGCTGGTATCCCTGCTTCTTCCCAGCAAAGTACATAATATATTTAACAGATTATTTTTGAGAGTAGGCCACGAAAAATTGATAAATAAAATATCTTTCGAGCGCACACTGTCCGGGAAATAAGGAATGGTGAATAAGGGAGTTTCAATGCTTTCCCACCCCATCATATTGATTAACATGGTTAAGAATTCCGGAAGCGCAATTACAAAATACAAGAGTACACACAGCAGAAGTTCTTTCCAATTTATTTGCCTGACAGCCAGCAAATAAATCGCCATAATGAGCAAAAATAACGGAACCGTATAATTTGCAATGCCGTAACAATAGGAACAGAGAGCAAAGAAAACCATAGAAAGATATATGGCCCACCGTTTTTTGATTCCTACAAGAAGAAAGCATACTCCAAAAAGAAAAACATGGGGGAACATATGGCAGTCAAAAGACCATCTGCTCTGCATATAATGCCAGGGACATATGATACAAAGTATCAGAACCGGAAAGGCTAACTTGATTCCTCCGATTTGGCGTGCAAAAAAATACAGTGCCAATAATCCGATACAGCTTACTATCAAGAGCGGCAGACGAATCACGGGAATAGAAAACCCCAATAATTTTATGAAAGGTATCATACAATAGGAAAGCAGCACACTCATCTGGCTATTGCCCCATGCCGTAAAATGTACCGGAAAGCGCATTCCAAAGCGGTCGGTACCGTGATTGGCAAGCGCCAATGCATCTACAGCGGCCATGGCTTCATCCTGCTGAACACCCACCGGGATTGCGCCAAAGTGGAATGCGCGGATAAAAATTCCTCCGGCTAAAAGCAGAAATAAAGCGGCAAATTCCATTTTTGCAGTGAATTTAAAGTTTGTCCATTTCTCAGATTTCAATTCTGCCACCTATGCCCTAAAAAGTTTTTTTCATTATATACTTTCTCCCATAAAAGTTCAAGGTACTGTGCAAAGAACACTTAAAAAATGTAACCATTTCGCCATGCCATTCATAAGCTGCCGTAATATACATTTTCACCCAAAACTGTATCGTACTGCCGGCAGCTTATTTCATGTCGGGCGTTCGCCCTATAGAATTGATTGTACAATTTATTCTTAGTGAGCAAGCTCCCATGTATAAATTGTACAATCAATTATGCATGGCGGAACGGTTACGAAAAAATAGTTGGACTTTCGCTCTTTTCTTGTTATAATGAATTAGGAATTTCCCAACGGAGGTAAGAAAATGAGCACAACGTTAAATGTAGAAGAGATTTTTGCCAGCAAGGTCTTTACGCTTGCAAAAATGAAAGAGAGGCTCTCCAAAACTGTTTACAAAGAAGTGGTAAAGGTTATGGAGCAGGGCGGAGAACTGTCACTTTCCACTGCTGATATCGTGGCAAAGGCTATGAAGGATTGGGCGGTAGAAAATGGGGCAACCCATTACACCCATTGGTTCCAGCCACTAACCGGCATTACTGCGGAAAAGCATGATGCCTTTGTGACCCATCCTGACGGGGAGGGTCGGATGCTGATGGAATTTTCCGGAAAAGAGCTCATAAAGGGCGAGCCAGACGCCTCCTCCTTTCCTTCTGGCGGACTGCGGGCCACCTTTGAGGCGAGAGGATATACAGCGTGGGATATGACCTCTCCTGCATTTTTAAAAGAGGATGCGACCGGTGTAATTCTTTGTATTCCCACGGCTTTCTGCTCTTACAAGGGTGAGGCGTTGGACAAAAAAACCCCTCTGCTTCGCTCCATGGAGGCAATCAGTCAACAGGCGCTGCGCATTGTGCGGCTCTTTGGCAACACGGAAGCGTCCAAGGTAACTCCTAGCGTGGGACCGGAGCAGGAATACTTTTTGATTGACAGAGAGAAATATTTACAGCGTGAGGATTTGATTTTTACAGGCCGCACCCTGTTTGGAGCCCCTGCTCCCAAGGGTCAGGAGCTGGAGGATCATTACTTTGGAACCATTCGTGAAAGAGTGGGTTCCTTTATGAAAGATTTGAATTTAGAGCTTTGGAAGCTGGGCGTTACCGCAAAGACACAGCATAATGAGGTTGCCCCAGCCCAGCATGAGCTGGCGCCCATTTACGAGACGGCAAATATTGCGGTAGACCATAATCAGCTGGTGATGGAAACCATGAAGAAGGTTGCGGGCCGCCATGGCATGACTTGCCTGCTCCATGAGAAACCCTTTGCAGGAGTAAATGGTTCTGGTAAACATAATAATTGGTCCCTCGGAACTGACAATGGTGTCAATTTATTAGATCCCGGGGATACCCCCAACGAAAATATTCAGTTTCTTTTGGTGCTTGCCTGCATTTTAAAGGCAGTGGACACTCATGCGGATTTGCTGCGCCAGAGTGCTTCCGATGTGGGAAATGACCACAGATTGGGGGCAAATGAGGCGCCGCCTGCAATCATTTCCGTATTCCTTGGAGAACAGCTGGAAGATGTGGTGAAGCAGCTGGTGGAAACCGGTATGGCAGACCATTCTCTTCAGGGCGGCAAGTTAGTGACAGGCGTGTCAACTTTGCCGGATTTGGATAAGGATGCAACGGACCGAAACAGAACCTCGCCTTTTGCATTTACCGGCAATAAGTTCGAATTCCGTATGGTAGGAAGCTCTGATTCCATTGCAAGCCCTAACACTACGCTGAATGCCATTGTGGCGGAGGCATTCTGTGAAGCGGCTGACGAGCTGGAACAGGCGGAGAATTTTGACATTGCAGTGCATGATTTGATCAAAAAATATCTTACGGAGCATCAGCGGATTATCTTTAACGGAAACGGTTATTCTGATGAGTGGGTAGAGGAGGCACAGAGAAGGGGTCTTCCCAATATTAAGTCCATGGTGGAGGCATCTTCCACCCTGACTACTGACAAGGCAATCAAATTATTTGAGAAGTTTGGTATCTTTACAAGGGCTGAGCTGGAATCCAGAGAGGAAATCCTCTATGAAACCTATGCAAAGACCATCAATATTGAGGCGTTAACCATGATAGACATGGCAAGAAAGCAGATTCTCCCTGCTGTTATGAAGTATACTAAGTCCTTGGCGGAAACGGTGACTGCAGTAAAGAATGCTGGAGCGGACGCCTCTGTGTCTGCCGGCGAACTTTCTGAAATCTGTACGAAGCTGAAAGCGGCAAAGCAGGCTTTGATTGCGCTGGAGAGCAAGGTGGAGCAGGCGGGGGATATCGGCGCTGTGAAAGGCCAGAAAGAGCTTGCATTTTTCTTTAAGGAGGAGGTTCACACCTCCATGGATGAACTGAGGGAGCAGGTGGATGCCCTTGAGATGTTGGTAGCCAAAGAGGTATGGCCCATTCCTTCCTACGGAGATTTGATTTTTGAAGTGTAACATATTGCAGGAAAACCCTCAGGAGTGCCAGACCTAGTGCCATTAAGTTAAGCTCATATTCAATAACCGTTACTGTTTCTGAAAAAGAAAGTGACGGTTATTTTTTATTGATTGTGGATACATTGTTTATTATGAATATTTCTGTTCGCAAACTTCCTTTGTTTTCGTTATCATTACTCCTAGTCTGGCACGAACCCGTCCGGGTGGTACGCCTTGTCCTGGTCGATGACGGGTTGCCCGGCGGTGTCAGTCTGAATCGGAAGCTGAATGCCGTCATACTGAACTTTGCTCCAAACAGCCTTATTATCGTAGCTATACTTCAATTTGATCGTCTTCTCAATAGTGCTGGTCAAATAGGAAAGGATTTCAGCATTTGTCGTAAAATGAATAGGGCTTATCAAATATGCATCCTACAATACACCTGTCGTCTGAGGATGCGGATACACATCACCTGTAGCGATAGCACCATTACTGACGATGTCAATTGATATTCTCGATACCCAGCAGCTGCTTTTCCTTGATGTTCTCGATTTTCTCGACAAGTTCGGTTTCATCCTTTATCTTGTTCTGCGCGTCCTTGATCATAATGTCCATAGCCGATACAAGGAAACCCGCAGAACCCATTGCCCTATCCCAAACGAACGAATCCATATTCGTGCGGGCAAGCTTTGCCGTAAATGCTGTCACATAACGCGGTGTGAGCACAACATCCTTTGCCGCGTCATTCTCAATGCTCACCCAATCATTAAGCGAGTTCAGAATTTTGCCTGTAAAATCGAGGTGAAAATTTGATTGCAAACACGTGCTATAATATAATAAAGAATAACTAAATTTTGTAAACGAAAGGAAATAATGACATGGTATCAAATGCAAATATGACAACAAAGGATGGGAAGAAGATGATGTATCTGATTTCTATCGGAGTGAACAAAGATTGTGAGTACTATGACGCCATTTGGGCTGAACTTGAAAGAAGAATGAATGCTGTCAGCATACCTATTGTGCGTGTTGATTGGCCTCTATATGATGACAACAAAAATGCATACGATGTTAGCAAACATCTGTTTTATGCACAGACATTTGAAACGGGTATGGGATTCGTAATGGGGATACTGAAAAATCATGAAATACGCTCAAACTTAGAATTTTGTAATTTCTACAATGGTGACGCATATAAAAACGACATGAGAAGATACGATGGTGAGGACACCATTAAAAGCACAAAAGAATATATGGCAGAATTTCATCCAGACGAAATATGGTGATTTTTAAGAAGCAAGGTGATATCTATGAATAAAGAAGATGCCGTTCTGTTCCGCGAATCAGAAGATGAAGTCATTATTCAACTATACACGATTTCTTAAAACAACACCATTTCAAATACAGACAACACTCCGGCGATATTTCAATATGTGAGATGACATCATCTAAAGTAATTCATATTTTAGACGACTTATATGCAACATATCCGGACATAAAAGCGTGTACGAAATCCTGACTTTTTACCTCTGTTGATGAAAAATATTCTTTTGCCGATATTTGTAAAAAGCAACGCAGATTCAAATTGGTTAGATCTTTGTATTAGTGACCTTTTTACATATCCGTCTGATTTAAAAGAACATATGTCATATGACTTTTGCGGTGAAATAAGTGGGATTATTTCTGCAAATTGGACATCAGATATGGCTATCAGCAACTTGAATAAAACAATTGCGTTAAATCATATTTTTACAAAAAGAAAATTTTTTAGAATTAGGTATTGCAAAAAGGATATACTTCATGTATAATATCTCAAGTAAGCGCATAGGGCTATCGCCAAACGGTAAGGCAACGGACTCTGACTCCGTCATTTCAAGGTTCGAATCCTTGTAGCCCTGCGAAGCAG
>CAZGGA010000031.1:0-29958 GCA_964524555.1 uncultured Acetatifactor sp.
CATCTCCGCATCTGTCACCCAATCTGACGACGCCATCAGGGTAATCGTGGAACCGGTGAGTTTAGATTTGCGGGCCAGGTCTTTAAATGCAAGATCATTTTCCGAAAATCCGGAGCCGCATCCGGTGAGCAGGGTGATACATAAAGGGATACATAGCAATTTAAAAAATTTGTTTTTTTTCAGATTATTCAACGATATCATCTCCATTCTCGTTTCAAATCCCGCAAGCAATAAACCAAGCGGATATGCTCGCGGCAGGGGTGTTGATTAAGCTGATTTTATCATATAAGCGGGGCGGTGTCAAAAAAGAGAATAAAAAGTAATTTTCGACATAAGCAATTTATGGTATAATAACCATCAAGATGAAAGGAGTCTGCATGCAGTCCATAGAAATCAGATGTAAAAATTGCGGAAAAAAGCTATTGACCTATGATCAAGGCAGTATCAGAAGATACAAGAGTCCGGTGAAAAATTGTAAAAAATGCGGGACCAGATATGCAGACCCGCGGTGTCACGAAATAGCCATTGAAGGCATTCCGGGAGATACCTTTTACATTCCGTCATATGTGATTATGGTGATTATAGGAGCATTAATTTTATACAGGGGTATTTATCTGTTTGGCGTGCGTCAAATCGGGGTTCCAAATGGATTCCAATGGTTTTTGCCGGGATTTTTCACAATAGCCGGTGCAGTAATGGTGATTGGCGGAATTGTGGAAATCATCACAATTAAAACAGGCAGAAAGACCTTGAAGTATGAGAAACTGAGGAAGGAATCGGAAGAGAGATTAAGCGATAAAAGTTATGCTTATATTCTTCAGGACTTAGGATATCAGGTGCCTGAAAAGTATTTATAAGGAGAGTTTCATGAAGAAAAAATTAGGCAATGCGGTAGCGATTCTGTTTTTTGTCGGCATGTTAATCTATTTGTTGATAACTGCCGTATTGGATTTAACAAACAAAAAGGACTTACATACCATAAATCCGGCAGGAGCGTTTGAAGTATTGGAAATAGAGCATTCCATCAACGGATTAATCCCTGTTGGCACAGATCATTATTATATCGGTATTGAAGAAGAGTCCTATGATGCCTATATCATAAAGGCTTCCAAGAAATGGTTTGAGAAGCATTTTGATTCCAATCATATGGCGAAAGAAGCAGGCGGGATTCAGATTACGGCATTGGCAGAGAAAGTGTCCGATTACAAAATATCCAGAGAGCTGCATTCCCGCGCAGTAAGTATAGAAGGATTGAACTATCCTCTTGGAACGGCATACTGCCTGAATATGGGGTATAAGACAGAAGCGGTGCTAAAGCTGATTGTAGTTGTTTTATGTGTTGCCCTGACCATTACAGGCATTTACTTTGTTAAAAACAGGGGTGTAGTAAGCCCCTTGTTTGGGAAATGCTGGCTTGTGGCGCTGATTATTACACTAGTCCTTTTGCTTAGATGCCTTATATTTTCCTAATTTTTTGATTAAGGAGCATTGATATGACTTTTTTGGAACTGTTCCACAAAATAGCAGAAATTCTTGCGGGGGAGAACGCCGAGACATTGTATGATTATATTTTACATTCAATGGATGATGATGGTGGATTTTTGCGGACAAGATAAAGATGATGAACTAGGAGATGAAAAAAAGAAATGATGACATTGGAAGATATGATACAGCTGTTAAAAAATTCTAAAACAAGTGGTGAAATCGATGAGAAGAGAGAGGATATTGCTAGTGTGATACCGGCAATACGGGAAATGTTCGGATATGATCAGATGAATGCGGCGCATCAATATGATCTGTGGTTACATAGTGTAAATACTGTATTGAATCTTCCGAAGAATCTGGATGATGGCATGCTGTATCTGGCAGCACTGCTGCATGATATCGGAAAGCCTGAATGCCGGTGCCAAGGGAAAAAACCAGAAGATACGAATATGCACTATTATGGTCATCCGGCGAAGAGTATGGAAATTGTGAGGGATATTGTTATTCCGGAAATGGACAGGCAGGGCTTTCATATTGGGGTTGAGGATAGGAAAAGGCTTCTCTATTACGTTGAATATCATGATGATCATGTCAGTCTGAGATTAAAGCATTTAAGACGTCACCTTCAAATGGTGGACTTTGAGGAATTCCAAAAGCTTATGCTGCTTCAGGTGGCTGATGCAAAAGCTCATGTTCAGATACCAATAGTTGTAAATCGGATTACAATCTGCGGCGCTCTTGCAGGAGAGGAGGGAGTGGAATTGTATAGGAGGATTTTAGCGGGCGAATGATGATCGACGGAACTTACTTGGGACGGAAGGCGGAAAGGTTTAAAAAATGCATTATGTAATTGGTGATATACACAATGATAACAGAAAACTCTGCGGTATCTTGAGACAGATTTCCTTTGGTACAAAGGACCACGTTTATTTCTTGGGCGATTTGTTTGACAGAGGAGGGGAAGATGCCGATCCGGCTGGGGTTTATTTTACCATTCTCGGACTAGGTGAACGTTGTACTGTGGTGCGGGGGAATCACGACCAATGGCTGGCGGATTATATCAGACATTATACATCGTTTTCAGATGAAGAGCGTTGGAAATGCCAGCCCTATACCTATAATTCTTTTAAGCTGCTGCGGCAAAGGCTTACTCCTGTAGATTTGCTGCAGCTTGCGGATTTTATCGGCGGCCTTTCTCTTCAGGAAAAATTGGAATTGGAGCAAAAGAATTATCTGTTTGCCCACGCTATGACATTTCCGCCCGGAAATTGGAAGAAGAGGGGTTATTATCTGATGGGAGGTCTGGACAGCGACAGATTTGTAAAGGACGGTTTTCCGGGGTATGTCTCTTTTTGCGGACACCATCCTACCAGCCATTTTGCTGGTTTTCCGGGTAGATATCTCGATGAAGAAAATACATCCATATGGAGTAACGAAAAGGGCAATGTGTATATGATGGACTGCGGATGCGGTTTTACAAATGGAAAGCTGGCATGCATGTGCTTGGAAAGCGGAGAGCGGTTTTATGAGGAAGACATCATTTGAGGTTTCATATCCGCGGCTCCTATACAAGAGATTTTTCGGGCGTGAAGTTTTAGATTTTCTTAGGCGGCATTTTTTAGACGCCTTAGAAAATCTCTTCACGCTATGCTCTTGCGGATATTGCTGGGATTATCGCCCAATAATTTTTTCATGACATTGCAAAAGTAATTGCTGTTGTCAAAGCCGGACAGCTGCGCAATCTCACCGATGGACAAATCTGTAGTCAGCAATAATTTGCGCCCCATTTCCACTTTAATATAGTTTAAATACTCCGAATAGGGAACGCCGATTACCTTTTTAAACAATCTTGAAAAATGGGCAGGCGAAAAATTCACATAAGCAGCCGTTTCTATTAGGGAAGGAGAGTTTAAAAAGTTGGTTTCCATATATTTTATGGCTTTTAAAACAGAGGTATCCGCTTTTGATAATTCCACCTCCGTTGGATTGAGGGGTTGGTGAAAGCGTATGACCGTCATAATTAAGTGATGCAGCATTCCTCTTAAAATCAAATCAGATTCTTTCTGGTAATGTTCATATTCATAAAGCATATCACAAAATATTCCATAGATTTTCATTTGTATATCAGGGGTAAAATGATAGACCGGATAGCGATACAGCGCTTCAAACTCTTCCGGACCTATCACATCCAATAGCGGACTTATTGCGTGATCCGTGAATTTCAGAACAAATCTTTCGTAGGGGGTGTCATCTATAAAAGAGGTACGATGGTAGACATTTTTGGGGGTCACTGCGACACATCCATTGTCCAAAAAACCTATCATATGGGGCATGATAAATTTGCGATGTCCGCTTACGGTATAGCTGATACCATAAAAGTCCCGATAAACTTCTAATTGCTTCATTTCATAGTCAGAAGGTTTCTTTTGGCGGTCTATATGAAAATGATATCCGGGTTTTAACGGCAGCGGCATGGGTTCTGTCCTCCTGATTTCCTTGAGCATATTTTTATAGATATTATATCATTTTATCAAATAATTACAAGAATCGGGATAAAAAATGTGATAATTTGTCTGTAAAAATAGGAGGAGGAGCAAAATGAAAATAAAGGACACTTTTCAAAGAAATTCGTTTTGGCTGATTCTAAGCAGTCTGTGTTCCATAATCATATCCTGCAGTGTTGTGTTTGGCACGAATGTAATAGCGGAGCAGATAGACAGGCTGGCAGCATTTTCCGGTGCAGACATTGAAAATACTTTTTATATTGTGATACCTGCTGTTTTTATTGCTACAATGGCATCCTTTGTGAAAAGCAAGTGTATCGGAAGATACAGTGTTAATGTGGTAAGGGAAATACAGGAGGCCATGGCACAACATATTCTCAAGGTAAAAAATGAATTTTGGGGCAAAGAAGGCACAGGCAGATTGCTTGCCGCAATTACATCTGATATTACGGAAATAGAAAAATATACATCCGTTACAATACCGGATTTCCTTCACGCCATCTTTTCCATTCTTTTTGTGGCAATTTATGTTGGCATGAAGAATCGATATATGCTGCTTATAACCGCCGGCTTATACCCTGTTATCATCATAATTATGACTTTCTGGGGAAATATTTTAAAGCGCCTTGCGCAAAAGAGGCGTGGAAATATTGATGATATGGTGGCGCAGGTTGTGGACTGTGTCAATGGAATGGAAATTGTAAAAAGCTACAATTTGTCTCAAGTTTTTATGACGAAAATAGAAGGAAGGATTGATGACATCTTAAATAATGAATATAAAAGGGCATGGATTATGCATTTTTCCCAGACATTGCAGAGATTTCTCTTTTGTATTCCCAATATGATTTGTCCTCTCATAGCGCTGCTGCTAGTGTTGAGAGGAGAGATAACCATCGGCGAAATGACGGCATATATTGTGCTCATCCATAAAATTATATCTAATATGAAGCAGCTTCCGTTTTTGATTACGGATGCGAAAGAGAAAAAAGTATCCATTAACAGAATCAATCAGATATTGAGTGCGCCTGTCAGAAAAGAAACTTTTGCAAAATCGCTTTCTGAAGGCAGCATTTGTTTGGAAAATGTCAGCTTTCGATACATAGAAGGAAAGGAAGTCTTAAAAAATATTAGTTTTTGTCTGGAACCTCACAAAACATATGCTTTTGTGGGTATGTCGGGACAGGGCAAGTCCACCTTGTTTAAACTGCTTTCGGGACTTGAGGAGGAGTATGACGGCAAGTGCAGCATCCCTGAAAAATGTGGAATTGTACCACAAAATTCTTTTCTTTTTGCAGGAACCATTGCAGAGAATATCGGCATAGGACGTGAGGGAGCCACAATGGAGGATATTGTAAAAGCAGCGAAGGATGCGGGTATTCATGAAAGGATAGAAAGTCTGGCAGATAAGTATCATACTCTGGTGGGAGAAAAGGGTGCAGGACTATCCGGCGGCGAAAGGCAGAGAATCTGCATTGCCAGAGCTTTGGTATCCGAGGCAGATGTACTACTGTTTGACGAACCTACAGCCTCCGTGGATGCAGAAACAGAAAAGATTATTTTGAATACTCTTCAGCAGTTGAAGGGAAAGAAAACCCTTATCCTGATATCACATAAGCTTTCCTTGCTTCAAAATGCGGATACGATTTTCGTTATAGACAAGGGAGAAATTGTAGAGCAGGGCAAGCATGAAAATCTGGTTTTGTCAGAGGGTGTATACAACACATTATGGAAGATGGAGGTATGCCATGAGGTATAGTAAAGTATTTTTTCGGTTTTTAAAATTAATAGGTCAGGCATTGCCGCTTTTTCTCTTTGCCATGATTATTCATATGGTGGGAGATAACTTTCTAAACGTAACCTTATCCTATTTTGTAAACAGGCTTATGGATATGGCGCAGGCAGGAAGCATGGAAGGCCTGAAAGAATTGCTGGCGGTCTGCGTTGCCGCAAATATGGCAGCACTCATGGTATTCTTTGTATTTGGGGCACTATATGATATTTATGCAAAAAGAGGAAATGCCATAGTACAGAGGATGATGATTGCAAAGCTGTTAAAGCTTCCCATGGATTATTTTGACAAGCACCATACAGGAGAAATCGTATCAAAACTTATGAATGATGCAGACACGGCAAGCCAGATCTTTACCTCCCGATTAAGGAGGGTAACGACACCCTTCATGTCAGTTATTGTTTATATCATACCCATGATTATGATGTGTCCTCAATTGGCTGCTTGTATGGTCTTGATGAATATGGCATCCGTGCTGATTCATCATAAATATGTTCCCAAAATGAAAAATATTGGCAAGGAAACCTCTGCAGTCAAAAGTCAATTAGCACAAAAATTCATGGATATAGTAGGCGGCCGGGATACTATCAGGATTTATCCGGGGGCAGGGCTTTTAGTGAATCGATACAATGAAAAGAATCATGAGAGTGCAGATGTGGCCGAAAAGTATTGGAATATTGTGGCAAAATTAAACAGCTGGAATACTTTTTTTGACATGATATTTGCATTGGGATTTTTATTGATTGCCATTGTGTTTATTGAAAGAGGCTGGTGCAGTATCGGTGAGGCAGCAGGTATCTATACTTTATACGGAACATTCAGCTATAATTTTTTGGAGCTTGGAAGGTATCTTCCAGAACTCATCAATTGCATTGCCAGAGCGGAAATCGTATTTGATTATATGGAGGAAAAAGAAGAACAGGCACAGGGGAATTTAGCGTTTTCTGCAGGAAATATTGAGCTTCGAGATGTATCTTTTGGATATGCCGAAAAGGAAATTCTTCATCATCTCAGCACGGGCTTTGAGGAAAATAAGAGCACGGCGATTATCGGACAGACCGGATGCGGTAAAAGTACCTTAATTAAACTGCTTCTGCGGATGTATCCGCTGCCGGAAAAGAAAATTTATATCGGCGGAAAAGATATTAATTTTATAGACCTGGAATCCTTAAGAGATAACATTGCCTATGTTCCTCAGGATACATGGCTTTTTCATGATACCATAAGAGAAAATATCCGATTTGGCAGCTTAAAATCAAATTATGCGGAAGTGGAAGAGGCGGCAAAATTAGCAAATGCCCATGAATTTATTTCTAAATTGCCAGATGGATATGATACGGTTCTAGAGGACGGAGGAAAGAATTTATCCGGCGGAGAAAGGCAGCGGCTTGCACTTGCCAGAGCATTTATCAAAAATGCCCCCATTCTCTTAATGGATGAAGCCACATCCGCACTAGACAATCATAACGAAACGGAAATCCAGGCGGCAATTAAAAAACTGATTCGTGGAAAAACTGCGCTGATAGTTGCCCACAGGGATATTACAATTGATTTTTGTGATGAAAAATATCGGGTGGTGTAGTCACCTCAAATCCTGATACACTTTAAACAAAAAATTCATCATACAACAGTTTGAAGGTTTACACAAATTTTAGGGTGGTCCAATGTGAAGATTTGAAGATATACAAAACATGATCCAACAAATATTAAGTGCGATAGAAATTACTGTAAGAATAAAAATTTGGAAAAATCGTTTCTTGTTTTTTTCTTTGTTCAGATTAGATATGAAAAAAACCAGAAAACCCAAAGATACCACACACCACAGGTATGGCCATCCCCCAATATAGTAGACTATAAGTGCTACACAATAAAACCCAAAGATAACATTTATACCTCTAATATATAATAGAGATTCGTAAAGTTGAGGAAATGGTGCCAACGCTATAAGCGGAAGAAAAAGAGCGCAATTTAGCAATAAACAATAAAACCATGTCTTTTGTAGCTCTTCCTTGTTTGAGGAACCGGTTTTTTGCATAGAAATATCTCCTTAAAAGAAAATTACATGCTCAGGGGCTTTCAGAGGATACAAGTTCACCATTTACATAGGTGTCCGTGCGCATAGTGACTTCCTCGTCATTTTCCTCATCCCATCGGTAGACCGTTTCCGTATAAGAATTGGTATCTTTATCATAATCGGTAACAGAAGAATATTCAAACAGCTTATTGTTGTCGTCATAATATTCAACCCGCAACAGAGTATTCCAATCATCTGTGTAGATGGATGTAGTATGATCATAAGTGGGACGGTTGACGGTATTGGTTGTCGGAGCGGATTTATCGCTGTTGTCGGTATCCGAAACAGCACTTGCAGGGTTGCTGTCCGGGGTGGCCGGAGCAGGCTTATTAGCACTGTCGGTATTCGAAACAGCACTTGCAGAGCTGCTGTCCGGAGTGACCGGAGCAGGTTTATTAGCACTGTCGGTATTCGGAACAGCACTTGCAGGGCTGTTGTCCGGAGTGACCGGAGCAGGTTTATTAGCACTGTCGGTATTCGAAACAACACTTGCAGGGCTGCTGACCACAGGATTGCCGAGGGTAGTTGAGTTGCTGGCCGCATTGTTTGCCGGAGCGGCCGCATTAGCTTTGTCAGCGTCAACGGTAGTTTTTGCAAGGTTGTTATCTTCAGCGGCGGGGGAATTGTCGTTATTTTCCGTATTGCCGTTTGCAGTATGGACGGATTTGGTTTCGTCGACTGTCGTATTTGTATTCAAAGCATCCGTGCCTTTGTTGGATGTTGTTGAAGGCACTATGGATTCAGGCAGAGCGCTGTTGACCTTGTCTGCCCCAGATTCTGTTGCAATGGAATGCTGTTCCACTGCAGATTTATCGTTATTTGGAGATGCTGTCAATACAATGCCGCTGGTATTGTAAATTCCCGCATCCACAAGTAAGGATTCGCTTTCTTGCGGCGTTGTTGAATAAGAATTGGCAGAGGAATCTGTAGCAGATGTATTCAAAAATAAACTGACACCTATGGTTGTAGCTGCAACTGCGGTAGCGCTCACGCTCAGCAAAATTACTTTTGATAACTGCATAGGTTTCTCCTTTCTTCTTTAACTAGCAATAAAAAATATAATATTCTCTTTTATATTATATATAAAAGGGTTTTGTCTTATCAATTGCTAGACGCTGTTATAGCATTTAGTAAAGTTTCAAAAGATATATCGGCTGCAAAGTGGGAAAACATAAGAATTGAGGATTGACCACTTACAAAAAGATGCGTATACTAGGATTGATTGGAAGGTAACGAGAAAGCATCGTATGGCGGCAGAATGGGAGTAAGTATGAATATTGAAACTTTAGGCAATGAAGTGATGCAAGGAAAACAGATTAGCAGAGATGAAGCGGTATGGCTGTATGACCAGCCTCTTGAGGAGTTATGCGACAAGGCGGATGAAATCAGGAAGCATTTTTGTTCCAATGGCTTTGACATCTGCACGATTATTAACGGAAAAAGCGGCCGTTGCTCAGAAAATTGTCGGTTCTGTGCCCAATCCGCACATAATCATACAGATGCACAGGAATATCCTCTGCTTGGGGCAGAAGAAATTGTGGCTCAGGCAAAAAACAATGACAGACAGGGAGTGCTGCGCTATTCCATTGTCACCTCTGGTAAGCGGTTGTCTGATGAAGAAGTGGACAAGATATGTGATACGGTGCGGAAGATTCGGCAAGAGACCGACATTGCGGTATGTGTTTCGCCGGGGCTTTTGAAAGAAGAACAGTATCGGAAGCTGAAAGCAGCAGGGGTGACTCGGATACATAACAATTTGGAGACATCCCGCCGCAATTTTCCTAATATTTGCACCACCCATACATTTGAGGACAAATTGGAGGCGATTCGCGCTGCTCAGGCGGCAGGGCTTTGCGTATGCAGCGGCGGTATTATGGGGCTGGGAGAAACGAAAGAAGATCGGATTGACATGGCGTTTACCCTGCGGGAGCTTGGGATTCAAAGCGTACCTGTAAATATGCTGAATCCCATTTCAGGGACTCCGCTGGAAGGCTGCCAAAGGCTGACAGAAGAGGATATGTGCCGAATTGTGGCTGTGTACCGCTTTATTCTGCCCGGGGCGGCTATCCGGCTGGCAGGAGGACGGGGACTGATGAAAGACAAGGGAAGAAGCTGCTTTTTGTCGGGAGCAAATGCGGCAATTTCCGGAGATATGCTGACCACAGCAGGAATTACCGTGGAGACTGATAAAAAGTTGTTACAGGAATTGGGATATGAGTTTCGATGCCTTCCTGAATAACAAAATAGAAAATGTGATAATGCTATGGTTAGGTTTGGACAATTTCCAAAATATGTGTTAAAATAATAAGAAAATAAAACATCCGGCCGCAAAGGAACGGGAAAGGAGCGTATTATGGAATTACCATTTCAAATTGATTTATCCGGCGAGGTAGCGGTAGTGACGGGAGGCAGCGGCATTATTGGAGGTATGTTCTGCAGAGCATTGGGAAAATGCGGTGCCAAAGTTGCGATTTTAGGAAGAAAAGCGGAGAACGGCGAAGCCGTGAAAAAAGACATTGAGGAGGCAGGCGGCGAAGCAATCACCGTGGCTGCGGATGTACTGAATAAGGAGAGCCTGGAGCAGGCGAAGAAAGAAATTTTGGACAAGTGGGGCAAGATTAATATTCTGGTAAACTGTGCAGGCGGTGCCGTAAAGAGCGCTGCGATTCCTCAGGATCAGTTTGCGGATGTTGAGGGAGATATGTTAAACTTCTTTACCACGGATATGGAGAATGTTCGTCAGGAGCTGGATTTGAACCTGTATGGAACCATGCTTCCCACCCAGATATTCGGCGCAAGCATGGTGGGTCAGGAGAATGCCAACATTATCAATATTTCCAGCATGGGTGCATATGGTCCCTTGACCAGAATTCCCGGCTATTCCAGCGCAAAGGCTGCCATTTCCAACTTTACTGAGTGGGCGGCAAACTACTTTGCAAAGAGCGGTATCCGTGTGAATGCCCTTGCACCGGGATTTTTCCAGACCACCCAGAACCATGCACTGCATTTTAATCCCGATGGGACACCGACTCCCAGAAGCCAGAAGATTATCGACAGCACTCCCATGGGTAAGTACGGAGACCCTGAGGATTTAATCGGCGCATTGCTTTTCTTGGTAAGCCCTAAGGGCAGCAGCTTTGTAACCGGTGTTATCCTTCCCGTAGACGGCGGATTCCACTGCTATTTGGGTGTGTAAGGATAGTTAAAAAAGAATTTTGTTTTCGCCCCTTTCGCTTGAAGAAGTGAAAAGGGGCGAAATTATTTTAAAAGTCTGCCAATAATGAATTGATGGGCTTATTTTTGTGCCCGAAGAACATCGGATGATGTGATATGATTAAAAAAATATTTTTGAAAATGGATGTCAGATTTTTGTGCAAAAGTTGTGTATATAGATGAAAGGAGGATATATATGGATGATAATGACATTATCCAAATGTATTGGGATAGAAATGAACAGGCCATTAGCGCAACATCTGAAAAATACGGTCACTATTGCAAAGCCATAGCAAAAAACATATTGAACACTGAAGAAGATGTAGAAGAATGTGTCAATGATACCTACTTGAACGCATGGAATGCAATGCCAACACATTGGCCTGAACAATTAGCAACATTCCTTGGCAAAATTACAAGGAACCTGTCTTTTAACAAGTATAAGCACAACCATGCCAGAAAGCGTGGCAGTAGTGAGGTAACTCTTGTTTTAGATGAATTGGCTGATTGTGTATCAGGCATTGACAATGTTGAGGAGATAATTAATCGCCAAGAACTAATAAAGGCTGTCAATTCATTTGTAAAAAGCCTTCCAACAGAAAAAAGAAATATCTTTGTTCGCCGTTATTGGTATGCGGATTCCGTTTCAAAAATTGCAAAGGACTGCGGGATGTTACAAGGGAGTGTATCAAAGATATTGGAACGGATACGAAAACAACTAAAAACATATTTAACAGAAGGGGGCTTTGAATTATGAGGAAAGAAGACTTTTTTGAAGTCCTTGGCGAGCTTGATGACAACATTGTGAAAGGAGCTAAAGCACCTATGAAAAAGAAACTAAATTGGAGAATTTGGGGCGCCATGGCAGCTTGTCTTGCGATTGTCCTTTCTATAGGAGTATTTGCGTTTAGTTCACGGCGGGGCGGGGATATGGTTTCTGAGTCGAGGACGGCTGATGTGGCACCTATGATTTATGTGAATGACACGCTTTATATTCAATCCAGCGACCAGCAGGGTTATCCGGAATTAAAAGATGATTTTATCTATCTTGGTCAGATTGCGAGCAATGTCACTAACAATGAAAGTGACACAGATGGAGTACCGAAAGAGAATTTTCAAGCAAATACCCACATTGTTGGCTGTGAGGTGTATCAATACGGCCAAAATATTGTTGTAAAAATTAGCGATGCCTATTGGCTTTACATGAAATATGGCAATACCGAAGTCAATTGGGAGGATTTTTAACATGCACCTTCCCGCGGCTCCATACCGTACAGGGCTGCGCCTTAAAGGTGGGATAGCGAAACAGCAGCGTACAAAGCGCTTTTCCGTTGAAGGGAAATAATGGCCAAAAATAGCTCATGCCTCCAAAAGTAGGGGTTGCCAGAATGGAAATTGACACAAGTGTCAATGAGATGAGGAATCCCCACAATCCCAAAAAGCTGGTGGCAAGAATCAAAAAGATGCGGTAAATGCGTAAAGCATCCGAAAATTCTATGCTGGCAAGGGATAGGGAGGCGAGAAGGGTGACAGCAGCATAAAAGAGAACTTCTGTAGATGCCCAATTTAAACTGACAGCAATGTCACCTATTAGCAGACCACCCACAATGGACAGGGAGCCGGAAAAACGGCTGGAGCTTACAGAGGCGGAGTATTTAAATAAGTCCAATAGAAATTCTACGGCAAGGACATAAATAATAAGCTGCAGAGGAGTCAGATTTTCGGTGGATAATATCTGCCACCTGTCCGCCACCTGTGGATAATAAGCGGTAAGTAATAAAAACAGCGGCATTAAAAGCAGGCTTACCGGGATACAGGCAAATCTCACCAGACGAAAGTAGGTTCCCAGCAAAGGGCTTTTATAATAGTCTTCGGGACTTTGGGTGAATTGGAAAATGGTACAGGGAAGAATCAGCACTTCAGGAGAATTATCCACAATAATCAGGATGTGGCCTTCTAATAAGTAGCTGCAGGCCACATCCGGACGCTCCGTCATGCGTATGCTGGGCAGAGGAGTCCACCATTTCTTTTTGACTAATAGTTCATCCAGACTTTTGGCACCCATGGTGAGGGAAGTGACCTGCAGAGTATCCAAAGCATGGGACAGAGTTTCCAATAATTCGGCATTTACCTGATTGCCCAGATAGGCGACAGCCACATCGGTTTGGCTTTCGGTACCCACACTGTGCATGGAGAAGGTAAGATGCGGGGAACGAACCCTCCGGCGTATCAGGTTGGCATTGGAGAGCAGAGTTTCTACAAAGCCATCACGGGCGCCTTTGGTAATCCGCTCGTTATCCGGCTCGGAAATCCCTCTGGCGGGATAGGAGCGCACATCTATCAGGATTGCTTGGGAAAAACCGTCTATAAAAAGCACGGAAGGACCGCACAAAAGGCTGTGAATCAGCTCCTCCCAATTGTCGCAGAGAGACGCCTGTGCATAGCCGATTTTGGAATTAAGATAAAGGGCAATATTTTCCACTGTATTATCCTGCATGTAAAGGGGGTTTTGCAAATCAGAAAAAATCTGTTGGAGAATTTCTGTTTTGCAAAAGCCATTGACACATACAAAGTATCCGGGAGTTTTTCCCAGATAAATCTCTCTGGCAACCAAGTCAAAACTTTCTTCAATAGGCAGAAGTGCTTTGAGAATTTTGATATTTTCGGAAAGTTCTTTTTTCAATAGTTGCTTCATGGATGGTGATTCCTTTCCCGTGTGCGATTTCTGTACATTCAGCGCCATGTTATTTCTTATAGTGTGTCTGCCTAAAAAGAAAATTATGCGTGTTACAAAAACCATTCACAAATTCCAAGTCCCAAAAGCAAAAGGCCGGATACGGGAGTAGCCGCCTGCCCCAGAAAGTCTGAGAGATGGCTTTTTCCCAGACAATTTCCCAGCCTCAAAAATATGGCGGAAAACAGGAAGGTGCTAATGGCAGCGGGCAATAGGGAAAGTCCCGCAATACTAGCGCCTAATCCGATACCCATATTGTTGGCTGAGAGAGCAAGACCCAGAAGCAGGGAGCCTTTTATGGTAAGGTCAGAGGGGCTGCTTTCAGAAAGCAATGTCCTTTTTTGGGAATAGCAGCCCCTCTGGGAAGCATCCTCGCTTTCCTTAGAATTTGGAATTTTTACACATTTTTTACACAGGGAGAGCATAAATTTAAATAAATAGTATAGCCCGAAGAGTATTAAAGCCATGCTGCCGATGCAGCGCTCCAGAGGAATACTATCGCTTAGGCCGGGCAGCAGATTTTGAAGCAGGACGCTTTGCCATCTGCCAAAGCCGATAGCGAGGCAGGTGCCGGACAAAGTAATCAGGCTGATGAAAAGATTCTGCCAGAATGTTATGTGAACTTTGCGGATTCCATAAGAAATACCCAAAATCAAGGCATCTAAGCTGGCAGAGACTCCAAAAAGCAGGGAGGAAAAAATCTGCATGGAGTTCTCCTATCATGACACTTTTCTTTACTATATTCTTTTTTATGCAAAAAGTGATAAAAAACCCCTTGTTTTGATGCAAAAATGATGCAAAGGAGGAATATAATGTGAAAAGTACCTCTAAAGCTCATGCCAGAGGGCATTTCGCTAAGAGGTACTATGTTTCACACCGAGAAATGCCAAAAACCACGGCATTTCTCATCCAGATTTAAGCTGTTGCAGTGCGGAAAGGGAGGACAAGATGAATACAAAAGAAAGGTTTGCGGCGCTTGTGTTGACAAGCAGTCTTGCAGCGCTTTTATTTACTGCGTGTGGTACCCACAAAGAACAGGGATATCAGAATTATACCCTTCAGAAGGAGCAGCTTTTTGTGGAATATTCGGAGCAATATGACTATTGGGATGTCATTACCATAGAATATCCCACATTGGAGGGTGTGGAAGAAGAAATACAGGAAAAACTCAATACTTTAATGTATGATACTGCACTTGACCGGACTAATTACTGGCATTATAAGCCTGATGACGCAGTTTCCCGTTTTAAGGAAGATCATTTTTCCCTTTTTTGCAGTGATGTGGATTGTGATGTGGATTATCACAGCCAATATTTGCTGAGTATTTGTTTTTCTGAAATTTATGCCCCCGGAAATCCTGTTTATCGGACAAAGCTTACACAGCGGGGGCTGAATTTGGATCTGCTGACAGGGGAGGTTTATGAGCTTTCCGACATTTTCAATGTGGACAAGGAGTTTGTGGCATTGTGGTGGCAAAAGGTATTGGAAGAATCGGAGGAATCGGCGGAAGATACAGATGAAGAGACTATAGAGGTGCTTTTGTCATGGTTTCAGAAAACTGATGCAAAGATGAATGAGAAATATGATATCTATCCGTATTTTTATCTGACGGAGGAGAAGGATTTTGTGGTTGGCATTTCTTTGGATCCCACCCCGGTCAGGTTAAGTGAAGGGGAACCGGAGAATAGTACCTTTTATGCCCATATAGAGGCAAGTGAGCTGGAAGATTACCGAACTGACAGTGCATTTTGGGAAAAATATGAAAAATCCGAAATGGCGGGGGAAGTAATTCCTTGTGAGAATAAACAGGAAAATCTCTGGCTGGGAGAGGGGGCTAGCGTATGGAGTTATTGGGAAGAGCACTGAAGCAATGGGGCAGGATAAGTTTTTTCTCAGCCTGCTTCTATTTGTTTTTATGCTCCGGAAGCTTCTGCCTGACGGTACAGGCAAAAGAGACTTATCCCATTGTCTATGATATTGATATGTCCAGCGCCAATGCTTATATAGCGTTAGAGGAGGATTCGGAAACCTATGAGGTAGTTTCTGGCGATTGTCTGTGGGCGATTGCAGAGAGACTATGGGGGGATGGCAGCAGATATGTGGATATTGTAAATGCCAATCAGGAGATTATAACAAATCCTAATCTCATTTATCCCGGAATGCTGCTGCAGGTAGGACAGACCGGATATATTAAAAAAGACAGAAACAGTGGTATCAAAACACCGCAATATAGCTTCAGAACACCTGATGCATGGACCTTGGTATATTTGCAGGAAGGCGAACAATGCGCTAATTTTGCATTGTCGGGAGATGGATTATGCTATATCGCCTGCCTGATACAGGACAAGGAGGAAGTAACTGCTCAAACAGCGCAGGATTGGGAAAACTGTGGCAGGCTCATTCAGAATTATGTGGATGAACAGTATCCGGATGCGGTGTCGGACCTTACTTTTGAACATTACCGTACAGGCGGTTCTGACGAGCTATATTTGTATTCCTATGTCTATGAAGCGGATTTGACAGAGTTTGGCATTAGCGAAAGAGCGAAGATAAATGTCTGCGCCGGTTTAAAGCTAACGGAGAATATTCAGGCGCAATTTATTGGTTTTGCCTATAATTATGATGTTCATGGGGCGGTCCGTTATGCTGCCGCTGATTTTAAGGAACTTACCGGGGATAAGAAGTATTCTTCCATAAATGGTGACAATATGACGATTGCTCCGGTTTATGATTGGGAATTGGAGGGTATGTTTAATCCCTTCCCTTGGGTGGAAGGTTTTGTTGACAATGTATTTCGGAGAATGACGGGTACTCCGTCAAAGGACAGAGATACAAAAGATGAACTTTTAGACAAAATGCATGAAAGCAGTCGGCATTAATTGCCGGCTGCTTCGTTAATCAACTTCATAATCTTGGGAATGGAATCTATCTGTTTGCTCTTGCTCATAATTTCCGTGTAATAATTTTTGTTGGCATAAAGCTCATGCACTTCGTCCACCAGAAGGGAAGTGGTCAGGTCATCCTCGTTAATCACAATGGAAAAGCCTTGGGATTCAAAGGATTTCGCATTTAGCAGCTGATCCCCGCGGCTTTGGCGGCCGGGCAGGGGAATCAGGATGTTGGGTTTTTTGAGGGCTAACAGCTCGCAGATTGCGTTGGCGCCGGCACGGGAGATAACCAGATCCGCCATGGCAAACAAATCCTTCAACTCTGCTTTGACATACTCAAACTGCTTGTAGCCAGGAGTATTTAAGAGCAGATTATCCATTTTATCCTTGCCGCACAGATGTACTATCTGAAAATCCTCCAACAGCTTGGGCAGAGCATCCCGCACGGCTTTATTTACATTAGCGGCGCCCTGACTGCCGCCGATAACCATAATAACGGGGGTATTGGCGGAAAATCCACACATATCTAATCCCGCAATCCGATTGCCCTGAGTGAGTTCCTTGCGGATGGGAGAACCGGTCAGGACTGCTTTTTCCTTGGAAAGATTTTCCATGGTTTCAGGAAAGTTACAGCAAATTTTTGTGGCAACAGGGATGCAGAGTTTATTGGCAAGTCCCGGCGTCATGTCGGATTCATGTATAATGCAGGGAATCTTTAGGGAAGCTGCGGCCCGAACCACGGGAACACTGACGAATCCGCCCTTGGAAAAGACCACGTCTGGTTTGAATTCCTTCAAATATTTTCTGGCTTCGGCAAATCCCTTGAGAACCCGGAAAGGGTCAGAGAGATTTTTGGGGTCAAGATAACGGCGAAGTTTGCCGGTGGCTATGCCGGTATAGGGGATATCAAAATCCGAAATCAGGCGTTTTTCGATGCCGTCATAAGAACCCATGTATGCAATTTCATAGCCTGCCTCCCGAAGAGAAGGCAGTAAAGCAATGTTCGGCGTCACATGACCTGCGGTGCCGCCGCCTGTCAACACAATTTTTTTCATAAAAACCATCCTTTTAAGCTTCTATCATACTTTCTAATGCATGGGCAAGCTGATCGGGGCAGGAGGTGGACTTGAAGCCACAGCGGATGCCCTTTAATTTTGAGATTGCCTCTGTGGGAGCCATGCCTTTTACCAGAGCGCATATGCCCTGCAAATTGCCGTTGCAGCCCCCTAGAAAACTCACGGAATCAATAACCCCGTCCTTTAGTTCTATGTGGATTTCGGTGGAACAGGTGCCTTGAGTCTTATATACCATAGTATGCAGCCTCCATTCTCTTTGGAAAAGGATTGTGAAAGATTTTAAAAAATACTCTCATAAAATGGTATTATAGCAGATTCAGGAAAAATATGCAATGAGAGGAGAAATTTTTGAGAGAAACTTTCTAAAATTAGTGTTTTCATAAATGTCAAAAGATGATATACTTTTCAGGTAAACAGCCTTTTGCGGGCAAAGACATAGGAGCCAAAAAGGAAAAGGCAGAGCGCTAGTCTGGAAATAGTCTGGTGGCTGTAGGAGTCCTCTATTTGCCGGATTAGACCCGGAGCCAGCAGGATATATGGGTCGTTGGAACCTGTTGACAGATAGGCGCGGTTTCGCGGATGCACAAGAGTAATGGAAGTTTCCTGAGTGGAGGCAATGTTTTCTTCTGCAAAAAAACTGCAGGGATTATACTCTTTATGAATTACGCCGGCGCTGCTTAAAGTAACGCTTTTGATGCAAATCAGTTGCTCGGTGAGATGGGGAAAATCTAATCTGAGGTTGGCAAGATGCCCTTCAAGATTGCCATTAAGCCGAAATTCCACCTTTTTTTGGGCATAGTCAATGTCAGAAGAAACACTTTGCTCTTCAGAAAAAGAAGGGTTTTCATTGGTTGTATAATATAAAACACAGGAATCGCCTGCTATTTCATCAAAGTAAACACGGATAATTAAATCGGATGCGGGAAATGGCAGGAAAATAAATATGAGCGACAGGAGTATAGCCAAGCCCCATATTAAAAATTTTTTCAAGTTACACCCTCCTTGCGTTTTTCGGCGCAAACCTGTTGAAGAATCGCTTTAGAGGTTCTTCTCACACTTATCATAATGGAAAAGGAAATAATAAGCAAGTCTTTTTAAAAAACAGAAGAGGAAAAGAATAATGGAGCGGAAAAAAAGTGAAGATTTAGTTGTCATTGCCTTGGGAATAGCACTGTGCTATTTTATTTATTTTGCAGTGATGAAGGAACTGCCGGATACTTATTCGGATTATAATGGACATACCTATGTTTATCTTCCTGTCTTTACAGGCGAGTCATGGCTGAAGGGATGGAGAACCATACCTTATTGTATGTGGCATATGTGTGTTCTGGCATTGAATTTTCTGCTGCATATTCCTTTAGAAGCATCCGCTGCTTATGTGAGCTGCTTTTTTCAACTGTTTGCTTATCTTGTCATTTATTGGATGATACGAAAATATACCAAAACGCAAGGGAATATGATGAGTTCGGCGGGAGCGGCAGTCATAGCAGCCGGATTATCCATCGTACAAGCGCTGTACTTTTCCTGGCTGGATGCGGGGGGACGTTTTTTGGGAGTATTCTCTATCAATCCCATCCACAATCCCACGCAGATGGCAGTCCGGCCGTTTATCCTTCTCAGCTTTGCTCTGGTTATTGATATTTGGGGAGCCCAGAGGGATAAAGAGTATCGCGGTATCTTTTTTAAGGTAGAAAACGGGTTAAAAAGATATTACATCTATCTGGCTGTGATTTTATTGCTGTCTGCTATGGCAAAGCCGGTTTTTGCGGCAATGTTTATTCCCTCTGTGGGACTGCTTATGTTGTGGGAATGGATTAGCTGTATCCTGCGAAAGGATGGAAGCGCAGCGGCATATTTTAAACAATGTCTGGCGGTGCTTTGGTGCGCAGTGCCAACTGTATTGTATGTTTTTTTGTCGGCGGCATCTTATTATATCTGGGGAGGAATTTATCAGGGAGACAGTTCTCTTGTTCTGACTAAGTGGATGGAAGTCTGGAAGATGTTTTCCGAGAATGTGATTCTCTCCATTGGGCTGGGCATGGCATTTCCGCTGTTTATGATATTGATTGACGGGCGTTTTTTTATAAAGGAGGTCATGGGAAGGCTTGCGTTGACAGGATATTTAATAGGTGTGCTAGAAGCGGCTGTGATGGGTGAAGAAGGAAAGTTGGGACATGCAGATTATATCTGGCCCATGATGTGCGGCATGCTTCTTTTGTGGGTAACAGCACTGCTGCGTCTCGTGGTGTTGGAGAGAACCCAAACAGACACAAAAGGAAAGAGAATTCTGGTAGATTCTGGGTGGTTTTTGTTCTGCGCCCATGTTCTGTGCGGAATTTTATATATCAAGGAAATGATTGGCGGCTGAAGATTGTCGAAATACCTCAAAATATTACGATGAAAAATCGTTCAAAAAACATGACAAATACGATATACTTATAGATACAGAAAAATAATTCTGGAAAAGGGGTTTTGTCATGTTTGAAATTTTTCGGGAAGAAAAAATCATTACGGTTTGCATTCTGTCATTTTTTGTGCTGAGTATCGGTATGCAATTTTTGCTGGGAATCCTTTATCAGAAGATGATACAGGAAGTGGAAAATATGGCGACCACAAACCACAAGATTCTAAAGCAATGCAAATTAAAATTTGCCAACTGTTATCAACTGAATAACGGGGTGCCGAATATCTCGGTTTTTGTGGACAAGTTTTTAAGCAGGCTGGCATTAGGCCCCATTTCTTTTGAGGGTATCTATCATCTGTCGGGACAGACCATGCTTTTGTCCGTGGTAAGCGCTGGAGCCGGCATCTGCAAAAGTATTATGAATGGACGCAGAACCGGGGAAATCCTGCCTTTTTACATAGTGAGCTTCTTGGGATTATATCTGTATTTTTCCATCAGCACCATGTTGGATGTAAAAGGGAGAAAGCGCAATCTAAAGGTGAGTCTGGTGGATTATCTGGAAAATCATTTGTCTTCCAGAATCAATGTCACGGAAGAAGATATGGAAATGCTGTATGGCAGAAGGCTTTATGAGCCCGGCAGAGGGCGCAGGGGAATGAACATCAAAAGCGGTATGAAGCGAACCGTGGAATTTACTCCTATCAGCAATAAAGCCGTGCTTTTGCAGGAAGAGACTTCTCTGGTAGAAGATTCGGAGCAGGAGAGAATGGCAATGGAGAGAGAATTGGAAGAATTACTACAGGAATTTCTTGCCACTTGACAAGAATGCCACCTGATTTGTCCAATTGCGAATTTTTCTTGAATTTATTCTGTAATTTTGCTACACTGTAACAAGGCATCAAGGCATTGAATGTTTGAGACGTCTTATGAAACAAAAGAAGACGGAAACATGTACATAAAAACTGAAGAGAGCATAGAAAAGATATGAACATTGTAGTATTGGAAAGAAACAGTGTGGGACCGGATATTTCCGTGGATTGCCTGCAGGAATTGGGAGATGTGACTTATTACAAAAACACCGTGACCATAGAGGAAGTGCGGGAACGGGTGAAGGATGCGGATATCATTGTGGCAAATAAATCCCCCATGAATGAGGAGAGTTTAAAAGACGCTTCCCATGTGAAGCTGATTTGTGAGTTTGCCACAGGCTATGATAACTGCGACTTGGCATATTGCAGCAAAAGAGGGATTAAGGTAACCAATGTGGTGAATTATTCTACGGATATGGTGGCGCAGCATACCTTTACCTTAGCCCTTGCCCTGAGCCAGAAGCTGGCATATTATGACACGTATGTCAAGTCCGGCGCATACAGTGCCCAAGACAGGTTTTCTAATTTTGATGTGCCCTTTTATGAACTGTGCGGCAAAACATGGGGTATCGTGGGCATGGGCAACATTGGAAGAAAGGTGTCGCAGATAGCCACTGCTTTTGGCTGTAAAGTGATTTTTTATTCTGTTACCGGAAAAAGCACTTGTAAAGAATATGTGCAGGTGGATAAAGAAACTTTGCTTGCTGAGAGCGATTTTCTTTCTCTGCACTGTCCCTTAAGCGATTTGTCCCGCAATTTTATTGACAGGGAAGCCCTGCGGAAAATGAAAAAGTCCGCTGTTCTGATTAATGTGGCAAGGGGTCCCGTAGTAAATAATACGGATTTGTACCATGCGCTATCAGAAGGAGAAATTGCGGCGGCCGGCTTGGATGTGCTGGAGAAGGAACCTTTGGAGCTGACTAATCCTTTGAGCAAATTGAAAGACAGCAATCAGCTGATTATTACGCCTCATCTGGCATGGGGCAGCGTGGAGGCCCGCATCAGGTGCGTGGAGGGCGTGTATCAAAATATAAAGGCTTTTCAGGAGGGCAGAGAGAGGAATTTAGTGAATCCTGCTTTCTAATTTGATTACTTTTCCGGCTTCAATGCACCATAAAAATAACTTGCTGTAGCACCGCCGTCAATCAGGAAATCGGCCCCGGTAATAAATGCTCCAGCCGGATTCATCAAAAGTTCTGCCACGTTTGCAACCTCATCTGCTGTACCCGGTCTGCCCGCAGGACATTTTGCAAACATATTTTTATAAAAATCTCCACGAGGTCCGTTAAATTCGTCGATAGCAAGAGGCGTCACAATAATTCCCGGAGAAATGGAATTTAGTCTTGCCCCTCTTTCGCCCCATTTTACGGATTCAGCCATGACACGCTTTTCGTTACAGCGTTTTGCTATTTGATAAGCATGAAGTGTGTCTTTAATATTCTCCGGCTGTAAAATTTCGAGATTTAGAAGGTTTTCCGTTGGCGTTATGGCAAGCTGCTCATCTTCCTCTGGTGTGAGCTGTTTCATCCGATGCCCCGACTGGCTTGAAATTGTTACGCCAACACCGCCTTCCGCAATCACTTTTCCGACTTCCTCTAATAATACCGCAGTACCATATAAATCCACTTTTAATATGGCTTCAATAGGTGCTTGGCTTGGAGATACCCCTGCGGCATTAACGAGCATTTTAATTTCTCCGTAGCTTAATGCCTTATCTATCAGTTGCAAAATAGATTCTCGTGACGATAAATCCATTTCCACAGGCTCTACATCAAAGCCCGCATTATTCATAATTCCTGCAATTGCTTTTGCATTTTCAAAGTTCTTATCACCCATGACAATCTTTTTTCCATATCCCATACGTCTTGCGATTGCCATGCCAATCTGTCCTGCCCCTGTCAAAATCATAACGTCTTTTTTCATTTCACCACATCCTTTCTTTTACCAATACTGTGTTTTATCATCTACTGCCATATCACATTACTCTTCCAGCCATTTTTTTAAAACAGCATCACATCTGCCCACGCTGCTTCCCTGTATTGCCAGACCTTTTTTGATGACCGCACCTGGACAGCATTTCTTCAGGTCCGCTTCACTTTTTCCCATTCCGCTGCCCTCATGGGTACATACCGGACGGACCGTTTTTCCCTCAAAATTAATCTGTTCAAGGACTGTAAACATATGCATCGGCATTGTTCCCCAATAATTCGGATACATGACTGTCACTAAATCATACTGAGCCATATTCTCCGGCATTGCCACAACTTCAGGACGCACACCGCTTTGTAAATCTTTTTTTGCCTGTTCAATACAGGTATTGTAATCTGCGGAATATGGCTTTACGGGCTCAACCTTGAATAAGTCTGCGCCTGTGAGGGCAGCCGCTTTTTCCGCCACAACTTCGGTGTTGCCTTTATCAATGTATTTCAGGCTTCCTCCAAAATAATTTTCATCTGCCCTTGAAAAATATAAAATAAGTTCTTTCATTGTGTTCCTCCCATTAGATATCTATTTTTTGTTACACTTACATTCTAACCAGAATAAGCTTATCAATCAATTCGATTTTTAGTAATATATAATAAGTTTTTCTTATATAAAAACAGAACCGTTTTAGGTCGATGACTTAAAACGGTTCTGTTTGATAATATATTTTTGTATAATTTTTATACTTTAAACTTAGTTCTTAAAATTCCTGCAAATTCTTCTGACAGCTGTTTGGTATTTTCCTTTTTCCAAAAAGCGCAATAATTTCGCTTAATCGGCTCATCTCCACGATACAACGGAATTCTAACAATATTTGTTCTAAGGCTGCCCGCTATGGGTGTTCCTTCACTTGGCATAAATCCTTTCCCGCTTATCACCAGCGTCCTCGCCTCTTCCATATTATCGGCAAATATTTTTTCTCCCTGCAAACCAATAATTGTATGGTAATATCCTGCTTCGGTTTCTTTTTCCGCTTCTGATGATACGAGGATACAAGGTATATTTTTTAATTCCTGCACTGTAACTTTATCCAGAGAAGACATCAGATTTCTTCTTGCAATCTCAATATGTGTCACTGAAGATGTGAGGATTATATTCATAAATTCATCCGAAAATGCCCTGCGCTGGTCATTAAATGCTAAATCTATTTCATTCTCTAAAAGCATATGATACAGTTCATCATGATTGCCATAGAAAACCTTCACCGGAATATCCGGATACTTTCCCGCAAATTCCTCCAATGCAAGATGAAATTCCTGTCCGCTGTAACAGCGTAAGAATCCCACTTTCAAACACTCCTGTTCCCCTCCTGCGAGTCTGCCAGCTTCCCGGACAATCTGCTCATAGTCGGCAACCAAAACAAGACTTTTTTTATAAAAAAACTCCCCTGCGGGCGTCAGTTCAAACTTACGTCCTTTTCGCTGAAGCAGAGGAAATCCCAGCTCTCTTTCCAATGCCTGTATTTGTTGGGATATAGCAGATTGCGAGATATTACATTCATGAGCGGCTTCTGAAAAATTATTTTTCCTTATAACAGCTTGAAAATATTGTATCTGTCTTAACAAAGAGTTCACCTCTAATCAATGTTCGTATTTTCTTTCATTATATTCAATTAGGTAAAGGCTTTCAATAACAGATTTTGCATCGGAGTTTCGATTGGCAGCACCAATCTTGAGCAGTGAACGCTAAGTTACAGACTTGACAAACCTCCCTTGGGCAGTATAATAAAATAAGTTTGTTTTATGAAAGATGGGAAGGGAGCAGAGATGATAGAAAAGGGAAAAGAACTCTGGCGTAAATATGAGGAGATTATTGCTTATTTAATTGTGGGTGGATTGACCACCGTGGTGGCCTTTGCCGCAAAGTTTGGCGCCAATGCAATATTGTATAATAATACCATGGATCCAACTCCGATGCAGAATTTTGTGTTGAGCGCCATTAATTGGACGGCAGGTGTTATATTTGCCTATTTTACCAATCGTAAATTTGTATTCAAAAGCCATGAGCCCATGTCGCAGGAGGCTCCGAAATTTGTGCTTTCCCGTGTGTCAACTCTGGTGCTTGATATGGTGGTTATGCAGGTATTGACATTGGGGCTGCATATGAATTTAGTGGTTGCCACAATAATATCGGCAGTTTTGGTAGTGATTGGAAATTATGTGTTCAGCAAGCTTTTTGTATTTAATGAGAAAAAGGAGTAAGACCTTCTTTATTTACCGTAAAGGTTTTCCTGTAAATATTTTTTATTGGCATCAAAGTCCACTTCCAGCACTGCCATTCCGCGGATATTGGCATTTTTGTAGGTTCCATTCAGGGGGATGCTGCTTTGTACCATTTCATAGCTCAGAAGCGTAGGCACGTAAAAGCTCAACTGATAGCATTCGTTTTGGGTGAGGTTGGTAGTTAAATTGGGCAAAAGGCCATCCATCAGTTCTTTGGAATTGGTGACAGCCGCCTTGGGAAGTTTTTTAATCACGGCGGAAAGAACTTTTCTTTGACGCTCCGTTCTGCCAAAATCTGTCCCCAGATATCGGTTTCTGGTGTAAGCAAGGGCTTGGGGACCATTTAAATGAAGCATACCGCTTAAGGAGGTATCCATATAATCGGTGCCCTCCGGGCGATTGGTCAAAATATTATATTCATTGAGATAACCATTGACATATGCGACTTCTTCACTGCTCAGTTCTAGCTCTACGCCGTTCACAGCCTCCACCAGATTGGCAAATGCCTCAAAATTCACCAACATACAGCGGTTTACGGGAATATCCAGGTTTTGTTCAATGGTTTTCATAAGAAGCTCAGCCCCGCCATAGGCATACGCCGCATTCAGGCGGTTTCCGTCATGTCCCGGAATCTCCACATACATATCCCGAAGCAGGGAAGTCATGTAAACTTTTTTGGTTTTGGTGCTGATGGATAGGAGAATCATGGCATCGGAGCGCCCGTCCTCTCCGTTTTGGCGGGAATCGTTGCCAATCAGCAGGATATTAATTACGCCATCCTCCTTAAGGGGGGCATTGGCAATAGATTCGTTTTCTATAGCTTTGTAATTCATTTTGCTGTAAACCGATGCCACCAGACAATAGTGCACAAGTCCCAGCAACGCAATAAGCAGCACAACAGTAATCAGGAATCGTTTAAACCGCATGCTCCGTTGTTTCTTGCCAGAGACATTTTTATTTTTGGGAGCGGCGGCACCCGAATTGTGCTTCCTGCCGGCAGATTTATCCCAATTTTCTGTATAATCATCCGGTAATGTTTTCGATGGTTTTCTGCGTTTGGTATTTCTTGTATCTGCCATGTTGCTTTCCTCTGGGTTATGTGTTGTTTCCGCCATCGTCTGACGGTTGGTGTGTTGTGCTGTGTTGTGGATGGTCCGGCCGTGGTTAGAAGTTGGTGTGTGGGCTTGTGTATTTGATATATCTTGAAGTTCCTGCTCCAGAAACCGTTCAAGCCCTTCTTCAATCTGTATCATTTCCTGATATTCTTTTGTGCGGCGTAACCTTTCCTCGTCACTCATCATCAGGTCTCCTTTTATATGTTTTCAGCACATTTTTATAGATATTATAACATTCTGTCAAATAATTACAAGAATGGGAAGCAAAAAGGTGATAAAATGTAAAAAGCTACAAAATTCAAAGAAAGGGATTTGCTATAAATGAGTTCAGGCAAAAAATATAATCAGGAACTGATTTTGAACGGGAGCCTTTGGAGGGCGGTTTTGTCTCTGGCGATTCCTGTGGTGTTAAACAGTTTTCTGCAGACCATGTACAATTTAACAGATACTTATTGGCTGGGGCAGCTGGGGACGAATCAGCTTGCGGCTATCAATTTGGTAACTCCTGTGCAGAATATTATACTGAATTTCGGCAATGGAATCACGGTGGCAGGCTCTGTTTTGATTGCGCAGTATATTGGCGCAGGGGAAAAAGAAAACGCTAAGGGAATGGCAAATCAGATTTTTATATGTGCCATGTGCTTTGCGCTGGGATGCTCACTAATCTGCTTTCTGGCGACACCGGGGATTGTGAAGTGGCTGGGAGCGGACAGCGATATTTATAATCATGCGGTGACTTATCTGTGTATTGTGATATGGGATATGATATTTTTGTTTATGGTCAATCTGTTTTCTGCAGTTCATCAGGCACAGGGGGATACGGTAAGCCCATTGTTTTTGAATCTGGGCGGCATTGCGCTGAATATGATTCTGGACCCGCTTCTGATGGTATGGCTGGATTTCGGCGTGGCAGGCGCAGCGCTGGCTACGGTGACGGCAAAAGCGGTTCCAGCGATGGTAGCATTAGTTCTGTTGTTGAATAAAAGGGAAGACATCTTTTTAGATTTGCGGGATATGCGCTTTCAGGCGGAGAAAATTAAGCTGATTTTGAAAATCGGTCTGCCTACTGCCCTTGGGGGAAGCACTATGCAGCTGGGATTTTTGCTGATGAGCAGAAATGTGTTTGCCTATGGCAGTGCCGCTATGGCGGCTTACGGTATCGGCAATAAGGTCAACAGTCTGATTACGCTGCCCTCCAATGCTGTGGGTTCTGCTACGGCTACCATTGTGGGGCAGAATATCGGTGCATCCAAAGTGGAGAGGGCTGAGAAGGGATACCGCATTTCCATGGGGATTTCAGTGGTATTTTTATTTGTGGGCGGCATGATTTTGTGCCAGAATGTGATTTCTCAGGCGATAGTCAGCATTTTTTCCGATGACAGCCAGACTATTGCCATGGCGGCGGATTTCCTGAGCATTATGGCATTCTGGTGTTTTACCAACGGCGTTTATAATGCTACATCAGGACTGTTTCAGGGAACGGGGCACACGGAGGTGACCATGGTGGTGGATGTGACCAGACTGTGGGGATTCCGCTTTTTGACACTGTGGTTTTGCGAGAGTATTTTACAGATGGGCGTGCGCAGCGTCTGGTATTCCGTAGTGGTCAGCAACGGGATTTCCGCCCTGTTTTTGTATATTCTTTACAGAAGCGGCATTTGGAAAAAGCCTAAGATTAAGAAGAAGGCCGTTGATGAATTGGTGCAGTAAGGCAATAAAAAATCTTGACTTTCAGAAAAATTTTGTGATATTCTTTATATGGTAAAGCAAAATGATGACACATGTTGTGCCTTGCACGTAAATCTGCTCACGGAACATTTGCAGTTGGATGTGCTTGTTGGCACAGCAGGTGTATTTTTTTGCGTAAAAAAGGAGGAGAGAGAAATGCCACAAAATCAATTTCAAAGAATAGTATTTGCGTTTATTACGGTTGTAATTACTGTACATGCTTATGTTTTTTACAGTTTATATGTAATAAACGGTAATATACTAATGCAGATCAACGGAACAAATAGCGTCATTGCGGCGCTGAATAAGCAGGGCGGAGTGAATATGCTCGGTACATATTTGCCGATATGGGCTTGTGTACTGATTGAATTCTGCTTAGCGTTTGTGCTTGAAAACGTTATGGGGAGTCCCCTGTCATTTAAGCTGGCATGCAAGGTATTTAATCCGTCTGAAAATCATCCGATGATGTTTGAGACTGCCATCATCTGTGCAACGGTGGGCCTTATGTGCCCAGCCATGAGTTTTATAGCGGCATGGCTGTATTACCCGTATTATGCAGGCTTTAATATTTTTACACTGCTCGCGAACTGGTTAAAGCTGGTGTGCCTGAATTTTCCGTTTGCATATTTTACACAGCTGTTCTTTATCCAGCCCGCTGTTCGCGTAATCTTTAAAGCATTGTTCTGCAAGAATATTGAAGCGAGGAAACAGCTAGATGCAAACGCCTGTAAAGGGGCGTAAAAGGTACAAGAAGAGGTCAGGCGCAAGAAATATCCCCAATCAGACGCGAGTAGATCACATAGGAGATTATCACATTGATAATGTCTGCTGTCAACTGCGTCCACACGATGCCGCTCATACCGAAAAACATATTCATGAGGAACAGGATCGGAATATTCAGGCAGAGCTGCCGGATCACTGCAAGCTGGAAGGAAACCTTCCCCCTGTCCACCGCCTGCATGAAATGCACCATGTGAAAACTCAGGAACATAAAGGGCGTGGCAAAGCAGCGCGATTGGAGGAATTGTGTCCCGAACCGCACCGTGTCTGCATCTTCGATAAAGGCACCTATAATGTACGGCGCGCAGATTCTGTAGAACACCACGCAGAGAATCGAGACAATCAGCCCCGCCAGCCGAGCTGTCCGGAAGAACTCTTTCATTCGAGTATGATTTTTCGATGCATAATTGTACGCCACCAGCGGCGTCATCCCAAGACAGATTCCGATTCCGATATTCAACGGGAGACGTTCCGCCTTCAGAACAATTCCGATGGCCGCAAGCTCGATATCTCCGTGGCCCGACGCCAATCGATTGATCACGATATTGCACAGGTCAAAGAGAAGCAGGCTCATAGCCGCGGGGATTCCCACGGAAAAGAGGGATGCCATAGACTCCCGCCGTATTTTCTCTATGCTGCGAGGCAGAGTGAGCACGGTTTCTCCTGCTAGTTTTTTGTACACGAAAATAAAATAAATGAGCGTGATAATATTAGAGAGCATGGTCGCCACAGCAGCTCCCACCACTTGATAGCCGTCCGGGAAAACCACGAACATGAAGATTGGGTCCAATATCACATTCAGGACACCGCCCATTCCCAGGCCGAATCCCGCCTCTCTGGAATAGCCAATGTTGCGCACCATGGAACTCATGGTATTAGCCAGAACCGTCGGAATACAGCCAATCACCACCACGAACATCAGGTATTGTCTGGCAAACCCAATCGTATTGTCGCTGGCGCCCAAAAGGCGCAGCAGAGGATTCATAAAAATAAAACAAAGAATGGAAAAGACAAGAGAAGCGGCGGCTGCCATTACCAAACTCAGAGAAGCCACCTTCTTCGCCTCCTCCCCGTCGTTTCTGCCCAGCAGCCGG
>CAZGGA010000032.1:0-21703 GCA_964524555.1 uncultured Acetatifactor sp.
TGGCCTCCAGAGCCACAATCTGGCGCGCTAACCAACTGCGCTATACCCACCATATCGCGAAAATGTACAAAAAATTATTTCTTATACATTCTCAACGTGCCCGAAGGGATTCGAACCCCCGACCCACGGCTTAGAAGGCCGTTGCTCTATCCGGCTGAGCTACGGACACCCACGGATATGCAAAGAATATATTATTCTTGAGAATATTTTTTTATTCTTTACACATAAACCAACGTATGCTATTTTAACTTATTCTTTGCCCTTTGTCAACACTTTTTGCGAAAAAAACAATACTAATTGCTCCTTCCCCTTTTTGCCGCCTCTTCACGCTGTCTGCAGATTTCCGCCCAGCTGGGCTGTTTTGACAGCGCTTCCGTAAACTCCTTTATCATCTTGGGCACTTCTATCTTTTGCGGACATGACTTTTCACATTTTCCGCATCCTATACAAGCTGAGGGCTTTTTGTCCTCTGGGAGCACATCTATCCGCATTGCCGCATTTACGCTGGATGCAAAGCGAAGCTCATTATAAGTAGCAAGGAACATGGGAATATCAAGACCTTTCGGACAGCCTTCACAGCAATACCTGCAGGCTGTGCAGGGAACGGAATTTTTCAGGCTTTCCGCTATCTCATAAAGTGTCTCCTGCTCCTGCCCCGTCAAGGGCTTTTTCTCCGAAAAAGTCTCTACATTGTCCTTCATCTGTTCTAAATCGGACATTCCGCTGAGAATCATATGGACATTGGGAAGCTCCATAATCCATCTGAAAGCCCACGCCGGAATCTTTTCTTCCGGTCTGAGCGCCCTTAATTTCTGTTCATGTACACTTTCCAATTTAGCTAATTTTCCACCCCTCACAGGCTCCATCACCCACACGGGAATCTGGTGTCTTGTAAGCAGTTCGTATTTTTCTCGCGCATCCTGCAAGGTCCAATCCAGATAATTAAGCTGTATCTGGCAAAATTCCATCACATCACCATGAAGGGAAAGAAATTCCTCCAGATTTTCTACCCGCCCATGGCTGGAAAATCCAAGGTGTTTGATTCTGCCCAGCCTCTTCTGCTCCAAAAAATAGTCCAAGATTCCCCATCTTTCATCCATATAGGTGCCGATGGAGCTTTCACACACATTATGCAGCAGATAAAAATCAAAGTATTCCACCTGACATTTCTCAAGCTGCTCCTCAAAGATTTCCGCAGGATTGTATGTACTACTAATCTGATGCCCCGGATATTTGGTTGCCAGATAAAAGGACTCCCTCTTATAATCCTTCAATATGCGCCCCATAATACGCTCTGATTCGCCGCCATGGTAAGGGTATGCCGTATCAAAATAGTTCACCCCATGGTCCATCGCATATTTTACCATTTCCCGCACCTGTGCTTCGTCCACCTGTGCATCCGTACCGCCCGGCTTCAGTGGCAGCCTCATAGCCCCAAATCCCAAGAGGGAAAGTTTTTTATCCTGAAATTCACTATAAATCATATTTATGGATCCTTTCTGCATGTCCTTTTATTTAAACAAGGTTTTAAACAGCCCTCTCTTAAGCACCTGTGTGCCCGTATTTATCAGGCTGCGCTCAATCTGCGCCTTTCGCCGCTCTGCTGCCTTTTCTTTCTTTTTCTTTTCGGCTTCCTCTTCTCTTTCTTTTTTCTTGCGGGCAGCCTCTTCTTCTTTTTCTTTCTTCTTTAAAGCTGCCTCCTCTTCTTTTTGCTTCTTGGCTTCAAATGCCGCCTTTTCTTTCTCGAATTGAGCACGCTCGGCATCCAACTTTGCCTGCTCGGCATCCTTCTCCTGCTGCGCTGTAAGAATTTCATATGCGGACTCGTTATCCACCGCCTGATCATATTTTGACATATTATCATTAGCCATAAGATTTTTCCTCACAGCCTCATCCACTGGTGCCATAAGGCTCTGGGGACAGATAATGGATGTTCGCTGTGCCATGGTGGGCACGCCCTTTTCATCCAAAAAGGAAGTCAGCGCCTCTCCTACCCCAAGTTCCATAATGACATCCTCCGCCTTAAAAGCCGGATTTACACGAAGAGATTGCGCCGCTGCACGAACCGCCTTCTGCTCCGAAGGAGTGTAAGCACGCAGGGCATGCTGTACACGGTTGCTTAACTGTGCCAGCACACTGTCCGGAATGTCGCTGGGACTCTGGGTTACGAAATAAATGCCCACCCCCTTGGAACGAATCAGCTTGACCACCTGCTCAATCTTTTGAACCAATACTTTGGGAGCATCGGCAAAGAGCATATGGGCTTCGTCAAAAAAGAATACCAATTTAGGCTTCTCCATATCCCCCGCCTCCGGCAGGCGCTCAAAAAGTTCTGCCATCATCCACAATAAAAAGCTGGCATACAGGGTGGAGTTTTGCACTAATTTTACGCAATTCAGAACATTTACCATTCCTTTACCATTCAAATCTGTGCGCATCCAATCAAAGATATCCAAGGCTGGCTCTCCAAAAAACAAGTCTCCGCCTTGATTCTCCAAGGGAAGCAAAGCACGCAGAATGCCGCCCACCGACTGCGTGGTAATATTTCCATATGTAGTGATGTATTCATCCTTATGCTCATTCACATAATTTAACACCACTCTCAGGTCTTTTAAGTCAATCAAAAGGAGTCCCTTGTCATCTGCAATGCGGAATGTAATATTCAACACACCCTCCTGTGCAGGAGTAAGCCCAAGAATACGGGCAAGCAGTTCCGGTCCCATATCGGAAATGGTTGCCCGGACAGGATGTCCGCCCTCCTGATAAATATCCCAGAAGCAGACAGGATATGCTTTATAGGAGAAACTGTCACGAATCCCAAATTTGTCAATACGTTTCTCCATGCTTTCCGAGGGAACACCCGGAGAAGCGATTCCGGACACATCCCCCTTTACATCGCACAAAAATACCGGAACTCCTGCGTCCGAAAAGGATTCCGCCATGGCTTTCATGGTAATGGTTTTTCCGGTTCCGCTGGCTCCCGCAATCAGACCATGCCGATTGCTCATGTTCAGTTTCATATTGACCCGCTCTCCATCTGCAAGTCCCATGTAAATATTTCCGTCTGTAAACATAATTCCTCACATTCCGCCGCAAATGCGGCTCACATTATCTTATCTAAAAATTCTTTGCTTTTCTGATTGTTATTGTGCTTCCTTCAGAAACAATCCTAAAATCAGAGCGTTTAATCATATAACATCGTAAAGGTTGTGTAATGGTCTTCTGTATAGTAGATTCTCCCATCCTCCGAGTAAACCAGCCGCTTAGCTCCTCTGCTCTTAGCACCCAAAGTGTCAATATCACACTCATGGTAACTGCCATCAGGCAGTATGCCCTCATAATTTCCAAATTTATCTCCCCCGATGCACTTGCCAGGGGCATAAGGTTCTAATGAACCTCCTGACCATCCCAATGCATTAGCTTCCTTTTTGGTGATGAAATTATTGGGAAGTTTTTCATATGTATGCAGATACAAGGATACATCCTCTGCCGTGGTATAAGAGCCTTCCTCATCTATAGAAGCTTTCTGTTCTGTCCTCAGGTCATTCGGCTCATCCTTTTGGGCAGGATCGCCGACAATTTGGGTTTCGGGTGTCTCCGCACCAGATGTTCCGGTCTGGGAGGCTTCCGCCGTCGCTTTGGTTTCGGGCGTTTCCGTACCGGACGTTCCAGCCCCGGAAGCTTCCACCGCCGCTGCTTTGGTTTCGGGCGTTTCCGCACCGGACGTTTCGGCCCCAGAAGCTTCCACCGTCGCTGCTTTGGTTTCCGGCGTTTCCGCACTAAATGTTCCGGCTCCGGAGGCTTCCACCGCCGTCTCTCTGGTTTCAGGCGTTTGTGCGCCAGATGTTCCGGCTCCCGATACTTCTCTGCCACACCCTGTCAGCAGCATTATCATACATAGTGCAAGGAAAAGCGCAAACCGCCCCTTGCACTGTTTTAATTTTAATCTCATAACCTTGCTCTTATTTCCCCTTCTTATTTTATCCAATTTTATCCAAAAACGACATTATGCCTCGTCATACAATTTCTGGATAAATTCTTTCACCTGAATGTTATTCTCCGGTGTGGTGTTCTCCAAAGTTGCATGAATAAAGGGTTTTCTCTCCTTCATGAATTTAATGACAGAAGAATAATCCATCTGTCCCAGACCTGCGCCCACGGATTTTAAAGCACCGTCCTCCACCACAAAGTCTTTCAGATGCACCATTGCAACATCGGCTCCCAGCAAATCGATTGCCTCATCCACAATTTCCACCTGATTCTGATAATTGCAGATGTCCAGCAGATTCACCGGGTCTAAAATAATCTGCAAATTGGGGGAATCAATGGCATCCAGCACTTGCCTTGCACGCTTAGGACCATATACGATATGCTTCCATACAGGCTCTATTGCCATCACCACGCCCATCTGCTCTGCATACTTGACCACAGGACGGAGATTGTTAATGAAGGTCTGAAGCGCCTCTTCCCCATGGCACTCCGGCTCATGGGTGTAAGTCTCATTGGGGGCGCCGGTCTCCGTTCCCACTACGCCGCATCCCAGCCATGATGCAAAACGGATATTGGCCATATAGCGGTGGGTGATGCTCTTAAGCTTCTCCGGATTGGGATTTGCCAAATTCAAATAACATCCAAGCACGGCAATGTCCACTTGGTTCTTTGCAAACAAATTCTTTAAGTACATGGCAAATCCGGGAGTCAATGCCTCATCCGTGGTAGGATATTCATCAATCACCTTTGCCAATGCCAGATGTCCACACTTAAAACCCAGATTATGTACATCTGCAATGCGCTCCTCCAAAGGGAGCTTCTTCGTGTCATGTAAACGGATTCCTAATTGCATATTTCTATCCTTCTCTCTTTTTTATATTTACCAACCCTGCTATCTGCTCCAACACTTCAAGTTCCAAGGGCTCCACCAAAATATGGTCTGCATCATAGGGATGCTTTTTATTTTCGGGAATCCTCTGTATAAACTGCTCATAATCAATAATACTCACAACATCATCTACTGTAATAGAAAACAGAGAAATTTTCCATCTGTCCACCTGAAGCGACTCATCCGCCCAAAAGGGAAGCTCTGCCTTTGTAGGGAAAATACTCCTTGTCTCCTCCGTACAGGTATAAGCCCCGAAAACACCCTGTTCATCCTGATAAAAACGAGGCTTGGCATAATATACATCCATGCTCTGTTTTTGGTGCATATAGTCCCGAAAAGCTGCGGAACTTTGGGATACTTTTTGTAAGTCCTCCGCGGAAAGAGATATGGGCCAGAACGCGCCAAGCAGCACAAGAGGCGCCTGACTGAGACTTTTTTCTTCTCCCAGACTAGCAATAATGCTTCGATTCCAATCCAGCATATGTGCCTTTCCTTCCAGACATTCTGTCAGGCTTTTATCTACTCCATCCACCTGTATCTCGCAGTTTTTCCAACACTCCCCTATTCGGGCAATGCATTCATAGAAATCCTCCACCTCTTCGTCACAAGCGGGGGTTAAAAGCCTGAGCTCCACCTTGTTCTTTTCGCCCTGTTTCCAAATGACACTGAAGCCCCTTCCGATATGCGCGGGATGATATGCCACAAACTCTGTCTCACCCAACACATCCGGCTCTATCCGCCAGCCATCATAATTCCCATATTTCAAGTTTTTTCCTATAATGACATCCAGAGGCAGGGACTTCTTAAACATCCCTTTCTGCCCAAAAGACACTTCAATGGACATATTTTCTCCAATCCGTTTTCACTGTATATATTTGACTATTTCACTAATTCATCCACGCCAATCAGCTCGTATGCCTCTCCGTCCTGACCCTCAATTTTTACATTGTCCAGCGTGAGCTTTGCCACATTCCTTGCAAAGAGCCCTCTCTTGCTGCTCTTCTCCACACCCTCGGACATAGCCGGCACATCACATTTGGCATCTGCCGCATAACTGATTGAAATATTCCTCATCTCGATTTCTTCTATCTTTGCCTCCGGCAGTCCGTCAAAATATGCTGCCGCCACATGACAGTTGGTACATTCCATGTTTTCAAACACCATCTTTTTGATGGCGGGAGTTCTGTCATCCACAGGATAAACCTCTCTGGACTGCACATATTGTGTCTTACCGTCCGGGTCGCAGAAATAGAATGCATTGACCACCAGAGGAGTCATTACATGGTCCAAAGTCAGATTTCGGAATGTAATATTGCTGAGAATGGCATCCTTGCCACGTCCTCTTCTGGTCTTGATGCGCAGTCCTCTGTCCGTGTGGCGGAAAATACATTCCTCCACCGTCAGATTTACCACGCCCCCTGCCATTTCGCTGCCCAAAGTCACGGCTCCATGACCGTTCTCCATGAGACATTGGCGGATATGAATGTTTTCGGAGGGAGTTTTGTGCTTTCTTCCCATGTATATTTTGCCGCTCTTTACCGCAATGCAGTCATCCCCCAAGGAGAAACGAACCCCTACAATTTCCACATCCTTGCAGGATTCTGGGTCTAAACCGTCCGTATTAGGCGAATCTGCAGGATTCTCCACAATAACACCCACAAATTTCAAATGATTACTAAAATACGGATGCAGCGTCCATGAAGGGGAATTGCAGAACTTCACACCCTGAAGAGTCACATTCTCACAGCCGCTGATAAAGAATAGCCTAGGTCTGAATGCGATATTCATCACCTTTGGATTGTTCCACCAATTTTCTTTGGAGGCATTTCCGTTTATGGTTCCTTTTCCGTAAATCACCACATCTTCCACGCCCACACCGCAGATAATGCCGGAAAACATGGGCAGAGGATTGCCTTCCCAGGTTCCCAGATTATACTCGTCCGTCTCGTCGTAGCTCTGAATCATAGCCGGAAATGTAGGAAACATGGTTCTATCAGTAAATGCCTTAAGCTCTGCTCCCTCTGCAAGCTCTATACGGATATGGCTCTTTAAAAACAGGCTGGTAATACGATAAGTTCCCGCCGGGAAATAAATGCGGCTGTCCTTGGGACATGCCATAATTGCCGCCTGAATAAAATGGGTGTCGTCATGCTCCCCATCTCCCTTGGCGCCAAACTTTGTCACATCTAGAGTGACAAATTCATAGTCGGTCTTAAAAGAAACCTCCCCCTGCTTGTCGCTTCCGTCAAATACCTCTGCCAGATACTCCGTGTCCGGCTTAAGCCCATAGAGGGAAGTAATGGTCAATTCCGTGTTTCCATACTCTTTCCCGTTTAATTTTATTATGTAAGGCTTCTTTGTAAAATGCCTGCCCCCGTCCTTGATTTCTATTGCCGCACTTCTGGCGGTATGCATGATATGTATGATTTCCATTATTTTCCTCGTTTCTGCACGGTTCTTTGTGTGACCCATATAGGGCAAACCTGAATTTATGGATTATAAGTTGACGGATACCGTGCGACCCCAACCTGTTTTCCTTCTCATTTCTCTCACAAACACATCTGATATTTCTCTGCCAGCAAGAAATCTTTGCTGCAAGCTTCCTTTACCACGGTGCAAAATTTCTTCACTTCATCGGAACCGTCATTTTTAAAACCGTTTTCTTCTGTATAATATTCAGACAAAAACCGTTTCACAGCGGCTCGGAACATGTCCACTAATTCTCTGTAATTCTCATAGATTTCAGGGCTGATTTTCTCAATGGTATGCAAGAGTGCATCCACATATGCAGCAGCATTTTCCAAAGAAAACTCCCCTGCCGCTTTTTTATCCAGGACACGCATCTGTGCCATGATATCCGGATAGCCTTCTTTCTTGTTGCAGTCCGTCTCGTAAGCCGCATAGACAGGATATACCTCCCCCGCAGCTTGATAAAGATTTCCTCCGATTCCTGTAAGGTCAAAAATCCCCTCCTCCGTACGGGGCAGTGCCTTAATTTGTTCTGCCGTCAAACCCATTGTTTTTCCTCCTTCTCATGATTCACTGCAATGCCTAAACCCTCGTATATACTATCATACCAAAAAAATGCTTTTTATTCAATCCTCTATTAAATTCACGGTATTCTTGTAATAAAAGTCTGCCATTGCTCTATTTGAATAGTTTTGATTATTATTTGTAATATCCGTGCTATAAATCGGTTCTATGGGATGTTGTATTCTATCAAGCCACACATCCTTTATTTCCGGATTTTTCAAAATTTCCAGCCGTTCTTCATTTTCTGCGGCATAGGCCTGCGCTTCTCCACTCCTCAATGCCGCCCATGCCAGGTAAGTACTGCTATTTCGTACATTGGTCATCAACACAAGGACACACCACAGCGCCAGAATGCATAACTGCAGGATTCCTCCATATTTCAATATAAATGGCTGTTTTTTATCCGCATATTTATTTCTGAACCAACCTATCCAATACCCTTCCGTACAAAAAATCCACAACATATAACTAAACCACATCATATCTCCCATGCGCTTGGGTCCAAAGCTGCCTTCCATGTAAGTGATGGGCACTAATTGGGAAGCATAAATTCCAAACAGAAAAACAGTGGCTACGGCAGGAAAACGGAAAGTAAATTTCCAATTTTGAATGACTGCACCTGTAATCTGCCATAACAAGGGCACAGCAATCAGTAAAATCAGCAACATTTTGTAATCCGTCCATGAGTATATGTTCAGCATACAATGCCACATTGCAAGCAGTACTGCGGATATGGGATTCATCTTATGATATCCCGGATCCTGTGCCCTGACAGCATTGCCCGGAGATATGATATTGATGCCAAAAGCAATCAGATAAATAATCATGAGCGCCAGAATATAAAACCTGTGGTTTCCCTTTTTGACAAACTGCCACACCGTAAGCAATCCCAACACTAAAGCGGTGGCAAGTCCCGTAGCCAGATTGCCGCCTCCTATGATTACCGCAAAAAGCAGCATCCATCCAAAAAACAGCCATTGTGCCCCTTTTAGTTTTGCCGGAAAGCGAAAGAATACCAGAATCTCTGAGAATAGCAATATCTGTAAAGTATAAAAAAATGTATAATACAGCCCTCCGTTCATCCAATAGAAACATTCTTCAGGATAAGGAACCCATAATACCTGAATCAGATTCAACAGAGCACATAAACTGATTATGATATGCAGAGGCACTTTTTCCTGACCTTTTCCTGCTATTCTCCGGAAAAATACAAACTGTAAGAAAAACATACAGAAAAGAATAAAGTAGATTCCCAATTGATAGTACTGTTCTCCCCAAATACCCGGCTGTAATGCAAAAATAAAAACTGCAGAGAAGCTTCCCTGCCATCTCATGTATGTATCAGCCGCCTGTTTTGCCGCCAGACCAAATATTTTTAAGGGTTGTCCTTCCATGATTGCATGATGAGTAATAACTCCATATCCAAAATCATCCGCTGACATATAATTATATTTTGCAACTACACATAATGGAATGCAAATTACAAGAAATAACAAAACAATTGCCATACAAAAAATATAGGATTGACTTTTTCTGATTACATCCATGATTTTTTTCATATCAATAACCATACCCTTTCCCTAATCTGCGCACTTGGAACTTAGGCATCCGCTGATAACGTTGTCTCTCAATAATATAAAAATTTCTAAGGCAGCATATACATTGCCTTAGAAATTTTTATATAAATCTCTTTTCGCCGCCTTTTCATTGGCGATACTGCGATTGTAATTTTACAAGGTCACGCCCTGCTTAAAGATTGCCATGTCGTGGAAGCCTGCTGCTTCGCTGCATACCTGCTTGCCGGATGCAACCTCAACCACATAGTTAAACAGCCTCTCCGTCTCTTCCGCCATGGTACTGTCCTCCACCAAAACGCCCGCATTGAAATCAATCCAATTGGACTTCTTTCCTGCCAATCTGGAGTTGGTAGAAATCTTCATGGTAGGAACCGGTGATGCAAAAGGAGTTCCCCGTCCTGTGGTAAACAGCACGATATGTGCTCCTGCTGCCGCAAGGGCTGTAGCTGCCACCAAGTCGTTGCCGGGTGCGCTCAAAAGATTTAATCCGGGAGTCTTTACGGTCTCCCCATATGCCAATACGCCCTTCACCAATGCGCTTCCGGATTTCTGGGTACATCCTAAGGACTTATCTTCCAAGGTGGAAATACCGCCCTTTTTGTTTCCGGGAGAAGGATTCTCGTAAATGGTCTGATTATGGCTCTTAAAGTAATTCTTAAAATCATTAATCAAATCCACGGTCTTGTGGAACAGTTCTTCATTTGCGCAACGATTCATAAGAATGGTTTCTGCACCAAACATCTCAGGCACCTCTGTGAGAATCGTGGTGCCGCCTTTGGAAATCAGCAAATCGGAGAAACGCCCTACAAGAGGATTCGCGGTAATGCCGGAGAGACCGTCACTTCCGCCGCATTTCATTCCGATTACCAACTTGCTTACGCTAATGGGCTCTCTCTTGAACTTGGAAGCATAACCAACCAATCCTTTGATGATTTCTACCGCTTCTGAAATCTCGTCATCCACTTCCTGAGACACTAAGAATTTCACTCTATTCTCGTCATAATCGCCGATATAAGGCTTTAACACGTCAATATTGCTGTTTTCGCAGCCAAGTCCCAGCACCAGCACACCGCCCGCATTGGGATGATTGATTAAATCAGCCAGAATTGCTCTGGTATGCTCCTGATCGTCTCCCATCTGGGAACAGCCGTAAGGATGGGGAAATGCAATGACTTCCTCCACAGTGCTCTCGCCATATTCACTCTTAAGCCACTGATTTGCCTGTTTTGCAATAGCGGTAGCTACATTGTTGACACAGCCCACTGTAGGAATCACCCAGATTTCATTTCTCACACCTACCTTGCCGTCAGGGCGGTTAAAGCCCATAAAGGTGACATCCTCTGTCTGTTTTTCCTCCACAGGGGTAGGATTATAGGAGTATTCCAGCAAATCTCCCAGCGCGGTCTTAACATTATGGGTGTGAATCCAGCCGCCTTCCTTGATGGCTTCCTTTGCATTACCAATGCGGTAACCATATTTGATAACCTCACCGCCCTCGGGAATATCACAGATTGCCATCTTGTGCCCTGCAGGAATTTCTTCCAAAGCTGTAACCGTCTTTGCTCCCACGGAAATGCTGGTTCCCGCGGGAAGGGTGTTCAAAGCCACCACTACATTGTCATTGTCGTTGATTTTTAAGAAATCTTGCATAATGCTGCCCTCATTCCATTCGTTTTAATATCGTCCAAATATGCCACAACTGCATCTGTAAGGCCTGCCACCTGATTCAGATCCTGTCCGTGGAAGTCCTCTCTTCCCAGATAGCTGGTTACAAAATCTCTGGTATCCTTCTCACAGTTGTCACGGAAGAACTCAAGCACTGCCTGATCGTCCTTAACTAAGTACTCTTCGCCGTTTCTATGTCCAATCAATGCGCCGTCCCTGATTTCTGTTCCGCAGTAAAATGCCATCAGCGCTGCGATAGAGAAAGTCAGGTGTTCAGGAAGCTTTCCGAATTTGTCCACATAGCCAAGGAGGCTGGGCAGACATCTTGCTCTCCACTTGGATACAGAGTTTAAGGAAATAGCAAGCAACGCATGGTCAACATAAGGATTGTTGAATCTGTTCACCACTTCGCCTGCGAAAGCCTTTAACTCGTCTTCCGGAAGAGTCAGAGTGGGAATTACTTCATCAAAAATGGTCTTGTTCATGAACTCCCTGACATCATTATCTTCCATGGACTGTCTTACAATATCGTTGCCGCACAACCAGGAAGCCAGCACAAAGGAGGTGTGAGCGCCGTTTAAGATACGCACCTTTCTCTGCTTGTACGGATGATGATCCGTGGTAAAAATAACGGGAAGTCCTGCACCCGGAAGATCGAATTCCTTGCTGATATCCTTGTCGGACTCGATAACCCAGAGGGCAAAAGGCTCGCCTGTCACCATAATATGGTCTTCATAGCCAAGCTCCTCCCACTCCTGCTGCTCAGTAGCGCGGGGATAACCCGTAATGATACGGTCAACCAATGTGGAAGTAAAGACGCAGGCCTCGTTCACCCAATTTTTGAATTCATCGCTGAGTTTCCAGAGGTCGATTAACTTTAATACACATTCCTTAAGATGGATGCCGTTGTCGTCAATCAGCTCCACAGGAAGCATTACAAGCCCCTTACTCTTGTCCCCATTAAATGTTTCAAATCTATGATATAAGAACTTGGTCAGTTTGCCGGGGAAGGTTTTAGGAGGTTCTGCTTCAAATTTATCGGTGTTGTCAAATACAATACCCGCCTCAGTGGTATTGGAAACCACAAAGCGCAGCGTGTCAATCTCTGCCAATCCCATATACTTTTGATACTCGTTGCTGGTATCCACCGCATCTGCAACGCTGGTAACGATTCTGTTTATCTTTTTGCCCTCGCCGTTTACATTGCCGCGGAGAGAAACAGTGTATTGGCAGTCCTGATTGTGGAACATATCCAGATTTCCAAATTCGATGGGTTTGATCAGAACGATATCTCCATCAAACTTGCCCTGTTCATTGGCAATATCAATCATGTAGTCTACAAATCCGCGCAAAAAATTGCCCTCGCCGAACTGCACTACTTTGATTGGTCTTTCTTTTTTCCCGGTTTTCGCCTTGTTTAAGATTTCCATCTTGTCCTCCATTCTGCGCCCCTGAGCGCAACTTCATTTTACTAATAATTTTACAGCCAAAATCCTCTTTCGTCAACCATAAAAACCGCTTCCTCTTTGCAAAGATGCATTTTGCTGTAAAATGCATCTTGAAAAAAAGCCCTGCATTCGTTATAATCTTAAATTAGATAGCAATACCTTAAACATACATACTCATAATGGAGGGAAAAAAATGAAAGCATTTATGGACAAGGACTTTCTGTTAGAGACAGAAACCGCCAAGAAACTGTTCCACGATTACGCAGAGAAAACGCCGATACTTGACTATCACTGCCACATCAATCCCAAGGAAATTGCCGAGGATCGCCAGTTTGAGAACATCACTCAGGTATGGCTGGGCGGGGATCATTACAAATGGCGCTTTATGCGTTCCTGCGGCGTAGATGAGAAATATATTACCGGAGACGCCTCCGACTACGAGAAATTTCAGAAATGGGCTGAGTGCTTGGGCAAGGCAATCGGAAATCCGCTGTTCCATTGGAGCCATCTGGAGTTACAGAGATTCTTCGGCTACCATGGCGTATTAAACAAAAATACCGCTGATGAGGTATGGAACCTCTGCAATGAGAAGCTGCAGCAGCCTTCCATGAGTGTGCGCAACTTAATCAAGCAGAGCAACGTCACCTTAATCTGCACCACCGATGACCCCATTGATTCCTTGGAATGGCACAAAAAGCTTGCAGAAGATTCTTCCTTTGATGTAAAGGTTCTTCCCGCATGGAGACCCGACAAGGAAATGAACATCGAAAAGCCCGAATATCTGGAATATCTGGATAAATTGGCTAAAGTGACCGGCGTTACCGAAATCCGTACCTTCGGCGCACTGAAAACTGCTTTAAAACAGCGTATGGAATTCTTTGTATCCATGGGCTGTAATGTATCCGACCACGCCCTTGAGCACATTATGTATGTGCCTGCTTCTGATGATGAAATTGAAGAAATCTTCTTAAAGAGATTGAACAGAATGGTTCTCACCAAGGAAGATGAATTAAAGTTTAAGACAGCTTTCATGGTATTTGTGGGCAGAGAGTATCACAGATTGGATTGGGCTATGCAGCTCCACTATGGCTGTAAGCGCGACAACAATCAGGTAATGTACCAGAAGCTTGGTCCCGATACCGGATATGACTGTATCGATAATCATGCTCCTTCTTCCCAGATGGCTAACTATCTGGATGCTTTAAACCAGACCGGAGAGCTTCCCAGAACCATTATTTACAGCCTGAATCCCAACGACAATCAGGCAATCGGCACTATCCTCGGATGCTTCCAAGATTCCACTGCTGTTGCCAAGATTCAGCAGGGCAGCGCATGGTGGTTCAATGATCATAAGACAGGCATGGAGGATCAGATGATTTCCCTTGCAAATCTGGGCAATTTGTCCGGTTTCATCGGAATGCTCACCGACTCCAGAAGCTTCCTGTCCTATACCAGACATGAGTATTTCAGACGCATCCTCTGCAACTTGATTGGAAATTGGGTAGAGAGCGGACAGTTCCCTGAGGATTATGATACCCTTGGTGAAATTGTTACCAATATCTCCTATGACAATGCAAAGAGATACTTCAACTTCCCTCTGTAAAAATTCTATAAGAGATAACGAAAGCGCTCCGCTTTAGCGGGGCGCTTTTATCTTTTATTATTCTATGCATGTGGCATTGCAACTAATAATTCATAACCTGCTCTTCCCCATTCAACACCCTCAGAGCGCCCTGTGCCAGGGCAAGCAGCTCATCTTCGCCGGGATACACTGTAAACGGCGCAATCCACTCTGCCTTTTCCTTCAAAGCCTCCACGACATCTTTGCCATAGGCAATTCCTCCCGTGACAATGATTTGGTCCACCTTGCCGTTTAAAACACAAGCCATGGAGCCGATATCCTTTGCCACCTGAAAAATAAACGCTTGCTTTGCCTCCGCAGCTTTCTCATCTCCTGCATCTGCGCGCTTCGTCACTTCCCTCATGTCATTGGTTCCAAGGTACGCATTAAAACCGCCCTTGCCCACAACCTTGCTGTATACTTCCTTCTCCGTATATTTTCCGGAAAAACACATCTTTATCAGAGCGCCGCTGGGAACTGCGCCTGCACGCTCAGGCGAAAATGCACCGTCTCCGTCCAAAGCGTTAAACACATCTATCACCCTTCCCTGCTTATGAGCACCCACGGACACGCCGCCTCCCATATGCACTACAATCAGGTTCAGAGAATCATAGGGCTTTCCAATCTCCTTTGCATACCTTTTCGCCACCGCCTTTTGATTCAGGGCATGAAACACACTGATGCGGGGAAGCTCCGGCACACCGGAATATCTGGCAATGGGCATCAATTCATCCACCACCACCGGATCTACGATATAAGATGGCACTCCTATGGAATCCGCAATATCTCTGGCCAGAATACCTCCTAAATTGGAAGCGTGCTGTCCCTGCACACCAATTTTTAAATCTTCCAAAAGCTCATCCGTCACCGCATAAGTGCCTCCGGGAATAGGTTTTAACATACCGCCCCGCCCTACTACCACATTCAGGGATTTGATGTCAAAATTCTTTTCCTCCAGCAAATCCGTAATAATCTTTTTGCGGAAATCCTTCTGGTCTACAATGCCTGCAAATTTCCCGATTTCCTCTGTGGAATGCCGCAATGTTTCCTCAAACAAAAGATTCTCATCCTCGAACACACCTATCTTCGTAGATGTGGAACCCGGATTGATGATCAAACTTTTAATGGACATAGCTGTCTCCTTCCTGACTTTTCCTACGATTTTTGTTTTACTGTTGCTTTTTCATTTCCTCTGCAACCACAGCCGCCAACGCCAGCGAATTTACCTTTGTCTCAAAGGTGTCGGAACGGCTTGCCAGAATCACGGGCACCTTGGTACCGGTCAAAATACATCCGTTCTTTACCTGTACCATATGCACGATTGCCTTATATACCAAATTTCCGGCATGAATATCCGGGAATAATAACACATCTGCATCTCCCTGAATCTTACGGTCCGTAGCGCCCTTATGCTTTGCGGCTTCCGGGTCGATTGCCAAATCCAGCGAAAGAGGCCCGTCAACAATACAGCCTGTCAGTTCTCCAGCCTCGCACATACGAGTAAGTTCTGCTGCCTCAACGGTCACAGGCATCTTGGGGTTTACCACTTCAACTGCTGCAAGAGGCGCCACCTTGGGATTGTCCACGCCGCAGGCCTTGCACACCGGCAACGTATTGTTGATAATATGCACCTTATCTTCCAGTGTGGGATAAGTCATAAACGCCACATCTGTCAAAAACAACAGTCTGTCAATGCCGGGTACCTCAAAAACAGCTACATGGGAGAGCGCTGACCCTGTGCGCAGGCCTACCTCTTTATCCAGAACGCTCTTTAAGAAGTTCTTAGTGTCAATGACTCCCTTCATATACATATCAGCTTTGCCGTCATGGGCTAATTTCACTGCCTTTAAAGAAGCCTCTATCATATCCGGCTCATCTATAATTTCATAACCGCTCAAATCCATATCGATGGATGCGGCTATTTCTCTGATTTTTGCCTCATCGCCCACTAAGATTGCATCCGCAATTCCCAGCCGCTTTGCCTCCTTCACGGCCTCCAACACTGCCTCATCCTGTGCCACGGACACGGAAACGGTCTTTTTGCCGCATTCCTTTACCTTTGCCATAATCTCATCAAAACCCTGTTTCATCTTTTTTACTCCCTTCCTCTCCTCAGGCATTCTTGTTGCATTTAAAATAATCTTGTTGAAATTTTTTCACGATTTTGCATCGTTAAAATAATAACACACCATACCCCAAAAATCAAGCGCGAGGGACTAACAGCTTATTATTTATCTAATTACTGATATGACTTAATAATCCCTTCCGCCACTTTGCGTCTTGTCATCCCCTGATCCATGGCCTGTTTTTCAATATAATGGTGGGCGTCCTCCTCCGTCATGTTCAAGTTGCCGATTAGCAACCACTTGGCACGATTCATAATGCGGATTTCCTCCATTTTTTCTTCCAGAGTAGTGGCTCTTTGCTGCAGACAGCGCAGGCGCTCCCTGGAAGCCTTCATCCACCGGAAAGCCGCCGAAATCATGGATGCGGATGTGGGTCTGGGAAGGGTAAATACGCCGAAATCCACCACCTTGGAATGAATTTCCTCATGCAGTTCTGCCTTCACCAGCAAAAGCACCACCGTACTCTGATTATTACAACTGTCAATGGCAAAGTTCACGCCCAAATCATCCGGCAGGGGCGCATTTACTATGACAAAATCAAAAGTTTTCTCCAGCATGGCACGTTTGGCTGCCGCCACGCTGCTTACCGTAAGCATTTGCCCATAGTATGTCTGGGGGAGCAGTCCGGTGAGCGAAGCGTTGATTTTATCGGACGCCGACACCAGCAGTATGCTGTAAGTATGTCCGTCAAAAATCATGTTCTTCCCTCCCTTGTGCGCTGTTCTTCAGTAATTGCAAAACTCCTGCTTTTTAATTTTATGTCTGTGTTCGCTTTTCTTTTGTAAGAAGTCCGTCTGAGCGGCATTTTTCAACGCCAAATTTTTTGCCTCTGCATCCTTTACGCTTTACAATATAAATGTATCAGACTTTCTGGCAGATGCTTTCTCACAAATTCGCTGTCTTTTGCCATCTCCTGTGCCTCTTTCAAACTCTGAGGCAAATGCCCACATTTATCAAGAATTTCCCTATCCGCCGTAAATAAATTGCAGTTAATCTCCTGACGCAGTTCCCATTTATTTTCAATTCCTTCCATTGCCGCATAAATTAACAGTGCAAAAGCAAGATAAGGATTAGTCATGGAATCCGGAGACCGAAGCTCCATTCGCTTAGAAGTGCCAAATGATGCCGGAATGCGAACCAACTGCGAGCGGTTTTCCTTGGACCATGAGACATACTGAGGCGCCTTGTGATTTCCAAGCCTCTCATAAGAGTTTTCACAAGGATTTAAAAAGGCTGTCATCTCAGGAACCCTGCGCAAAACCCCTTCTATCATACAGGGCATCAGGTCTGCACCACTTTTTGATTCCACCGACATATGAATATGAAAACCGCTTCCCGGTTTATCCTTTATGGGCTTGGGCGAAAAATCAGCATAAAGACCGTTCCTGAGCGCTACTGTCTTTACCACAGAGCAGAGAGTTACAGTGTGGTCTGCCGCAGAAAGCGCATCGGAATAACGAAAGTCAATTTCATTCTGTCCAGGACCTTCCTCATGATGAGAGCTTTCTGGACAAATCCCCATGCGCTCCAAAGTCAGACAAATCTCGCGGCGGACATTCTCTCCCCTGTCATCGGGGGCAATATCCATATATCCCGCATTGTCATAAGGAATATCCGTCCGCTCTCCGTTTTCGTCCAATTTAAACAGATAAAACTCAAGCTCGGCGCCAAAGTCAAAAGAAACTCCTGCCGCCTCCGCATCTGCAATAGCTTTTTTCAAAATATTTCTGGTATCGTTTTCGATTATGGTCCCGTCCGGATGCGCCACCGAACAAAACATCCGCACCACTTTGCCATGCTCCGGTCTCCAAGGCAGAATCGCAAGGGTTCCTGCATCCGGATGCAAAAAGAGGTCCGAGTAAATATCTCCTCCAAAACCAGAAACTGCCGATGCATCCACAGCGATTCCATGCTCAAAAGCCCGCGGAAGCTCCCCCGGCATAATGGAGATATTCTTTTGCTTTCCGTATATATCGCAAAAAGCCAATCTGATAAATTTCACATCTTCCTCTTGCACAAACTGCATTACCTCATCTGCAGAGTATTTCATCGGCATTACCTCTTTCTTTTCATAATTGCCTGAATTATAGCACCGCCGCAAATGTTTGTCAATTATAGGGCTGTTCCGTCTAGTTCAAAGATTAGTGTTGCTGGATAAAACTCCGTTGGTTTCACGAAAATGAGTGACGAAGGGTATATGCTCGTGATATAATCAAAGTTACAAATTGGAGTTTATGGAAGGATTGTATATGTTTGAAAAAATGGGTGAAGTACTTACAAGAGCAGATATAGGGGAAATCGAAGTAAATCTGGGGCTTACATTTCCAGAGGATTTTGTTGGACACTATCTGTCCTATAATGGCGGAATACCTGCAAAGCCATTTTTCTATTCTGAAGAGGAAGATATTGAAACAGAAGTTCAAGTTTTTCTCCCATTAAAAAATCAATGTTGTGACATTCCCATAGAAACAGCAGAGGAAAAATATTTATTATTCAAAGAGAAATCCCCATTGATGACATCTTATTTTCCCTTTGCTAATGACTATGGAGCTAATCCAATCTGCATCAATTTGGAGGACGGAGGAATCTATATTGTGTATATGGATTTGGGAGAATTGGAGGATAGATGTTTCCATTGTCTTGCAGAGAGTTTTCTGGACTTTGTGGAAGGCTTGTCCGAAGACAGCATAGACGATTAGTGTTCAGCCTGCAAATTCCAATTTGTGGAGGTGCCTGCAGTGAGATATTGGGAGTACCTCTATTCCCAATATCAAGGCAAAGCCAATCATTGATATAATAATAGGAGAAAGTAATGAAGATAGCAAAAAAGACAGTTTTTTTGCAAGATATCAGAGTTGACCGTGAGAGTGTATGTATGGGTGATGATTGCACTGCGCCAAATGAAAAGCGGTTTCCCATAAGGGAAAGCGATATGCTTTCAGATATATTTCAGATGATAGCAGGTTATCTGCCATATATGCGCGATGTTGTATGGGCTGTTGATTCAGGTAAAAAGATTGTTGGCTATATCATGATGGATATGAATGGACCAGTTCGGTATGAATTCTGTCTGGAGGATCAGGTTTTCTATAAATTGGATATGAAAGCTCTTCATTGCAGTTATTTTTATCAGGGAAAATTTGTGTACACAAATGGAGAAGATGGTGCAGTGGTTGAAAAATATCCTGAATGTAAAACATTACTTGATAAGGCCAAGCGCTGTATGAAGGAACGGTTTTTAGATGAGTTAAGAGTAAAAGGGGGCAGCTTATGCATTTGGGGAGAATGGTTCGGCAGACCCCACGACAATTTTCACATAGTAGATACTGTTCAATGGACAAAAAATGAAATTGTTCTGACGTTCAATGAGGAAGAAAGCTTATATATCAGCAATCCTGTGGGAATAATCAATGAAAATGAGCGATTGGTTATCAAGGATGCTACGCGGGTACTCTGGGTTTGGTATGATTATGGCAGGGAACACACCTATGAGAATTTATATGTCAGACAGTATACAAAGAGTGCGGATGGAAAGATTATCCGTGCAGAAGGGAAACGACGTGACATAAAAAAAGATGATGGAGTTGTGTTTTTCCCTGTGGGAGAAAATGCGGTTTGCCTTGATTGAAATGAGTCGACTGAGTAGTAGATAAGTGAGGTTACATATGGGTATTTTTAATGTTGAATTGAAAAAAATTGTTGATGAAAGTTATGAAATTGAAATAGGATTTTGTTTAGAGGATAAGCTAATTTTAGATATCCAAAATGGCTTAGTTGGTAGTATTACTAAATTTGCAGTTATTACAGATAGTGTTGTGAAAGATTTGTATGCAGTTAGTATTTTGAATAAATTAATAAATGCAAACTATCATGCAGATTTATTTGTGTTTGACGCAGGGGAAGTAAATAAAACAAGAAAAACGAAAGAGTTTATAGAAGATGCAATGTTGGAAAAAGGGTATCGCAGGGATTGCTGCATCATTGCGGTTGGCGGCGGCGTAGTAACAGATTTAGCTGGATTTGTTGCGGGAACCTTTGGAAGAGGTGTGCCCTTTATCAATTATGCAACTACTCTTTTGGCAGCGGCTGATGCGTCAATAGGTGGCAAGACAGCAGTTGACACTCCACTAGCTACTAATTTGATTGGTCTGTTCAATCAACCAGAAAAAGTGTATTTAGACATTGCAACATGGAAAACTTTACCTGTAAGACAAATATCAAGTGGATTGGCTGAAACCATTAAACATGCCTGTATTGCAAGCAAAGATTTCTTTGATTATCTGAATATCCATATGAATGAAATTTATAACATTGATAAAAGTGTATGTGAACACATTGCAAAAGAAAATTGTAAGATAAAATATGATGTTGTAATGAAAGATGAAAAAGAAAATGGACTTAGGGAAGTTCTTAATCTTGGCCATACAGTAGGAAGAGCAATAGAAACTGTAAGCGACTATAAATTACTTCATGGAGAGGCATTATCAATTGGCATCGTGGCAGAGGTTAAATTGGCATACAGACTTGGATATATGACTGAGGGAGAAAGAGATGATGTTATAGCGTTATTGAAAAAGGCTAATTTGCCAACTGCTATTCCATCTTATATAGACACGGAAAACTTAGTGAAAAAATTGTATACAGATAAAAAAGTAAAAAATGGCCAATTACGATTTGTGATTCAAAAAGGTATTGGTGAGGTTGTTGAGTTTTATGAGGGAGTTTATGCAACAAAAATAGAAGAAAATATTGCAAGAGAAATTATTTCGAATATGTAAATTTCATTTGTAGAGTTTTTGACACAAACATTTCACGAAAATGAGTTGAAAAAGGTATCTGCTCGTAATATAATCAAAGCTACAAATCGTGATTTATGGAGATGAATGAAATAATGGATAAAACGATACTAGATGGATTGGAATTCAAATTGGAACTTCAGGATAGTGAGTGGAAGTTTGAGTATATTGACCATGATAGGCAAATTGTAAGAGCTATCGTCTTTGATGAATCAGGTTATTTTTATTTTGTAAGAGCTACCCGTAATGATGATTTTGGTAAAGCTACATTAATAGAAACCGCAGGCGGCGGAGTTGAATTAGAGGAAGAACTGACGAAAGCCATTAGAAGAGAGTTGAAAGAAGAACTTGGAGCCGAAATTGATATAATATGTAAAATCGGAGTTGTAAGTGACTATTACAACCTCATTCATAGACATAATATTAATAATTACTATTTATGTAAAGTGTCATCGTTTGGGGAAAAGAATTTAACACAGGATGAAATAGAGTGTTATCATTTATCAACATTGAAGATGACTTTTGAAGAAGCCGTCAAAGAATATGAAAAATGCTCAA
>CAZGGA010000033.1:0-20487 GCA_964524555.1 uncultured Acetatifactor sp.
GGACAACAGAGAACTTGCTGGACTCTAAAAAATAGGTTGTTTTAACTCCTAAGCGATAGGTCGGACGTTCAAGTCGTCTCGGGGACGCTGGAAAGCATTGAAAACATTGGATTTTTCAATGCTTTCTTTTTTAAATCATAGATTTGAAAAGCTCTGTCAGTAGCAGGGCTTTTCCCTTTTAATAAAAATAGCAATAGACATCTGTGTCTAATAGTAAAATTACCGATATTTCTTGTTTTGTGTCGTGTTTTTTATCACTAGAAAAGAGTAGTCTGTATGTGAAGGGAGGAAAACTTATGAATCCAAAAGAGATGGGAGCCTTTTTAAAACAGCTCCGTAATGAGAAAGGAATCACACAGGAGCAGTTGGCAGAAATTTTAGGCGTTTCAGGAAGAACCATTTCCAGATGGGAAACAGGAACAAACTTGCCTGACCTTGGTATTTTGGTAGAGATTTCTGAATACTACAATGTAGAAATTAAGGAGATTTTAAATGGGGAAAGGAAAAGCAAGAACATGGATAATGAATTAAAGGAAATATTATTAAAAGTTGCTGATTATAACGAGTTAGAAAAGCAAAGAGCCGCAAGAAGCGGAAACATTTCATTTTGTATTATGTTTCTGATATGTGCAATGACAATTATAGTGCAAATGCTTATGACAGGTAATCTCTCCTCGATCATAGGAGAAACAATAGCTCTGCTTGCCGGAGGTCTGATATACATTTTCTTTATTGTAACAAATGGGGCATGGAACGGGTCATTGGTGAAAAGTACCCCGAAGAATGATTTTATTGTAAGTCTGATATGCGTAGGAATATTTAGTATGGTCTTTTATCTGTTGTTAAAGAAACAAACGACTGAGCCACAGGCCATTAGCATAGCAATTTGCTTTTTTATTGTTCTTTCAGCAATATCATATGCTTTACTTAGAGGACTTTCGTATCTTTCGCAGAGAAAATCTGACAAATTAAAAGATTAAACACTGTGTAGGAGGCAAAATGAATTTTAATGACGAGAAAGACTATATCATGCGTATCATCAAGGAGATGGTAAGGGTGCTTTTTTCACTAATGCTCGGAAAACAATATAAATCTGTTGAATTGCCGGAGGAAAATAAATATGAGGTTTCGGGAAAAGCATTAGAGGAATTTGAAAAAATGGTTGATGAGGGTTTCATAAATGAAGCAGAGGATATATTGTTGGAAAATATTGACTATACCCAAAAAGAGGAAGTTCTTGCTGCAATATTATTTTACCAATATATAGGTGAAAAAGACAGTGATTTTTTGACAGAGCATAACTATTCAAAAGAAGAAGCATTGGATGGAATTAAAAGATTGGCAGAACAACAGGGGTATGGTCATATAAGCTCATTACTTATGGAATCCTGAATTGGTTTGAAAAATGACGGTCATTTATGGCAAAAGGCCTATAAGGGATACGGCAGTCATAAAATTTTGAGTGTGCCAGACAGCATTTTAAATTTCTGATAATAAAGTCTGAAAGGATAATTCTCTTTTTGCGATTTAATAGGTGAAGGGGAGCTCTGCAGAGAAGAAAAAAAGGAACGAAGGGAGATTGGATTATCTTATGGAAGATACAGAAATTATCTCGTTGCTTATGGCGCGCAGAGAATCTGCGCTGGATGAAATCATATGTCGATATGGCAGACTATTAAAGAATTTTGCCGGGCATATTCTTCCCACGGCGCAGGATGTGGAGGAATGTGTAAACGATGTTTTGCTGGACATATGGAATACCGTTCCCCCAAAGAATCCTACGTCGGTTGCATCCTATGCTGCCATGCTGACCAGACGGCGGGCGGTGGACCGCATTCGCCACATGACAGCAAAGAAACGCGGGGGAGGCGTTTATCTGGTGGCTCTTGACGAGTTGGAGGAATGTATTCCCGCAAATGCTGCATTTGACGAGGATACAGATGAGCTGAGGGAAGCTATAAACAGTTTCCTTGCCGGATTGCCCGCTAAAGACCGACAAATTTTTGTAGGCCGGTATTTTGCTCTTGAATCCATAGAATCTTTGGCCAAAAGCAATGCAGTGACAAGAAATGCCATTCAGATTCGCCTTTCGAGAATGCGGAAAAATCTGAAAGAAAATCTTGAAAAGGGAGGAATTTTTATATGAGCATGACGAGAAAAGAACAATTGTTGGATGCTATAGGGGATATTGATGAAATTTACATTCAAGAATATATACATGGGCAGAAAAAAGCGCATGGGTTTGGACGCAAAAAAATGCACCTTGGCTTTATATTAGCCGCCGCCATGGTAATGTGCTTCGGTATGGCCACCCTTGCGGCAGTGGGCCCTGCAATCGGTCATTTTTTGACAAATATTACAGCGGAAAACAAGAGTGTCATACAGAATTTTAACGAGATTGAAGCAAACTATGGAATCCATATAGGCGATACGCAGGAATGCGATGGAGTAATCGCTACACTGAACAGCGCCGTTGTGGAGGATCACTATCTGCTGTTGAGTTATACCTTTGATTACAGTGGTCTTGAAGAGGCTCAAAACGGCTTTTTCCACACATACTTCCTGCCCTGGTTCTTTTACATTACAGAAGGGGACACTGTCATTTGTCAGTCAGAATATACGGAAGGCCTGCACTCGCAGCTTTATTTGGAAAATGAGGACGAAGATTCCATGACCACCACCAATATCTATTGTATCGACTTGGGAAATATGACGGGAAAAGAATTGCTGGGCAAAGAGCTGACCGTCCGGCTGCTCTATGCAAAGGATGGGGATGGTTTTGTCAGCACCTTCACTCCGAAAACTTGTTTTACCGGTAAAAGCTGGAAGATTGACAAGAGTTATGAATGGGGAGAACACAAAATCCGGTTAAACAGCATTCAGGAATCCGCCCTTTATGTGACAATGTTCATCGACTGCGATACCATCGGGCATGTCGGGAATGAATATGGGTTTATCCTGTCAGATGAATTGGGCAATGATTATACGGTTTATCCCTATGAAGACCATGATGCGAAAGGTTATTGGTTCACCAAGCCGGCAGTTATGGGCACACAACTGACACTGAAAGTAATTCGCAGCGGCTTGGAAGCAGACCCCTATGGCAACATCACCGATGACAGTTATGAAGTTCTCTATGAGATTCCCATTGAACTGAAAACTTCTTTTTGGAAAAAATAGAACACCTTTTGAAAGCTGCCTCTAGACCGAGGCAGCTTTTTTGCATTTTAACATTTTGCAAACAAAAGTCAAACATTACATAAATAAAAGGATGGTACTCTTTTGTCATCAAAGAAATACAAAAAGTCTATAAAAAAGGAGAATTAAGAACATGGCAAAATCAAAGTTAGTAGAAGCAAATGAAAAAATTGCGGAAGGAGTAGTTCAAGGCTACAAAAAAATAGAAGAAGGGGTGGTGGATGGCTACAAGAAAATTGAGCAGGGCGCAGTGGATGGATTTAACAAAGTGGCAGATAAGTTTGTTGACAGCTTTTTGACTAAGGAAGGCGAGACTGTGGAGGAAGCCAAAGAGCGGCTGAATGCAGAACAAAAAGCCAGAGAAGAAGCAAGTAGGAAAAACTAATAAAATAACAAAAAGAAAGGACGGTATTTAAGATGAAAAAGAGTACATTTGTAGCAATGATTTTAGGAACAATTGGAGGAATTTTATTTGCGCTGGGAATGTGTATGGGGCTAATAGAAGAATGGAATGCACGCAATGAAGGCATTGTTATGGGAGTAGCCGGAATGATTGTACTGCTCATCATGGTGCTTGTATGGAGAAAGATGGAAGATAAGGCTCCCATCAAGCTGTCAGGAAAGGCAATCGGTGCAACGTTGATTGGAATTGTCGGGGCTTTGCTTTTAGGTGTTGGTATGTGCTTGTCAATGGTTTGGAGCGGTTACATGGTGGTCGGCATCATAGTCGGGATTATAGGAATTGTTGTTCTCCTTTGCCTGATTCCGTTTATTAAGGGACTGAAGTAGGTATTAGTAGGTGAATTTGCATTTGTTCACAAATTGGACACAAATTGCAAACAAAACTTAAACAATAATAGGATATAATGCATAAGGTATGAAAAGTGAGATATACAAGGAGAGCATGGGTAAGGTATGGATGTACAGCGGATAATGGAAATTTTAAAAAAGGTATTTAAGCTGTCTCCAATACCTACCCTGTTTATAGCAATACCATCATTTGCTTTGGTGATTTATGTACTTTCTAATGGAATGGAAGGAGCTATTTCGTATATTGCGTATATTTTGTCTGCTTATGCTCTGATTATTTCTATTATAGGAATAGTGGACATTGTCAAATGGGTAAGGCGTGGAATAGAGAATCACGCAATAGTTAAAAAGGCATTGAGCATTCCTGTTTTGAAAAGATATATGACAGAAGCGGCATTTCGAACAGAAGCCTCTTTGTATCAGGGATTGTTTATTAATTTGCTGTATGTGGCAGTAAAGTTCTTTTCCGGAGTATATTATCGGTCATTGTGGTTTGGAGAACTTGCAGTATATTATCTTTTACTTGCGGTAATGAGATTTTCTCTGCTTCGTCATGTAAGAAGGCACAAGGAAAATAAGATTGCAGAGTGGAGAAAATACCGACTTTGCGGGATTCTGCTGCTATTTATGAATTGGGCGCTGGCGGCTATCATAGCCATTGCCATAAGGGAAAATAAGGGATTTGAGTATGCAGGAGTATTGATTTATGTCATGGCATTATATGCCTTTTATACCATAATTATAGCAGTCATCAATGTCTATAAGTTCAGAAAATATGGAAGTCCGGTTCTGTCAGCAGCGAAAGTTATTAATTTAACAACAGCGATGGTATCTATTTTTGCATTGGAGACAGCCATGTTGACACAGTTTGGCGGGGATGATGCAGACTTTCGGCAGATTATGACGTCTGCAACGGGTACAGGAGTATGTGTAATTGTACTTGGAATGGCGGTATTTATGATTATCCGGTCAACCAAGGTATTAAAAAATGCTGCCGGACAGAATCCAGAGATAGAATTTTTGAATGGGGGTAATGGTACATGATTAACATACTTGTGGTGGAAGATGATGCAAAACTGAACCAAATCGTCTGTACCTATTTAAATGACAGTGGCTTTCAGGCAAAAGGGTGTCTGAATGCAAACGATGCTTATGATGAAATGTACAATAATCTATATGAACTGATTATTTCAGATATCATGATGCCGGAGATTGATGGGTTTGAGTTTGCCCGGACTGTGAGGCAGGTGAATAAGACGATTCCCATTTTGTTTATGTCGGCAAAGGATGATCTGCCTTCCAAGCAAAAAGGCTTCCAGCTTGGAATTGATGATTATATGGTAAAGCCCATTGAGCTGGATGAACTGCTGCTTCGTGTCAGGGCATTGCTGCGCAGGGCAAATATTGAAATGGAGCGAAAGATTACAGTGGGAAATCTGGTGCTGGATGCAGATGGGATGAGTGCAGAAATTGATGGTGAGGAAATCGCCCTTACCACAAGAGAATTTAATATTCTCTATAAGTTGTTATCCTATCCGAAAAAGACTTTTTCCAGAGCGCAGCTTATGGATGAATTTTGGGGTGTGGACAGCGAAACCAGCCTGCGGGCAGTGGATGTGTATGTGACGAAGCTGCGGGATAAATTGTCGGAATGTGACGGATTTAAGATTGTGACAGTCAGAGGACTAGGCTACAAGGTGGTACTGCAATGAAAAAAAGCTATGACAGGCATGATGAAAAAATAAAACAGGACCGCTTTCCGGCATCTCTTTTTGTAATTTACCTATGTGTGCTGCTTCTGATGTCAGGCATCCATATAGGGCTTATTGTTTTTATGGGGACCATGCAATGGAATTCAGTGGTACAATCCATCATTCCTATATTGTATTGGGCATTGATTGCGCTGGGGCTTACTTTATATGCGAAGCAAAAGATGCGAAAAGTCTATGAGGAGCCCATGCATAAGCTGGCAGAGGCTACCACAAAGGTGGCGCAGGGAGATTTTTCGGTATATGTCCCCACCATTCATACAGCAGATAAGCTGGATTATCTGGATGTGATGATTCTGGATTTTAATAAAATGGTGGAAGAATTGGGAAGCATTGAAACCATCAAAACGGATTTTGTATCCAATGTTTCCCATGAAATGAAAACACCGATTGCTATCATCAAAAATTACGCAGAGCTTTTACAGATGGATGGAGTGTCTGAGGAGCAGCGCAGGGAATATGCCGCTTCCATTGAAAATGCCGCTCTCAGGCTTTCCAATCTGATCACAAATATCTTAAAATTAAACAAGCTGGAAAATCAGAAGCTTATGCCGGAGATGACAACCTATGATGTATGTCGGCAGCTTTGTGAATGTATCCTTCAATTTGAAGAGGCATGGGATGAAAAGGAAATTGAGTTGGAAACGCAGATAGAAGATAGGGCAATGGTCAGGGCAGATGCCAATTTGCTTGAGCTGGTATGGAATAATCTGCTTTCCAATGCCATAAAATTTACGCAGCCTGGAGGAACTGTTGCTGTCAGCCAGACATCGGATGAGAAGTATGTAAGAGTGTCCGTATCTGATACAGGTTGCGGCATAAGTAAAAAAAGCATAAATCATATTTTTGACAAGTTTTATCAGGGCGATACTTCCCATTCAAAAGAGGGAAACGGGTTGGGACTAGCATTAGTCAAGCGAGTGCTTGAGCTGATGGATGGCGATATTCAAGTTTCCAGCAAGGAAGGAGAAGGCAGCACTTTTACCGTAACGCTGCCCATAGCCTTGGCGGATGTGGAAGGGGAGGAGAAATGAAATGGATGATACAGGAAAACAGCAGAGAAATTTTGTGGGATATGAATATAAAGAAATCACTGCCGAGGGCAGCAGGGCATCTTTTTTGCTGGATGGGTATGAGAGTTTTGGATGGGAAGTAGACGAGAATATTCCCGGCAGCAGCGTTCCATCTCATGCATCTGCTTATGCACCTGCACAAAAGAAGGTAGCCCTGCACCTGAAGAGAAATCGAAAGATTATCAATAAAATGGAACTTACAAGGCTTCAGAGAAATTTTGAGGCGTGTGTGGATGAAATTGATGCATTGGAAAGAGCGAAAACCTCCAAGGCAGTTATGTATGCGCTGATAGTGGCGGTTATTGGCACAGCATTTATGGCGGGGTCTACCTTTGCGGTTACAGCTCAGGTGCCGAATTACATTTTAATGGTTGTGCTTGCCATTCCCGGTTTCCTTGGATGGATACTTCCCTATTTTTTATATAAAAAGATTGTAAATAGGCAGACGAAAAAGCTGACACCACTAATAGAAGCAAAATATGATGAAATTTATGAGATATGTGAAAAGGGAAATAAATTGCTGCACTAATGGGGCAGATTGAAAGTATAGTCCTTCGCCGTAAGGCGGAGGGCTTTTAAATTATATGTGACCAACTCCCTTTTGTTGGTGTCTATATAAACAGAGAACCGAAAACGCGTTTAACCTTCTCTCAATAAATGTAAGGAGGTCTGCCAAAGAAAAAACAAGGCGGCACAAAAGGCGCCGCCTTGTTTATCAATACAGTCGTATGTCTTGTGACAGAAGCTGTGTTTTATTTCCGCTCGTTCGCTTGAACCGCAGTCCGAGTCGGTTTACCCCGCCGATATCCGCGCTTATGTCAACAATCCCGCTGTCGGCATTTATGTCCGTTGAAGCGAGCACTTCGCCCGAAACTTCATTGGTGACCGACACCGTGACCGTGCCGTTAAACTCTTCTACGTATGGCAAGACCGAGAATTCTATGGAACTGTAAGCCCCGCCTATTTCGAATACGGCGAACGCCTCTTTCTCATCTGGGCTGAACACGAGCGCCGAATCCCATATATAGCCCTCACAGAGATATGTTCTCCCGAGTTTCGATCCGATACGTTCCTGCATAGCGGGATCGACATCTCTCAAAGATATCCCACCCTGTTCGGACACGATATTTTCTTCGGAAGTGGTAATGCTTACGTTTTTCATAAGAAGATATCCGCTGTTCCCCTGTGTCGTATAAGCGTAGAACATCAGCTTGCGTATCCCCGAAATATCTGCCGAAAAGCTGCTGTTGTACTTGGTTTTGTCGATAGTGAACGAAGTCACTATACGCTTCGTATCTCCGTCCGCAATAACGAGCTCGGTCACCGCGTCGTCGTCAAAACCGTCTCCCAAACGAGGGGTAAGTTCGAACTCTATGCGCTCGCCTTTGCCTTGAATATCGTAGATCGCCCAAGCCGCGCCAGAACCGCCGCGCGTGTTCAGCTCAAAGGCATTGTCCCAACTTACCCCGTCGTATGTATAGGTCAATTCCGTCGAGGTGCCTCCGTGTTCGTGAAAGTGGTTGCTTGCCTCGGGACGCATCTCACCGAGATCCACGGCGCGGTTTGTCGGCAGAATAAGATTCCCCGCGCTGTCGTGCGATTCGTAGTATTCTACCAGATATCCTGCCTCTGTCGATAAATATCTTGCTGCCGTGAACCATAAGACAGTCGCGACCCCAATATAAGCGATCGTTTTTATTCGTGCTATCAAGTCGCTCTCGGGATTTGGATATACGCCATCCTTATTGGTCACAAGCGATTTTCCGAAAATCCATTTGAACAGATCCATCAGGAAAAGCGCCCACCCGCAAACGGTTACAAATCCCACATATACGATCACCCAAATGAGCCAGCCTATTATCGGTATTATCGCCATAAGGACCATAATGGGGCTGCGCCTTATCCCCTCCGCGTGAGAAATACCCGAAGGATAACCCGCGAACGGCAACAATATAACAAACGCCATATACGCATTTTTATACGATCCGTCTATTCTCGCGCCTGCCGGCACCAGCACAGCTCCGAGCGCAAGTATCATAAGCCCGAAGATCACCATAAGCCGCCGTCTGCGGTGAAGCCGCTGTTCTGAGCCGTCTAGCTCATTGAATTTCGCCCTTGTCATCGTTCATCTCCTTTATTTCATGCCGTTATTTACGAAATTTTCCAAGCCGTTGAGGAACATTTTCGCAAATGCCTCGTCCTCAGCCTGGATTTGGGAGTAGCACAGCTGCCAATATGGTCTGCAGTCTTTGTCCTCGAATAACATATCGTAAACATAATCTGAGGTCCTGTATCCGTACGGATAGAGTTCGAACTCTATGCCGAAAGGCGCAACGGAAAACTCCTTTGATATATACGATGGAAAAAACGGCAGAGTTCCGGCCTTCGCGGTCTCGATCAATTCCAAAAAGCTTTTGAGATCGATGCTGCCGCGTACGGAGTTTTCTTTTTGCACAAAATTTTTCAGATCCTTTGCCTCCATTATCGGGTATTGCAGATTGGGGCAAAGACCGCTTAAATAGTCTATTACCATCTCCTTGTTGTTCGCTTTGGTCTTGCCGGCGGAAAACAGGTTCAGACTCTCTTTTTCGATATAATCGCTGATAACAAAACCGATAGCCGGAGCAAACGGATCGTTCGTCATCAGCATGCTTATGTAAGTTCCGCCAATATCGATAATGCCCGGCACAACCGAAGAGCAAGGCACAATCGTTGCACAAAAAACATCCTCGAAATCAACGACAATGCCGTCAAAAAGATGCGATATGGCAAACTGCTGATTATATATCGAGACTCCGAGATGTGCGGTCAGTGTGCATCTCAGAAATTTTCTGAGGAATTTTTTCGATTCCTCTATGTCGACTACACCCGCGTTTTCACACCCTTTGATTATTTCCTCTTCGGTGACCATATCGCTGCCGCGATATTTTTCAATTATCCGCGTGCGGTTTTGAGCCAATGCCTGCATATCATTAAAGGGGGCTCTTAATGCTTGCGGTAAATATGTTGAATAATTTTTGCAGCCGTTCTCCATCGCTCTTTTGGAATCGGCGGCGGAATCGATCTTGAGCTGTTCATATTCGCAATCTTTGCACAATTGTTTTCCCGAAAGCGAACTTACCTGAAACTCGCGCCCGCAATTCGCGCATTTCACCGTCTTTTCACCTACTACGCTGTTAAACAAGTCGCCAAACAATCCCATAAGAACCTCCTTGATAATTACTTCTCACATTAAGTGTATTTTACTGTCACAAGAACATCATACCTCTGATAGCCGCTTGTATTTTCAGGTGAAGTTTACAAAACATAAAAGTCGCAAAGACCTATTTTTCACGATGGCGCATTGAGGAATATTTCCGCTGTAAAAAGCGGTTTTGCATTATAGATGGAGTATAATTATGAAAAAATAAAAACGGGTCTTTCACCCCGCACATTTTATATACTTTATTCGTTATACTTTATATAATTACAAAAAGGAGGTTTCGCAGTATGTCTGTTGATATGGAAGAACAGTATGACAAAATTTATCGATATTGCTATTTCAAAGTGCCAAACAGGCAGACGGCGGAAGATATTACGCAGGAAACCTTTCTTCGTTTTTGGGAAGCCTATCAGGGTAAACCCGCGGGTCAGGCTTTGAAATATTTATATACGATTGCCAGAAACCTTTGTGTGGACGAGTATCGGAGGCATTCCATGGAGTCCAAGAAAAATGAGAAAGAAGCATTGCAGAGTGCTTCCAAAGAAAATGGTTTCTGTGAAGAAGCAATCCTTACAAGCCTTGCAGTCAAAGCAGCATTGTCTGAACTAGAAAGGGAAGAGCAGGAGCTACTATTACTTCGGTATGTAAATGAAGTGCCTGTTTTTGTCATTGGAAAGGTGTGGGGAATTTCCAGATTTGCAGCATATCGCAAAATAAATGCAGCATCAAAAAAATTAAAAGAAAAACTCAGAGAGGAGGGATTTCAATGAATAAAATACTGAAGAGGGAGTTGCAAAATGCTTTTGAAGCCCCGGAGCCGCTTCACAAAAAAGAATTTTTAAAGAAAATGCCGCAGCCGGCGATAGGAATATTTTCCTTTATTTGTCTGCAGGCAAGATATATCCGCAAATGGGTCTGGGTGATGTCAGCGCTTATTTTTGCCATCTCGCTGTTTGGGTCGGTGATGTTTTCCAAAGATATGTTGTGGACTATCGCGGCTTTTACCCCATTACTTGCACTAGCAATTCTTTCGGAAAGCGGGCGCTCAGAGAATTATGGAATGGCGGAGCTGGAAATGGCAACTCGGTTTTCTTTGAGAAGCATTCTTTTTGCCAGATTAGGGATTCTTGGAATAGAGAATCTGTTGCTATTTGGATTGCTACTGCCTTTGGGATTATGGAATAATCTGTTAAAACCAATACAGGCAGGCATTTATATTATAATGCCGTATTTGCTGACAGCATGGGCCGGATTGTGGATTGTCCGTAAATACAGAAACAGGGAGGCAGTGTATTTTTGCGGCGGCATTGCAGTCTGCATCAGCTTTTTGACTATTTTTTCCCATGATAGTTTTCCGCTGATTTATTATGAAAATTATTTAGGGTGGTGGTGCCTTGGAACAGTGGTATTTAGCATTGGGATAGCAAAGCAACTGATTGATATGATAAACCGAACGGAGGAATTAGCATGGAACTTATAATAGACCGCATCTCAAAACAATATAAAAGCCGCATTGCGGTAGACAGAATTTCTGTCAAATTGCAAAAGGGCGTATATGGATTGCTGGGTGCAAATGGCGCCGGAAAAACTACCCTGATGAGAGTAATCTGCGGTATTTTAAAACCTACCAGCGGCACAGTTACCTTTGACGGAATGGATGTAAGTGAGGAATCTTATCGCGCCATTCTCGGATATTTACCCCAGGATTTTGGATATTATCCGGAATTTAATGCCATGGATTTTCTGTTGTATATGGCAGCGTTAAAGGGAATCCCCAAGGTGCAGGCAAAGCGTAAGGCAAAGGAATTATTGGAGTTGGTATCCCTGCAGGATGTGAGCCGCAAAAAGATAAAAACCTTTTCGGGAGGAATGAAACAAAGGCTTGGGATTGCTCAGGCATTGTTGAACGACCCGAAACTGTTGATTCTGGATGAACCCACCGCAGGGTTGGACCCCAAGGAAAGGGTGCGGTTCCGGAACTTAATTGAAAGTCTCGGCAAAGACAGCATCGTTATACTGTCCACCCACATTGTTTCAGATGTGGAGCATATTGCCGATGAGATATTGCTGATGAAAAGCGGACAGTTGATTTATCAAGGAAAATGGGATAATGAAAAAGGGGATTTGGAGGAATTTTACCTGAAGCAGTTTGAGGAGGATACAAAATGAATCAGTTAGGAATTCTTTATCAATATGAAATGAAAAAAATTATGAAGAGAAAGCTGGTGTGGATTACACTGCTCGTCTGCATGGTGGTTTTGGGTTTTTCCGTATTATCTGTTCTGATGGGAACTTATTGGGTGGACGGAAAAGAAGTGGACACTCATTATCATATGTATCAGGTAGATCAGGGATATCGCAAGGCGTTGTCCGGCAGGGTGGTGAATCAGGAATTATTGGAGGAAACCATGGAAGCATATGGGAAAATCCCGGCAGAAGAAGACCGGTATACCATAACAGAGGAATACCAGACTTACGCTCGTCCATACAGTGAAATTTTTAATTTAATCCGAGAGTGGATAGGTGCCAGAAGCTCAGATGCAAGGGGCTGGAGCCCTAGTGAGGAAGATTTTTATTCCACAAGATTAAAAAGGCTGGAAGCAGATTGGAAATCCCAGCAGCTATCAAATGCAGAGAAAGAATTTTGGAGGGAAAAGGAGGCGCAAATCAAGAAACCCATTACTTATTTTTATCATGATGGATATATACATTCTTTGTTTACATTGGGTGCAGCGGGTATTTTCATGCTTTTATTTGTTGCCATTGCTCTGTCAAGCGTATTTACGGAAGAGCATACACGCAGGACTGACCAGATGATACTTTGCAGTGCCAAAGGGAAAACACTTGCTTATCTGGCAAAAATTTTGGCCGGAGTCAGCGTGGCAGTCATTGGTTCCACTTTAATGACAGCGCTTATTATAGGGCTTGCTTTGGGAGTTTTTGGGGCAGCAGGCTTTCAAACGGTTTTACAAATTTCTTACAGTGATTACTCTTATCCTTTGACGATTGGGCAGGCATGTTTGATTGCTTATGGCATTTTAATTCTTACATCGATTGTGGAGGCTGTGTTTGTAATGGTCTTGTCGGAGATACTGCACAGCAACTTGGCTACGTTGGCAGTTTCATCGGCCCTTATTATTGCGGGAATGATAGTTAATATTCCGGAGCAGTACCGTGTTGTCTCGCAAATCTGGAATTCCCTGCCCATAACTTACTTATCTTTGTGGAATATTTTTGATGTAAGAATGGTGCCCATCTTCGGACATTGCTTTGTCTCATGGCAGATTGTTCCGGTTATTTACATGATTTGCAGTATCGGAATGGCGGTGCTGGGAAAAAAGGTCTATCAGGGGTATCAGGTTTCGGGGAGGTGAAATAGATATTTGAATTCGTTTGGGACTTGTGCGGTTAAAAAATGTGTGTTATGATTGACCGGTGTCAAAAAACAGATTGCAAAAGATTGCCTGCTTTGGCAGGCAGATGGGAGCAACAATGGAAAATCGCACAAAATGGAAAAAAACGGAAATTCTTATTTTGGCGCTGCTTGCTGTGATAGGTATTGTGGCAATCATCAAGCTGGGCAGTATGTTACTTGAGTACATGGGTGGAGATTCCACTTATAAATCATTGCAAGAGTATGTATTTTTACCGGAGGAAGATCCGACACCTTGGGCGGGGGCAGCAGGGCAGAACCCAAAGCCAAGTCAAAATGGAGAGGCAGCGGGGCAGAGTTCAACGCCAAGTCAAAATGCAGAGCCGGCTTCGGGGGAAGCGGCGTGGCAGAATGGTTATGTGTATTACGGAGAAGCGCCGCAGGTAAATTTTGAAGAATTAAGAACCATAAACAGCAATCTGGCAGGTTGGATTTATGCACCGGGCACGACAATCAATTATCCCATAGCGCAGGGGAATGACAACAGCTATTATCTCACCCATATGTTTGATGGGAAGAAAAATAAATGTGGCAGTATTTTCATGGACTGTCTGAACGCAAGGGATTTTTCTAGTACAAACAGTATTCTTCACGGGCATAATATGAAAAACGGCAGTATGTTCGCTGATCTGTCAAAATACTCTTCCCCAGCTTATTATGAAACTCATCCGGTGATGTGGCTTGTCACTCCTGAAAAGACATACAGGGTAGAAATTTTTACAGGATTTGTGGCGGATAACGAAGGTGATGTATGGAAGATTGAATTTGCAAATACAGAGGCTTACGGAGAATGGCTTGACAACATGAAAGCAAGCAGTGTTTTTCAAAGTGATGTAACCCCCGGAACGGATGACCAAATCCTTACCCTTGCCACCTGCAGTTATGAGTATGAAACTGCCCGATTTGTGGTGATGGGGGTCTTGCGGGAAGTATAACAGAATATTATAAAACGGGACAGTCGGATTACAATCGAGCGTGCATTGTAATCCGACTGTCGTTTTATGACATTTCAAGGTCGATTCATGCAGATGTAACAAATTCTGATAAATTATCCTGTATACTGTTGACAAGTATATTTTAGGAGGTATAGCCATGAAACGGAAAAATACAGACGGCGCCAGAAGAATGGCAGCCGTACTATGCATGTTCGGCATGCTGTTCCTGTCATGCCAGACGGCACTGACAGTAAAGGCACAGGGTGATGCAGAGCTTGCAGCATCTGCCGTCACGGCAGAAAGAAACAGCACGGCAGAGGTCACTGTCACGCTGAAAGAAAACCCCGGGGTCTGGGGGCTGAAGTGCAAGGCAGGTTATGACCATTCCGCCCTGACCCTTCAGGGCGCGGCAAACGGCAGTGTCTTTGAAGAAAGTGACATTGTCCTGCCGGGGAGCCTTGACAGGGAACAGTTTGTCTTCGCTGCGGCCCGGGAAGAGCTGGAAGACATTGCTGCCGACGGAAACATCATCACACTGAGCTTCTTAGTGAGAGAAGATGCGGCAGAAGGAACCTATCCCATTACATTGGAACTGACACAGGCCATCAACGCGGCAGGTGAAGACATAAAGATGACCGTCATAGACGGAAGCATCACGATAAACGCAGATGATACAGATGACGGGGACGACACAGACGACGGGGAACCAGAGAAACAGGCAGCAGAGGTAAAGACAGCGGGCACCAAGACGGGCGATGACAGCAATCCGGTTCTCTGGATCGTGGTACTTGTGGCTGCATTGGCCGGCGGCGGAACCTTCTGCGTGCTGCATCTGCGCAGAAAAAACAGGGAGCGCTGAGAAAAGGAGAGAAGAAAATGTGGAAGATGTGGAAGAGAATAACCTGCAGCATTCTGATCACGGCCATGCTCCTGGCAGAACTGCCCATGAATGCAATGGCCGTGTCCAACGCCGCAAATACTGAGACCGAGCCCCGTGCCTTCGGCGATGCGGACGGCAACGGCGAACTGAATGCAGCGGACATAGAACTGATACTGCGGTACATAGTGGAGGACAATCCGTCGGGATTTTATCATGCAAATGCAGATGTCACAGGCGACGGCGCTGTGGATTTAAAGGACCTGCTGGCAATAAGAAAGGCCATGGCGGGGGACGGCACCACCACCACCGCCTATTACCAGGTGACCTTTGCGCTGGGAAACGGGCAGGACAGCATTGACCTTCCCGCCGCAAAGACCTATGCCGGCGGCACCCGGATCGACGCGCTGCCCACGCCGGTGCAGCAGGACATGATGTTCCTTGGCTGGTACTACGACGCGGCCCTGACCCAGCCCGCAGGGGATGGGGACACCGTGGGCCGGAACATGACCCTGTATGCCAAAACGGGCAGCCTGGAGGGCCTCAGCATCCAGGAGACCCCCAATTACATCACGGTGGTGGACGTGGAGACCACGTTCCCGCTGAAGCTGAGCGGTACAAATATCAATGCTAGTGACCTGACCATCATCCAGGTGTCCGCCAACAACACCGAGATCCCCTTCACCGTGGACTCCGACGGGAACGTGACGGTCACAGGCGGCTGGGCGTCCGGCCACACCTATAAGGCCGTGCTGAAGGAGGAAAGCCCCACAGTGTTCGTGCATGAGGGGCAGCCCCAGCCGGCAACCATCCGGATATTCAACATCATCGTCGAGAAAGCGCCGGTACAGAACCTGTCCATAAACGACGCAGAAGGCGGGATGAAGTACATACCCAGGACAGATGTCCCTGCCATGAGCACCAGCATGGAGGGCCTGTTCACCGCATCCCTGAAAGCGGGCAACGTGGGGGAGACCACCATAGACAAGGTGGACCAGACAGGCACATTTACTTATTCCGGAAACGAGGCCTTAAACGTGGGGGACATTGTAGCCGTTTATGAGGGCATACATCCAAAACAGAGGGAGACCAGCGCGGAACACGAGGCGGCCATCGTCTACGTGGAGATCACGGAGGTAAACGGCTCAGAGTATGCCTACAGGACTGCGGACGCGGAGGACGTGCTCTTTACCCCGGACGTGCTGCCGGTGAGCACCACAGCGGACAAAGATCCGGACGACGGCAACAGACTGACCGCCGACGCCGGCGTGTTTGACTTCTCCGACTTCAGATTTGCGGAGATGGGCTTAGGCAGCGGCACCACCGTGGACAGGGGCGACTTCATCGCCTTCTACACGGGAAGCCTGGACAGCTCGGAGGGGACCCCCGACTATAAGAGGATCACATCCGTCTTTCTTGCAGACGGCGAATATACCATCGAGTACGCGGACGCCACGGAGAATGAAGTCCTTGCGTCCATGGACATCTACACCGAGGAGAACCGGGAGATCAAGCTGACGGAGGAGCAGATCCGGGAGATCGAGGAGGACATCCTGCTCCAGGCACAGGAGAGCGGCTTCGTGGACGAGGCAGCGGAGTATCTGGCCGCCCTGGCCTTAGAGACCGACGGCTTCCAGGAGCTGGCCGGGGACTTCGACCTCCAGAGCTACACCATCCTGTTTGCTGACGGCAGCCCCGTGGGGGAGGAGGAACTGTCCCTGATGGCTGACAGCGGCCGTGCCAAGATCACCAAGAAGGAGATCAAGCCCACTGTCCATGTGGGCAAGCTGGACCACTTTGAAAACAACCACGGCATCCGGGTGGAGCTTAACATGGAGCTTGAGATCACTGTGGACCTTGGGAAGGACAGGAGCATCGTGATCACCCTCCAGGCCGTGTTCGAGCAGGAAGTCATGCTCAGCGTCAACACCAGCGGCGGCGCCATCTGGAAGAAGAAATGGATCTTCCCCTACATCGCCGACTACCGGCTTAACGCCAACTTCGACATGGGCACCTACACCGGCATCGGCCTCACCGCCACTGCCCAGACCAAGGGCAAGGACGACGAGAAGTTCGACTGGGGCATGACCACCGGAAACTCGGCAGGGGACAAGATCATAGACATCGGCAAGCAGATCAAGGAGCTGATGGACAAGAAGGATAAATTCTTAAACCACGACCTGGTGGGCGGCAAGGATGACGATGACGACGATGACGACGGCGGCATCCCCATTTCCGGCGGCCTGGAGGAGAAGTACGCCGCCATGATCGAGGAGGCGGACGACAGCTGGATCGACATCTTCCGGACGGAGATCTTCTCCTCCGAGGGAAGCGTGGATCCCTTCCACATCCTCTGCTACGGCATCAAGGCAGACTTCGTGGTGGGAGCCAACCTCTATGTGACCATGGGCATGACCTTTACCTACGAGGTGGCAAAGAGGTACAACTTCTCCATCCTCCTGTTCGAGCGGGAGTGCACCAATGACACCATCGACCTGAAGGCACCCGAGTATGAGTTCACCTTCTACGTCATGGGCACCCTGGGCATCCGGGCAGGGGTGGAATTCGAGATCGGCGTGGGGCTGTTCTCGTTAAAGGTGGACAGCATCGGCATCACCGCCGGGGCGGGGGTATACGCCCAGCTGTGGGGCTACTTCTTCTATGACCTGAAGGGCGTGGAGAACAGCGACACGGGCAAGTTTGAAAAGACCAGCCAGTACTCCGGGGCCATGCTGGTGGAGATCGGCGCGTACTTAAAGATCACCTTCAAGGCCCAGCTGTTCAGCAGCAAGAAGCTGACCTACCAGCCCACGCTGTATGAGAACCAGTGGCCCTTCTACACCATAGGGGAGCGGGAGAACGTGCTGGGCTTTGCGGAGAAGGACGACGACGGCAACGAGATCCCGACGGAGTATGACGTAGCCGCCGTCCGGACCCTGACGCTGCCCGCCTCCCTGTTCTCCATGCGATACATTGACCTGATGACCGGCGAGATCGGCGGCGATGAGGACGAAAACGAGACCACCAAGGTGACGGAGATGAAGGCCGGCAAGAACTGGGACGACGAGACGGAGAGCCACTTCATCATCGAGATGTCCGACTCCCATTACACATACAACCCTGCTGACAACACCGTGACTATCAACCCGGGCGGACTCAGCGCCCTGCCTGACTGCGAGATGACCATCCGCTGGAAGAGCGGCACCCTTGCCTTCTCCTCGGAGCCCATCGAGCGCAGGGTCATCATTTCCTGGAGCGACCCTGCCAATGCCCGGTACATTGCCTTCGACAGCCGGGGCGGCAGTCCGGTGCGCCAGATCCTGGGCGATCCGGGCATGGCGGTTACCCTGCCAAAGAATCCCAGCAAGAAGGGCTACGACTTCGGCGGCTGGTACACTGACAGCACCTGCAGCACCCCGTATACCTTTCCTGCAGCGCTGCCGGAGTATTTCAACGGAAGCGACAAGGGCATCACCGTGTACGCCAGGTGGATTCCCCGGAATGACACCCCGTACACCGTGGAGCACTACCGCCAGGAGCCTAACGGGAGATTTGTGCTGGAGAGCACCGAGAAACTGATCGGCACCACCGACAGCATTATCACTGTGACACCCAAGACCTCCGGGGAGTACGCCCATTTCCAGCCCCAAGGGATTCCCACTGTGCAGATCGCCGGCAACGGCACCACCACAGCGCGGATGTACTATGAACTAAAGACCTACACAATTGAATTTACTTACGGTACGCCGTCCGGTGTCGATGTCAGCGCCATACCTGCGGCCAAGACCTACACTGCCAAGTACGGCGCGACAGTCTACGCCCCCCTGCTGGCACTGAAAGGATACACCTTCGATGGCTTCTCCCCCAGCGTGCCGGAAAGCGGAGAGATCGCTGTGAACGGCAATGCCTCCTACGACGCCCAGTGGACTGCGGGACAGGCTGACTATCGGGTGGAGCATTACTCGCCCCGGATGAGCGGCGGCGGATACATCCTCTCCGGCGGGAACGCTGTCCAGAAGAAGACTGCCCTCTCCGGAAGCACCATACAGGTTGGGGACCTGATCCAGAGGGCAGAGGGCCTGACCTTCCAGCGGGCAACAGTGAACGGCCAGGAGGCCACCCAGGCCGTGATCTACGGCGACGGCTCCACCGTTATTAAACTCTACTACGATTGGAGCATCCATACCTTGACGCTGGATCCCAACGGGGGCACCCTTGAAGGAAAGACGGAGGCCAGCATCCTTCAGGTGGCCTTCGGCCAGCATCCCGGCATCACTGCACCGGAGCGCGCCGGCTATGACTTCGCCGGGTGGTACACCGATGCGGCATGCACCGACGGAAACCTCTTCTCAACGGAGACTGCCCCCGCCATGCCCGACCGGGACCTGACCCTCTATGCCAAGTGGGCACCCAAGGGCGGCATTGCCTACAAGGTGGAGCACTATAAACAGGATGCCAGCGGGGAGGGCTATACCCTGTCCGAGACCGAGAACAAGACCGGGACCACCGGCGCATCCGTCACAGCCACGGCCAAGAGCTACGAGCATTTCACTCTGAACAGCTCTGCCACCGGCGCGGTTCCTGCCGGCGTGGTTGCGGCGGACGGCTCCCTGGTGCTCAAACTTTACTACGACAGGGAGACCTTTACCGTGACCTATGTTCCCGATGGCGGGATTTTGGCGGGGAACGAAACCGCCCGGACCTTCCGTTATGGGGCTGCTTTCTCCGCCCCAGACGTGACCCGCACCGGGTACGGCCTGGAGGGCTGGTTTGACGGAACCGTCAAATACGACAGCACAAAGACCATCACCACCAATGTGACGGTTACTGCCCGGTGGACTGCCGGAGCGGCAAGCTACAAGGTGGAGCACTACCTGCAGGATACGGCGGGCGATTATCCCGCCGCCCCCAGCTACACGGACACCAAGAGCGGCACTGCGGACGCTGCGATTAATCTGGACACCCTGAAACGCAGTGATACCGGCTTTGCCTTCGACAAGTCCGGTGAGGCGTCCTACACCATTAATGGGGACAGCTCTACCGTGGTCAGGCTCTACTACACACGCAACAAGCATACCCTGACCTGGGATCTGGGCGATGGCACGGCTCCGGAGGGCTACACCCAGGGCGAGGTTTACTTCGGTGCGCCTGTCACGGCTCCCGCAGTGACAAAGACCGGCTATACCTGCG
>CAZGGA010000034.1:0-19384 GCA_964524555.1 uncultured Acetatifactor sp.
GCTTATAAGTGCAATCCGGGATATAGGGTATGGAATTTCAGATTGCAATTGAGGGAATTACAATTCAGGGCTCCATAATAAAAGCTGAACGCGTCGTAAGAACTACGACTGTTCAGCTTTTTCTTTATTACTCATCAAACTTCAGCACTTCTTGTTTATTTTCCTCCTCAATCAGTCCAATCCCCATAAACACCGCCCATATATAGGGTGCGCCATACATATTCAGGCTTTTGGGACCTGCTATTTTGTGGGGAGGATTGTCCCCCATGCAGTCTAGTTTCAGTTTTTCATATGCTTTGTCGAAGGTACTTTTTGTTATAGAACGCTCTCTTCTGTCCGTAAAAAGCTCTCCGCCCTTTATACTATAAGTAAAAGGCAGCCCCTTTTTGGTCATAAATGTTTTCCCCTGATGTGCTACGATTGTTCCCCACAAATCCCCTTCAGCAATCACTGCTGTATTAATTATCATAGTATAAGCAAGATTCCTTTCGCACATATTCAGAGGATCTCCATCTCCCGCAGAGATTTTACCCTCCATATACTATCATGTTACTCGTATCATACCCTGCTTGTCAACCATTATATCTGCGGTACCATTATATTTTGTCTCACCGGAAAGTTCCTTTCTCCTATCTTCGAACAACTATTGTATTTTAGATTTCCTAAATCCCTCCTGATATTGCATTGGATGAGATATCATGATATGATAATATGTAAATTACATTCAACTATTGAGTTTAAGTCCGCTTTGGCGGATGTGGGGTATAAAAATGAACAATAAATCCTTTTGGCGATTTTATCTGTTTGCATTAGCCGCTGTAGTAGCAGCATCCTTTTATCCGATATATATGGCTATCCGGGTAGCAGGGGAAATATTGCAAAATGGCACTGTTCCCATAGAAAGCTATCCTAAATATATTATTCCCTATACGCCGATTTCCATTGCCGTTATTTTGGGTGTAGCATTGATGCCTGTGTTTCGGAAGCTGTCCCAGAAATGGGATTTCTTTTGGGGCGCTGTTTTTTCGCTTGTAATTTTCTTTATTGCGGAAAGACTGATGGAAACTAAGATCCTTGTGCAAACCACCAGATTGGTCCCTCTGGAAAGCTGGCAGATGAGCCTATGTATGGTTCCCCCTGAGGAATATCAGACCAGAACATGGCAGGCTGTGGATGTTTTGCTTGGAGGATATTCTCCTGCTTTCAAGCTTCATTTCTATATGATTTCCATTGTGATTATTTTATCTTTGCTCAACTGTTTTTACGGTTTTGCCAAAATGATTGCTTCGGGAGACCATACAAGAAAAACAGCTTTAACCATACAGACCGTGACAAGCCTTGCTTTTCTCGGAATGTGTATCTGGGCCTGCTTTACATCTTTTTATCGCACAGGAGAACTCACCGTACCAGCTATATCCGCAGTATTGATGTCGGTATTTTTTGCTTTATTGGGCATTACAGCAGGCGTTTTCACAGGTTCGTTTACCCTCGGCAAAGGAGGTAAATTGTCCATTCTGCTTCCGGCAGTCTTGTCCGCTGTCACCACACTTCTTATGTATATCGGCGAAATGATTTTGTTACATGGTCATCTGTACCGTTTCGGCTCCGGATTTCTTTTTCAGGGAATCGGAGCGATTGTATTGGCTCCTGCTGATTTGCTTATCATACTGATTTCAGGATGTGCCACTGCTATGATTTGCAAGCAGATAAATCGGCGAAGTGCAGACTGATAAAAATTTGCGAATCCAGAATCATTTCCGAAAGGAGTCTTCCCCCTATGTGCAACATGTGTAGCAACCCTTTTAAGATTACCTACCTTTTTCACAGCGGATTTTTGGTGGAATGCAGCCGCTGCTATTATTTATTTGACTATTATAGGGGTACGCTTCCAACCTTAAAACCGGACAAGCCGATTTTCGTCTTTGCCAGCCACAGCCATCCCGACCACTATAATCCAAAAATCTTTGAAATCCTTGCTCAGAAAAATATGACATATGTGTCAGCCATTTTCCCTAAGGAACTTTCCAAAAAAATTGCTTCCAAAAGGGGAAACTCCAAAATGGCGCCCCCTGAAAATGTGACCGTCAACACGGTAACTTTTCACAAACAATATGAGCTTCCCTGTGACACTCGTTTGGACACTTTTCAGTCCACGGATATCGGGGTTGCCTTTTGCATAACATGCCCTGACGGCATTCTCTATCATGGGGGAGATTTAAACGATTGGGTCAGAAGCGAACAGACCGAGCAATATAATAAACAGATGACCGGCAGTTACCGTCATGAAATTAATCTTTTGGCAGCCTCCCTTGAATCGGCTGCCGTTAATACCATTGATGCGGCATTTCTGCCACTAGACCCTCTGCTCAAGGAAAATTACTCCAGAGGGATGTTATATTTTTTTAAAAAAATTCCCGTAAGAAAAGTCTATCCCATGCATTATTGGGGAGAGCCTGAAATTATTGAAAAATTCTTACAGGAATACCCAGAGTATCAGGAGATTGTTCAACATACGGAAAGTTTTGCATCCTCCACATAAGAAGCCGCATTTCTTAAGTTTGCGGCGATGTCTTCCTCCGTGGTACGGCGCACCACCTTTGCCGGATTGCCCACTGCCACGGAATTGTCAGGAATCTTCATTCCCTCCGTCACCAGCGCTCCCGCTCCCACAATGCAGTTTTTTCCTATCACGCTGCCGTTCATCAAGATTGCTCCCATGCCAATCAGGGAATTGTCCCCGATGGCACAGCCATGAATGACTGCGCTGTGTCCAATGGTGACATTTTCTCCTATGGTTACGGGATATTCCGCTCCTGTATGCACTACACAATTATCCTGAATATTACTGCCTCGTCCGATGAAGATGGACTCCTTGTCCCCACGAACCGTTGCATGATACCAGATGCTCACATCTTCTTTCATCTCCACATCACCCAATACCACTGCACCCGGCGCTATAAAGGTAGATTTTGCGATTTTCATGCTAACCTCCTTACCACTGCAGTCTGTGAAGCTCTCCTTCACTCTGCATCCCCTCGAATCCGTTTTGCCGCAGCGCTTCATAAAGTACAATTGCCACCGAATTTGACAGATTCAGGGAACGGATGGAGGGCAGCATGGGAATCCTAATGCAGGACTCCTCATGCTCCACCAGAATTTCCTCCGGAATGCCGGCACTCTCTTTGCCGAACATGATAAAATCATTCATGCCAAAGGAAACCTCCGTATAGGAACGCTTTGCCTTAGTAGTTGCCATCCAGATTTTCGCCTCAGGATGCTTCTCCCTAAATTCTTCAAAATTCACATACCGGGTCACATTCAAATGCTCCCAATAATCCATGCCCGCACGCTTGATTTCCTTTTCGTTTAAGCGAAATCCCAAAGGCTCTATCAAATGCAGACTCGTTCCTGTTGCTACACAGGTGCGCCCGATATTTCCGGTGTTTGCCGGTATCTCCGGCTGATGCAGTACGATATTCACACTAACCCTCCGAACGCAATTTATTCACAAAATGCGCCATCCTGTTCATGGCTTCCTTCAGCTGTTCTAAGGAATAAGCATAGGAAATCCGCAGATATCCTTCCCCACTGTCGCCAAATGCAGTTCCCGGCACAGCCGCTACATTTTCTTCCTCCAGAAAACGGTTGGCAAACTCATCGCTGGTCATGCCAAACTCCTTGATGCAGGGAAATACATAGAATGCCCCATAAGGCTCAAAACATTCCAGATTCATTTCTCTAAAGGCGTTCAGCAGAAATCTTCTGCGCTGGTTGTATGCGGTGCGCATCATCTCCACATCTTCATCACCGTTTTTCAGAGCCTCCACTGCCGCATATTGACTAGTGGTAGGCGCACACATAATTGCAAACTGATGAATCTTAATCATCTGCTCCAATATTTCCTTTGGTCCGCAGGCATAACCCAATCTCCAGCCTGTCATAGCATAGGCTTTAGAGAATCCATTGATTAAAATAGTCCTCTCCTGCATACCAGGAATGCAGGCAATGGAAATATGTTTACCCTTATAGGTCAGCTCCGAATATATTTCATCGGACATGACAAATATGTCATGTTTGATAATTACTTCGGCAATCGCCTCCAAATCCTCCCGTTCCATAATAGCTCCCGTGGGATTATTGGGGAAAGGCAGTATCAGCACTTTTGTCTTGTCGGTAATTGCCTCTTCCAGCTCCTGTGCTGTCAAGCGAAATTCATTTTCCGCCTTTAAGTTGATAATCACCGGCACCGCACCTGCCAAAATAGCACAGGGCTCATAGGACACATAGCTGGGCTGGGGAATCAGCACTTCATCGCCAGGATTAATCATGGCGCGAAGCCCTATGTCAATAGCCTCAGAACCACCCACCGTTATTATCACTTCATGAAGCGGGTCATAGGTCAGTCCTTGTTTCCTTTTCAAGTAATGACAAATTTCCTGACGCAATTCCTTCAAGCCTGCATTGGAAGTATAAAAGGTTCTTCCCTTTTCCAGAGAATAAATGCCCTCATCGCGGATATGCCAAGGAGTGTCAAAATCCGGCTCTCCCACTCCCAGAGAGATAGCATCCTTTCTCTCACTTACAATGTCAAAAAATTTACGGATACCCGACGGTTTTATGTCTACAATTTTATCTGCCAAGGGATTTCTCATGGGGTAATCATCTCCCTTTCATCATTAATTTTTAAATTCAAAAAAGTGCCGTGGTCTTTGTACTTTTTGAGAATGAAATGGGTTGCCGTACTTAACACGGTATCCAATGTGGACAGCTTATCTGACACAAAAGAGGAAACCTCCCGCAGGGTCTTCCCTTCCAGAATCACAAGCAGGTCATACGCACCAGACATCAGATAAACGCTGCGCACCTCCGGGTATTTGTAAATGCGCTCTGCAATACTGTCAAAACCCTGTCCCCGCTGGGGAGTCACTCTCACCTCAATCAATGCGGAAACCTTGTCAATGGAAGTCTTTTCCCAATTAATCAGGGTATGATATCCGCAGATAATGCCTTCTGCTTCCAAAGCAGCCATTTCGTTTACCACATCAATCTCCTGCACTCCAAGAAGCACAGCCAGCTCCTTTAAATCAATACGACTGTTCTTTTCAATAATCGCCAATAATTCTTCTCTCATATCTTCCTCCGTTTCTATGCTGCTACAGCAGCTCTCTATAAATTTCGTCCGTCTTAGGGCGCTCCATATAGCGCACATCCTGCCCGCTATGGAGAATGCGGTCGTTACTGTCTGTGGTTCTGCCCACCACTACGGCCGGAATCCCTTTGGCTTCCAAAGCGGCCACAAGCCTTTCCCCATTTTCCGTAACCATAATCAGGCAGCCTCCCGCCAAAAGCTCATAGGGATTTACACCGCAGCACTCACACACTTCCACGGTCTCCTGCCGCAGGGGAATCTTTTTTAAATCTATATCAAGTCCGATGCCTGCGCCTTCTGCAAGCTCCCAGAGAGCAGCGAAAATACCTCCCTCTGAAGCATCGTGCATGGCGCACACGCCGGACTTCGTCGCGGTAGCGGCCTCCGGTATAATGGACAGGTATCTGTCGAAACCCTGCGCCTCCTCCGCCAGATAGGCGGGATATCTTGCCGTCAGCCTATCCTTGTATTTTCTGGCTAATATCGCCGTTCCTTCCAGACCGACCCATTTGCTGAGGACTATTGCCTGCCCCGGCTTTACTGCCTTCAAGGTACCATAATTCTGCCTTGATACCGTGCCATAGCCATTCACTACTGCCAAGGAAGCTGTAACCGCCCCCGACACTCTGGTCTGCCCTCCTACAATCTGCATGGACAGCCCGGCACAGGTTTCTTCCGCCTCTGCCATCAATTTTCTCACATCCTCCGGCTCCGCTGTCTGCGGCAAAAGCAGGGTTATCATGACGGCTATGGGTTTTGCGCCACAGACTGCAAGATTGTTGGCACATTTTTGAATCAAGTGCGCCATGCTGACCTTCTCTGTATCCGCAAAATCCAAAGCCGTCTTTGTGGCGACTGCTGCCTCCCTGACACTTGCGGCCACTGCTTCCTCCTCTGAAAACGCAAAAAGGGCACAGTCCTCCCCTATGCCTGCGCCCTCTAAAACTTCATCACGTTTTGTATGAATTTGATGCAATATAGAATGTTTTAACACACTTTCTGATATTTTGCCAATATTCATAAAGCCCCCAAATTCAGGTCTTTTTAATCTTCATCCATCTCTTGTACTACCGGTGTAGTCAGGCGTGCAATCACACCCTCCACATGTTCAATATTAGCAGTACCAATAGCCGCCATAATCTCTTCATAGGCATGGGAATCCGCTGTAGCAACTCCCACCACGGCGCTTCGAGGCGACATTTTGTAAGTGCTGCGGTTTACCTGAGTCTTGCTGACCTCTACGCCGTTTTCTGTCACAATCTTCCACAGTCTTGCCTTATAACCAACATGCGCGCCCTCTTTGGCAATATAGCCAAGGGGCTGATTAGGATCTGCAATAATTTCATCTGCCTGAGGCATGGTGGTCTCCAGAATCTCGCTTTCATAGCGGACAGAACGACCCGGGTCTCTGGTCTCCTTACCATAAATATTAAAAGTAACTTGTTTATTTTTAGTGTAACTCTCTATGTAAATCGGTGCATCTGTGTTATTGATAAACTTGAAATCCTTTCCGGCGCTGCTGGCAATAGCAGCATCTGCAGAAGGATCCACATAAGACACGGTCATAGAGTGATTGTAGCGCATCGTCACTTCAAGCTCTGCCAATAATACGGCATTGTAAAGCGTAGTTGATACCTGACAAATACCGCCGCCTATACTATCTACAACTTTTCCGTTAATATAGGAACTTGCTGCGTAATATCCGTTTTCCGCCGTAAAAGGAGCCATTAAAGGCTGGGAACAAAATTCTTCGCCGGGATATACCGTGTGGCCGTTCATTTTCTGGCTGGCGTTTTCCACATTTGCGCCTCTTGCATCATTGGAAGATTTATAAGAAGTGGTGTAGGTGCCCAATATATCTTTTACCTGCGCCAACTCTTCCGCACTTCCCTTGGGCTGTGCCATCACGATATTCAGCGCAATCTGACAGGGTTTGCCATCCCATTCTTCCGTAAGATAATTATATACCTCGTCAATGGATGTCTCCACATCCATGGTATAACCAATCTGCCCCTTTATTATCTCAAACTGATCATTCTCTCTCTTAAGGGAATAGTTGACAGGCTTCTGGTCATATTTCGCGCACTTTGTGGTAAGCACATCATTAATTGCCTGCATATCAAACATCAGCTTAATATCCAGAACCTTACCTTCCTTCTCTATCTCCTTGATGGCCTTATATCTTTCGATGACATTGCCCTTGGTTCCCAGATTTAAAGCTTCCGTCACCATCTCAGGATTGGCCCAGCTGATTTGAAAATCCCCTGCCTTAACCGTAACTTCCTTATTATTGGCGGCAATTAAGGTGATTTCCACATCCTTAAGACTCTCCACATATGCCGCAATGGCAGATTCCGCCTCCATTCCGGTCTTGCCGGACAGGTCAATCTCTTCTGCATAAACACCGCTTTTGATGGTACCTGCTTCCTCCGCCTGTGCCGTCAATCCGAAAGACAGCAACATACCGGAAAACAACATCCCATAACAAAAATTCTGCATTCTTTTTTTCATAATAATTTCCTCACCTAAACTTTAATCCAACAACCACTTACTTTTGTATATTGAATTACTAGAAAATATATGCTAAAGTAGGTACTATCATAGCAAGCACCAAAAAAATGATTATGGCTGCGGATATACGCTGCTTTGCTTTCTTGTTGTGAAAGTGAAACATAGTGCCTCCCATTCTGCCTCATGGCGTGTCAAATTAATTAACCTTGAAAGGATATTATATATGAAATTTCCGTTTTTGGCAAGTTTTTTTATTTTTATTATTGTCCTCACTCGAAGAATTCATCTGCTGCGCAACCGTCAGGAATCGGAAGAGAAGTCTTTCTGGGAGCGGGAACGGGAGGCAAACAATACCAGACGCAAATCCCTTGATGACCTGAATTATATTCAGATTCCTTTGGACAAACTTCCCACCCATCTTATGACGGAAGATATGAATGTCCGCGACTGTGTGGATACTTTGAGAAATCTGTCCACCCTTAAAATCGTAAATCTGACTGGCTACACCAACACGGATTTGAAGATAGAATACGGTGCTGCCAACATCTCCGACTTGTCGGAATACGACCAAAGTTACACCCTGCTGGCAAGCACCCTTCAAAAATGGGCGGATATACTCTGGAATGCCGATTACAAAAAAGAAGCTGTCTCTATTATGGAATTTGCCTTGGAAACCCACACGGATGTAAGCGCCGCCTATTATAAATTAGCGGAATATTATCATGCCCAAGGAGAGGACTCCCGTATTGCCTCACTGATAGAAACTGCGGAAAGCTTGCGCTCCCTTAACCGTAATGTCATCGTCCGTACTCTGAAAAAATCTTATCCGTAAAACGGCTGGCCTCACTGCGGCTGAGTTTTTCCACATCTACATCCAAAGTTATTTTATGCTTCTGCATCAAGCGGTATAACAATTCCTTCTGACGTGCCGTGGCAGGGGTGTCCCTCTTTACCCGGAAAATTAACGGAGCCGGACAAAATAATTCTTCTTCCTCCGTATAAAACTGCTCTCCCAATTTGTGGTACAATTCACAGGTTGCCTGAGCATCCGCCATGGCTCTGTGGGCATGGTGGGGAATGTGATAATAATCGCAAAGGAAATCCAGATTTCTATGCTCCAGGGAAGCCAAATATTTTCGGGCAATCTTAAGCGTATCTATTCCCGTTTTTTCAAAATTGAGCTTTCGATCTACCGCTGCCTTTTTCAAAAAAGAATAATCAAAGAGAACGCTGTGTCCCAACAGAGGCAGTTCTCCCAAGAAATCCATGATTTCCGGCAACACCTCTCCTATATCCGGGGCGTTTGCCAAGTCCTCATCCCGAATTCCTGTCAGCTCCACAATGCGCTCTTCCAATTTTCTGCCGGGATTGACAAAGGAAGAATAAGTTTCTTCCTGTTTTCCCCCTATCATTTTCACTGCACCGATTTCTATGATTTTATCACTTTTGGGATTCAACCCCGTGGTTTCCAAATCAATGCAGACATATGTATCTATCATATGAATCCTCATTTGCGATGTAAGATGAGGGCGCTTCCCTAAGAAGTACTGCCCCCATCTCCGTATCAACAGCTTTCACACTATGCTCTATAAAACTGCTTCATAATTCCCTCTGTCAGCGCATCAGCCAGCTTCATCAAATGCTCTGAATTCTCATCCGTTGCCTTGACAAATTCTTCATAATTTCCGTCAAGGTCCGCCATCATCTGCTGTTTCATCAAATCCAGATGCATCTGGAGCATTCTCTGCAATTCCTCATAATTATAGTTGGGATTTGCGCTGCTGAGCATTCCTGCAATCTTATCTGCATTCTGCCGCCACTCCTGTTCTATTCGGGCAGCCTCCTGCTCATTCTTATCCTTGAGAGCTTTCATCAGCTCTCCTGCAAGTTCTATATGCTCTGTAAGAAGAACTTTAAGCTGGTTTTCCATGGTTTTGGAATAAAACTTCCCAAAGACTTCTGCAATATCCCCCGCCGTCTGCAACAGGCGTTTCAGCACCTCATCCTGATTTGGCAGATTATGATACAGACTTACCAGATACAAAGTGCCCCAAAATCCGTGCTGCGCCCAAGCTTCCCTCATATCCTTGCTTAGGTCAATCTCATCCTTCTGCATGGACTCTTCCAACCCCGAACAAATACGAAGTCTGGTTCCTATCTGTAAATTGTAGGGATTCACTCCCGGATTGCGCAGTATGATGTCGGGCACTGTAGTCTGGTATCGCTGTGCCAATCGATAAAAGGTATCTCCCTGCTGTACGATGTGTATGATAGTTTTGCAAAAATCCATAGTTGATTTTCTCCGATTTCCATTACCCTATCATATGCATCTGCAGAAAGTTCCGTTCTTTGGGCTTCCGCCCATGCTTTAATTCGGCAGTTTTTGAATTGCAAATACCATAAATACAATGGTTGCTATAGGTCCTACCAGAGTCAAAAATCCGGTGCCAATAAAAGGAATCAGCGAGATCAGTAAAGTTACCACAAACACAGGCACCTTGGCATATACGGCCGTCCTGTACAAAGCGCCTGCCGGAAGCTTTTTGTTCATGACCGCACAAATGATGAGCCCTATCAAAAGATAAATAACGGCACAGAAGAAATACCAAAATACTCTGCCCACAAAATAGAAAACAAAACCAATAGCAATACATACCCAGACAATGGGAACTAGTTCATTTATCAGCCAATCTCTGTCAAGAGAAAAATCTTTTCCAAAATCCTTATACTTTGCCTCCTGAAACTGACCATTCTGCATTATGGCAAAATTCTTCTTTCCAACCAGCATAATCTGAGTATAGCCCTTGTTTGCCAGAGTCTTTGCATCCTCATATGTGAAAAGATCCTGTTCGTCCGTAATATAAATCAGCGTCCTGTCTTGGTCTAATATCACTTCTTTACTTATGGAAAGATCACCGTTTTTAATGGTAAACTCAGGAATGTTCTCCTCCAGCGTCTCAGGATTCATAACTACCGCAAATGCCAGAGAAAACCAGATAAATTGCAAAATAGTTGCCACCAGAGTCAGCAATACCACAAAACCTATCATTGAACCGGTCTTTACTTTTGTCAGGCCGCTATACTTCGGCGGCACAAAAGAAAATGCAAACTGCTGGAAAATATTAGGCGCCTTCTGCGGTTGTTGATAACTGTTATCATTGTTAAAATAAGGATTGGGCTGCTGCCCGCCATTAAACTGATTACTGTCCATTTTTATCATTTCCTTTCTTTTGAAAATTACCCCATGGTAACATTTTATTAAGTAACATATTAGCACAAAAAGCTCTTCTTGTCATTAACATTCCCACTTAAGTTTTTGCTATTGTTTCGACATTAAATCTGTTCATTCTGCCGATGAATCAAGGGGTCTTCATAGGCATCCATAAAATCTGCCCCTAGACATACCACCTCGTCCGCAAACTGAATCGCTTTAACTTCCGTAAGGACTGCCACCACCTTTTTAAACCGAAGCCCCGGGAAAAAATTCAACATTTCCATGGGAAGCGTTGCATCAAACTGCGGATATGCGCCAAACAATTTCTTATAATCAAGAATGTCTCTGGGGTGGGGCTTCAAAAAAATAGTCCCCTCCGGTTCATACATTTGAATGATATCCCTAAAAATACGCTCCCGCACATCCAATGTACACAAGGGGTCTGTCAGAATCAATATTTTATCCCCCAGCCTGCTGCTCTCCTCTATCTGCTTCTGCAGTTCCTCCTTGTTGCGGACAAAAATCCGCAGAATCAAATCCTTTTCCTCTTCGGTGAGCCTGTCCGTCAAAGCTTTTCTGGGCTCATCAATGTACTTAGGGCAGGGATACTTAATCAGGGAACTGTCGTTCACCTCCATGTCCAGACAATATTTTCCATAACCGTTCTGTACAAAAATCAAATTACATTGCTGAGAAAGAAACGCCTTTAACTTGAAATGTCCCCTGTTGTCATAGCGGGCTGCATCAAAATTTTTCAGGCAGTTTAAACCGTCCTCAATGGCATGATAAGGTATCTTGTATTGATTCAGATAATAACCCACAGGGTCGGAATCACAATAGATATATCTCTCCTTGTATTCCCGGAAATCCACAGGAATATACGGCGCTTCCAGCTTGGCGTACAGCTTTGTAAAACGAATCCGACACCACAAGTTTGCCAAAAGATTTCCTCCTCCCTTGCGCCACTTTGCAAGCTCTGGGAAGAAATCCTCTCTCTTTTCGTCAAACTCAATCACTTCCCGGAAAAATCCGGTACTTTCCACCCGCTCCTTGAGATTTTCAAAATTCGTGGACATTTTGGACAGCACTAAAGTAGCATCTCCCACATCTTCCTGCCCGGAAGCTGCCTGTCCGGAAGCCGGCTGGGCGGTCTCTGCCCGCAGCTTCAATTCTTTCAAAATGGTAACATATACATGATAATAGGTATGGCATACATAAATTCTGTCCTTCACAGATCCGACTCCTTTATACCTTTATTTTCACACTGCATATTTTCAAATACAAAATTCGCCCTGCCTGTCCCTGCACTTTCTTAGTGCTATGCATTTTTGATAGTATGCATTATATTATACTTGATTTAGGGGAGCATTGCAATCGTCCGGACTTGCTTTGTTGTCAACTGACAGTTTATTGATAGATGAGTGCCTTTCTGCTATAATTGATAAAAATTATCAAAACTGCTTGAACTTTGGGAGTCACTAGAAATGAAACTCTATGATAAAGAACAGATAGACCCGAAAAATATTTTATTTGACAATAAGGCACTATTTTCACTGCTTTTGCCAATCATTGTAGAACAGTTTCTAAATTCACTTATGGGAATGGCGGATACGATGATGGTGTCTACTGTTGGCAGTTATGCTATATCAGCGGTATCGCTTGTGGATTCCATAAACAATCTGGTTATACAGATATTTGCGGCAATGGCGGCAGGTGCGGTAATTATCTGCTCACAATATATCGGCGGCGGAAACAAAGAGGAAAGTAATAAGACAGCTGGACAAGTTGTGCTTACTGTACTTGTGATTTCACTCTCCATTATGACATTTTGTATTTTGGGAGGAGAAAGGCTTCTTGGGCTGATATTCGGAACGGTTGAAGATTCTGTCATGAAAAATGCATTTATTTATTTTATGATAACTGCCGGTTCCTATCCGCTTTTGGCATTATTCAGTGCAGGAGCAGCCTTTTACAGGGCCTCCGGCAACTCACATTTTCCAATGAAGATATCTGTTATTTCAAACGTTATAAATGTTTCAGGAAATGTATTATTTATCTATGGCTTTAAATGGGGTGTAGCCGGCGCTGCTCTCTCAACGCTTTTATCAAGAGCTTTCGGTACTGTGGTAATATATTATTGTCTCAGAAAACCAAGGCAAACCATTGTAGTAAGGGATTATTTAAAAATCCGTCCTGACATGGCGCTGATATTAAAAATAATGGCAATAGGTATTCCGGCAGGAATTGAGAACGGTATGTTTCAGTTTGGGAAAATTGCTATTGCATCAACAGTTTCCACAATGGGAACTATAGCAATATCGGCACAGGCAATGACCGATGTCTTTGAAAATGTAAATGGCATTTTCAGTAACGGTGTAGGTATTGGGCTTATGACGGTAGTGGGACAGTGCATCGGCGCACGCAGAAAAGAGGAAGCAAAGTATTATATTGTAAAACTTATGAGTATTGCATGGATAGGCGCCTTAGTGTCATGTCTTTTGGTGCTTGCAATTACAAAGCCGGTGACATGGATTAGCGGAATGGAATCTGCAGCAGCAGAAATGTGTTTTCGGCTGGTAATTGCAATGACGATTGCAAAACCATTGTTGTGGGTAGGAGCGTTTGGCTTACCATATGGCTTCAGGGCGGCAGGAGATGTTAAGTTTTCAATGATTGTTTCTGTCAGCAGTATGTGGTGCTGCCGTGTGGCATTCTGCATTTTTCTTGTAAAGACATACCACTTGGGACTTTGGGCAGTGTGGATTGGAATATTTACCGATTGGATTGTAAGAGCGTGTATTTTCTCGGTACGGTTTATACGTGGCAGGTGGATTCATGAGGAGCTGATTTGACTATGCCTGGCTCTGCAATACCTCCTCCACTTCCCTGCGGATGCCGCAAAAGAGCTCCGCAAGTACAGGGTCAAAATGACTTCCGGCGGATTCTTCAATAATGGAAAATGCCTGATCTATGGACATGGGATCTTTGTAGCAGCGTTTGGAAACCAGCGCATCAAAAACATCCGCCACTGCCATAATTCTGGCGCAGATAGGAATCTCATTGCCGCTAAGTCCCTTGGGGTAACCGCTTCCGTCCCATTTCTCATGGTGCCCCTCTGCAACCTGCGCCGCTATGTCAATGTACTCCTGATTTTCTATATTTGCCAATACCTCCGCCACAATACGTCCGCCTGCGGTTGTATGACCTTTCATAATTTCATATTCTTCCGTAGTAAGCTTTCCGGGTTTTTGCAGAATGCTGTCGGAAACCGAAATTTTGCCTATATCATGCATGGGAGCTGCTTTGACAAGCAGTTCTGCATATTCGCTTGTAAGAATATTGATAAAGTATCCGGCCTTCTGCGCCTCTCTGGTCAGAAGCTCCACATATTTGCTGGTTCGTTTTACATGTTCCCCCGTATCCTGATCACGGTTTTCAATGAGGGTTGCCATACCAATGACTGTGCTGTCCTGAATGGCAAGCATCCTCTGGCTATGCTCTATCAATGCCTGTGTCTTGCGCTCATTTTCTTCCTCCAGCTGGTTTTTGTACTTTTCCAGCCGTGATGTGATATTCACACACAAAATAATGCACACTGCCGCCACAATGCCAATGCACAGAATACACACAATTTCACTAATTTGGGCGATTTCAATACTTCTCTCCATTTTCCCAGTGACTACATCCACCTCAGCCGTAATATATTGATCCATAATATTCGTATCAGCATTGATATCATCAATATAATTAGCCAGAAATGAAGCAATATAATACTTGACCGTACCGCTGCCGCTGTCGGAATTCATCCGAAAAACATTCTCTGCATTATTGAAATAATTGATGGTATTAGAGTATACCGTATGAAAGAGCTGTTCTTTTTCACTTCCTGAAATATCCTGGTTCAGTTCATTTACAATCTCCAGAATTTCCGTCTTAAGCTCTGCCGCATCCTCTTCATAGGAAAGCTTCTCTTCCTGAGAATCAGAAAGAGCATACCATGATATAATCATATTGTGCCGGTTCATCAGCCTGCACAAATCATACATATTAAGCCTGTCTTGCAGGCTACCTTCTATGATCTGTTCATAATTCCCCACAATTTCATTCAGGTTACGCTGCATAATAAGCATACCCGAAATGCCTGCGATTCCTGCACAAAGAATCAGCACAAATATCTGAAAAGGAATTCTTTTCATCAGTTTCATTTGCAATCTCCCAAAAACATCCCCGCTTCATGCCAAAATCACTATTGTTGTTCCGTGGGCTGAGCGGTGATACCATCCACCATAATATTTAACAATACCTGTAAATCTTGATTATCCGCATTTTTGCCGGCAAGGGTGATTCCATAAATATAAGCCGGATTCCAGAATGTATTGGCTATGCGCTGGGTGTCTGCATACTGCGACTGCTCCGCAAGTGCCGCAATCACCGGGGATGCCTGAACCGCCGGGGATGCTGCTGCCTTCACATTGGATGGACATTCTCCCACAATCTCAAACCTCTTTATCTGGGTTTCTTCCGAGGAAAGGTATTCCGCAAGCTTCATGGCATAGTAGCTATTTTCAGAATAAGGATTTACGCCTAACAGCTTATATCCCAAAAAACTGTACATTTGTACACTATCCCCTGCAACCGTATAGCAGGGCAGCTTAGCTGCCGCAAAGTTCTCTCCCCAAGCCTCCTTTACGGTCTCGGCATTCCATGCGCCATTAATGCCCGCAATAATGCTTCCGTCCTTAACTCCTCTTAAAAATCCGTCATCATCACAATGCACAAAACCATCATTTGATGCAATTTTCAGCATTGCTTCGGCAACATCCACACCTTTATAGTGCGTATCCGTCGCATTCCAATTACAATAATTGGTAACTCCGTCATCATTCAGTCCAAGCTCAAGACCCGCTCCGCGGAAAAAAGAATACATATACCAGCCGCTGGAATAATCAATGGTAGTTTTCTTTCCATTTTTGGCGGATACTTCCAGAATTCTGTCCAGGTCTTTGATATCCTCTTTTGTCAGGTACGCTGAATTATAATACAAAAAATAACCGTTTCCTGCTGTTACGGGATAACCATACAATTTTCCGTCATGCATTGCTGCCTTGCAGGCTCCGTTATCTACACCGCCATTTGCAGCTATCACTTCATCCACGTTTTCTGTTATCTCAAGAAGCACATTCTCCTGTCTTAAAGCTTCAAACTGGTCATCTGCAAACATATAGACATCCGCTGCCGCCTGCGGATTTGCCAGAATGGTGTCTCGCGAGGTCAAAACGCTCTCCGTGCTGATTGTGATCTCAAAAACTGCTTCGCTGGCATATTCCTTTTTAAATTCCTCAATGGTCTGGTTCAGTAAGTCTCTGTCACCTTCATCACTCCACCAGACGGAAAGCTTAACCGTTTTAAGCTGTTGGGGCTGCGTCTTGGAACAGCCTGTAAAACAAAAAGAAGTTGCCGCCAGACAAAATGCTGTTAAAAGAATCTTGACTGTCATGGGTCTATATTTCATAACTCATCCTCATTTCTATGTTTTCTCGCCAAAGTACTTTCCATTACGTGTGATTATAGCACAAAAATGTTCCGAATACAATCTACAAAAGAGCGCATGAAAAGCGAAGAATATAATTTCTTGTTGGTATAGACTAATTTAAAAGTTTCCTATAGGTTAACTTTTTGCTCTAAATTAAATTCTACTCCATTGTTTTCTGATTTCTGATTTTTTATAATGTCATTAGGAGGTAAAACAGATGAAAGAAATAAATCTTGGTCATGTTTTAATCAAAAACCGCCACAGGCTGGGAATTACACAAGATGATTTAGCTGCCTATATGGGTGTTTCAAAAGCTGCTGTATCAAAGTGGGAAACAGGTACAACTTATCCAGATATAACATTGCTTCCTAAACTTGCTGATTATTTTAATATCAGTATTGATAAATTGATGGGATATGAACCTCAAATGACACGGGAGGAAATACGGAAGATTTATAGCCAGCTATCTAAGGAATTTGTTTCACAACCGATAGAACAGGTACTTGAACATTGCCGTCAGATTACCCAAAAATATTTTTCTTGTTTTCCGCTTTTATATCAAATTGGCAGTTTGTATGTCAATTATGGAGTCATGGCTGGGGAAAAGGAGAAGATCAAAATAATTTATGAGGACGCTAAGGAACTGTTTGAACGTGTCAAAACAGGAACTGACGATATTGATTTAGCAAAGCAGGCATTGAATATGGAAGCCCTGTGTATGTTATCACTTAACCGTCCAAACGATGTGCTGGATTTATTGGGGCAACCAGATTTTTCCATGACGGCACCAGAACCATTATTGGCTTCTGCATATCAGCAGCTTGGAAAATATAAAGAAGCAAAGGGCATTTTACAAATAGGGGTTTATTATCATATGATTGTGATGATGAATTTGTTTTCAATTTATCTGGGACTGTGCCTTGATGATAAAGAGCGTTTCGGTGAAACATATCAAAAAGCGATTCATATAGCAGACACGTTCCAGCTTGAAAAATTGCATCCGAGTATTCTTTTAAGTTTTTATTTTACAGCTTCACAGGGATATATGAAGCTGGGGGATACAGAAAAAGCACTTGATACGCTGGAGCAATACACGTTTTTGGCAACCAGCAATATATATCCGTTACATTTACATGGCGATAAATTTTTTGATTTAGTGGATAATTGGTTAGAGAATACTCTTGCGCTTGGAGATGTTCTTCCACGAGATTCTGATACAATCCGGGAAAATATCTTAAAATCAATAGAAAATAATAAGATTTTTCTTCCGCTTCAAAATAACCCGCGTTTCCAAAATATGGTTCAAAAATTAAAAACAATCATAACAAATTGAGTATGACAAGGAGATTTTTATTATGATCCGTAAATTTATGAAAAATATCCGTGGTGAAAACTTCACCCAAAATAATGCAAACCTGGCAAGTGTAAATTGGGGAATTATTTTTTTAATGTTCTTGGTTTCGGGTATTATGCTCTTCTTTTTACCGGAACAAATACCGATACTTCATAATGGGGCAACCGAATACCCGATTCCTACTACATTAGGAGTTTGGCTCGTTCCATTCATTGCATTGATTATTAACATTTCTTTTATAAAGCAAAACCGATTGTCAAAGATGAATAGTATTATTTTTGCTGTACTTTTTGTGGCTATGATAGCTTTCTATATTAGTTTCATGTAAAAAAATGTTTATAGTATAATGCACCGGGAGGTATCATTATGAAACATAGAATACTCATTATTGAAGATGATGTTGTTATACAGGCGCAGTTAGGGAATTTATTGACTGGAAATGGATATGAAACGGAAGCCGTAAATGACTTTCCAATTGCTATGGAGCAGGTGAAATCGTTTCAGCCCCATCTAATCCTTCTGGACATAAAATTGCCGGGAAACGATGGTTTTTCGGTGTGCTCACAAATCCGTACTTTTTCCAATGTTCCGATCATTTTCGTTACAAGCTGCAATACAGATATGGATGAACTGAACAGTATCATGCTGGGAGGAGATGCATTTGTTGCAAAACCATATAACACGGCGATTCTTCTGGCAAAAATAGCATCTTTACTAAAAAGGGCATATCCTGTAACAGAGCAGGAAGTATTGTCCTGCAATGGGCTCAACCTGCATTTAGAGAACAGCAAAATAGAGTATGCAGGACAGCAGGCCGACTTAACAAAAAATGAACTGAAAATATTGTACTATCTGTTCAAACATGCCGGAACAATCTGTACCCGTGCAGATATTGTGGAGTATTTATGGGATAACCGACTTTATGTGGATGATAATGCTTTAAGCGTCAATATAGGCAGAATCCGTGATAAGCTGTCTTCCATTGGAGTGACGGATCTTATCAAAACAAAGCATCGGCAGGGATACACCATATGAACAGAAAACTTTATTGGAAACAGAAATTGCCAATTATGTTCCTCAATTTCCTCTGCATGATTGGACTGGCTATATTCTTAGGCGTGACCGGGAACAGTTTCGACAGCATTTTTCTCATTCTGCTTATCTGGATTGTCATTTTGGCAGTCTATCTTGTGATATCTTATTACAGCAGAAAGGTGCAGATGGAAAAGCTGCTGAATCTTGCAGAACAGTTAGCGGAACGCTATCTGCTTTCCGAGGTAATGGAAAAGCCGGAACGTGCTGATGATCAGGTATATTACCGACTTCTGAAACTAGCAGGAAAATCTATGCTGGAACAGGTAAACGAAGTCAGAAGGGAACGAGCAGAATATAAAGAATATGTGGAGCAGTGGGTACATGAGATCAAGACACCGATTACCGCAATGAAACTACTCTGTGAAAATGCTCATTCACAGGAAGCAAAGGAATTATTGGTGGAGCTTGAGAAAGTAAACCGCTATACAGAACAGGCACTCTATTATGCCCGGAGCGAACATACAGAAAAAGACTATTCTGTACGGGAAATCCGTCTGTTTGATGTGGTTCATCAGTCAATCGCAGAAA
>CAZGGA010000035.1:0-18907 GCA_964524555.1 uncultured Acetatifactor sp.
AGGGATATGCCATGGTGACACAAGCAGCGAAGGTATCACTTTAAGAAATATTTTATCGGCAGAGAAAAAAATCACTGTAATCGCACCCTAGTATTTTCTGCAGGGCTATCAGCTGTTCGGTGGTGGGGTTGCAGGCACCCTGTTCAATTTTGCTGAGTGTGCTGGTGCTGATGGGAATACCTTCCAGCTGCAACTTTGCCACCATATCCGTGTTTCGCAAGCATTTCTGTTCCCGCAGACGGCGGATGTTGGGGCCGATGACAGGAGGGAGCCCCTGCTTGACCCGTTCCGCTTTATTCATAAAGCCCCCTTAAAGGTTGATTCCGAATTTCTAGGAACAAGTAGCTCTCTGCAGTCGGAAAATCCCAGCTGGTATGCAAGCATCCCATAGCGGCTCCCGATGGCATTGTACTCACTCACATATTGGTCAATTAGTATCATGGTTTCCTTTGGCAGATGTAGGGCATTCAGCTGGCTGAGACACTCGTCAGTTTTTTTGAGCAGTGCTTGGTAATCTCCATCCTTCTCTGTGATTCCATTCATGACACTGTTCATGCGTATCCCCATCAGTTGGTTTAAAACAGGTTCTTTGTCCATAAAAACACCTCCTCCTTTCGTGGTTGCTGTATGTTAACTCTGAATGGGTATAAAAGCAACTACAAAATGGAGACGGGATACGATACTGTGAAGACACATGAAATTTTGAGTAGAAAGAGTAAAATGTTGCAACAAGAAAAGAGGTATTGACTAGTTTGTAAATTTGAAAGACATAGAGAATGGAATAGAGCAATCAGAAATAGAACTATTTCGATAAGAAAACAAGGTTTAATAGTCGATTGTCACAGAAATGTCACTAATTGGTGACATCATGTGGATATTTATTAGTTATACTTAAAGTGTTTCCATTAAGTCACAAACTGGAGGTCACTATTATGCAGTGGATTCTTAATGATATTCCACTGGGGAGGAATATACAAAAAATTAGGTTAAGCAGAGGCATGACACAAAGCGAGTTAGTAGCTCAGATGCAATTGCGGGGGAGTATAATGTCACGGAGTACACTTGCTAATATTGAAACCGGCAGACGGAATATTAGAGCCAGCGATTTGTGTTTGATAAAGGAGATATTAGATGTGGATTTTGATGTTTTATTGTCCGTATGCAGTGGGGATTGAATTTTTTGCTTTTCAGTTTTTTGATAGAGTGTATGAAAGTGTGTAGAAAGAGGGATGCAAATGCTTAAGGTTGGGGTATGCGATGATGAAAAACTGATAGCAGGACAGTTGGAAGAGCTACTGTTTAATTTATGCCACAGGGAACACATTCCCATTGATATTGATGTCTTTTATAGTGGTCACTCGCTGGAGGAAGAAATCTCTAGGGGAACGAAGTACGATATTTTGTATCTGGATATTCAGATGGAAAACGGAGATGGAATATCAGCGGCTAAAGCCATCCGAAAGGTAGATGACAATGTTATTTTTATTTTTGTATCTGGTTATGACAAATATATGATAGAATTATTTCAATTAGATGTATTTGCATTTGTTAGAAAACCTGTTGATTCAATTGAATTTGAAAAATTATTTCTTCAAGTTAACAAAAGAATTAGTAATAGGAAATTTTATTATGCATTTCGTTATAAAAGCGAAGAATATAAAATCCCCTGTAATGAGATTCTGTACTTTGAGAGCAGTGGCAGAAAAGTCAAAATATATTTGCGAAACAAAGAAGCAAACGAATTTAATGGAAAACTTTCGGATGTTATGGACAGACTTACAAACGGAAAGATTCCTTTTTTGAGAATACATCAATCCTATCTTGTAAATTACCATCTGATAAAGTCCCGTACCCGATCGGAGGTCACTCTTGTTGATGGGAGAAAGTTGCCTATAAGTGAAGATCGCCAAAAGGAGTTTAGCAAACAATATAGCATACTGCTTGGAGGTGAGATAGATGTATAACATAGGATATATTATTTTAGATATTGTAATTGTTATTTCTACCTTGTGGATAGTTGATAAGTTCTGGAGCAGTTTTTTTGAAAGGAAAAGGGGGATTCTTTCTGCGTTTGCATGGCTATGTCTTGCCATTTGGCAGTTTCTTTTTATGTGGACAAAAGGAGATATACATACAAGTGCAACTATTGTAAATATATTGCTTTTTTTATGGATAGTGGTTAGCAGTTATAAATGCACAGGGAAAGAACGGTATTTTCTGTTAGCGTTTTTTTATTCCGTCTGGGCATTGTCAGAGGTATTAGTATTCTACCTAATACGAAATATACCTATGGAGCAGGAGCAGATTAATATAATAGGTTCCGTTGTATCGAAAATAATTATTATAATATTTGTGCATCTATTTACATTAATGTGGAAAGAAAAGAAATACAGTTATATACCGACTAAATATTATTTCTTCTTGCTATTGGTGCCTGTCGGAAGCATATATATAGCTATTGTTGAATTTTATATGATTGGAAATACCTTTTTTTCATTGACGACCGTTAGTGTGCTATTGGTTTTTAATGTAGTGATTTTTGAAATGTATGCGAAATTAAATGAATCTTTTATTAGCGATACTAAAAAAACGGTGTATGCACAGCAGTTGGAAATTATCTCAAAAAGCACCGAAGAACAAATGAAGATGATGGAAGAATTCCACGAGGAAAAACATAATTTGACAAATGAGTTAATAGCATTAAAAAGTGGCATAGAAATGAATGATAGAAAAACAGCACTAAAAAATATCAATAAAATTATCAAAAGCAGTAATAAACAAGAAAATATCTGTAGTAGTGGTAACAGTGTGGTGGATGCAATTATTAATTTCAAATATGCAGTGGCAAAAGATAATGGAATAAGGTTCTTACTAAAGATTTTCATTCCAGAGGAAATGCCGATAGATCAGTGTGACATCGGTGTTGTGCTAGGTAATGCAATTGATAATGCAATAGAAGCTACCATGGAATGCAACAAAAATGAAAAGGTTATAGAGATTATTTTAGGTATTAAAAAAGAAACGTTAGTGATTATTGTGAAGAATCCTTATGAGCATCAGCTTAATAGGGATAGAAATGGGGACATCATATCTTCCAAGAAAGAGAAGAAAAGACATGGTTTTGGGTTAAACTCTATAAATCGCATAGCAGAGGAGTATGGCGGAGCGATGGTTCTGGATATTGGTGACAACAGATTTTCAATAATTGCAACTTTAAATTTAGGGTGAATTTGACAGCAGATTGCGTAATTTTAACAAAATGCCAGAGAGGAAGGAAAAAAAAGGTATTCTTAATGTGTCAGGTTGACTATTATATTTAATCAAAAAGGAGGAAAAATTGTATGGGTAATAAGAAAACAAAAAATTTCATGGCAAAGGCATTGGTAGCCGTATCTGAAAAGGCATTATCAGCGGCTGCAAACAGCAGATGCGTACTTATTTACCATCAGCCCAAGCAACCGGAAGGCGTAAAGAAGTTCAGGAAGTTTTAAGATGCAGAGAGCATCTAAATTTCTTGCAGATTATGTCACTCGCAAAGGCATGGTGAAAGATGAGGACAGAGAAATATACGAATATGGATTTTTGCTTTTATTGGAAATAGGCATATTTGCTCTGTTTTGCATTTTAATAATGGTTTGCTTGCAGATGTATGTGGGTGGTATAATGTTCTTTGTTGTTTTTGCACCTTTGCGAGTATATGCAGGTGGGCTACACTTGGGAAGATATTGGCAGTGCCTTGTTTTATCATGCCTGACATTTTTGACAGTAATGTTAATTGGGAAATATATTTATATCCCTGCTTATCTTTCAGCAATAGCGCTTATCGTATTGGAGATATTGGTGTACCTCGCATATCCGGTGGAGAATGTCAACAGAAAGGTTGATGAGTGTGAGAACAGATATTTTAAGATCCGGTTGGGAAGATTTTTAGGCTTTGATTTTGTTCTTGGGTTGCTTTGTGTGTTAACGGACAGAAGCGACTATTTACTGCAGATTGTGGTTGTTTTTATTGTGGTTGTTATCACAATGTTTATGGGAAAATGCAAGAATAGTAGGCAAAACGGCTTTTCCATAACATAAAAGATGGCAAGCTGCTGAATCAAGTGAGTAAAGGAGTCAGAATTGGCATATCAGTTCTGGCTCCTTTTGTATCTTTTTTTATATATCAATATTTTACGACAGTGAAATTTATTTCCCGCTCCAAATCTTAGAAAAGGCTTCTGCATCCAAACCACTAAAAAACCATATTACTTAAAGGCAAATTTTACCGTTTTTTGAGAAAAATTGACACTTGCCAAAAGATAGCCGCTTTCTGTGGCAAAATAATAAAGTAGAAGATAGATTATTTTTCCCCCATGAAGTTTACAAATTTCCCATTTTTATCTTTGTCCTCTTGTGGAGGAGTAGGATATGGGGGAAATAACATCAATAATCCAAAAAATACATATAGATGAGAACGCATTCGAAGAATTAGTAAAGAGAATGGAGCCGTTGATTAAAAAATATGTGAGGTTATTGTACAAGGATGACAAAGAGGATGTACGTTCAGAAATGACGCTTGCTCTGTGGGAAGCGGTAATCAGAATGGAATACTGCGAAAATGATTGGGAATGCTTGTCTTTTTTATGTACTGCTTTGAAGAATCGCTTTTACGAACTGTACCGTAAAAGTAAGAAAGAGCATGATAATCAACAGCTTATAGATAATAATGATGTTTTTGATGTAAGTGGTGTGGAAAATATTACGGATTTAGAAAATGTTATTTTCAATATTGATGTAGAGCTGTTTTTGCAGATGTATAAAGGGATGAAACAGAAAATATTTAGAACAATTATCTTGGGAAATGAATCAGATGCAGAAATAGCAGAGATATTTTCTGTCAGTCGGCAATATATCAATCGGTTGCGGAGGGAACTGTATAAAGAGATATTGAACAGACATTTTATATGACATGAAGTTTACAATTTTGTGGATGTCAGCTTTCTATTTCATAAAAGCAATGAAAGCTGGTGGCATATATGAATGGGAAGGAACTATGGGAAAAAATAATCACCACAATAATTGGTGCGTGGGTCAGCAACCAATTTGGATTGCTGTTTCCAATGCTGTGTTTATTGATGTTTCTCATGATTGCAGATTATGTGTCTGGCATGATTGCTGCAAAAACGGAAGCAATAGAGCATCCTAACAATAAAAAGTACGGTTGGAGCAGTAAAAAGGGAGTCTTAGGTATTTTTAAAAAGATAGGGTACATTTTTACTATCTTTGTAGCTGCATGCGTTGATTACTTAATCTATAAAGTTGCGCAGGAGTTAGGGCTGCAGTATGAATCGCAAACACTTTTTGGGTTGATGGTGACAATCTGGTTTGTCATCAATGAATCCATTTCAGTCTTGGAAAATACAGGGAGAATGGGAGTTGAGTTGCCAGAATTTTTAAAGAAAACATTAAATGAATTGAAAAAGGATGTGGAGGACGAAAGTAAGAAATAAGCCGTCAAAAAAATATACAAAAATATAAATTTAAGTTTACATTCTGATAAAAAATCTCTTTGTAATTTTTGTAGCAGCTACAAAAATCAAACAGGAGGTAAGAAATGGAATACGGAGAAGCATTAAACAGTAAAGATGACCTGAAAGGACGGGACGGCGTTGACCTGCTGGCAAGGATGATCTATGCCGAAGCTCGTGGAGAGAGTTCTGAGGGCAAGCGTGGAGTTGCATTTGTTGCCCAAAACAGGAAGGATCATGCAACAAAAGCAGCAGAATTCGGTGGAACCACATGGGAGGGCGTTCTTCTAAAGTCAGGCCAGTTTGCAATGACGGGGACTGCTGCCTTAAAGCCTGATACAAGCTCTCAGGCATGGGCTGATTGCCTGGATATTGCGCAGAATCTCGGCGACAAGACCAATCCTATTGGTGCTTGTCTGTGGTTTTGCACCAACAAAACATTTGGTAATAAAACCAAAACAGAAAATGGTGTGGAGAAATACTGTTTTGGTAACCCTACAAGCAGTAATGCTGTTTTTAAGGAAATTGTCGAAAAGTGTGTCATCGGCAATCACACATTTTTCAGAGTTACTGGTTATTAATCAGGCTGAGTTTTGAAGAAAAAAGCATGAAGATACCCCAAAGCTATATGGCTTTAGGGTATCTTTTATGTGGCATCAAACTCTTGCTCTTTTCAAAAAATAAAAATCAAGATTTGACATTGACATTAACATTAACAATGTGTATAATATAAACATAGATAATAACGAGACGGAAGAATCAAGAAAGGACCAAGTGAAAATGAAAAAATTATCAGATTCAGAGTTTGAAATCATGAAAGTTTTGTGGAACAGGGATACACCAATGACATCTAATGAAATCTTGGACGGAGTAAAAGATAAATACAGTTGGAAATTGGCAGGGCTTATGACATTTCTGGCGAGGATGGTCGATAAGGGGTATGTGTATTGTGACAGAAGTACCCGCACTAACTATTACTCTGCCGTAGTGTCACAGGATCAGTATAAGATGAGCGAGAGTGAATCTTTTTTAGGGAAACTGTTTGATAATTCTGCCACAAAGCTGATTGCCCATCTCTACAAAGGGAAAAAGATTTCTCAGAAAGAAATAAGCGAATTAAGAGATTACCTTGATTCGCTAGAAAGGGAAGGGGAGTAAAAATGGTGAGGGAGTTTATATTAGGGGTTTTCAATACTTCTGTGGTAACAGGACTGAGCATTGCGACAGCAGGCATTTTGCTGAGAGCCAGCTGGAAAAGCTACAATGCAGGGTGTAGAAAACGGATTTGGATCTTTATGGCGTTTTGTTTTTTTATACCGTTCCATTTGTTTCACTTTCCGGGAGCATACACTGCGGAAATTCCTAATGTTGTGCTGCGGGAATTTGAAAGCCCGGTAGCAAATGGGGTAGGGAAGCAAGTGATGACGGACGGAAGTTTGCAATCCTCGCAGAACCAGACCGAACATATTCAGTCTGTGGATGCTTTCACTCCTCAGATTTCCAGGCAGAGGAACTTTGGGATGGAACTGACTGTGGCGGATGTGCTCTTTACCGTGTGGGCATGCACGTGTGTGCTGTTTATGGTTTATTATGCGGTGGGTTATTGGGGGATGAGGGGCAAGATCAGACGGTGGAGCAGTGAATGTGAGAATGGTTATGTACAGCAGACCACTCGGGAGGTTGCTGCCGAATGTAAGCTCAAAAGAATTCCAGAAGTGCGTATTATGAAGGATTCTGAAGAGGGACCATTTACTACAGGGGTGTTGAGAAATATTATCATATTGCCGGATGATGCCCTGCATGAGAAGGATATTCAGTTTATATTAAAGCATGAGATGGTCCATTGCAGAAATCACGATATATCTTGGCGATTGCTTTTCCTGACAGTGAATATCATCCATTGGTTTAATCCCCTTGCCTGGTATTTGCGGAGGGCTATGGAGCAGGATATGGAGATTGCCTGTGATGAGGAAGTCGTGACTAAGGCATCTGATGAGAAGCGGAGGGAATATAGTGATGTAATCATGTCTTGGGTCGAGAGGAGCAGATACAGAGGAAGCGCTGTTTCCACGGGATATGTGAAAGGGGTCGGATTCTTGAAGCGGCGGTTTGACAGCATTTTAAACGGAGGGAAGAAAAAGAATGGTCTCCTGTTGACAGGAAGCATTTGCCTCTTTGCGTTGTTTATTGGCTGTGTTATTCAACTGCAGAGTGGCGGCAAAGTATATGCGGAAAAGAAAGTAGCTATTGACTCTGGTTATGAGGTGAGAACGGATGTAGACGGAGACGGAGAAAATGATAGGGTGCATGTGTCGGACAATAATATGGACGGCTGGGATTCTGTAGAGACATATTTGAGTGTGAGTTTGAGCAGTGGTGAGAACACATTGGTAACCTATCCCGAACGTTGGTTTTCTCATGTTGTGACGGGGGATCTGAGTGGGAACGGGGTCGCCGATATTGTCCTGATAAAAATTGCTTGGGGAGGCATGCATGATACAGGCGATGTTACGGTGCTGCATGTGGAGACGGACGAGACAAGAAAGCCTGAATTGGTGGAATATCCCAGAAACTTTATACAGAATCCTAATCTGGAGCCAGAATGGGTAGGCGGTTGGGAGAACTATCCTTATCCAGAGGATATCAGTATTTTTGCCGAGCAGCCGTTTTCTTTGGATGAGGATTGCTTTGGGGCAACTATTATCGAGAAGGATGGGAAGACGATGCTTCGTGTTATCAGGTTGGTAGATGCACAGACAGATAGTGGTATGTGTATAGACTGCTCGTACATGCCGGAAGGCTGGTATATCGAGGACATACAGATGGTTTATGAGTACGGCAGTGATTGGGGTGAAAAGCTTTTGGGCACATGGTAATCTTGAGCCAGACAATAAAAACAATAAGCATAGAATGAAAAGATTCATACTCTATGAGAGGGAGAGGGAGAGTCCCCCCTCTCTCTCCCCGAGTGTGTGCCTACGCTGTATAGCGCAGAACTTTGGTCCAACTGTTGTTGTAGTAATTCTTGACAGCAATTTCCTTATCGTTCTGATCTCCTGTAGCACCACCAGTAGTGCCACCATTTTCATTTAAACTGGCATTTGCAACTTTGCCATCGCCAACATACAAACACGTGTGGCCGGATCTCCAAAGAACATCTCCAGCCTCAAGACCGCCACCTGTAGAAAAAGTAATTTGGTCGGTGACATCCTCAAAACCCGTTTTGAGGAAGGCGGCACACATGTCTCTGGTGTTGGTTGCACCGTTGGCTTTAACACCAACTCCTGCTGCTTCCCATGCGCTGATCACGAACGAGGAGCAGTCATAATCGGGCCCCCACCTGTTAGTTTGGTCATAACCATGATCTGGACTATTGGCAATGTCTTTTGCCCATTGAACTGCATCATCAATTGCACTCATATTAATTTACCTCCTATTAGTTTTTTGTAACCGATTACATAAGGTATAAAGATAGGAAGGTAGTAATTGTAAACAAGAAGTTAATTTTTTAAAGAAAATAGAGACAGGAACAATATTTAACATATTAAAGAGCCTATTTTATATAAGGTTGTAGAAATCAAATTTATCATAGGCAATTAAAGGGGGGATGGCATAGGAGGCATTGAATAGAGCACATTGTTGAGAAAAGGATTCGGCCAATTGAATTAAAGTGTTGGTTTTGAGCGTCATAATTCATGTTTACGAATAAATAACATAAACACAAGAAAGGAATGAGATTATGAAAAAAATATGGGTATGTTTATTGTTTACATTGCTGTCGAGTATTATGGCAGGATGTGCCAAAGATGCAGAAAATATTTCTGCGGGAGATAGTTCTGTTATAATGTCTGAAGAAGGAGATGTTTGGGATAATAATAGTGTAGTTACTTTAAAGTTGGAGGATTTCTGGAAAATAGAAACAAATGAAAACAACACTGTAAAATTTGTCACAGGACTTGAAATGATAGTACCTGATGAATGGAGAGAAAATATAGTTTATGAGACAGAAAGTAATAATAGCAGTTTTAACAGGCTGTTAGTTTGCGAGAAAAGAAATGCAGATGCAGGGCTGGGAGGAATCCTATTTTGCTTAGAATATGTTGAATATACAGAAAATCCGACTGTTATTATGGATCGGGATATAGTATTTGGATTGTATGAACAGGGAGATAAAGAGTATGCATTGCTTTTAACTTGGCCAGGTGACAGACAATATTCGGAAGATAATCAGGCACTGATAAATGACTATATAGAATTATATTCTATGGCAGAGAATGTTACTATTAATACAGATAAAATGTTTAATTTTGTAGAGAAAGATGTTAGAGAATTAGAGTGGATTGTATATGAAAGCGATTTATAAACAATGTTAGAATTATCTGCTGAAAACAAGCTGCATTCTATCGATTCTCCAGAACCGCAATAGGTATAGATTGTAAACCCAATAATTGAATAATATTCAAAAATTTTAATCATGAATATAAAAAAGGAGATATTTGAGATGAAAAAAATAGGAATAATTACATTAATATGTTCATTTGCATTGTTGTTGTGTGCCTGCACCAATAATGCGACAGGTGCGGATATGGATGATAATATTCAGAACGAATTAACGGCATCGGAAAATACAGATGAAACTTCAACTGCTTATAAGGTAAGCTGGCAGGGAGAGGTATTTGACAGTGACTGGGCTCCGGCAGGATTTTATGACAGCCTGAATACCCTTGTATGGATGGCGTATAGAGGAGGAGATATCATTGCGGAGGATTTGTCGGCAGATGAAGATGCATATATTGCAGAAAGTATTCAGGTATTGGAAGGTTCTGACGAAGTGGAGCATGATGTGTGGGTTAGAATAGTGCAGGAGGCAGTTGAGCCAGAAAGCGGATCCATTGGTCAAAGCGCACACAAAGACTATATTTTTTACAGGCAGGGAGAAGACGCTTATATAGGAATACAGTCTGCAGAGAATAATGAATTGTGGACAATAATAAAAATGGACGATTATGGAGATTGGTTGGAAAAGGAAATAAGAATATATATCAGAATGACAACGGGACTATAAAGCAGATAAGGATTTTGACGAAGCTTTTGATGCGGATTGACATGAATGTGCTATGAAATGGTGGCATTTATAAAATCTATTTAATAGGTTTACAAATCAAAGGAAGTGTTCTTTCTAATTGTTAGACATGCGCAAGTCTAATAAAAATTAGGAGGAAAATGAGATGGCAAAGAAAGCAATGACTTTGACAAAGGTAACCTGTTCCGATAAGTCCACCGACTACAAGGTTGGTCTGAATGAGAACACAGATGCAAATGACAAGGTGCAGGCATTTGTGGATGCGTTTAGAGATGTGGCATCCACGGCCAGCGCAAACTGTCATGGTCTGCCCCAGAAAATGATTCTTGCATTGTGGGGAGCAGAATCCGGATGGGGAACCGGCAGCACCCAGCAGAAGAATCAGAACTGGGCCAACATGATGTATGCAAGCGCAACAAATCCGGCAGGCAACATTGGCAAAGGAACCGGCGGTTGGGCGAAGTTCGAGGGCAGATCCAAGTTTGCGAACGGTTTCGCAAGCTTTTTGAAGGATAACTCTCCCTATGCCGATTTAATCAGTTATCTGAAGAATACGAAGTCTCCCGATATCGATACTTGTATCGATTATATTGCCGAGGCGGGCTATTGTGCCGGCGATCACACCGAATTTGCAGATCTGGTAAAGGGTTGCGTATCCACATTGGAAAAGCGATCCGATATCGACGGGTAATACATCCGGGAGGCTGTTGTCGATTGCGTAATTAACAATCAAAAAAGCTCCTCTATGATTTAAATCATAGGGGAGCTTTTTCTCTCTCAAAGATACAATGTTATAAGCCTTTTTGTCATTATTTGCGATATTTTATTAAAAAATGCTTATATTATGACATACTAATGACAAATTTCTTTGATATAATTTCCTTTGCAACAGTAATTTGGGGGATTTTTTAGGGATAAATGTAAAGACCGTTTCCCCTTGTCGAAGGGAAATGGTATTTGAGGGAAAAAGAAAAGAGATGGAAAAGGGATTGTCCCTGTATGAGCGTCATAGTCTGCATGAGGACTGTGGCGCTTTGTTATTCGACATATTTTTACTCATGTTTTTATAATGTAACAGATTTCTATATGCTTTCACAGGCTGTATCTAGTATTTGTCAGATGCAGCTTTTTTTCTGCCCTTTGTGGGCAGGCAACAGAATTACACCAAGATGTCGTTCCCCACCTGCTTGCCTCTGTTTTCAGGAAATTCAGAAAAAAGGAGGACAAGCCTATGGCAAAGCCATACAGGATACCGGATTACAGGAGAATATATCCAGAGGCCAGTGAGGAAGTGATTGCTGTGCTGAAAACCACAGAAAGGAAAATGCAGTATCAGGAATATGACCTCAAGACGGAGCAGATCATCATAAGCCAAGAAAATCAGACCATAACTACCATACCCAGCAGGGAAGATTCCATTGAACGATTGACAGAGCAGGAGATTCAGTTTGCAGGGGAGGTGGAAAACGTGGAGGAAACTGTGCTGCGCAGGCTCCAATACGCACAGCTACATAAAGCGATTTCCCTACTATCTGATGATGAGCGCGAATTGGTGGATCGCCTGTTTTTTCAGGGGCAGACCGAACGGGAAGCGGCAGCAGAAATGGGGATATACCATAATGCCATACACAAGCGGAAGAACCGCATCCTGAAGAAATTGAAAAAATTTTTGGAGAAATTTTAATTTAAGGGTGTGCAAAACGCTCTGCTAACGTGGAAATAAGCAGAGGGGATTTTTTTCTCCCCTCTGCTCATTGAAAAATACCGCCGCCAGGCGGTCATATCCAGCAGCATAGATACGTTAGATGTCCAGCTTGATAAAGCAAAGCGGTGTGGAGGACACGCATCGGTTTTATGAATTGTACCGCAAAAGCAAAAAAGAGTATGACAATCAGATATTTGTAGAAAATGATGATGTCTTTGATGTAAGCATGTCTAAGGAAATTGTAGATTTGGAGAATGTCATTTTTAAAATTGATGTAGAAATGTTTTTGAAGAAGTATGTTGGGAAAAAGCAGAAAATATTCAGAATGAGGAGGCGACTTTACAAGGAAATTTTGGATAGACATTTTATATGACAGATAGTTTACAATTCTGCAGATGAAGACTTTTTATCATCATAAAGATATGCAAACCAACCATATTACCTGTCCAGACAATATGTCAATCGGCCGAGAAGAGAGTTATATAAAGAAAAATTAAACAAAAATTTTATATTATAGTTGGTTTACATTTTCTTGGACAGTGACTTTCTTTAATTATATATATTGAGAAAGTCAGGTGATGTACTATGAATGGGAAAGAATTATGGGAAAAAATACTTGCTGTAACTGTAGGAGCATGGATTGGTAATAAATTTGGCTTGTTAATTCCCATCTTGTGTTTATTATTATTTCTGATGTTCTTAGATTATATTTCGGGGATGGTTGCGTCAAAAAAAGAAGCAATAGAGCACCCTAATAATAAGAAATATGGATGGAGTAGTAAAAAGGGTGTTTTAGGTATTTATAAAAAAATAGGATATATTTTGACCGTTTTTGTTGCTATATGTATTGATTATTTAATTTATAAATTTGTTGATGAACTTGGACTGCAATATAATTCACATACCTATTTTGGACTTTTAGTAACTATATGGTTCATCATAAATGAGATACTCTCAATTTTGGAGAATGCTGGAAGAATGGGGGTAGAGTTACCCAAGTTTCTGAAGAGAACTCTAACTGAACTGCAAAAAGATATAGATAATACGGATTCGGGCTAGTTTTTGAAGAATGAAAAATTATTGTATAACTTCTTATTTCTGAAAAATACTGGGACGATTCTAAATTATTCTAATGGGAGGTAAATGAGAGTATGAAGAAATTATTATCAATGATATGTTGCGCGGTACTTTTAATGTCAAACATAACAGTAAATGCTGCTGAAATTGAACAGGACGAAATGTCCATGGTTGCGGTTACAAACCAAGAAGCAAGTATTTTGAGTAGTGATTATCCCTGGGGATATTACATGGTCATTGGAACGGGCGTTCGATTCAGGGAAAGCCCAAGCCTATCAGGAAATATAATTGCTACTTTAACCAAGGGAGAGTATTTGTATTTTGAAAGAGCCGCAGGACCGCTTACTGATGCAGATGGTTATACATGGATGCACTGTGAGAGATATTCTACCGGAGAAATTGGGTATGTTGCAGTAAAATACATTGCTAATGTTCCTGCGCCTCCTGATGCTCCGTAAATTGCAGTAGGATTATAATAAGTAACATAACTAATTGTCCCAGTATTTGAACCCTTAAGTAATATCAGTTAATTGGTGTTATTTAAGGGTTCTTATTAATTATTCTATGTTTATGAGTTTACAAAAATGAATTATTTTATTTATATCTATTGCTGAAACACATTACAAGAAGGAATATAAAATGTATAATGGTACTGCGTATGTGAATACGTCAAACAAAAAGGTTCCGGTCTATGAATTGACAGCAAATCAGATTGATATTACAAGTAAGCAGATCGGCACGATTTACCCTAATGAATGCTTTGGCATTCATGGGACAGAAGCGCCGCAGCCTGTATGAGGACTGCGGCGGTTTCCTGCCCGACATATTATTGATTTTGTTTCTATCATGTGGCAGATTTCCATATGCTTTTTAGGGCTGTATCCAGCATTTGTCGGGTACAGCTTTTTCGTGGATAACATGGTCACGCTGGGGGCCGCAGCCCGCCGCTTGTCCTTCGTTTTCTGAAATTCGGAAATGAAGTAGGACAAGCCTATGGCAAAGCCATACAAGATACCCGACTTTAAGAAGATGTATCCAGAGGCCGACGAGGAAGTGATTGCTGTTCTGAGAACCACAGAAAGAAAAATGCAGTATCAGGAATATGACCTCAAGACGGAGCAGATTGTCATAAGTCAGACGAGTCAGACTATAACAACCATACCCCGCAGGGAAGATTCCCTTGAACGGTTGGCAGATCAGAAGGTGCAGTTTGCCGAGGAAATGGAGAGCGTTGAGGAAACCGTGCTGCGCAGGCTCCAATACGCACAGCTACATAAAGCAATTTCCCTGCTGTCTGATGATGAGCGAGAACTGATAGACCGTCTGTTTTTTCAGGGGCAGACTGAGAGGGAGGCGGCAGCAGAAATGGGGATATACCACAATGCTGTTCATAAGCGGAAAAACCGTATCCTGAATAAATTAAAAAAATTTTTGGAAAAAAATTAATTTTCAGGGTGTGCAAAACGCTCTGCCAACGTGGAAATAAGTAGAGGGGAATTTTTTCTCCCCTCTGCTCATTGAAAAATACTGCCGTCAGGTGGTCATATCCAGCAACATAGATACGTTAGCTGTCCAGCTTGAAAAAGCAAAGCGGTGCGGAGGACACGCCAAGACCACCTGCAGGGAACAACCTGTCAAAAGATCACATCAAAGGTGCAGAGCGGGAAATGTCCGTCCCAAGGCGGCCTGTGGCGGGTCGTTTGCCATGACATGGACAGCCTATAATGATACTTCCGTCTAGTCACAGCCCCGCAGGAGCGGGAACACGCAATGAGGGCGGCTCGGAGAGAACCTCGGAGGGGTGCGAATCCCATGACGGCTTATAGCCAAGGCCGGTCTTTGTCTGCTGCCTATGGGCGCAACCTGCGCCCGCCCCGGGGAGTAGTGTCGAACAGGGGCAGATTGAAATTGAAAACGAAGGACAAGCATTTTCGGGCTGGGAAATTTTCCAGAGGGGAAATGCTTTCATGATAGAAACTACGGTGGCAGACCGCCAAAAGCCGAGGGGATGTTCCAAAGGGCTATGATGGGGCTGTCGCCGTCCTTGTGTCATGAAAAATAAGAGACAGAGAATTTGAAAGAGCATATTTTTTACAGGAGGGAATACATGGATCAGAAAACAATTGACATGGTAAACCGGATCATGGATACGGGAAGAATGGGATATGCCTATGTGTATCCGTCAGATGGGCACACAATGGGAGAAGAACACCCCATAGGAGAAAGGAATCTCAGGGAGGAATATTTGGTTGCAACAACGCCTGAGAATCTGGCAGACTTTATCAGCAGCCATCGTGATGCACACAGGATAACTGTCACAGACATTGCGGACAGGCCGCTCCTTGATGTTAGCGGAGGTTTTATCAATGGCAATCCAGAACCGGGGGTACGCACGAAAATACTCACCCGTCTGGCGCAGCTCCAGACAGGGGAGGAGGCGGACGGGGAAGTCCTCCAGATTGGCAGGCAGCAGGCAGATGCCTATTTTGCGGCCGAGGACAGGGTGGTGACTATGGCGGAATACGGCATGGGATAAGGAATAGGCATGGGGATGTCCGCAGGAAGGAGAAAAGGGATCTGAATATCAGATGGAGCGATATTTATTATGCAGACCTGATACCTATGGTGGGGAGCGAGTAGGGCGGCACACGCTCTGTGCTGATCGTACAGAATGACACGGGGAACCGGCACAGCCCCACGGTGATCGCAGCGGTCATTACCAGCGGGCAGGGAAAGAAAGAGATTGGAGCCCTTCGGTAAACGGATGCAGGAGGACGGAAAGGGGGCAGTTTATGGAAAGCAGAAAACGGGCATGGGCATACTGCTCAATTGATGCGCCAGAGGATGAAAATGATGCATTAAAGAAACAACGCCAGCAGCTCTGTGAATATGCAGAGCAGATGGATTTTGCAGTGCATGGCAGTTCCAGCGACATAGGGAGGAAACCATTGTGGGAGCGTTCTGGTTTCAGGCGTTTTGTGGATGCGGCCACCAGAGGGGAAGTGGACATCCTGCTTGTGGCAAGTCGCCGCTGCCTGACGCATTCGTCCATGCAGATGGCACAGCTCCAGGCACTAGCAAAAGAGTGCGGTCTACAGGTGTATTCCCCGCTGACCGGGCCAATGGAACTGTTGTAGGCAGGGAAAAGGAGGCAGGCATGGACCAACATGAATTTGAGCACTGGCAGGCGGTGACATCCAGCAGCCAGCACATGTGGGTGGAGGATGCGGTGACACGGATGAACGGGCGAGGCTGTCTTTATTACAGCGGCGGAGAATCAGGAATCTATATGCGCATCACTCCGGACGGGATCCTGCTGGTCGGAAGTTATGAGGGCGCCATCCCTCACATCGGGGAGGCGATGTTCAAGCCAGAGGCGAAAAAGGAATGCGGCAGCTTTAACGAGGCATTCCAGCTGGCCTGCGAGCTGGGCGGAAAGAAATTTCTGGCGGATATGTTCTCCAGCAGCCAGATTCCTCAGGAGGTAAAAGCGGGAGGTATGGTACCCATGCAGATGTAAGGCAAGGAATCCCGCAGGATGTGGAGGCAGGACTATAAAATAGGAAGAAACACATGGAAATGGACGGGGCAGAGATATTTTCTGCTTGCTTTCTCAGGATTGTTACAGTATTGTGTCGTGTACCGGGAGAACGTACCAAAAACTTCTGCGGAAAGGACAGCAGGGCTGTGCCTGCACAAGATAAAGGCAGTAAGAATGCGTACAGTAAATATTTCAAAAGGAGGGACTTTATCTTGGGCAGTCAGCAAAGCGATATGAATCCTGTTTTCCAGCTGTGTGTCAGCGGTTCCGATGTCATGGTCAGGTTCAGTAAGGAAGAATCGGTGGATGTGAAATGCAGGGTCAGGGATATCCTCACAGGGGCATATGGGGAACGCCTCCAGAGAATGCCACTGTTGTGCGGGGATGGGGAATACCAGGGATAATGGCAACGCCTGCATGTCTATGGCGTAGGACATTGAAACAGAATAACAGCTAGCAACACAATCCCGTACAACAGCAGGCATGGAGGTAGCATATGAAACGGGTTTATTGTCTATACAGAGTATCGACCAAGAAACAGGTGGATAAAAATGAAAATGACATCCCAATGCAGAAAACAGCCTGCCATGAATTTGCAAGCCATCAGGAGGACTGGGTCATCCAGCGGGAGTTCTCAGAGAAGGGCATTTCGGGATACAAGGTGTCCGCACAGGACAGGGATGCCATACAGGATTTAAAGGAGGCGGCACTGAAGGATGAGTTCGACATCCTGCTGGTATTCATGTTTGACCGCATCGGCAGGATCGATGATGAGACGCCGTTCGTGGTGGAATGGTTTGCCAAGCATGGCATTGAGGTGTGGAGCGCACGGGAAGGGCAGCAGAGGTTTGACAACCATGTGGACAAGCTGATGAATTACCTGCGGTTCTGGCAGGCATCAGGGGAGAGCGAAAAGACCTCCATCCGGATCAGCAGCAAAATGCAGCAGATGCAGATGGAGGGATTATACACAGGAGGACCGGTGAAATTTGGATACTGCCTTGTGGACAGCGGGTTGGTGAACCGGAAAGGCGCACCCATCAAAAAGTATGAAATCGACCCCATGGAGAAAGAAATCCTAGCAATGATTGATGAAATGACGATACATAAGGGCTATGGAGCATGGAGGATGGCGGACCTATTAAATAAGGAAGGCCGCAGAACACGCTCCGGTGAAAAATTCACCGGATTGAAGATCAGCCGCATACTGAAAGACCCTTATTATTGTGGACGGCTTGAGGATGGATCGACTTCGGATGCATTACAGGCACTAAGGCTCAGAAGTGACGAAACCTACAGCCAGATCATGTATATCATGGAGCAGCGCAGCAGGAAGAACGAGGAAAAACGCCATATCGCCATGCGCACCCAGGGGCAGGCACTGCTTTCGGGCAATATATTCTGCGCCCACTGCGGCGGGCGGCTGGCCGCCATCCATTACACGGACAGCTATGAAAGGGCTGACGGCTCCATGTATCGTGTGGACCAGATCAAATATTCCTGCTACCATAAAAGCCGCAAGCTCTGCCCGTGTGATGGACAGAGTACCTATCAGGCGGAAAAGGTGGACGGGATGGTCAGCCAGACCATACGAGAAATCTTCAAATCCATGAGCGGCGCGCCGGAGGAAGAAAAGATACAGGATTTATTCCAGCGCAGGATAGCAGGTAACCGCGCCATGCAGAAAAAACTTGGGTTTGAACTTGGAAAAAACCGGGAACAGCTCACAAAGCTACAGATGGAGATTGCCAAGACCCTAACCGGAGACAGCCTTTTTTCGCCGGAGGATCTGACACAGGCTATCCAGACGGTCAAGAAGAAAATCGAAGAATCGGAGATACAGATGGAAAGGCTCAAAGAGGAAGAAATGCAAAAAAAGCAGGGGATTGAAATGGTTGCGCCGACCTATAAACAGTTCAAGTCTTGGGCGGAGGAGTTTGACTCGGCAACGATGGAGCAGAAGAAAATGATAGCATGCCAGCTGCTCAAAC
>CAZGGA010000036.1:0-17245 GCA_964524555.1 uncultured Acetatifactor sp.
CCTTCTGAGGAAGAAGTGCGTCAGTTTAAGGCAGAGCAGGCGGCAAAGAAGAAAAAGCGTGAGGAATATGCCCGTCTGAATAAGGAAGCCGCCCTGAAGCGCAGGCTGATGGAGCAGGAAACAGATGCGAGATATTATAAGACCAGCATAACTGAGAAGACGGTTTCGGCTTATGAACAGAACATCATGGAGGCATCAGACATAAGTCATCTGTAAAATATGCGATTCACGTAACCAGATGAACCATTCACGTAATGGGTGTTAGAAATATTTTAAATTTTTTCGATAACTTAGTTGAAGGCTAGAGATGTCAGACACAGTAAAAATTGCAGTATATGATAATAAAAAACATAATTAAAAATAATTGACGACAATGGAGGACTTAAAATAATGAGCATAAATGGAATAGGAGCGAGATATCTCGCATGGCGTGAAATGGGAAAAACGCAGACAAATAATTCGGGAACAGGATTTGCAGACCGGATGGCCGGTGCAGATACGGTGGGGAGTGTTCCTGCTCAAAGAACCAGCGTGAGGACGACAGGACCGAATTCTGCATTGGAGGTATACCGTACATCGGCGGCTTCGTCAGTACGCAATGTGAAGCCTGCCTATGAAACATACGAATCCGAGAATTACAGGATTGTACCGGATAATGAATCAGAATGTTTTAATATTTACAATAAGCAGGGAGAAAGGATAGGGGCTTTTGAATATTCTGATATTAAGGTCAGGCAGGACAGCACAACAGGCAAGCAGTTCCTGATTTCTGAGCATGGAACCATGAGTTATGATGCTGTGGTATTGGACGGCGAACTGAAAGATGCCCTGCAGAATGTCATGGGAGTTAAAGCGCTGGAAACGGAGGAACTGCAGGGATTTACCTTAAAGACCCATTCTGGTACGGGCATACAGTATCTGGTGCGGGCTGGTGAGGAAGGTCGTGGCGGGAAAGTCCTCTTGCAGAGCCAGGCGGATATAGAGAAGTATGAAGCATTGGCGGAAACCTACTTCAATAAATATCCCAATCTGATACATGATAAAAATGCCGCTTACATATGGGCTGACTTGGAGATAAAGGGGCTGGCGCAGCACACGAATAATGGCATTGTCTCTATGGGCTTTAACGGGATGTCCTATAATGACAATTCCAATTATAAGAATAATTGGAGTGTCCTGTTTTCGGGAGATACCTATAAGGCGATTTTTGATTGGCTGCAAAACAACAGGGGAAGTATTGAGGAAATGCAGAAATTCGCCACATGGCAGGATGTATTTAAGAACATTGACAGCCGCTATGAGCGGATATGGTCTAAAGAGGAAGAGGAACAGGGGTATTTGAATAACTGATCAGCATATCAGCAATAAACAAACTGCCCGGACTTATTGCGAGGGGGCAGGGGAGGCTCTGACCGACAGAGGGGCTGCCGTATAAATATAATTTGGAGGAATGGGGAAATGAGTATTAACGGAGTAGGAACAGCAGGCTACCCGGTGACGGGGTATCAGACAAGGAAGGCAGAAAGAAGTGTGGAATCCGGAGCTACGGGATTTATGGAAATAGTAGAAGAAAAGGTAGCACAGGACAAAACAACTGATTATGATGAAAAAGCCTTTGAGATGGTTGGCCCACATGCACCGCAGGATGTAAAGGATGCATGGATGGAAGCAGCTAAAGAAGTAAATGCGAACGGCGCAGGAATCAAGAAAAACGGCATGATGAGCCATATATCACAGATGATGGTACAGAGATGCACTAAAATGCTCAGGGGAGAAACAGATTATTCGGATATTCTGGGAAGTACAGTGGGATCTGCCATTTGGGCAACAAAGCAGGCACTGTATGATTTGGATCATCCTCTGGCGCCTGCGTATAGAAGCATAGAGGCGGAGCAGGCCCGTATCAAAGAAAGGGAGTTTTATGTTTCATTTTTGAAGAAGCTGGAGAAGTTATAGGCATATCACCAATAAGCCACAGCCGGACAGGGAAGGCTTCCACGGTTTCCGGAAGATAGGGGAATCGGGGAGCAGATAATTTCAGCGAAAGGGGGTGTTGGTCATGAGCATCTGTGGCAAGGGAAGTTAGAAAATATGCTTTTGCCGTTTATGAAGCAATAAACTGCTTGGACTTATTATAAGAGAGCAGGTGTGGTTCTGACCGACAGAGGGACCATGATATCAAAAATAATTGACAGCAATGGAGAATTTGAAAAATGAGCATAAATGGAATAGGGACAGCTGAATATCCGGCATTGTACGGAACAAGAAAGGCAGAAAACAGTACGAAAGGCGATTTTGGGTCGAGTGTGAAAGGGGCGTCAGGTGCAAAAAATGTAGTACATTTTGCCCCGGACGCATTATTTTCTATTTATGATGCGAAGACAGGGGAAAGTGCAAATGTATACAGGGCAGATGATTATTCCGAGGAAAATCCGCTTTATCTTGTAAAAGGCATGGACAAAAACGGAAATGAATATGAGCAGACAGTGGATGTAAGCAAGGTGAACCCTAATAGCTGCTCTTACACGGAGATGCTTGCATTAAATGCACATATCGGGAATACATCAGACAGCAATTTCCTCAGTATGGCTATCATGAAAGATAAAGCGGGTACTGCTTCCTACCATGAGAAATCCGATTATCTCTCAGCGGCATATGCGCTGATGAACGATATGAAAACCCTTGGAAATTGGGACGGGTATCTGCGGTATGGCAAATGGATCAATGATATTCTGGCTTTCTGTAAAAGCAAATATCTCGCAATGGGGAATGAAGCCTCAAACTACTAGACATGGCTTAGTAAGTTCAATAATGCAAAGCTGCTTGACTCAGATACGGAGCCGTTAAATCATTTTAGAAATGAAGGGGTTTTACCAGACGAGGAAATAGAGGAGGCAGGTAGTCGGAAATCTGAATCAAAAACAGACATTATTGTTAGACCAGATGGTTCAAGGGTGCTTGTAATGACAATGAGTATCGGATGAAATGTCGAATATTTCAACATGAACCTGGGACAATATTCATCATGCAAATAAAAGGATAATAAGACAGACCGCCGCTATGGTTTTAATACATATGCGGCGGTTGTTTTTTCCATAGGCAGACTAGGTGGCTTAATAGTAGAAATTACCGATATATTTCTTGAATAGTGCAAACATTTCACATCACTGTAAATACATTCGGCGTCATTATTATGGCTTAACTCGATAAAGGGTATTATAATATTGGGTTTAAGGAAGGTGATTCTATGATTAACATTGCTGTCTGCGATGATGAAAAATGTATGTCAGAAAAAATTAAAGAACTAGCAAAAGATTTTTTCAGAAAGAAAAATACAGATATCTCTGTTGCGGAGTATTCTTCGGGAGAAGAATTGTTAAAAAGCAATGAAAGAATAGATATCCTTTTTCTTGATATAGGGATGCGGGGGATGGACGGAATAGAAACTGCCAGAAGGTTAAGAGCCCATGGTTATAATGGCTTTCTGGTCTTTATAACCGTTTTGAAAGAAATGGTATTCCAGGCTTTTGAGGTACAGCCCTTTGATTATTTAGTGAAACCTGTCCAGAAAGAGCATTTTGAGAAGACAATGGACAGGCTTTTCCTTTCCATGCAGAATAGGTTGTCGCCGGAAAAAGTAAATTTATTAGTCCAAAAGGGATGCGAAAGTAATATTATTTCGTTTCAAGATATTATCTGCTGTGAAATCATAGACAGGAAAGTGTATCTGTACCTTGTGTCGGGGGAGGTCACCAGCTATTATGAAAGGATTGAAAATCTGGAAAAGAAGCTGGACGGAAGATTTTTCAGATGCCACAGAAGCTACCTGATTAATCTGAACTATCTGAAAAGCTACAGGAACAATACGGCATATATGGCGGATGGAAAGCAAATACCTGTGTCACGCCTCAGAAGTAAGGAATTCTCAAAAGTAATCTTACAGCACATGAAGGGGTGAGGATTGGGAAATGGTTGATTATTTGGATTTTTTAAATATATACATCATGACAAGCCTTGAGCTGCTTATGGGGTTTGGGTTCTTCATGGGATTTTTGCAAAAGAAAGCAAAACCCATTTACAGTATACTATTTGCGGCTTTTGGGATGACCGTTCTGGTGATTTTCAACATACAGGGAATTTCGGCATTTCTTATATTTATCATACTCCTTATGGCGGCGGGAAAACTGCTTTACAGGGCAGATTTCGCTTCTGCGGCTTTGTATGCTGTGGTAACAGTTGAAATTATGGCTTTATGCTTTGGACTATTTAATTCATTATCTTATATGCTGTTTCCCATTATTTTTGAAAATAATCCAAAGATTTGTGGTTTTATCTTTGAGTGGGGAGGGAATATTTTTGCCCTCATGCTGGCGGTGTTGTGTTACCAGGTCATACAGCGATGTTGTGCATGTGATGAAACAGCCGGCAGAAAATATATATTTATGATACTGATGCCGGCTTTATTGATTTTTCTGGCAAGTGAATATATCAATGAAAATGTTTATGGAAATACGGTTACAATAGAAAAAGGTGGATTAATGTCTGGCGTGAATCCTTATCAAATGCTGTTGATGCAGGGGTTAGGGGCAGTTAGCTTATTTTGCATCATGTTTTCTTATAAAAAGCTGGCAGAAAGTTTCAGACGGAATAAAGAGGCGGCGCTGTTAGAGCTTCAGGCACATTCTTTGGAGCAGTATGTGGAAGAGGCAAAACTGCGTTATGAAAAAACAAAATCATTCCGGCATGACATAAAAAACCATATAACGATTGTAAAGGAGCTGCTGCAGAACCGAAAGACGGAAGCTGCATTACAGTATGTGGAGGGGATGGAAAACCTGACAGCAGATCTGTCATTTCCGGTCAGTACCAACCATCCGGTGCTTGATATTCTGTTGGGGAATAAATTGGGAATTGCGGAAGAAAACAGGATAGAGGTACAGTGTTCTCTGGTTGTTCCATATCCTTGCGGAATCAGTGACATTGATTTCTGCATCATTTTGGGGAATGCGTTGGATAACGCCATTTCTGCCTGCAACCGGATTGACAGCGAAAAACAAAAATACATCCATGTGACAGGGAAGGTGCAGGGAGACTTTCTGCTTATGGAAATAGAAAACAGTTACTCTGGCAGGAGGATGATTCACAGCGGAACAGGGCTTGCAAATATCAGAGCGGCGGTGGAGAAATATCAGGGAGCCATGGAGATAGGGACAGAGGGAGAGAAAGTTGTGTTAAGCCTCCTTTTAATCATTCCGCAGCAGTCAGAAAGCATCTCGCGGCAAGCGGGTTAAATGCCGTCAGGGGAATGACGAATATCAGTTAGAGGCAGGGAATATAAAGTGCTGCCGAAGAAAAGGAGGATGAAATTATGTCAATGGAGGTAAGTGGTAATTATAAGAATTACAAAAATGACTATTTAGAAAGGCTGCAGGATGAAAGGGATACGGTAAAGGAGATTGGAAAAGAGCAGGATGCAGGAAATAAAAGTGAAGGCATTCCGGCTCCAAAAGACGAGTACATCAGCAGCGAGCAGTCCGGCAGCAGGCCAAGCGGGCTGTATCGCATGGGACAGGATGAAAACGGCAATCCGAAAGTGCTGTATGATGACCCGAAAAAGGACGGCGGTGCAGATAAAAAGGGACAGCCAAAAGTTGGAGCAGACAGCCCTGATAAGGATGCAGAGAAATGTACGATGAATACCGATAAAGTTGACAGGGAAATTGAGAAATTAAAAGAACAGAAACAACAGTTGGAGCAGCAGATCAGATCAGCTTCTGGGGATGAAGAAAAGGTAAAGGCGCTGGAAAAGAAATTATCCCAGATAGAGGGCGAGCTGAGCCAAAAGGATAACGATACATACAGGAGGCAGAATGCAGTGATTACAAATCGCAAAACTAATTGACTTACCACAAAGACGCCCGCCTTAAAATCAGGCGGGCGTTAAAAAATGAAAAAAGAACTTGACTGTAAACCTTGTTGATACCTTATATTTTAAGAAAAAGGAATAATATTTCTTTTGACAGAAATTAGGAGGAAGCATTATGACTATAAAAGAAGTTGAAGAACAAACAGGTCTGTCACGTTCTAATATTCGATTTTATGAAAAAGAAAAGCTCATAGAACCATTAAGAAATGATAAAAACGGATATAGGGATTATTCTGAAAAAGATATTGAAATCATTAAAAAGATTGCCTATTTGCGCACATTAGAAATTTCCATTGAAGATATTCGTTGCATTATGTCTGAAAAAGTATCTTTAGTAGAAATTATAGAAAAACAAATTGCAACAATTCAAACACAAATTGAGGGATTAAATAAAGCAAAAACCCTGTGCGAAAGAATGCTTGAAGCTGGAAATGTCAGCTTTGATGAATTACAGGTTGAAAAATATGTAACAGATTTGGAAAACTATTGGAGCGATAATAAACCTGTTTTCAAATTGGATTCAGTCAGTTTTTTGTATATATGGGGAAGCCTTATTACATGGGCAATTATTGCATCACTATGTTTAATAATTGGGATATTATCCTATACGAAATTGCCATCTGAAATTCCTGTTCAATGGGATAATGGAATCGCAATTTCATTTATGGATAAAAAATTTATTTTTATGTATCCATTAGCCTGCGTTATTATTCGCGTTTTGCTAAGGCCAATTATTTATGTGAGATTGTCAATGAACCATTTCTACAGAGAGCTTATAACAGAATACCTGACAAACTATTTATGTTTTATTGCGCTGTCAGTAGAATTATTTTCTGTATTGTTTGTATACGGATTGCTAAAAAGTGTAGTAGTCGTTTTACTTGTAGATACAGTCACACTTATTGGAATATTGATTACAGGAATTACTAAAATAAGTTTGGTTCGTAGTCAGGTGCTCAAAAGGTGATATTCAAAAGCACAGAGGACAGACTTCTCCGGTTCCCAGCAGAACGGGGAATGGGGGGCGGGCTTGTGCCGCCCCATTGTTTCTGTTAAAATACATTTATGGGGTACTGCCATAACGGGTAGGCGGTCAGTCCTTCTTCGCAGAGGGACTATCCCTCTGACTACGGGAAATCCGGGAAAGGAGGGATTGCTTATGAGTGACTATGAACTGCTGACGGTCGTTCTGATGATTCTTGGGATTATCGTATCGATTTTAATAGCATACATAAATCACACAAAAAAGTAACCGCCCTCGGCAAAGGATGCGGTTACTTTTTTAGCAACTAAATTCTAAGGGCTGACCGTCTATCGGCAGTACCCTTTTTGTGCTTTTATTGTAGCAAATTTTCCTGCGTATGTCAAATGCAGCTTTTTTATCTTTAAAAACAAACCATGTTGCAAAAAATCAGGAGGTTTCTATGGACAAGAAGCAAGAGATGCAGAAAGAACAGGAGCATTTTTCAGCGTGCCTTCATCTGATCCGGGAAAATGTGGAGCATTACCAAGAGGAGTATGAGAGGCGCCATAAGGAGACGACTCAGCTGATGAAGGCCATGAAGTCCGGGGATCCGGAGCTGTACGACCGGGCCATGACCAGTGCTAGTTTAGAGCAGCATGCGGCCAATCAGCTTAAGTATAATCAGGCGGCTCTCCGACAGCCGTATTTTGGCAGGATTGATTACCAAGAGGGCAGACTGAACAGGGAGGAGCAGATCTACATTGGAAAACACGGGGTGTTCAAAGACCGCACGGAGGTGGTGATCGTGGATTGGCGTGCCCCGGTCTCCAGCGTGTACTATGAAAATGAGTTGGGTGAGGGGGAATACCGCTTGCCGGACGGGAGAGCGGTGGAGATTGATTTAAAGCAAAAGCGCACCTTTGACGTGCAGGAGGGGGAGCTGAAGGGCTATTATGACAGCGACATTGCCGCCAACGATGCGCTGCTGGTGCAATATCTGTCTCAGAATAAGGATGTGGTGCTGGGAGATATCATTGCCACAATCCAGAAAGAGCAGGACCGCATCATAAGAGAATCACCCTTTGCCAATATTTTGGTGCAGGGGGTGGCCGGGAGCGGCAAGACCACCGTGGCCATGCACAGGATTTCTTATATTCTTTACAACTACAAGGAACGCTTTATGTCCAATGAATTTTGTATCATAGGCGGCAATGATCTGCTGCTTCGCTATATTACAAGCAGCCTGCCTGAGTTGGATGTGCCAGACATTAAACAGAAGCGTATGGATGTCATGCTTACGCATCTTTTGGGAAAGGAGTGGACAAAGAAGATCCAGAAGTATCATGTCATAGAGCCAACAGAGGACGCCAAGCTGCGCAGTAAGATGCCCTTTATGCTGGAGCTGGAGATGTACCTGATGAAATTAAAGGAACGCTATGTAGACTGTGGGGAACTGCGGGATTCACAGTTGGGCGTGATCCTGTCAGCCGGGAGCAACCGCCGTCTGATGGAGGAAAACTTTCAGCTCAGTGCAGTACAGCTTTTGAAGCTTTTAGAAGAGCGAAAGCGCACACGTATCAAGTTCCTATGCCCGGATGGGCGGGAGGATTTTCTGAAAAAGAAAATGGGTCAGTATAAGGACTATTTCAAGAACAGACTCCCCAAGACCACCATCTACCAGATTTACGCCGACTTTTTGGAGGAGTACGGGAGGATGTATCCCGGGGCGATTGATCAAGAGGAGCATGAGAGGAATCATAAGGCGGGAGATTATGATGTGTATGACTTGGCAGCACTCCTTATTATTCAGTATCGTATTACCAGAAAAAAGGAGGATGAGGAATTTGGTCAGATCTTCATAGACGAGGCTCAGGATTTCGGCGTGACTCCCTATTATGCCCTTCGCACCGTGCTGCCGAAATGTTATTTTACGGTCATGGGAGATGTGTCCCAGAATATCAATTTCGAGACGGGCATGAATGATTGGGAGGAACTGAAAAAGTGGATGTTTGGAGGGGAGAAGGATGTGTTTTGCCTGCTGTCAAAGAGCTATCGTAATACCATTGAGATTTCGGAATATGCGGGAAATATATTAAAGAAAGCCTCCTTTGGGCACTACAGGATTGAGCCGGTGATCCGCCATGGTCTTCCGGTGCAGGAGTTCACCTTTGACACGGAGGAGAAGGCGGACGCGGAGGTGGCCCGCATTATAAGCCAATCCCGGGAAAGGGGCTATCACAGCATTGCTGTAATCTGTCGGGATGAACGGGAGGCAGAGTGGTTGTCCAAGTGGATTATTGACGAGGCGGTGCAGGTGCTTCCGGTGCGCCTAGTCAAAGGTCTGGAATTTGATGTGGCTATTTTGTTCCACATGGAGGTCGAGCGGGCGCTGACATCCCAGGGGAGCGCAAAGTTGTTGTATGTGGCGGCGACCCGCGCCCTGCATGAGCTGTATCTGGTGGAGTGGAAAAGGGGGACATAACAAGCCCCCTTATTTGAGATACTCCCCGAAAAACTGTTCCAATTTATCAAACGGGATTGCATTTTTTCCGCCTCCGTCATACAAGTCGGTATGGACAGCATCCGGAATGATCAGCAATTCTTTGTTATCCGTATAAGGATTATCCTTTACCATAGCTGCGTATGCATCACGGCTGAAATAGCAGGAGTGTGCCTTGTCGCCATGGATGATCAGCACAGCATTACGGATTTCGTTTGCATATTGGAGGATGGGCATATTCATAAAAGACTGACAGCCGATTACATTCCAGCCTCCGTTAGAATTGAGGGAACGCTGATGATAACCACGCTCTGTCTTGTAATAGTCATAATAATCCTTTACAAAAAACGGAGCATCTTCCGGAAGCGGATCCACCACACCGCCGCCGAGTGCATAGGAGTTATTTTTATAATCCGTAATTCTCTGTGCATTCAGAGCCTTGCGTTTCTCATAACGGGCTGCTTCATTGTCTTCCGCATCGAAATAACCCTTTGCATTCACTCTTGTCATATCGTACATGGTAGATGAGACCGTAGCTTTGATACGGGTGTCAAGCGCTGCTGTGTTGATTGCCATGCCGCCCCAGCCACAGATACCAATGATACCGATTTTTTCTGAATCAACATTGTCTTGTAAGGAAAGGAAATCCACAGCAGCCATAAAATCTTCGGTGTTAATGTCAGGGGATGCCATGTAGCGGGGCTGTCCGCCGCTTTCTCCTGTAAAAGACGGGTCAAAAGCTATTGTAAGAAAGCCTCTCTCCGCCATTGTCTGTGCATATAGTCCGGCAGCCTGCTCCTTCACCGCACCGAATGGACCGCACACTGCTATCGCAGGGAGTTTTCCATCAGCATTCTTCGGAACGTACATATCAGCAGCCAGAGTGATTCCATATTTGTTATGGAATGTCACCTTGCTATGATTTACATTGTCACTTTTGGGAAAAGTCTTATCCCATTCTGTTGTCAAAACTAATTTTTCTTCCATAGATTTGTCCTCCTAAATGAATTTATTGATTAAATTTGTTTTATAGATATCAATACCAATCGTGCTTTTCGTCACGGTTCAGGCTTTTGATCTGTTCCATTTCGTCCTCTGTCAGCTCAAATCCAAAGATGTCCAGATTTTCTGCAATATGTTCGGGGTTGCCGGAACCCGGAATGACTGCCACGCCTCTTTGCAGATTCCATCGCAGTATTACCTGTGCGCTGGTCACATCGTGTGCAGCGGCAATTGCGGATATGGTTTCATTTCCCAAGATTTCTTTGGTATATCCGCGGCCGCCAAAGGGATACCAGCCCTCTACGACGATTCCCAATTCCTGAATATAGGGAACAACATCGATTTCCTGATAATAAGGGTGGATTTCGTTTTGCACAACGGCTGGCATGATCGTTATCTGTGGCAGGAACGTTTCCAGTTCTTCAATATACCAATTGGACAATCCAATAGAACGGATCTTACCGTCTTTCACCGCCTGTTCCATTGCTTGATATGCCTCCACATCATTTGTTCCCGGGTGATGCAGGAGCATGAGGTCAATATATTCCAGACCCATTTTTTCCAAGGCATCATCAATCGCATTTGCAGCATCGCTGTATTGATTTGGATACAGCTTTGTGGTTACAAAGATTTCTTCTCTTGGCACGTCTGATGTTCTGACTGCGAAACCTACCGCATCCTCATTGTGATACATATATGCAGTGTCAATCAACCTCCCGCCGTTATTCAAGAGTGTTGTCACAGAAGCAACACAGGTATCATAATCCAGACTGTATGTGCCAAGTCCCATAAGCGGCATCTCATATCCGCTGTTCAGCATAACTGTTTTGGTCTCAAAATCAAATATATTTTTTTCCAATGTCTTTTCACCTCCCTGCATTTCAGCTTCATTTGAGCTTTCGATTTCATTTATTTTTTCGATTTCATTTGCTCTTTCTGTTTTACTTGTTTCTTCGGTTTGACCTGTCATTTGAATGTCACTGTCATGGTCCATTTTTGATGAATTGCTCTCCTTCGTCCCACAGGATGTGAGTGAAAACAGCAAGATTGCAATAAGGAGCCCACATAATAACCGTTTCATAGCCTTATCCTTTCTTGATAATTGAGGTTAAAGAAATTCTTTATTCAGCCGGTAGATTAAAAAATCAAGACAATCTATCCTTTTCTCACTTGCGTGTATCTGTTCTAGTAAAATTTTCTTATGCTGTGTAAGGATTGGCAATAGCTTTTTCCATTCACCTTTTTGGGCATAGTCCATACAGACCGTAATTCCTTTTTCACTGCATCCTGCATCCATAAGATTCTGATGCAGAATGCCATATACATCGGATGCATCTGCCATTGTTTCGCACCTCCTGATATTATTATATTCATGCCTTATTATTATGTCTAATACTTATAATTCATATCATGATATTCTTGACAGGAATATCGGGCGCTTTGTATAATTGTATTAGCGTTTAAAAAGGAGATTGCTTATGGAAATACGGGTTTTGCGATATTTTTTGGAAATTGCACGGGAGGGCAATATGACAAGGGCTGCTGAGAGGCTTCATGTCACACAGCCCACCCTTTCCAAACAAATGAAAGAGTTGGAACAGGAACTTGGAAAAAAGTTGTTCCGGCGTGGCAGTACAAGCGTAAGTCTGACAGATGAAGGAATGCTGCTCAGAAAGAGGGCAGAGGATCTTCTCGCTATGGCAGATAAAATTGAGAATGAATTCCGGTCATTGGATGAAATCACAGGGGGAGATATTTATATTGGTTGTGCCGAATCCTATCTTATCAAGTACCTTGCATCTGCTGTCCGCCGGTTAAACGAGAAATATGCAAATATCCATTATCATATTACCAGCGGTGATACAGAGCAGGTTGCTGAGAGCCTTGACAGGGGGCTTTTAGATTTTGCATTCATTGTGGAACCACCGGACTTATCAAAGTACAATTACCTTGAAGTTCCTGAGCAGGATACATGGGGAGTCCTTATGCGAAAGGATTGTCCTTTGGCTGAAAAATCCTTTATTGAGGTCAGCGACATTCTGCCATACCCTGTCTTTTGCTCAGAGCAGTCAGCGAAGGTTGACCTTCCAAGATGGTGCGGGGAACAGGTTGACCAGCTTAATATTATGGCTACTTTTAATCTGTCTGGTAATGCTGCTGTATTTGCAAAAGAAGGGCTGGGTGTTGTACTTACTTTTGATAAACTGATTGAAATATCCGAAGATAGTGACTTGTGTTTTCGGCAGATTACCCCTGCCCTGCATACAAAAATGTATGTAATCTGGAAAAAATATCAGATTTTTACTCCGGTGGCTGAACTTTTGCTTTCGGAGCTCAAAAAAATATAAAGTAGACCTGAAGAATTATTCATAGTCAATCCGCTCGATTTTGAAAATTACTGGTCTTGTTCCATCAGAACAGCAGGCAATCATTGTATTTTCATCTTTCATCCAGCCTTTCATAATGGAGCCGCCCTGTAAGCCAGCATAAATATAACGGGAAATAGCATCCCATGCTTCGGAGCAAAAAGGTATTTTAGGTCCCCCTGCAACGGTATCCGGGTCGGCATCCGTTTTGACAAGTGTGTTCAGTCCCATGTGCCAGAAGTCATCCCGCTCATCATCTCGATAAAAAACAAATTCATCCCCTACGTTATAGAAAGGGCAGGCACCGGAATTTGGAACAGCACAATATTGCTGTTGCAATTCAGGGTACACTTTTTTGTCAATTACAGTTATTTTTATTTTATGTTTCATATTTTTGCCTCCGACTAAATTGCGCTTACTATTTTGATTTTACCATAGGATTTGCGTGGAATCAATGATTGCTGGTGGAATTGAGGAAAGATAGTGTATGCTATGAAAAGATGAATCATTATTGAAAATAGATACTCTGGAATGATATAATCATACTAATCAGGGAAAATGTTATGAGAGGTAATTGTTATGAGTAAAACATATGAGTGTATAAAAATAAATAAAGACAATTGGTCATGGACCAGACAGCCAAAAGATTATATGATCTGTGAGGACAAGATAGAGATCATTACCAGCCCTCACACCGATTTATGGCAGAGAACCTATTATCATTTCAGGAATGATAATGCTCCGGTTCTTCAGATGAAGACATCAGAGAAATATTTCTCATTTATTGTAAAAACAGAATTTGAGAGCAAACATCGTTTTGACCAATGCGGTGTTGTTATGTATCTGGACAGTGAGAATTGGCTGAAAGGTTCCATTGAATATGAAAATGAAGAGTTCCAGCATCTGGGAAGTGTTGCGACCAATATGGGATATTCCGATTGGGCAACAACAGCCATTTCGGCAGATATTAAATCCATGTGGTACAGATTCAGCAGGAGGGAGGATGATTACTGTATCGAATGCTCTGAAGACGGTATTCATTATTCCCAGATGAGAGTCTGCCATATGTGGAAGGCCGATAATGAGATTCAGTTTGGCATTTATGCATGCAGTCCGGAGGATTCTTCTTTTAAGGCAACCTTCACCCATATGGAAGTGACAGATTGCAAATGGCTTGCTCATGATGGTCAGGCGCCGGATGAGGAATGAGGAGAAATAGCAGATGACAGAGTGGGAAAAAGCACAGGCTGGTTACCTGTACGATGCAAATTATGATACGGAATTACAAGCTATGCGCACAAAATGCGCAGACCTATGTTATGAATTCAATATGTGCAAACCCTCCGATGTGGTGAAACAGCAGGAACTGATTCATAAAATACTAGGGCAGATCAAAGGAAATATTACTGTTACAGCACCGTTTTACTGCGATTATGGAATCAATATTTCTGTTGGTAAAAATTTTTATACCAACCACAATGTAACAATTTTGGATGGCGCAAAAGTAACCTTTGGTGATAATGTGTTTATAGCGCCTGACTGCGTTTTTTCCACCGCCGGACATCCCATTGACAGCGGACAAAGAAATCAGGGATTGGAGATTGCTTTGCCAATTAAGGTTGGTGATAATGTATGGATTGGTGCGAAGGTCTCTGTACTTCCCGGTGTTTCAATAGGAAACAATACAGTGATAGGAGCCGGAAGTGTGGTAAACCGTGATATTCCAGATGGTGTAATAGCTGCCGGAAATCCTTGTAAAGTGATAAGAAAGATTACAGAAATGGACAAGAAGAAGTATCCAATAATGAACGGAGGGAACGAAAATGTATGAATTAGTACAGGTAAGTGAGAAATGCTACTACATAAATTGTCCAGCGAAGATAGGAGTTTATGTTGCGGACAAGGATAATGTCTATCTGATTGACAGTGGAAACGATAAGGATGCAGGGAGGAAGGTCAGACAGATATTGGATAAGAACGGCTGGCATCTGACAGCCGTTTTAAATACCCATTCCAATGCAGACCATATCGGCGGCAACCGTTACCTGCAGGGGCAGACAGGATGTAAGATTTATTCTGGCGGCATAGAGGCGACTTTCACAAAATACCCTGTCTTGGAGCCGTCTTTCCTTTACGGCGGATATCCCTGTAAGGATTTGAGACATAAGTTTTTAATGGCGCAGGACAGCAGTGTGACGGATTTCTCAGAGGAAAGTTTTCCGAAAGAGATTGAAGTGATATCCTTGCCGGGGCATTTCTTTGACATGGTGGGTTTTCGGATGCCGGATAATGTGGTATTTCTCGCGGACTGCTTAAGCAGCAGGGAAACATTGGAGAAGTATGCAGTATCGTTTATTTATGATGTAGGAGCCTATCTGGAAACGCTTAACATGGTGGAAGGGATGGAGGCGGCTATGTTTGTTCCCGCCCATGCGGAAGCGTCTGCTGATATCAAGGAACTTGTGTCATCACGTCAGGCAAATAGCCTGTTTTGACATTTTACTTGTTTTACGTTATTCAACTTGATTTACCTTGTTTTACTTGCTACAACTCGTTTTACCGCATTATACTTTATTTACTCATTTTACGCAATGGGTAGAGAATGTTTTGCATCGGACGCGAATACAAATATAAGCGACAAAATAACCCCTGTCACCAGGGGTATATTTTTATGGAGGGGGGTGAGCGACGGAAATAACTGAAATTCCGTTTGGCTCAAAGCGACGAGTGAAAAGCGCAAGTTTGCGCTGGGCCGTGATAGTGATACGACTCCTGATTTCTACTTCGAGGCCAATTACCTGATTTAGCGCTTAGACGCCACCCCCTATTAGGTTTCTACAGGCCGAAAGGCCCACTACCGTAGACAGCCGTCTGAATTGCTTCCGCCGGTGATGCCGAACCGACCGGCCCACTGTGCGCAAATTTCTCCCAGACTTCATACGCCGATGCCTCTGGATGACAATCAAATGCCGATTCCAAGAAGAAGTATGGCTTCCCGCAGGCTGGACATCTGTGTCGTCCGAAAAACTCCCGTAAGTTATTCTTCGGCGCATGCATATCATAGCACTCCTCGACCGGCACGTATACGTGTTCAGGCTCTGGAATTTGCCCGCATTTGAGCTTTTCCCTCCAGAAAATTGACATGTCTCTTTTGGCTTCATAACCTGCTTTCGCTATCATATCAATCAACCTCCCTATTCATAATACTCTAATCTAAATACGTCATACCCTGCGTCACCATAAGATTTTTGGCCGAATTCTATCCACGCCTTATCGTAGCGATAACCGTTTGGACGATTCGGGGTGGCACCATTTGGTACAGCAATCACGAAGCAGACTGGCCCCCAAGCATCAGAAGTCATTTTAGGGTTACTCAGTATAGCAAATCGTCCTTCACCATAATAGGTCGGGCCGTTGTTATACATCACCATAGATACAGAGCGTACATTGATAAAATTGGCAGCATTCCCATCGTCATCGTCGGATCTCTCATCCGATGAGAGAATATACTCGCCCTGGAGCCTCCCGAAGTACTCTCGTGGGTTATCAGGAGTAATAGAAAACCCATCGGTCAGGTTCTCAATCGCAAACGTCCCAATGATATACTCCAGTTTATCGCAACTGTCCTGGTCGCGGGAACTCCGTATCAAATAGCTGCTATCGTAAATCTTCTCTTCACTCGGAAAAGACGCAACATCATTACCGAGCGCTCCCCACAGTGCGTACGCGGTTTCCATATCATCCTCCCTGAAAATCGGACTCAGCTGGATGGTTTCGCGCATCTTGTAGCCGTCCTGATCTTCATACTCTATCATATGTGTAGTCAAGAGTGATGACGTGTCAATATCGGAGCTGCTTGCATTGTTCTCGGGAACTGTTTCTGACTGGTCAGTGTCGAGTTCTGAGCTACCCGACACGAGGGTCAAAAACTCCTCGTAGACTTCGTGGTTTATCTCGCCGGCAGCGACCTTGTCTTCAATCTCCTCCTCTGTGATGACGAACGATGCCCACATATTCACCAGCTTCTCCGCATCATACTCTTCGGGCGCCACCTCGTCTACGGTTGCAACTGAAGCGCTTTCTACTTCCGCTGGCGGCGGAGCCGCACTCGAACTACCACTCCCTCCGCATCCGCATAATCCGGCCACCAAGCCAACAGCCAACAAAACCGTAACAATTTTTCTCTTCATTCTTCACTTTTCCTCCCCATTGTATTTATTTTACTTGTCAAAAACCGCCCTAACGGATCGGATGTAACATTTTTTGAAAATTATTACTTCTTTTGGCAGATTTTTTATGCCCAACAGGGGTAATTGGCACTAAAACGCTTGCCGAAAGTGGACAGGGTGTTTAGGTAATGCCTGAAAAGAGCCTCAAAGTACCCTTTATGAGCCTTGAATGAATGGGAAAAATATGCTAAAATAAAACAGACTTCAAAGTTTGTTACATCCTAATCTATGAGTTTTATACTTATCGTAAAAACAGAT
>CAZGGA010000037.1:0-15753 GCA_964524555.1 uncultured Acetatifactor sp.
TGGATATTGCCGATGCCTGCTGCCAGGAAATCTACGCCCAAATCAGCAATTGCCTTGCACTCCTTGGGATCTGCGCACTCGCCCATACCGACAACACCGTCTTCCTCACCGCCAATGGAGCCAACTTCAGCCTCGATGGACAAACCTTTGCCATGAGCAGCCTTTACAAGCTCAGTGGTCTTCTGCACATTCTCATCAATGGGATAGTGGGAACCGTCAAACATAATGGATGAGAAACCTGCCTCAATACACTTATAGCAGCCTTCAAAACTGCCATGATCCAAATGCAGAGCAACAGGAACATCAATATCCAAATCCTTCAAAAGACCATTTACCATACCCACTACTGCATGATAACCGCCCATATACTTACCTGCGCCTTCGGATACGCCCAGAATAACAGGGGACTTAAGTTCCTTTGCAGTAAGGAGAATGGATTTGGTCCACTCCAGATTGTTGATGTTGAACTGTCCAACTGCATAATGACCTGCTTTTGCTTTTTTCAGCATTTCTGTTGCGGATACTAACATTGTTTTATTCCTCCATTTATTTAATTTATTGATTTATAATTATATCACATCTGTCCCAAAAATGAAAGATGTTTGCAGATTTTTATAGTTCGCTTGTAAAATAATACAGGCTTCTATTGCCAATGGATGCAAATCTTGTCAGAACATGTCCTGCAATTTCAAAGGAATCACCAAATTGATATTCATTTTCGTTTACCACCACTACCACATTGGAGGTCTGCATAGGTGCAAACTTATAATAACTATAATAATTGTCTTCCCAGGTTGTTCCGTCATCTAACAAACAAATATAGGAAGATGTTTCATCTATAACCCGGCAAATCTCAGCATCGCCGAATCTTCCATACATATAAATATGCTCCGCGTCCAATCCCTTTGTGTAAGAACAAAGCTCCTTTAAATCCCCATGCAAATCTTCTTTAAAATATAATTTCTTATAGGAAACTGCGCACAGGAATAAAATTGCCAGGAATCCTGCCACATATAGGCAATTCCTCTGTTCCAACCGCAATTTTTTAATACTGTCTATCAACAGAATGACTGTGACACACATCAGAGGAATCATCCCTATTAAATGGTAGCGGTATTCATATGTTGCGGAACCTCCTCTGGGAAATGAGATTATCAGCACAAGCACATTCCATACGAATACGGATAAGAGCAGCAGTGTCCTCAAGTTTTCTTTCTTCATCATACGCATAGGATGCAGAAGATATTTCAGGATATACACCATCCCGGATACAAGCATTACCGCTGTCAGCGCCCACTTTGCCAGCACTTGTATGCCTTCCATGGACAGAATCCGAAGCTCCATGCTTTCCGTTGTTCCCCCATATAATTCAAATATACCAAAAAAACAGGAAGATACACTTGCCAACATTTGATAAATACTGCAGAATGTCATGTTGTTTCCATTAGCTCCGCCCATCAGTACCGTATTAATCTTCCATCCTGCAATGTTTAGCACAACAGAACTCACAATGAGGAATAACACACTATAAGAGACCTTTTCCCATCTTAAGAATTTGTACCCTATATAGGCGGCAAAGATGGGAAATATCCCGCAGGCCAACACGTAAACACCACTGGACATGGCACACAAAAACAATAGACCGAAATATACTGCCATCAAAAATTTCATAGACACAGGAACACGTTCTTGGGAGTGCTTGTCCATATATAAGAGCAATCCTGCCAGCAAAAGCGGCACCAATATCTTGAGGATATATTGAGCCCCTCCAAAAAACAGCATATTATAATAATCCAGCTGTCCAATTCGGAAGGGAATAAGAATCAGATTCGCACAAAGCAGCGGATATAAGGAATCTTCTCCCTTAAACAGGAAAAATAAAATCGCAAGAAAGAAGATCAGGAATACAATATTGGATAACCCAAAGGACAAAATAATATTATGGGTAACCGCATAAAAAGGAACCGCCAAGATGCTGCTGCAATCCCATTCCAAAGTAGTACGGTAATCCCAATCCGGCAGAAGAACATTTTTCTGTCTCCAAATTTCTGCGGTGTGATGAAACAGCATTCCAACATCACCATCTAAATTTTTGTCTATTAATGTAATATTACTTACTGCAATCAAACAGAATTGGATGACCAGAAGAATAAGCAATGCTGCTTTGACAGGCTCTTTCCTGATTTTATCTATCATGTTCATATGAGTCCTCACTTTCCTACCCGAAGCTCAATCGCCTTACATTGATTCTCAATCACCACTTTCTCATGATTTCCGCCAAATTCTCCGTCCAGAGTCCATGCCACTTCCTCCTCCGGCGACTCCAGCGTCAGCGCCTGCGTTTTAAAGCAATACATAGCGTTGCTGTCAATGTCACGGTTTAAGAGGGACACAATAATCTCATTCAACTCCATGGGATTCTTGGGACTTTTTATCAATGTCACCTCAAACACGCCGTCATCCAACTTCACATATTTTCCGGTAATCCTCTTAAAACCGCCCACGGATGCGGAATTGGTAATCATCCCAAAAATAAAGTCATCCTCTATCACCTTATCTTCATACGTAATCTTCATATGATAGGAACGAATGTTGGGAATGGATTTCATGCCCTCCAATAAATATGCCATATGTCCAATCATATTTTTGATTTCCTGCTCCGTTCCATAGGAAACCTCTGTAAAGATGCCGAATGCCGCAATATACACAAATACATCCTGATTAAAAGTTCCCACATCACAGGCAAAATTTCTTCCCTCCACGGCAATCTGCGCCGCCTTCACCATGTTCTTAGGCAGAGACAAACTTCCGCCAAAATCGTTGGTGCTTCCAGCAGGAATATAGCCGATGGGCGCCTTAAATGCACTCTGCATCATGCCCGTCACCACTTCGTCCAAAGTGCCGTCACCGCCGCTGCACACGACAAGATCATACTGCTTTTTGCAGTTCGCCACAATCCTTCTGGCATCTCCGCTCTGCTGGGTAGGATAGACCGTCATCTCATACCCGGCTTTTGCAAAAACATCCAGAATCTGAGCCAGCTTTCCCTTGATCTTTTCTTTTCCGGCTTTGGGATTATAGATAAAAAGCATTGTTTGTTCCATACTAACCTCCTGTCTTTGCACGGGCAGCACAAATATATGTTTAAAAGCACAAAGGCAGCATCAACAGAAAATTTCTCTATTGATCCCACCCTCCTTTTGTATCGCTCCGAAACATATAATATGCGCGGGAGCGCCATGTACACAGATATTTTATGCTTCTCCTCCCAGGAATTTTTCAATGGCATCCACTGCTTCCTGCTCATCCACACCCTCTGCAGTAACAGTTACTTCCGCTCCTGTATCAATGCTCAGACTCATCATACCCATGATACTTTTGGCATTCACCCGTTTGGATGCTTCCTCAAGATAAATTTTGCTCTCATACTTGCTGGCTTCCTGCACCAACAAAGCTATCCGCCTGGCTTCCTGTCCTTTTTCCAATTTGATTTGGATGTTCTTTTTTGTCATAATCTTTTCTCCTCTTTTCAAGCTCTCAGTCTATCTGCAAGCTCACTGAGCTTTCGGAGACGGTGGTTGACACCCGATTTGCCAATAGGAGGATTTAGGCACTCGCCCAATTCCTTCAAAGATACATCCGGATATTCCAAACGCGTTTCTGCCATCTGCCGAAGACTATCCGGCAGATTTTGAAAGCCATAATAGTCCCGGAGATACTCAATATCCTCCACTTGTCTGGCTGAAGCCGTCACAGTCTTGGTGATATTAGCAGTCTCGCAGTTGACTCTCCTATTGATGGAATTCCGTACTTCTTTGACAATTCGCAGGTTCTCCAGCTTCATTAAGGCTACATGCGCTTCGCAGATATTCAATAAATCCACGATGCTCTCGCCTTCCTTCAGATAGACAACATAATACTTTTTGCGTAACACGATTTTTGCGTCTATTCCAAATCCCTGTATCACACTCTGTATCTGCCTCGCTTTATCCTCATCGGTACATACGAATTCTAGGTGGTAACTCTTCTGCGGGTCGCTTATGGAACCAATACTTAGGAAAGCTCCTCTTAAAAATGCCCTTTGACAGCAGGAATTTTTGATTAACAAATGACTGATGGGCTTTTCCGGACTGCCAAGTTTCTGAAGAAGCCCCCGCATCTGTTCATCGCTTATGATAACACCAATATCTATATTATATGTTTTTTGGAATAATGTAAAGCCTTTTCTGATAACGGTTTCATTTTCTGTCTGAAAACCGATCCAAAATCCCCCCTCTTTATCGCGTCCATACTGCCCGCAAAAGTTCCAGATAGCCGCTAATTCCGCTATCTGACAGTGTCTTGCAGAGCTGATATTTTTTGCCAATTCTTCTTTTACTTCTTGGGAAAACGACATTTTCTTCCTCATTTCCGGGTTGTTTTCATATCCCATTAGCCAAAATGATTATCCCTGTGATACAACTTAATGCCATACTGCCCATGGTTCTTCATGCGCTGATATAGTTCGTTTGCCAATGTCACGCTCCTGTGTTTTCCGCCGGTACAGCCGATTGCCACCACCAGACGGTATTTTCCCTCCTTGACATAATTGGGAACTAAAAATTGCAGCATTTCCGTCAGTTTGTCCATAAATTCCCCTGCTTCAGGAAAGCCCATCACATAATCCTGAACCGCCTTGTCATTGCCCGTCTGATTCTTCAGCTCGTCAATGTAAAAGGGATTAGGCAGGAAACGAACATCAAATACCAAATCCGCATCCGAAGGAATTCCATGCTTAAAGCCAAAAGACATCACGGTAATCATAAGACTGTTATATTCTTCATTCTTCACAAAAATGCGGTCAAGTTCTTCCTTCAATTCCCTTGTGAGAAGATTGGAGGTATCAAGCACATAGTCTGCATGCCTGCGGATACCCTCCAACACTGCTTTTTCCTTGCGGACGCCTTCCTCCACCCTGCCTTCCGCCGCCAAAGGATGTACCCTTCTGGTCTCCTTATAACGCTTGATAATAGATTTTGCATTCGCCTCCATAAAAAGGATTTCAAACTGATATCCCTTCTCCTTCAACTGTTTCAGAACACTAGTTGTCTGTTCAAAGGATTGGTCTGAACGCACATCCAATCCTAGTGCCACCTTGGTAATTTCACTCATGGGCATGGTAATCAACTCCACAAATTTCTCAATCAGAGAAACCGGCAGATTATCCACACAGTAAAAGCCCGCATCCTCCAGCATTTTCAGGGCAGTACGCTTACCGGCACCGCTCATTCCCGTAACAATTACAAATCTCATATGTGCCTCTCTTCTTACACTATTACTATCTCCGGCTGCAGTTCCACGCCAAATCTATCTTTTACCCGCTCCTGCACTTCCGCTATCACATCCAGCACATCCGCTGCTGTGGCATTGCCCATATTCACTACAAATCCGCAATGCTTGTCAGCGACTCTGGCTCCGCCAATCTGAAATCCCCTTAAACCCGCATTCATAATCAGCTCCCCTGCAAAATAGCCTTCCGGCCGCTTAAAGGTACTGCCTGCGCTGGGATACTCCAAAGGCTGTTTCTGTCTGCGTTTCACCGCCAATTCTTCCATCTTTGCCTGAATCTCTAATGGATTTGCCTGTTGCAGTTTAAACGACACTTGTGTCACTAAAAAGGACTGATTGCGGATGCTGCTGTACCGATAGCCAAATTCCATAGTTTCATTATTCAGCAATAATAACTCTCCCTCTTTGTTGACCACAGTGACATCTGTCACCACCTGACTCATCTCTCCCCCATAAGCGCCTGCATTCATAATGACGCCGCCGCCCACGGTTCCGGGAATGCCGGAAGCAAATTCCAGACCGGACAGTCCATGTTCCATTGCCGCTTTGGATGCTTGGGAAAGCAAGGCTCCCGCCTGAACCTTCATGCAGGTTCCCTCTATTTCTATGGCGCTGAATTTTTTCCCGACCCGAAGCATCACACCATTGTATCCTGTATCCCTCACCAGAGTGTTGCTTCCGTTCCCCAACACAAAAAAGGGGACTTCCACCATATTCAGATATCGATATACCTGTCTCGCCTGTTCTTCCTCTTCTAACTCTACCAGGCAGTCTGCATTACCCCCCACTTTGAAGGTGGTGTGCAATGCCATAGGCTCCTGTAAATGAATATTCTCTTCCGGTACAAATTGTTTCAGAGTTTCTATTACAGTTCCACTGATCATTATTCTGCTCTCCTTCACCGGATTCTAGTCTTATTTCAGAATCAGACCTGCCGCTCCATAAATTCCCGCATCATTGCCCAATGCCGCCAAAGTAAATTTGACATTACAGCAGGGCGAAAACGCATATTTTTCAAAATAAGGCTTCACATAAGAAATCAGGATGTCGCCGGCCTTGGACACGCCGCCCCCAATGACAAAGACCTCCGGGTTGGCTACACAGGCCACAGCCGCCAGCATCTTTCCAAGGTACTCCCCAAATTTTTCTGCCACCTCTATTGCCAATTCATCTCCCGCCTTCACCGCATCAAAAACCGTTTTGGCGGAAATCTCTCCCTGTCTGAGCATGCTGGGCTTTTCATCTTCTGCAAGTCTCCTCTTGGCAAGCCGCACAATACCCGTGGCAGAAGCATATTGCTCCACACATCCCTTTTTCCCGCAGTTACAGCTTTCGCTCTCGTGATCCTCGACATGAATGTGTCCGATTTCACCGCCGCCGCCTACAGCGCCCACCAAAAGCTTTCCGTTCACAATAATACCGCCGCCTATGCCGGTTCCCAAAGTCACCGCCACCAGATTGGCGCAGCCTACGCCGCCGCCTTTCCACATTTCGCCATAGGCCGCTGCATTGGCATCATTGGCAGCCTTAACCGGCAGATGCAACAAATCACGGAAAGTCTTTTCCAGATTAAAGGGAGCCCAGCCTAAATTTACGGCGCCTCCCACCATCATGCCGTTCTCATCAACGGCTCCGGGAGCTCCCACTCCCACGCCTGCAACATCTGCTCTTTCAATTCCTTTTTCCTGCATTTTTGTCAGAATGCTCTCCGTAATGTCCGGCAGAATGGCTGCGCCGCCATTTTCCGTCACCGTGGGAATTTCCCACTTATCCAGCACAGTTCCCTCTTTGTCAAACAAACCGATTTTTACTGTAGTGCCCCCGATATCCACTCCAAATGCGTATTTACTCATCTTCCTCTTCCTCTTCTTCTCTTCTTTTTGCCAGAGACTGCTGCACGCGGGCATACAGCTCCTGCGCCGCATTGTATCCCATCTTCTTCTGACGATAGTTTACTGCTGCCGCTTCACAGATAATGGCAATATTACGTCCCGGACGAATAGGGAGATTGTGGCAGACCACCTTATTGCCCAGATACTCGATATAATTTTCCTCAAGCCCTAGTCTGTCATACTCCTTTTCTTTGTCCCAATCCTCCAGGCGAATCACCAAATCCACCTCTTGCGTATCTTTCACGGAGGACGCACCAAACAGCGCTTTCACATCCACAATTCCGATGCCCCGCAACTCAATAAAATGCTTTGTGATATCCGGCGCAGAACCCACCAGCGTATCGTCACTGACCTTGCGCAGTTCCACCACATCATCCGTAACCAGACGGTGCCCTCTCTTAATCAGCTCTAACGCTGCCTCGGATTTACCGATGCCGCTCTCACCCGTAATCAGAACGCCCTCACCATAGACATCCAGCAGTACCCCGTGTACGGAAATACAGGGCGCTAGTTTTACATTCAGCCAGCGGATAATTTCCGCCATAAAATTGGAGGTTTCCTTAGTGGTACTTAAAAGAGGAATCCCATGGGCAATGGCAATCTCCATGAAAATATTATTCGGCCGCAGGTCACGGCAGAACACAATTGCGGGAATATCAAAAGAAAGCAGCTTTTCATAGGATTCCCGCTTTCTGTCATCCGATAGTTCTTCCATATAGTTATGCTCCACAAAGCCTACAATCTGCAATCTTGTGGCGTCAAAATATTCATAATAACCTGCAATCTGCAGCGCCGGTCTGTTAATGTCCGGCTGCGTAATCTTAATCTTGTCCACCGCTATCTCCGGCGTCAGATTCGTAAGATTCATCTTCTCGATAATTTTCTGTAAACTTATGCTTGCCATAGTATTCCTCCCTGAGGTTCATTGTTTTGATTGTATCACAAGACGATTTTGTTGTGAAGTATGAAACAAGGATTAAATAGTTATCTAAAAAATTCCACCACTGCCTCCGCCGCCTGTCTGTTCATCTCCGGCAGTTGCAAAAGTTCCTCCACAGTGGCCTGTTTGATTTCCTCCAAGGATTTAAAATGCCGCATCAGAGCTTTCCTTCTGGCAGGTCCCACTCCGGGAATATCATCTAACACCGACTTCACCTGGGCCTTTCCCCTGAGGGATTTATGATACTCAATGGCAAAGCGATGCGCCTCGTCCTGAATTCGGGTAATCAGCTTAAAGCCCTCCGAGTGAGTGTCGATGGGCAGCTCCTTGTTTTCAAAATACAAGCCTCTGGTTCTGTGATTGTCGTCCTTTACCATGCCGCACACAGGTATTTCAATATGAAGTTCATTTAGCACCGACAAGGCAATATTGACCTGTCCCCTGCCGCCGTCCATCAAAAGCAGATCCGGAAATCTGGTAAAACTTCCATATTCCTTTTCCAATGCCTTTTGTTCCAGCTCCCTGCCCTCTTCCATGCCATGGACAAACCTTCGCGTCAAAACTTCTTTCATGCAGGCGTAATCATCCGGTCCCGAAACACTCTTTATTTTGAACTTTCGATAATCGCTGCGCTTGGGCTTTCCTTTCTCATAAACCACCATGGAGCCCACATTTTCAAAACCATTGGTATTGGAAATATCAAAGGCTTCCATTCTGTCCACCTTTTCCAAACCCAAGAGCTCCGCAATCTCCTTTACGGCGCCAATGGTCCTGCCCTCTTCCCTTTTCAGTTTCTCCCTGTCTTGAGATAATATCAGCTTCGCATTTTGCGCTGCTAGTTCCACCAGCTTTTCCTTAGCGCCAATCTTGGGAACCCTCAAATGCACCCTGCTGCCCCTTCTTTCACTCAGCCACTTCTCTATCAACTCTCCGTCTTCTATTTCATATTGCAACATCAATTCCCTGGGGATAAAGGGTGTCCCCGCATAAAACTGCTTAATAAAATCCTGTAAAATCAAAGCCTTATCATTATCCGACACATGTGTCATATAATAATGTTCCCTGCCAATCAGCTTGCCGTCCCGCACAAAAAACACCTGAACCACGGCTTCCCCTTCTTCCTGATAAAGGGCAATCACATCCTTGTCATCCCCTGCACTGTCCGTAATCTTCTGCTTCTGTGCAACAGATTTCACGCTGTTGTAAAGATCACGATATCCCGCAGCCTCCTCAAATTCCAACTGCTCGGAAGCCGCTTTCATTTTTTCTTCCAGACTCTTTAAAATCAATTGATAATTTCCGTTCAAAAATTCCAGCGCCCCATTTACCTGTGCCCTATATTGCTCCTTGTCCACCAGCCCCTGACAGGGCGCCATGCACTGCTTGATATGATAATTCAGACAAGGTCTGTCCAATCCTATATCTCTGGGCAGATTTTTGTTACAGGTGCGCAGCCGGTACAACTTATTCAGTAAATCAATGGTATCCTTCACCGCCGCTGCGCTGCTGTAGGGACCAAAATATTTTGATTTGTCCTTTTTCATGGTGCGGGAAAAAAGGATGCGGGGATAGTCCTCCCCCACCGTCACCTTAATATAAGGATAAGTCTTATCATCTTTTAAAAGAGTATTATATTTGGGCGAATGCTCCTTAATAAGATTGTTCTCCAACACCAGAGCTTCTAATTCAGAATCTGTGACAATATATTCAAAGCGGGCAATCTGCGACACCATCTGGTCAATAGCCGGTCCCCTGCCAATATTTTCCCGAAAGTAAGAACGCACGCGATTATGAAGATTCACCGCTTTCCCCACATAGAGAATGGTGTCCTTCACATCATGCATAATATATACTCCCGGTTTCTTGGGAAGTTTTTTCAGTTCTTCATCAAGTTGAAACATGCAGTCCTGCCGCCTTTCCTTCCATAATCCCTGCACCGGCTCCGTGTACTTTCACCTCTGCATGGAAGCTACCTTATTGTAGCATAATTCAATATCTGATGCAATGCGACAGAGGTTTATGAGTAATATATTGTAAGCCCGGCTGGAAAGTGTTATATTAAATTATGACCATAAGTTTGGTGAAGAAATGTCGTTATGACATATGCCGTGGAAGGCTATGGTCCTCTGACAATCTCCAGAGCGGAAAAGGAATAGGAGGAGTGCTGCAGGAATGGGAAACAGATATCAAAACAACAAGAGTGCAATTACGAATAAGAGGCGTATTTGTATTTTTCTGTTGTTGGCTGCTGTCTGCCTCAGTATAAAATATATTTTTATGGACTTTGGAATCGACGCAGGATTTCAGGTTTCAATGTCCTATCGTCTGGTAAAGGGAGATCTGATGTTTCGGGAGATGTGGGAGCCTCATCAGATGTCCACTTTTTTGACAGCTCTTTTTATCAAGATATACTTGGCTCTTTTTAAGACAACTACGGGAATCGTCCTTTATCTGCAGGCAGTGGGCGTGCTGATAGATTGGATGGTGGCATATCTCTTGTACAAGACGGCGGCTCGGTATCTGATGTGCCGCGAATCTGCTTTCGCCATGGCCTGGTTCTTCGTGGTAGTGTCGCCCAAAGACGTGCCGCTGCCAGAGTTTGCCAATATGCAGATCTGGTTTGGCGCACTGTTATGCCTTGCGCTGTTCATGTATCATGCGACGGAAAAGAAAAGATATCTTGTTATGGCGGCGCTTTGTCTGTGTGCAGCGGTGCTGTCCTATCCGTCCTGCGCGATATTGGTGGCTGGAGTCGCCTTCCTGCTCTTTTTTCGAGGCAGATATTCTTCACATTCGGAGAAGGAATCCGTGAATTGGAAAAAAGAGTTTCTGCTTTTTATGGCGGTTTGTGCAGTGGCTGGCATCTGTTACCTGTGTCTGACGCTGCGGCATATTTCTCCGGAAGAGTTCAGCATCTTTTTTGAGAGTATGTTTGCTCTTGAACCGTCACATTCTGTGGGATATGGACAGCGTTTCCTGAGACATCTGCTGGACGCAGTGAAAATGGCGGTTCTTTTGGCTGCCGGGTATGGAACTGCTTTAGTATCCGCCGGTGCGCTGGTCAAAGTTCGCCGTGCAGGGGACGCCCGCAGCGAATACAATATAATTGGTGACAGTCGTGGAATACTAGCGGATGTCCTGTTTTTCCTGCTCATGGTGTGTGTCAGCCTGTATGCGGTCTTTTCCTGGGAAAACTATACCAGATACGGCTATTCATTCTCTTTTTTGGCAGTCATTTTGATTGGGGCACGGCATGCAAAAAAGCTGTCCGGGGATAAGAAATTTTTTTATCTGTGCGGAAATGTGATTACCACATTGAACTTTTTTGCAACTTTACTTTTATCAGATTCATCGCTGATTGGTACGATTCCTTACTTGATTACGGCTGTGGTTGTTGCGTTTCTGCCCATAGGAGAAGCTCTGCGCCAGACGGCTGTGAGAGGGACAGTCGGAGGAAATGCTTTCGTGCGGCGGTTGTGCATAACAGCGATGGCAGTCGGCACGGCTTTTCTGGTATTTAAAAATGTTTATCTGTTCCGGCCGTTAATATATCAAGCAAACACAATTTTCGAGGTTGGCGGCATCGTAAAGGAGGGTCCGGCTGTCGGGATCATTACCAATTACATGGGAGCATATATACAAAATGAGTCAATAAAGGAATGGAAGGAATATATTAAAGAGGGCAGCCGAATCTATATAGTGGGGGATTTATTGGATACATTGGGGTATTTGTATCTGGACACGGAGATTGCGGCGCCATCGGTGATGTGTACGCCGTGGTATAACGAGAGCATATTGGAATATTGGAAGATGAATCCGGATAAATACCCGGATGTGGTAATCGCATCCTGCTGGTACGGAGACATGAACGACGGTCTGGAGCAGAACGGATGGATTCTGAAGTGGATAGAAGAAGATTTTCAGCCAGCGTATTATGTAGATGGAAAGTATTGGAGATATTATTTTAAGATTTTTTCCGAATAAATCGCATTATAGTTGATAAATTCTGAAAATTATGCTATAATGAATATCCATAATAAGGAATCCTATATTAGGCGTTTGCGAAACATATGATAATTTAGTCTGGAAAAGGGGGTAGGCATATGAATATATCAGGAATCAACAATTCATCTCAAAATAATGTATCTTCCAAACAGTCTGCATTGGACAGCCGTGAGAGCAGCCTCCGCAAACAGATTTCTAGTCTGCAGGAGGAATTAAGAAGCATCTCTAACGACCAAGAGATGACCGATGACCAGAAAACCCGGAAAAAACAGGCTGCAAGGGAACAGATGCAGGATTTAAACAGTGAGCTGCGTCAATATCAGATACAAAAAAGACAGGAAGAGGCAGCCAAAAAACAGGAAGCTGCCAAACAAGCTTTAAAAGAGGTCAATGACAAACCTGCTGAGTCAGAAGAACGCAAATCCGTTCAAGCAGCAGATGACAAGAGTACCAATAGCCCATTTGACGAGGATAAAGCCGCAGATGCCACTGTAGGCAGCACCAATTCCCAAAGTGAAGAGGAACAGCAGCCCGCATTGATTGGCAGTAAGGAATCAGGCGTATTGATTACCCTTTCCTCCTCCAAAGAACAAATTGCAGACATGAGCAGGATACGCACCTCTCTGGAGGGCAGACAGCGCACTGCACCCACAGAAGAAGAAAAAGCTTCTCTGCAAGAGAAAATCAACAAGGTTTCTGGCGGTATTGGCAAAAAGATTATCATAACCGAGGACACCATATCCTCTCTTCAAAAATCTTCAAAAGGTGAACAAGGGCAGGGACAGGAATCTGCTAATGCTATAAAACAGCGGGAAAAGGAATTGAAGCTGTATGCCGATGAAAAGCTGGATGCCATCAACAGAACCGGCATTATTAATAACAAGAAGATGTTTGACAACATTTCTATCATTTTTAATTGAACGTTATAAACCTCTTGCAGACGAACACATCTGCAAGAGGTTTTTATTATGCCTTAATTCAATAGATTGGCCGTCGCATCTTCCAAAACACTGCCAAACTCATCTTCCTTGCTGGTTTTCTCAGGTTCCGGCAGACCTTTTTCTCTGCGGAAAATTTCCATAAATTCTTTGCCGGTAATGGTTTCTTTCTCAATCAGAAATGCCGCTAGCTTATCCATAATTTCGCGGTTCTCCCTCAGCATCTGAAGTGCCTTTTCGTAACTCTCCTTAATGATTGCCACTACTTCCTCATCAATGGCCGCCGCAGTCTCGTCACTGCAGTTCAAGGCAGTCCTGCCCTCCAGATATTGGCTTTCCACTGTGGCAAGACCCACCAGACCGAATTTCCTGCTCATGCCATACCTGGTGACCATATTGCGGGCAATATCCGTTGCCTTCTCTATATCATTTGCTGCGCCGGTGGTCACAGTTTCAAACACTACCTCCTCCGCCGCGCGGCCTCCCACCAGACTTACCAGCATATCCCGAAGCTCCGCTTCCGTATTCAGGTATTTCTCCTCCTCCGGCACATGCATTACATATCCTAATGCACCCATAGTGCGGGGCACAATGGTAATCTTCTGCACCGGCTCGGAATTTTTCTGCAAGGCGCTGATAAGGGCATGCCCCACCTCATGATAGGACACAATTTTCCGCTCTTCCTTGCTCATGATACGGTCTTTCTTTTCTTTGCCCACCAGAACCTGCTCCACTGCATTAAACAAATCCTGCTGGTTTACATACTCTCTGCCTTCCTTGACCGCATTGATTGCCGCCTCGTTAATCATATTTGCCAAATCAGAACCCACGGCTCCGCTGGTAGCAAGGGCAATGGCATCCAAGTCCACGCTTTCGTCCATCTTCACATCCTTGGAATGCACCTTTAGAATTTCTACTCGCCCCTTCAAATCCGGCTTATCCACAATAATGCGCCTGTCAAATCGACCCGGTCGCAGCAGCGCTTTATCCAGAATCTCCGGACGATTGGTGGCTGCCAGAATCAAAATTCCCTTGGAACTGTCAAAACCATCCATCTCGGAAAGCAACTGATTCAAAGTCTGCTCCCGCTCTTCATTGCCGCCTCCGTATTTAGAATCACGGCTTCGGCCGATGGCATCTATCTCATCAATAAAGATAATACAGGGAGCATTTTTCGTAGCTTCCTTAAAAAGGTCACGGACACGGCTGGCGCCCACGCCCACATACAGTTCGATAAAATCAGAGCCTGTCAGGGAAAAGAACGGCACATGAGCTTCTCCGGCTACCGCCCTTGCAAGCAGGGTTTTACCGGTTCCGGGAGGTCCCACCAGCAAAGCGCCCTTGGGAAGCTTTGCTCCAATCTTAGAATATCTCCCCGGATTATGCAGAAAGTCCACCACTTCCACTAAAGATTCCTTTGCCTCGTCCTCTCCTGCTACATCCTTAAAGGTAACTCCTGTCTCCTTCTGGACATAGACTTTCGCATTGCTCTTGCCCACGCCTAAGGGACCGCCGCTTCCTCCCATTTTGCGGAAAAAGAAACCTATCACCAGCCACAAAAGCAGCACTGGCAGCACTACGGTAATGAGAATCTCCATCAGCCAATTATTGCGTACTACACGCCTTGCCTGCACGCCATGCTCTTCTAAACGCTCTGTAAGCTTGTCAGCGCTTTCCATCATCAGAGTGGAATAGGTTTTGTTCTGCCTCGCAGCCAATACATCCCATATGGTAGACGGCTGGGAAATCTGCGGTGAAAATTCTTTTATTTTTTCATTTACGGTTTTGGTATCGTCTTCTGTTTGGGTCTGCTCCGCTTCTACGGCAGTTTCCTTTTTCAAGGTGACCACAATCTCTCCGCTCTCCATATTCACTTGTACGGACTCTACCTTTTCGTCCTCCAAATCCTGTATAAACTGCGTATATTCAACTGTCTGCGTGGCACTGCCGCCGCCAAACAGCAATGTGTAGAAAAACAGCGCCAGCATTACCGTGCTCAGCCCCGTAAGGATCATCATCAGGATATTGGGACGGCGCGGAGGCTCCCCATTTCCGTTTGGTCCTCCATTATTACCGCGGCCGTTATGATTGCCTTGGTTATTCCCACTGCCATAACCGCCGCCATTGTCATATTGATTTATTTGATTGCCCATATCTGTTCCACTTCTCCATCCTTTACTGTAAAATTATTCCTACATGACCATTTTTTGTCAGTATCCCGTTGAAGCAAGTAAACTTGCTCACTTTTTCATTATAGAGACTATAAGTTTATAAATCAATAGGATAAATTATGAAAAATTATGAAAAAAATGTGAAGTTAAAAACCTCCAAAGATTTAATTTTACAGTGATAAAGAAGTATTTACAACAACTTATCGCTAACGCCGACAAACTGTGATTTCTCACAAGTTTGTCGGCTATGCGTCTGGCTCTTTATTATTATTGCTTTTTGCTAATCAAGCTGTCCTGCCCGCAATTCTTTCTCTAAAAACTGCTTTATGTACGGATTGTTTTCCTCACTCAATGTAGGCTGAAACGCCATATAACGGCATTTCTGATACTGCTCACCATCCAACACAAAGGTATATCCCATTACACATTTCGGATTACAGTCATCGGGATTGATAAGCCGTTTGCAGACGGATGCTTTC
>CAZGGA010000038.1:0-14893 GCA_964524555.1 uncultured Acetatifactor sp.
ATTGGCGACAGCTATAACAGAATATCATACCCGGCCGCCTTTGTCAACATCTTTTTTAAGTTTTTTACTCAAAATTTGAGTTTTTACTTAAATTCCACCCATAGAAATAATTCTTTCAACGGGTGGAGTTTCATTATATCACTATGGGTTTTGGATTGTCAATCATGTTTTCCTAATTTTTTTACACTATTTTCTATTTTTTGCCTGGAAGAAACTGTACCCCCCAATCGTTGATCGTAAAGGATTTATAAAATGTAAAATCCTCCACCAACTTGTCAATCAACTGTGCAATAAAGTTATTTTCATATAGCCATGTCAAAATCTGACTGTCGGCAGTGTATTTCATAACCCATGTTTCAATGGCTCCTAAATCCATCATAATCACAAATGTGTACACTGTCCAGAGCACCAGCACCATTTCCAGTGCGCCGAACACAATCCCTGCCAATTTATCCAGCCAGCTTATAATCGGCAGTTTAGACAGCATCTTGGCGGAAAAAAAGAATACTCCGAGAAAATGCCTGGCTGTTCCCAAAAGAACCAACAACACAACAACAATAACCACATTCAGCAGTTTCCCGTCCACATAGTTTTTTGCTCCGTTTGCCAACAGCGCCGCCGTCACGCACAGCACTATCATGGAAACAAAAGAAACCATCTGATGAACCATTCCCTGCTTGTATCCCTCTACCATACACCCTATCATCAATGCCAATAGAATAATCAACAATAAATTCATTTTTCCTTCGTCCTCCCTATTTTAACTGTATCGTATCTATATAATCATTTGTTACCAACAAATATTTGTAGGCTGTTCCCACCGGAATCATCACATTCACAGTCTGAGTGAAGGGACCGTTATATTTTTCCACTCCTCCAAAAGTTGTGATGACACATTCCTTTTCATTATAAATGGTAAAATTGTCACGTCCAAAGAAAATATCCGTATATTCAATATTAAAGGGATATTTCCCTACCAATGCTCCGGAAGTATTATATACCTCCAGCCTGTATCGGGAATCCTCCTCATTGGAAGTAAATACAAGCCCCACATACTTGTCCCCCGAAAAAACAGCCTGCACCTCCTGCGAGTAATAATAAGATGCCAGCCTCTTCGGCACCTGCCCGCCTTTATAAATAATCAAACATCCATCTCCCACTGCGTATGCTGTCTCATTATCCATAAAGCCAATCTCCGGTATCAGCATGTCCGTGTAAGTATCAGCACTTACAAGATAATCGCTCTGATTGGCTCCCACGGCTCCAAAATTGTAAAATACCACATTGGTTTTTAGAGTTCCCGCATCTATATAAACATAACTCACCGCCAGCAGTTCTCCGTTTGGTGATAAACTGATTTCCGCCGGATATCCGCTGTTTTTCATATGAGTCTCTGCATAAGACTGCAATTCTCCCTCCGCATTATAGGTGTTCACCCATGTTGCATTGGTATCCGCAAGCACCGCCGTCACATGACCCGTTGCCGAAACGGCAATATTACGAATGGGCATGGCTGTGTCAATGCTTCCCAACTGCCCCTTTGTATTGCTTATGTAAATCTCCCTCCCGTTATAACTGCCAATGGCTACCACATCCTGATTCATTGCTACTAAAATATCCTGAATCTGATAAGTTTCATTCCATACCACATTTCCCTTGGCATCCGTGCAATGAGCGCCGTCCCTGCTATAGGTAAGGATGGAATCATACAGCCGTACATCCGTTGCCGCCTCTGAGGTCGCTCTCTCCACGGAAGATACAATATCATAGCCCGTATAAATATGCCTCTGATATTGCAACATCACCAACGCCGCCAAAGCAATAATTGCCACCACCACCAGCATAACCCGGTAAAGCGCTGTCAGCTTATGGAGTCTGAGCTTCTGCCTGAAATTGGTTTGGTTCTGCTCTCTCTCTTTTTTTTCTTTTCGATAGCTTCTAATATCTACCATGCAATGACCTCTTTACATCTTTTGTTCTTATAGTATATCACACTATTTCGCACTAGTACACCGAATATTCATAAACTGACTGATTATTATGCCAACTCCAGCACCTGCCTGCATCAGGGCAGCAAAATCTTCTGACCCACCTTAATATCATCCGGATTGGTAATGCCATTCAATTTACAGATTTCCGCAACACGCTCCTTGGTTCCATAATTACGCAGACTGATAGCGTTTAAAGTATCCCCCGCTTTTATTATATAGGAAACGGGGGCTACCTCGGTGGATGTCTGTGTGTCCTTTGGTTTTTCCTCTTCCTTCTTATCCGACACAGGTGTCGTTTTTTCTCCGTCATGGTTGTCGCCTGTATTGCTCACCGTATTATTCTGACCTACATTGCTGCCGACTTTATTTTCTCCGTCCTTTGCTGCATCCGTATCCTCTTTCGGTTTACCCGCCCCCTGATTCTCCTGTTGTAACGCCTGAGAAAGCTTGTCCTCCGTCACCAACACACTATTGGGGCTCTGCACCTTGGAGGAATTAGCCTCCTGAGCATCCGGAAGCTTCTGCTCCGTGACTCCTTTTACAATATCCCTGGCCGCCACCTGTATATCTTCTGCGCTGCCACCCTCCCGAAGGGTAAATATCCCTGCCAGACACAATAAGGCAAACACTGCTGTTGCCGCAAGTTTCATGCCCTGCAGCCCCATACTGTCCTGCCTTCTATAGCTTTTCCTGCTTTTCCATGTCTCCGACAGATCCTCCCTTTCTTTTTCACTCAAGCCCTCCGACTGTGCTCTCCGTTCCTCCTGACGTTTCTTCACTGTCTCATATTTTTCGCTGTCCACTACCTCCGGCGGTGTCTCCTGCTCCCGGACCTCCAGCATGTACGCCAGCATAGCGTCATTCTTCTCATAAAATTGTGCATACCCTCCTATGTATCTGCAAATCCCCTGCTCGCATACATGAAATCCCTCTATCATTTCGCCGTTCAACAGCCGATAACCCAGAAATTCATACTCTGCAAAATACTTTTTTCTGGCTTTCTCTATCTCTTGCTGCTGTGCCTGAGAGAGATGTCTGGCCTCCCGCTGTAAGAAATCCAGCTTGCAGGCGCCATAGAAAAACAGATATGCCACTTCCCCTTCCTCTTTGCGGACTCCATACATAGCCACTGCCATATCCTTATCGGCGGCAGTTCTGTTGAGCTGCTTCAAATAGGAAATGACATAGTCCTCCACATAAATCTTGCAAGTACGGTTCACTTCTCCAACTTGTGTAATATTTTTTGGCAATTCCATAAAAAACACCTCCCATATCGTTTCTATACAATATAGCATTCGGTATGCGAGGTATTTTATCATTCTTTGTCGGGATAATCAAAAAAATGTTCGACTTTATTTGCAAAAGTTATTCAAAAGCATAAACAGTCACGGAATCATACTCCTTCATAACACAGGAAGGAAAATTCTCATGATGAATGGTATCGGGATAATACTGGGTTTCCAGACACAGACCATATCGCTTGTCGTAAGTCTGCCCTCCCTTGCCTTCCTGTCTGTCAATAAAATTGCCTGCGTAAAACTGTATGCCGGGCAGGGTGGTAAAAACCTTCATAACCCTTCCGCTCTTCGGAGCCTTTACTGTGGCAATATGCTTAAGCGTGCCGTCCCATCCGTCAATCACCCAATTATGGTCATAGCCGGAAGTCAGCTTTAACTGCTCAAAATCTGCGCCGATTTCCAGACCGATCCTCTTCATCTGAGTAAAATCCATGGGGGTTCCTGCAACCTCTGCAATCTCTCCCGTGGGGATAGCTCCCTGCACCACCGGCGTATAAGCCTGAGCCGCCAGCCAGAGCTCGTGATCCTCGATAATACCCTTTCCCTCACCCTCCAGATTAAAATAAGAATGATTGGTAGGGTTAAATATAGTTCTCACATCACTGCTTCCGTGATAGTGCAGCTCCACTTTATTATCCTCACTCAAGGTATATGTGACCTGCATTTGCTTTTTACCGGGAAATCCCATCGTAGCATCATCAGTCAAAGAAAATATGACACTATTGTCAGAAACTTGTGCATCCCAGATGCACTTGTGGTATCCTAATTCCATATGACTGTGCAGATTGTTGGGACCATCATTCACATCCAATTGATATTCTGTGCCGTCCAGCGTAAAAGACGCCTTGGCTATGCGGTTGGCATTGGGACCTATCACTGCGCCGAAAAAGCTGGGATTGCCAAAGTAATCCTCCGCCCTGTCAAAGCCCAGCACCACATCCTCCGCCTGACCTTCTTTGTCCGGCACAAACAGCCTTACCAAAATAGCACCCAAATCCGTCACTGCCATTTTCATTCCCTTGCTGTTTGTTACTGTATATAATGTAATTTCCCGCCCTTCCGGACTTTTTCCAAACAAACTCTTTTCTACAGCCATGCCTCGTCTTCCTCCGATTATTCTGTTGCGTGAGAAAGCTCTGCAAAGCAGAGCATAGAACTTCTTCTCACGCTATACTTCAGTTCTTCCTTCCAAAGCCCGCAGAAGGGTTACTTCGTCAATATACTCCAAATCACCGCCCACTGGCACACCGCTGGCAATTCTGGTAACTTTAATACCCGTAGGTTTGATTAATTTGCTGATATACATTGCCGTGGTCTCTCCCTCAAGGCTGGAGTTGGTAGCAATAATCACTTCCTCCACATCCCCCTGCAGCCGCTCTATCAGCTCTTTCAGTCTGATATCACCCGGTCCGATGCCCAGCATGGGAGAAATCGCGCCGTGCAGCACATGATACACGCCCTCATATTTCCCTGTTTTCTCATATGCCGCCAAATCCCTGACATTCTCCACCACCATAATCATGCCATGATTGCGCTTCTCATTGGCGCACACAGGACAGGTTTCCTTATCCGTCAAAGTATAGCATTCCTTGCAATAACGCACATTCGCCTTTGCCTCCATCATCACATTGGCAAGGCGGTTCACCTTTTCCTGAGGCATATTAATCAGATGAAAGGCAAGCCTCTGTGCGGATTTACTGCCAATGCCCGGCAATGCCGCCAATTCCTCTATTAACTTATTGATATGCCCGCTATACAGTTCCATTAGAAGGGGAATCCTCCGCCAAAACCGCCGGTCATCTTGCCCATCATCTCAGAGTTGACATCGTCCACCTGCTTCATTGCCTCGTTCAAGGCTGCCATAATGGCATCCTGTAAAGTCTCGATATCCTCAGGGTCCACAATCTCCTCCGCCAGCTTAAGACTCAACAGCTCCTTCTTGCCATTTATGGTGACTTCCACTGCACCGCCTCCTGTGGTTGCCTTAAACTCTCTTGCCTCAAGCTCTTTCTGACTCTCCTCCATCTGCCTCTGCATACGCTGTGCCTGCTTCATCAGATTGCTCATGTTTCCGGGCATTGCGCCTTGCGGAAAACCTCCTCTTCTTGCCATCTTCCTCTTCCTTTCTTACTCAGTAAATTTATTTTTATAATTCCCGCCATACTGCCTCTGGCGGCACAAATAATTCTTACTCTTCTTCCTCTTCAATATCCATATGAATCACTTGGGACAAATCCACATAAGACTGTTCAAATTCCCCTTCATCCCGCACCGTCTGGATGTTGACCTCTATCTCCTTGCCGGAAAAATCAGACAACAGCGCTTCCAGCTGTTCTTTATTCTGCTCATGCTTAGTAAAATAGTCGGATGCATTGCCGTCTACAAGCACCACCATCAGACGATTATCTCCGCCAAGACTCAACTTGGCGGACTTTAGATAAGTCTTCATGGGCTGGTCCGCATTTCCCACAATGGATGCCCATTTTGCCACGATTGCCTTCACATCCTCCGGCACCGCCTTTGACAGGGCAGGTTTGGGAGCAGCAACACTGCCTTGCGTCTTTCCAGCAGAACTGACACTGCTGTCATATGCCGCAGATGCTGCTATCACACCATTTTCCACCTTATCTTCCACCTGTCTGATACGGTCTAACAGGGCATCCTGATTGGTTTCCATATCCGGTCTGCACAGCTTTATCAGTGCAATCTCCACCAGAATACGCTTTTGGGATGCATAACGAATCTGTCCGGAAAGTTCCGAAAAGATACGGATATACCGAATGACCCGTTCTGTCTCAGCCATGGTCGCCTCTTCCTTCAAATGCGCCAGATTGTCTGAGGACATATCAATGACATCCTCCAAATTGTCCGAGGACTGTACCAACATCAGATTTCTCAGATACCATGTAAAATCCGTGACAAACTGAGTCAGCTCACGCCCCTGCATCACAATCTCTTCCAAAAGTTCCACGCACCCCGTTACATCCCGTTCCAGCACATATCTTAACAGACGGCTGAACACTGCCGTATCCACGGCTCCAAGCACATCCAGCGTCTTGTCATAAGTCAGCTCTTCTCCCAGATGAAAGGCAATGCATTGGTCTAACAAACTCAAGGCATCTCTCATGGAACCGTCCGCCGTCTTGGCAATATACCGAAGCGCCTTCTCCTGTGCCTGCATCTGCTCTTGTGCCATGAGTTCCTTCATACGCCCTGTGATGGTCTCAATGGAAATGCGTTTAAAATCATACCGCTGGCATCTGGAGAGAATCGTAATGGGAAGCTTATGCACCTCCGTGGTGGCCAGAATAAAAATCACATAGGAGGGCGGCTCCTCCAAAGTCTTTAGAAGCGCATTAAACGCTCCTGTAGAAAGCATATGAACCTCATCAATAATATAAACTTTATATTTTCCCTCTGTAGGAGAATAGGAAACCTCGTCCACAATCTCCCTGATATTGTCCACGCCATTATTAGAAGCTGCGTCAATTTCAATCACATTCATGCTAGCTCCCGATGCAATCGCCTTGCAGATACGGCATTCTGTACAGGGTCCGTCCGACGTGGGATTCTCACAATTCACCGTTCTCGCAAAAATCTTTGCCACTGTGGTTTTACCGGTTCCTCTGGTGCCCGTAAACAGATAGGCATGACCAATGCGGTTTGCCTTCAGCTGATTCTTCAGCGTGGTAACAATATGATCCTGCCCTTTTACATCAGCAAAAGTCTGCGGGCGGAACTTTCGATAAAGAGCCATGTATGACATGAAACGATATCCTTTCTTTTCACGCTAGTCTCCAAAACTGATACCCAAAAGCTTTGCCTCCTGTACAATGGTGGCTTTGGGATCCAAATACTTTAACTTACCTGCCACATCCTCCAAAGGCACTTTTACAATCTCACGATTTTTGTATCCTACCATAAAACCATACTGATTATCCAAAATCATCCTGCCTGCCTCAGAACCCAGACGGCTTGCAAATACTCTGTCGTAAGGGCAAGGGCTTCCGCCTCTCTGCATATGTCCCGGAACAGTGACACGCACTTCCCTTCCTGTCTTTTTCTGAATGGCATCCGCCACTTCATAGGAAACAGAAGGGTAAGGCGTTTTCTTCAATTTTTCCTTATATTCCTTCTTGGAAAGCTTTGCATCCTCTTTCGAGATGGCGCCCTCCGCCACTGCCATAATGGTAAAGCAGCTTCCTCTCTTATTGCGTTCCTCAATCTTTTCCACTACTTTGTCAATGTCATAAGGAATCTCAGGTATCAGGATGATATCTGCTCCGCCTGCTATGCCGGCATTTAATGTCAGCCATCCAACCTTATGTCCCATAACCTCCACAATGAACACACGCCCATGGGAAGCAGCCGTGGTATGGATGCAGTCAATGGCATTGGTGGCGATATCCACCGCGCTCTGGAAACCAAAAGTCATATCCGTACCCCAAAGGTCATTGTCAATGGTCTTTGGCAGGGTCACTATGTTAAGTCCCTCTTCTCTCAAAAGGTTTGCTGTCTTGTGGGTTCCGTTACCGCCTAAAATGACAAGGCAGTCCAACTTCAGCTTATAATAGTTCTGCTTCATTGCCTCCACTTTATCCAAACCGTTTTCATCGGGATCCTTAATTGTCTTAAACGGAGTTCTGGAGGTGCCTAAAATGGTTCCGCCCTTTGTCAGAATACCAGAAAAATCCCTGCCCGTAAGCATCTGGAAGTTTCCATAAATCAATCCCTTGTAGCCATCGAGGAAACCATAAATCTCCACGGTCTCTTTTGAGTTATCCATGGTCTTTACCACGCCTCTCATGGCAGCATTCAATGCCTGACAATCTCCTCCACTGGTCAACATACCGATTCTCTTCATCTGCTCCTCCATTCCGCCGCCTTTCAGACAGCCCGTTATTATAACACCTTGAATCTATTATAGCCTAAAATATGTTTTGATACAACTAGAAAAACACCACCTCTCTCCTATCATCCTGTTTTTAATCTTGGCCGAACTGCTGCCTCCGCTTTCCGTTCTAATCCTCATCGAGAAACCGCAGTACGAATTCCCTGTAATCATCACCCAGCGGAATCTCATAGTCCACAAACAGCTCTCTCCTCTGCGCCATGACTTTTTCCTGTTTCACAGGATTGAAGCCCTCTTTCTGAACATCCGCAAAATAAACGCCAATCCCTCTCTTCTGCCATGACGGAAGATCGTTATAATTTATGCCTTTCTGAAACAGCAATTCATTTTTGTACGCCACACTCTTCCCTTCCAATTCCATGGTGGCCTCATTCTGGCTTTTACCCTCTCTGCGGAGAGCCCAATAACAGTGTGCGTTTAAGGAATTCCGATGCGAGTCCTCCTGCCGCCACACAAAGTAGTCCGCGACCCTGTCCTTACCAGGCAGCGGCACCACGCGGCAGTCAAATGTCGCCGCCTGCCCTAATGCCAGCGAAAACGCCGCACTCGCTTCTCCTGCCAGAGTCGTATTGATCTTACGGACTTTCCTGCCAAATGTACGGTCTTCGGGATGAAACAAAAGAGAGATCTCATCGCTTTCGGTGTAGCCATAAACTATGCGGAATCCCACATTCATCAGAGATTTCACCGTTTCTACCATCATATCTCTAAACTTCATATCAAATGGCGCCTCAAATTTGCAGATCTCTTTTGTCAGTCTGGTAAAAGACCTTCCATCCAATCGTACCGCGATATACAGATCTGGCAGAATATATTGGTCCAGCGATTCCTCGTAAATACGCATTTCTTTATCAAAATTGTCAAATTTCATTCTCTTCTCCCCTATTCATCTATTTCCTTCCACTCATCTACAGTAAAACTCCCGTCTTCCATACGGACATAGAACAGCTCGTCAAACCCTTCCCCGTATTCCGGGAGTTCTAGTTTACGATGCGTAGCTGCCACGGCCTGATCCGGTACCTTCGCCTTCCCTTCCCTATTTTGATTTCTTGCAATACAATCGGAAACGGAGGACTGAAAGTAATAGCCTTGGACGCGATACCCATGATCTCTTGCGGCATGGATGTACTTCTCTCTGTCCTCCCTCGTCGGATTTGTATTATCCACCACAAAGGAGCATCCTCTTTCCACACATTCCTGTAACAGGAGCTTCTCCTTATTTCTTGTATGCAAGGTGTCCAAATTGATGTGGACATAGTCTTCAAATTGTTCCCAGTAAAAGGTCGATTTGCCGCTGGCTTAAATGCCAATAAAAATAATTGCTGTCTTTTCTGTCATTGTTTAGTGAATACTCCTCAATTTTTGAACATATTCTGACTCATAAAATACCTTCAATGAGAAAACATTTTTTACTTAAGCAAATCTTATCATACTTTATATTAGTAAACAAGAAAAAAGAGGTCCAAAGCTTATGCTAAGGTGTTTTCCCAATCTCCTGCTTTGTCATAAAACCTTTCGGGTACATCCAATTAGGTAATATGGTATCTCTTAATACCGGATATATTGGATACCATTCAACTATATAATAAGAATCAATTTCATTCTCAAAAGCATGATGTTTCATTTTTCCTTTGTATTCTATTTTACATAGAAATGTATTTGCATAATCTTCATTATACATATACATCTGCGGCAATATAGTTCCGTTTATTAAATTTATATCAACATATGCATCGGGTAAAAAATAGCCCTCTTCATTACCTACCTGTGCCCAGCCGGTCCCTGTATAATGTACCTCTTGAACCAATATGTAAGGCTCATAGTTTTTAAAGTCATCCCCTTTTATTGCGAATTTTTCCGGAATCCAATTTACTATCATAAATAATACAATTACCACAGTGAAAAAAGCTGCTATAACTGTTATTACTTTCCTTGCATTTAATGCTTTTTTAGGTTCGTTCGCATGAGTTTTGCAGTAATAATATACTCCTATTCCTGCCACGAGTGCCAATATGAGACACAGCGCTAGAGTTCTGTAAATTGTACTTTGGTCCATTTAAAATTCTCCTAACTTTTACCTACTTATGTATTTAAAAACAGCATATCGAATTTCTACTAACTCATATAAAAGCACTTTTGTTTCCACTTTTCCTCTTTATTAGCATTTCATATCTTTATGCTTTGAAAACAGTTTCTTGTTCATCGGCCTCTGCCTTTTCTTTTGGTATAAAAACATTTTCTTTATTGCATTAAAGCAAAGCTCAACCAGATTGGGGTCCTCTTCACATTGTTCATATTTTTCATTCCAGCTGCTCACCACGGAATTTAGCGGCAAAGGCAGTGTCAACCAAGGGGGTGCAGCCAAATTATTTCTTCTTACACTTACACTTTTATTAACGAATTCCCACTTTTGAAAACCCACATCATAGGCTCTCTCTCCAATAAATGCAGCTATCTTCACAAGCATTTCTTTAGCATCCTCATAGGGCCGTCCTGCAATGTCCTCTATAATTCCATTTATAAGGCGATACCATTCATCTATGTCTTCCTCGCATTGCGCCGCTGCTTTCACACGAAATTTCTCAATAAATTCTCTGTCAAGCACTTTATGCTGTGAAAACAATTTCTCGTTCATTGCTTTGGTCACTATAATTTCTTCTTCCTGACTGATTTTTGCAAGCCAATCTAATCCATGTTTTTCAATGATATCAGCCATCTGATTCAGAATTTTCCTAAAACTATCCTCATCGGTATAGGCAAACCAGCTCCCTATACCAGCCCGTCTCATCTCTTCCTCTTCATCATCCCTGTGTCTTCTGGAAACATCAGTGTAAATACGAACAGTCAATGTTTTTTCATAACGACTTTCTAGAATTTCAAGATATTGCTTTACCACTTGTTCATCCGGGTCATAATATCTTTTGAACCCTTCTACCTCTCTTATAAATATCCATTCCAGATTCTCTGTTTTAAAATACTTGAAACCATAGGGTTCTATTCTTTTTCCAATAATCTCTTTAATGATTTTTACCTTCTTCATTCGTTTCCCTCGCCTCTAGTTTCTTCTCCTAAATCATGTTTCATGTACTCTAAACATAACTGTAATGAATAATTTGTTACATAATAAAATAAGTTTTCCATTTCACATCCCCTTCTTTGGTCCGCTTTACTAGTAATAATCCTTGCTCAAAAATAATAAGGCCACATAAACCCATCAGCCGTTCCTCCATGCGACCAAATCGTATCCCATTCTAATAGTTTCCATTGACCATTTTCATCGTAAAAAATGAATAGCGATGCTGAACTATGGTTCTCTTCAATATAGAGCACAACGGCATAATCATTGCCAAGATTACTCAATTCTTTTTTCAGCCTGTCATTGTCCAGACCATAAATATTAACCTTTTCATCTCGGTATTGAAATACTTTCAAATATTCTATACCACTATAAAACCCATTTTCACTGTACAACTCTTCAAATTCTGAACCATATTTTTTAGTCAAATTATTAACCCTAATATATGGCACGAAAAGATATATAAGAAATAATAGGATTACAATTGCAAGAAACACTAATAATATTTTCTTTGATTTCTTCATCTGATATATCTCCTTGTCACTTCAATATTTCTTTATTCTAGCTGCAGAAATTCCCATTCCTGACAATCCAAACAATAATAGCGAACCTTTCTTTCAAAATAAATTGGTAGTTGCAATTACTCGCTTTTTCCTTTAAAATAGATAAGGTCAGAACTACGGAGAGTTGTCCGAGTGGTTTAAGGTGCGGCTCTCGAAAAGCCGTGTGCCGCAAGGCACCGTGGGTTCGAATCCCATGCTCTCCGCTTTTGCAAACACTTATCAAAAAGACAGCCCCATCAGTTCAATCACATTGTATCACAAAATGCATTGAGCCGACAGGGCTGTTCTTAGCCTTTCCTCCGATTCAAATCCCTTGATTGCAATATCAACTCTTCTTGTCCTCTATAAAGATATATAGTCTCCAATTCCTCATTGGTTACATCATTTTTGAATACCAGCTCCACTGCACTATTATCCTCCTTTTGTTTCTTAATCGTTCCGGTATCATGCAGTACTGCTTTTTTGTAACTAAAATACGGCTGAGTCAATTCATCCCACTGCTCTTTCGAAATTTCTGTTTCCTCATAATCAAGAATTCCACCATCGCCACAAACACTATAAAGGTATAGGTCGTTTTCGTCATACTTGCCATCCATGTTATCATCATATCTTGCAAAAGTACAAATATTCTGATATTCCGTCCCTTCCAGAGCATATACTTGATAGTTGTCATGTAAGGGGGCTGCACCAGGTCTGTGATACCATACTTTCCCGTTTTCCAATAATACAGAATAAGGGGAGTCGTGGATTTTTTTCGTTCTTCCATCCTGATACATAAAAATAGTTATTCCTCTGACAGTTGAGATTATCAGCTCATCCGTTCCATCATTGTTCACATCATAATAACCATAATCTGCCTCTTCACAGCCTTCCATCACATAGTGATATTGGGGAGTATCCGCTTTTATTCCTGCTAAGAGTAAATCAAAAGCCTCTGAGGGACTTTTCCCAAAACCATTCCTATTCACGCACTCCAATAATACTTCAAGGCACATCATGATGATAAGTTTTTCCATGCTGCTTTCTCCTTTTTAATTCTTTTTCCCCATTTCCTGCCCGCTCTCATAAGTCGTTAAAATGAGTTCTTCAACACTATCCACGGTATAATTCATTAGGTTGAATATCATAACTTACTATCTTAAACTCTCCATTCTCAAAACTAAGATTAAAGATTATCTTTATGGGATTAGATGGCAACGAATCTTTCAATTCTATCAGTGGTACAACATCCATTTGGAATGTTTCCGCATTAAAGCCCATGTCATCTTCAAAGTTAACTCCCTTGTACGGATACTCATTAATCCATTCCGGCAGTTTTCCTTCCCACAAAACATTTCCCTCATTATCCAAAAAAGTAATTACCTTGCTTTTCTCATCGTATCTATACTTGATGGCAGCTTCAATGTCCTGTAAATAATCATCATATGTATAAATATTCCACTTTTCTTCATAATCACATACCAGCAGGGCATATCTGCGTATACAACCAGTAATTGTTCTCAGATGAATAATGATTTCATCCATTCCATCATTGTCAATATCGCATACATTTAAGCCGGGCAGTTGTTGATAAATGTTATTAAAAGGAGTTTCTATAAATACTTTTTCTCCCCCTACATCAAGGAGCATTGCCGTCTCTTCATCTACACGAAGTCCATATAGCCGCACATTTTTAAATTGATTTAAGTGAATTAAAGGGGCATTCCAATAGGTTTCAAATGAAGGATAACCCTCACAAGCATTTAGCATATCATCCGTTATACCATCAAACAATTGCTGAAGATTTTCATATACGAGATCTCCTATTATATCCTTTTTCTCCTCTTTGGAATCCTCTGGGATGTCGGTGACCTTGTTATCATCTGCTCCTGTGCTATTTTCTGTTTCCGTGCCGTTTTCTGTTTCTGTACTGTTTTCTGTTTCCCTATTGTTCTCTGTTTCTGTGCTGTTTTTGGTTTCTACGCCATCTTCGGCTTCTGTGCTGTTTTCATATGTTACATTTTCATCATCCTTACTGTTATTTCCACAGCCGGATGCCATGCAGACTGCTGCCGCCAATAAAATTCCATACACACAGTTTCTTTTTTGTTGTTTTGCTTTTTTCATTTTTCCTTTGTCTCCTGCACCCATGATGTATCCCATTAACTCTTTATAGACTTATCATAAAGCATGACTGCATACTTTTTGCATCATCCGTACATCTTTTTTCTTAAATTTTAGATTTCTTTCTCACTGCTATTGGATAGTGGATATAGGTGACTTAGAAAATATCCATTATTCAAGGGGTTCCAATGCCCCTATGAACATGTAATGGATAGTGAGTCGTTGAATTTTCTGCCCGTCTATCTCTACGGGTTCAGAAACCAGAATTATCTAATCAATTATCTAAAAAATCTATATTGTATCTTGTTCCATGCGAAAATAAAATACCGTCTGTAAGCTGGATACAAAGAATACAAGTATTTTCTTCAATTTGTTTCATTTTATTGGAACGAGCATGTGTAATTATATAAAATGCCCCATTCTCATAAAACCCATTAACATTGCGAACATACGGCTCTCCGTCCTTTACAGTTGCTATAGCAATTATATTATCTTTGCCAAAGCGTTCATTCATTATTTCTTTTGTTTCTAAAGTTAATTTTTCCATTTACAAATCCTTCGTTTTAAAATATATTAACTTTTCTCCTGTTGATTGCTAAATGTAAACTTTTGAGTTCATTTTAGAAAAATTCATTAAATCTCTGACGCATATTGTCTTCTTTTTACTTTCCGCCGTTCCTGATTTGAGAGAATAACAGCTATTACTATAATAACGATTCTGCAAATAAGCATCACATATGGATTACCACCTGTTGCTAGTTGCGAAAATACATTAATCAGCGAATGTGTCATTACACATATCCATAAACTGTTTGTTTTTGCGTATAATGCTGACAGGATGAAGCAATTAACCAATAGTCCCACTGCAAAATCAATTACCTGTACCTGTGATAATGTACCTTCAATATAGAAATATGAAAAATGCCACACTCCCCACGCAAAAAAGGTTA
>CAZGGA010000039.1:0-11193 GCA_964524555.1 uncultured Acetatifactor sp.
GGGGCATAATCGTAAATATCATACAGATCATGAAAGTGGCTGACGGAATGGCGTTTCTCAAAAATGGTGAGGCATTGCCAATCAGCCGCTCCCATTTACAGGCGGTCAAACAGCAGATAAACAGGTTTTGGGGGACACACATATGATGGGCTGGTATCAGATAACTTCATTTCTTTTCACAAACGGACTACGTATATTCTTTGGTCTGTACCTTGTTGTCTTGTCTGCCTATCCCTCAAATATATATTACTGGTGCCGAGATTATTATCATGATGCTGATTATCCGGCATCTGTTCAGAGTCGAACTGCGGATGCCCCTTTTTCTTACTTTCTTTTACGAGATAACGATAGCTCTTTGGGAATTTATGATATCTGCGGTTGCAGTCGCAGGCTTATTTGGAGTGTTTTTTTATCTCAGCCGCCAATATAAGATGGAGAAAAAATAGCGTATCTGGAAAAAGACAGGAGGTTGGAGGCAGTTCAGTATCTGGAAAGCCTGCGTTCACCCACCCGCGCAGTTACGCAGCCTGTAATTGAAAGTGATCTGTGGCAACATCCGCGAAAATATGTCGTGCCGCTTATTATGCTGTTAATTGCAGGACTTATCGGTATGTGGCCTACGGGCATATGGTTTTTACTCTGCATTGTAATAGCTGAAGGTTTAAGTTTACCGTTTATCACAAGGAGGATATTTTCTTGCTTCTTCCTTCATGTTCTTTTAATATCCGTCTGTGGTTGGGGATGCCTTTTCTGTTTATAGGTTCCCGCTATTTCTTACGGCAATTCAATGGGACAATTATATCATGTATAAAAAAAGTGTTTGCGAAAAGTCAATGTACTGTTATAATTGAGAAAGAACATTCTTATTTTTTATCAAAGGAGAACATATAATGAACGCTGAACCTAATGATTGGAGACCATATGGTAAAATACTTTATCAGAATCAGAACTTCATAGTCAAGCAGGTTGCACTGCTGCCTGAAAAAGCGGTTGAGTATGACAGTGCGCCTGGTTATACCTGCTGTCCGATTCAATCCTGGCAATATACCGATTTACATAAGTTATTTGACGATTGGCGTAAACAGTTTGCCAAGGCATCGGGAAATGGTATCTGTAAACGTATACCATGTATCTGCTATCCGGATGCTATAACATTTAGGGCGGCTTATTTAGCAGGTATAAAACATAGCATATTTATGAAAATCATGGAGGATAACATCGGTCACGGATGGGAAAAAGCAAGACTTGTTGCGCATGATACCGTAACAAAAGCAATGAAATCAAAAGATATGAAGGAGATTTGTAAAGCTATAGGCTATCCGCCATTTATAATAGCTGCGCTTGGCAAAGTTCTTCTCAAGTTTGAAGATGGGGATGCATTGCCGCTTATAGCAAAGTTTTATGAAGAATTGATCACAGGCATTCTTTATGTGCCTGTAGACAATCTTGTTGAATTGGCATATAAGGTTTCTGATAAAACATGGGAAGTCATTGATTCCACTGAATTTAATTATTAAGTACCATATCCCTATGAACATGAAAATGGCAATCCGACAGATTCAATGCTTCGTATATTGAAAAGGGAAATTATTTTGTATATTATTGGAATGGAGAAAATGAGGACGAGAGAAGGAATATCCTAGTTTCATGAAACAGCTATCCCTCTTCCCGTCCTTTTTTACGCAGCATCTTGTTTTCATACATGGCACGGTCCGCGAGCTCGCTGGTCTCCGCATACGTCAGTGGCTGTTCGGCTGTGCTGATGGCAAATCCGAGACTGATACTCAGCTCATAGGGAAGCTGCTGTTGTTTCTTTGTTTGGGTCAGGATGTTATTCATCTTTGTACGCAGTTTTTCCCAATATTCTGGTTCCAGATGGTGCGAGAATATCTGAAATTCATCGCCTCCATAGCGGATGACAAGATCCTTCTCATCAATACATTCCTGGATTACGTTTGCCGTAAGGCAGATGGCGTGATTGCCAGAGAGATGTCCAAAGTTATCGTTGATTTTTTTCAGACCGTCCATATCGATCATTGCGATGGAATAGACATTTTCATCCACAAAGCGGGAAGCAAAGCGATTGATGGCAAAACGATTATAAAGTCCTGTCATCTGATCGCGCATATGTAGTTTATCTAATTCCTTGATACTGCTTCTCAAGATCATCTGTCGGCGCAGATTTTCAATACCGCTGCAGATACTTTCCTGGCAGATGCGGTAATTATATGCCTCGATAGGAAGATATACGTTTAAAAACGCCATATAACCATAAAGTTTGTTTTTATGGCGCAATGGATATAGGATAAAGATATCGCCGTCCTGTTCTTCCACAGGCACAATTTTTTCAGTCGGATAAGCAAAGTTTTGTAAAGTGCCAATCCTGTCTGCATTACCAGTGATTGCAACCATCGTATCATCAAAAGTTTTACCCTCTAGCAGGGGGTCATAGTCGGGATCGTTGATAATATATTTCAAATCCTGCTTGTTGATGCAGCAAAAAAATTCCGGACATTGGATTCTGTGAAGCATATGCAGGATATTATTGCCAAGCTCTTCCAAAGAGGTTACCGTTTCCAATGTATCATTAAACTGCATGATATAGTTGATCTGTCTGCCGGATTCAGCTGTCTGTAGGATGAGTTGCTGATGCCATTTTCTGGATTCCGGTAAATATTCGCAGTCACAGCCACAGCTTTCCCCATAGTAAATCTTTCCAGATGAATAATTTTCCAACGGGATTTCGTTTCCTTTTATCATTTCTATCAGCAAATGGCAGGCTTTTTCGGCAAGCAGACCATCCCTCCTGTCTGCGCCGGTAAAGTCAGGACGGAAAATGACACTGTTCGAACTGCGGTTTAATGTACATATGAGAAGTTCCTGCGGTACTTTGATGCCCTGTTTTTCTAATTCCAGATACAAGCCGATTGCTACGATATCTTGTACACATAGAACGGCATCTGCATCATCGATATGATTATCACAGAATGTTTGATACAGGCTGCGTCCGCCATTAACGGATATGGGACAATAAATAATTCTGTCTTCTTCATAGGGAAGACCATATTTTTTCAATGTATCCTGATAAGCGGTAAGTGTCTCCATAGAAATGACTTCTTTGATAGAAGTCAGAATCAGATTTATTTTCTTGCAGCCGTGTTTTTCAATTAAATGTTCCATCAGTTTGCAAGCGGTAGGATAGCTGTCTAAGGACAGAAATGGCGCACCCTCCGTCTGGATATTGACAGTGATAAATGGAATATTTTTCTTTCTCAGCTTTTCTGCAATAGAAGCAAGGAGCGTGTGACTTCCGATATTTCCTCCGATGATACAACCGTCAAACATAGTATAGTCGATAATATCATAAATTGTGGTATCTCCATAAGGAATCGGCTTATCGTCTAAGAAAATTCCAAAGTTGGAAATCACATACAGCACATAGCCGCCCAGGGATTTTAATGTTCTATGCATTGATGTTGCAATATTTTTTTGACGTTCAAAATTGGAAGCGCTGGTAATCAATGCGATTCTCTTTAAGTTTCCCATAATCATCCTCCTGTGCTGAAATAGATATTCACTAAAATTATAATATGCTTGTATATTTTTTTCAATTATTTTCAATTTGCAAACAGGACAAATTTTCATACAAATTTCCGCCAAGAGAATATATTGACATATTTTCAGCAACTTCGTATAATATTATCAAAGAGGAGAGTTCTTGCCTTTTCCACATGTTGGAATAAAGTAGAGACAATTGGCGGCAAATTTACTTGCCGCTAATTTTTTGCGAAAGGAGCTTGAAGGATGTATTTTTTGATGAATAAAAATACTATTGTTGCAACCTATGATGTTGAACCGCAAACCGAATTTTCTGACAGAGGTTTTTTTGAACAAAAACAGCTCTTCGGAAAATTGCCGTTAGGTTTCAAAGACATCAATACATGGATAGACGCAAGAAAAGCTTCTAAGCACAGTAATCATTTGCAGGTCGTTATGAGGCAGTTGGGGTGTGATAGTAATGAAGGTTTTGTTCAGGCAACTCATGCTGCTACCATAAATGATACTTTTTGGATTTGTTCCAGCCGGGAAAAAGTATCATGGGAACAAATTTCTTTATATCAAAATCAGTTTGCTGAAACAATATCAAAACTTTCATTTGAGGGAACCGGATTATATGAGAGTGCCTTTTCATTAAGTTCTCCGGAGCTTGCTTGTGACGGTTCTTTCAGAAAATGTTTCAGGAAGGAGTCTGCAAAAGGAGAATTTAACTCAGATATTTTTCTATACAAAAGAGGGGGAGATTTGGGAGCAGGACTTGAACCTTATTGTGAACAAATGGCTTCTGAAATTGCACGAATGATAAGTCCGGACAATGCGGTGAATTATGATTTGGTGAAACTGCATGATAGGACTGCTTCAAGATGCAATCTTTTTACAAATGAAAAATATGGCTATGCCTCATTTGCAAAAATAACTGATGTGCGAAGAACGGATTTGAAAGGGGTTTTTGACTATTTTGCAAATTTAGGCTCAGAGCAGGAATTCAGAGAAATGCTTGTGATTGATGCACTTTGTTTTAATCAGGACAGACATTCAGGGAACTATGGTGTTTTATTCGATAATGAGACACTTGAAATTGTCAAAATGTCTCCTGTTTTTGATTTGAATATTTCATTGCTGCCTTATGTCATGGAGGAAGAGTTTTTAAATATTGGTGATAAACTGTTTGAATATGCGCCTAAATTAGGAGAAGATTTTACCCGAATAGGTCAAATGGGCATGAATGATGTTTTGCGGGACAGAGTAAAAGACATGAAGGATTTTTCCTTTTCGTTTCGAGGTGATGATGTATTTTCGCCAGAGAGAGTAAAAGTGATTGAGAATGTTGTGAGAAAACAGGCAGAAGCAATTCTTTCAAAGGATAAGTTATATACAAAAGATGTTTTCTTCTCTCAAAAATTCCATTACTATTGATTTCCTGACCGGAGAGATGAGTGTGGAACAAAATACAAAGCCTATATCGCTGAAAGAGCTGAAAGGAAATAATCAAAACTTCTATAATGTATTTAAAGAAGTATGTTCTCAACTGAAAATGTATATGAGAGAAGCAGGAAGTGATAAATTTTCGGATTAAACAACCTGGGGTTTGACAATAAGATTTGTTTTCGATATAATGTACTTGTATCTGATACTAATACAAGACGAAAGGGTCATACCTATGGAGAATTCAGTAATAGATATTATCCGACAAAGGAAAAGTGTACGAACCTTCAATGGGGCAGCGCTTCAGAAAGAAGACAGACAGAAGCTGGAGCAATATCTGGAAACTTTGGACAATCCTTTTGATGTTCCTGTAGAGTTTCGTTTTCTTGATGCAGAAGAGCATGAGCTTTCCAGTCCCGTGATTGTTGGCACAGATTTATATATTGCCGCAAAGGTCAGCCGTGTTCCGCAGTCAGAAATTGCATATGGATATTGCTTTGAGAAATTCTGTCTGTATGCAGAGTCGATTGGCGTAGGCACCGTTATGCTGGCGGCAACAATTAGCCGTAAAGCCTTTGAAAAGGCAATGGAGGTCAGGGATACTGAGGTAATGCCTGTCGCAAGCCCGGTTGGTTATCCGGCAGAGAAAAGGTCCGTTCGTGAAACTTTGATGAGAAAAGGGCTGAAAGCTGATGAACGGCTGCCTTTCGAGGAGCTCTTTTTTGAAGGAACTTTTATGGAAAGCTTACCCTCGGAACATGCCGGACAATTCCGGGATGCACTTGAAATGGTGCGGCTTGCGCCGTCTGCCGGAAATAAGCAGCCTTGGCGTGCTGTTGTCTGCGGGGACAGGGTACATTTTTATGAGAAGAAAACAAAGTCAATGTCAAATAATTCTCTTGGGGATATTCAAAAGGTAGATATGGGTATTGCGCTTGCACATTTTGATTTGGCGATGAAAGAAACGGGGACAGATGGGTGCTTTATGTCAGAAAATCCAGGTTTTGAGGTGGATGATCTGATGGAATATATCATTACTTATGAGGTGAAACACTGATGGATACCAGATTTTCGTCAGCGATCCATACGCTGATTTTGATAGCAGCATCAGAGGAGCCGATGACTTCTGAGGACATTGCCGGAAGTGTCGGGACAAATGCCAGCTATATCCGTAAGATTATTGGCTCATTAAAAAAGAAGGATATCATTGAAAGCCATCGTGGGATTAGTGGCTACATATTAAAGCCGAAAGCGGAAGAACTGACCCTTCTTCAAATATATCAGGCTGTCAATGAAACAGATGCCATCAGTCTTTTTGATATGCACCAGAACCCAAATGACCGATGCGTTGTCGGGCGCCATATAAAGCCGGTTCTGACAGAAATGTTTATGGAAACGGAGGAGGCAGTTGTCCTTGCTCTTTCCGGGAAGACATTAGCGGACTGTATCGGCAGCATCAAAAAAAGGCTTGAAGTATAAGGTAAAAATTACAGGGAGGGATATCATGGACCTAATACAGATTGTATTCAGCCCCACAGGGGGAACCGGGAAAGTGGCTGACATCATAACAGAAGAATGGGATGGAGCTATAACTCGCATTGACCTGACAGATGCAGGAACAGATTTTTCAAAGATCATAATAGGGCAGGAGGATATTGTGTTGGCTGCAGTGCCGTCTTATGGCGGACGTGTTCCGGAGCTTGCTGCAAAAAGGCTGATGGAAATACGCGGGAATCAGGCAAAATGTATCATTGTTTGTGTATATGGCAACCGTGCCTATGAAGATACGCTTGTGGAACTGCAGGATATTGTGGGAAACTGCGGCTTTCAAATGGTGGCTGCTATCTCTGCGGTGGCGGAGCATTCTATTATACATCAATATGCCGCAGGCAGGCCGGATGAAAAGGATGCGGAAGAACTGCGTGGATTTGCAAAAACGCTTTTTGGGAGACTGAAGGACGCAAAAATATCGGAAACTGTGCCGGAGATACCCGGCAGCCGGCCTTACAAAAAGGCAGGGGGAGCAGGGCTGGTTCCCAAAGCTACAAAAGACTGTGTGAGCTGCGGTTTATGTGCAGAGGGCTGTCCAGCACAGGCAATCAGCAGGGAAAACCTGAAAACAGCGAATGATAAGAAATGCATTGCCTGCATGCGGTGCGTTGTCAGATGTCCAAAGTCTGCGCGCAAAGTAAATGGTGCAATGGTATCTGTTGCAGCGTTGGCAATTAAAAAAGCCTGCAGTGAACGAAAAGAGAATGAGCTGTTTATTTGATTTTGATAATTGGAAAATGAAAAGATAGGGCAGGGCATATGAAAACGGGTGTCATTGATGTAGGCGGCGGGCTTAGAGGAATCTATGCCGCCGGCGTATTGGATTATTGTATGGAACAGGGTATTCGGTTTGATCTTGGAATCGGGATATCTGCGGGGAGCGCTAATCTGGTTTCCTTTGCGGCAGGTCAGAGGGGACGTAACTATCAGTTTTTTACCGAATACGCATTTAGGAAACAATATATGGGCTTTCGCAATTTCCTTTTCAAAAGGTCTTTTGTGGATATGGACTATGTATATGGAACATTGAGCTGCGCTGATGGAGAGAATCCCCTTGACTACCCTGCCCTGCGGGATAATCCCATGGAATTATGGGTTGTTGCCACTGATGCGGTGACAGGCGGGGCAAAGTATTTTCATAAGGGGGATCTCAGACAGGATGACTATGGCATTCTGAAAGCATCCTCATCCATCCCCTTTGTCTGCAGACCCTATGCGGTGCAGGGAACGCTTTATTTTGACGGTGCATTGGGAGATCCGGTGCCGGTCAGGAAGGCGTTTGAACTTGGATGTGACAGGGTGGTGCTGATTTTAACGAAGCCGGAGAACGAAATCCGGCGTTCCGGGAAAGATGAGAAAATTGCAGCCCTTATTCGTAAGAAGTACCCTGCAGCGGCAGAAGGTCTGTGCCGCAGGGCAGAGCTATACAATGAAGGCGTGGCGCTTGCGCAAAAATACGCCAGACAAGGCAGAGTGCTGATCATTGCCCCTGATGATACCTGTGGGGTGGATACCTTGAAGCGGGATAAGGAAGCTCTTAAAAGACTGTACCAAAAAGGATGTAATGATGCACAGAGAATAGTGCGGTTCATATAGAATCAGGTATTTTAATGAGTTCCTATTCTAAGGAAAAACTGCCTTTATGACTATCCGCTATAATTCTAACAACAACTTTTCCAGACACAGCTACATCAAAAGAAGCAGTTCCAATATCGTACTCATCAAAAATAACATTACCATCCGCATCTTGTATTTCAATGGAGATTATCCCATCGTCAGTTTTCACCTCTATATGAAGCACATCAGTCTTTGGATGAATACTTTTCTTCATAGTTCCGTCAAGAGAACGATATCTGCCAGTCCAACTACTATATCCTTCATTACCAACATAACCAATTTTTGTTGCACTGCTGGTGCTTTCAATACCCAAAGTTTTTGTCAAGAAAATGCTTCCAAAGGATATTAAAATAACAACAAGTATGGTAACAATAGAAAAAATCCAGGGTTTGCGAATTGTCTTTTTATATTCTCGGATGTCATCATCAGTAGTGTGCAATTCAAAAGGTTTTCCATCATTTTCCTTTTCTACAAGAAGAAGTTCTTTGTTGTAAGAGCCTCCAGTTGTTGCAATTTTACCGCCTTTTTCGGCCCATGGACGAAAGACAGCTTTTCCCACAGAATAATCAAGATTCAAATTCTTAAATAACACACGGTAGCCGCAGTCCTCCAAAAAAGCCGCATACTCTTTGGCATTTTGCTTCGATTTTTCTCCGACAAATTCTACTGCGTAGCGATATTTCCCCGGTTCACAATCCTCAAACTCATACCACGCCCTGCCTGTACGAACTAAACGATAGCCTTTATCCGCCATTTCATTCAGCCAATTTTCCTGTCTTTTCAAGAAGCCCCAAAAGAAACGATAATACTTTTTACTCATAATTCTCCTCCATAATATCCCCAGCAATTTTGACTAGTTCTTTTAAGCGAATAATTTCTTTATTGCAGATTTCTTTTCCTGCATTTGTGATACAATACTCTTTTTTTCGTCCACCTGTATTACTGCACGGTATGATCCATCCCTTATCTTCAAGAGATGTGAGCGCACCGTACAGCGTTCCAGCCCCAAGGACCAACCGACCATTAGTTTTTTCTTCAATAAACTGCATGATTGCATATCCGTGCTTTGGCTGATAAACCGAAAGCAAAACAAAAAATGTTACTTCAGTTAGTGCACCACCCTTTATATTGTCACGCAATTTTACGCCTCCTTTATTACGGTTACTGTAACAAATATATCACTAACCGTAATATGCGTCAAGGGGGAATTTTCTGGATTTCATTCCCGTTCAAATAGGGTTTCGTTCTATTCTGGCTGAATACATAAAATTTCAGCCGATATAAAAAATAAAAAGAACTGCAGGTGATGAAATTGAACATAGCCATATGTGATGACGAGAAAGCCGTCCGTGAACAGATAAATGAACTGATAGAAAAAGAAATACCGGGTGTATGCCCTGAACTTTACGAGACAGGGGACAGCCTGCTTGCCGCCGGGAAGCAGTTTGATATTGTTTTCCTAGACATACAGATGGATGGGACGGACGGGATTGAAACGGCGAAGAGGCTTCGGGAGCTCAGCGCCTTAAAAGATGCGGAAGATACCATACTGATCTTCATAACAGGTATCCGGGAATATGTTTTCAAGGCGTTTGATGTGGCGGCGTTCCACTATCTGTTAAAGCCCATTGAGGAAGATAAATTCCATGAGGTGTTTGGACGGGCAAAAAAGGAACTAGAAAAGAGGAAAAGTAAACGGCGGGAAACGATATTCATAAAGACGAGGAACCGCAGTTTTACGCTGGAAAAGGATAGCATCCTTTATGTCGAGAGCAGGGCGAAAAAGGTAGAGATTCATACCGCAGGGGAGAACATAGAGGTATATGCCTCCATGAATGAATTGGAAGGACAGCTTGGGGGCGGATTCTACCGATGTCACAGGGGGTATCTGGTGAATATGGCGTATGTGGCAGAGTACGATAGTAAAAGCATTTCTTTGAACAATGGGGAGTATGTTTATCTGGCAAAGGAAAGGTATGGGGAGTTTGTGAAAGCCTATATGCGGTATCTGAGAAATGGGGTGGGTGCTGATGGCTGAATCTATTATGAGAATGCTCAGCATTCCTCTGTATTTATGTGAAGGGTACTGCATTCAGTTCTTTTTTGGCAGATTTGCGGAATCCAGGCTGCACAGGTTAAGGAATACACAGTGGGCAGTCGGAATGGTATGGATTTTGATAAAAATTGTCAATGGGGCTTTATTTCATGGAACAAACAGCATGACATTGGTTGTGGGTCTGCTATTTAACGCTGCGGTTTTATTTTTGTTCTGTGTGGGCTGGTATAAGGGAAATATCCTGTTGAAAATCTTTCTGGTTATTCAGTTTATATCCTTGCGTGAGCTGGCATTTTGGGCAGGCTATAGCTTTCTTTATATCGGAGGCAGTCTGATAGACATTCTGGTGCATGAGGCGGGTGGCAGCATGGCGGTGGAATATTTACCTGTGGCAGCAGGGGTGTTGTCCTGCTTTTCCGTGGCGTTTGTAGAAGCCATAGAGGGTATTTTGCTTTTTATTTCCATAAGGAAGATTGTAAAGAGCTATTATTGCAGGGAAAAGGGGCGGATGGAAAAAGAAGTGGTTTTCTATCTGCTCCCTGCGGTGGCTGGCATGCTGGTTGCGGTGCTTGTGCGCCTGCTGCTGATCACAGTTACAGACGGCATCCAGGTGCTGTTGTATGAAAGGTATCCGGCATTGTACCTTATCATTCCCATGATAGCCCTTGTACTGCTTGGGGCTATCGTGTTCAGTTTCCGTATTTATCAGAACATGGCAGCTCTGCAGGAAGAACGGGCGGAGAAAATCATACTAGAAAACCAGATCTCGCAGATGCAGAGTTCAATGGTGGAAATGGAGCAGCTGTATGATGGGATACGTTCGGTCAAGCATGACATGAAGAACCATATGGCAGTCCTGCAGAATCTGATACGGAAAAGGTACAGTGGGGAAGACGAGGAAATCCAGCAGTATTTTGAGGATATGTGCCAATCGGTGGAGCAGCTTGACAGCAGGGTGCATACGGGCAATGCGGTCAGTGATGCGG
>CAZGGA010000040.1:0-10773 GCA_964524555.1 uncultured Acetatifactor sp.
TTATATAGTTTTTGCTATACCCCATAAGTAAGAAATACCTTCTCTAAAAAGGACAACCTTCTGTGTTGTCCTTTTTACTGTTTAATAATCAAAAAGTTTGTAAAAAAGTAAATTTTTTCTGTAGAAAGTGTTGAGAAATTACATAAATTTAGGTAAAATAGAAGAGATTATTTTTTTAAGAAAGGGTGGAGGATGAAAATGCTTTTTGAACCCTCACATATTCTTGAGTCTCAGCAGCAGTATATTGCATCTATGCGGCCGGTATTTAACAGAAGGGCATTGTTTACGGACACTACGGAAGACTATGTGACTCCTATGGAGCCATCTCCTTATGATTTGGTCACAATCCGCTTCCGGACTGCAAAAAACAATGTGGATAGGGTGTTTTTAGTACATCAGGGACAGCGGGAACTGATGACTAAGGTGGAATCCAACGGCGAGTTTGATTTTTATGCTTTTGAATTACAGCTGAACAATGAAAAGACCACCTATCATTTTGTGATACAGACCGGAAAAATAGAAAGTTATTTTGATGTCCGCGGTTTGGTGCAGGAGGCAAATGAGTATTATGATTTTGTGATACTTCCAGGCTTTAAGACTCCGAATTGGGCAAAAGGAGCAGTAATGTACCAGATTTATGTGGATCGTTTCTGCAATGGCGACCCATCTAATGATGTGCTGACCAATGAGTATTGCTACATCGGGGATTATGTACACAGGGTGGAGGATTGGAACCGATATCCTGCTTCCATGGATGTCAGAGAATTTTATGGGGGAGATTTGCAGGGCGTTTTGGATAAGATGGACTATTTGCAGGATTTAGGGGTGGAGGTCATCTATTTCAATCCCTTGTTTGTATCACCCTCCAACCATAAATATGATATCCAGGACTATGATTATATTGACCCTCATTTTGGAAAAATCGTGGAGGATGAAGGGGCGCTTTTGGAAAACGGACAAAAGGAAAACCGTTTTGCCTCCAGATACATTAACAGGATAGCCAACAAGGCAAATCTGGAAGCCAGCAATGCCATGTTTATCAAGGTAGTGGAGGAAGCCCATAAAAGAGGGATGCGCGTGATTTTGGACGGCGTGTTTAACCATTGCGGTTCCTTTAACAAGTGGATGGACAGGGAATGCATTTACGAGCATGTGGAGGGCTATGAAAAGGGTGCTTATATCAGTGCGGACAGTCCTTACCGTTCCTATTTTGATTTCCGCGAGGAGCACAGATGGCCTTACAATCCGGCTTACGATGGCTGGTGGGGGCATGATACCCTGCCCAAGTTAAACTATGAAAGCTCAAAGCAGCTGTATGACTATGTGCTGCGGATAGCCAAAAAGTGGGTGTCTCCGCCTTATAACGCCGATGGTTGGAGATTGGATGTAGCTGCGGATTTGGGTCACAGCAGGGATTTTAACCACCGTTTCTGGCAGGATTTCCGCAAGGCGGTAAAAGAGGCAAATCCCAATGCCATTATTCTGGCAGAGCATTACGGCAGTACCCGGGATTGGCTTCAGGGAAACGAGTGGGATACAGTTATGAACTATGATGCATTTATGGAGCCGGTAACTTGGTTTTTGACCGGAATGGAGAAGCACAGCGATGACTTCAGAGAGGATTTGCTGGGGAATGCAGAGAGTTTCTGGGGAGCCATGCGCCACCATAATGCAAGCTTTTCCATGCCCAGCTGGCTGGTAGCCATGAATGAATTGTCCAATCATGACCATTCCCGCTTTCTGACCAGAACCAACCACAAGGTGGGACGTATTGGAACTATGGGAGCGGAAGCCGCCAATCGTGACATTAATCAAGGCGTATTCCGGGAGGCTGTGGTTATGCAGATGACATGGGTGGGCGCACCCACTATCTATTATGGAGATGAAGCGGGAGTCTGCGGTTTTACTGACCCTGACAGCAGGCGGACTTATCCTTGGGGAAACGAAGATAAAAATCTGATTGCATTCCATAAGGATATTATCCGTATCCGCAAGGAAAATCCGGAGCTTCGCACAGGTTCCATCAAAAATATTGACGGCGACTATAATTTTTTGTCCTATGCCCGGTTTAATAAAAAGGGATATTGCGTTATCCTTATTAATAATAATAACCATGTTGTCAGGAAGGAACTGTCCCTATGGGAAGTGGGTATTCCCAAGAACGGCATCATGAATACCCTGATGCAGACAACGGAACAGGGTTATGCCCTTTGGGGGGATAGTTATGAGATAAAAATGGGTAAAATCAGCATAGAGCTGCCGGCGGTATCCGCCACCATTTTGAAGTTTGCGCAGGCAGAGCCGGAGATGGAAGATGCTCGGCAGAAGTATTAAGGGAATATGAGCAGAAATGAGGATAACAAGGAATGCAAGCAGTCATATTTGGTTTTTTTATGCCAGTGATACCGCTTCTTATCTGGAAAAGAAGTCACAAAGACAGTAACCTTTCGGGAACGGAAATCATAGGGAGATATGTGATTTATACTTTGATTATCACAGCGCTTACTTCTGTGGTGATGGTCTTTTTATGTGATGAAAACACCTCGTTTTTTGAAAAAATGGATAAATCCCCCTCCTTTGTGCTGAAATACGCTCTGGTGGTGTTTGTGGCAGCAGTGGGCACTGCCGCAGTGGAGCGGGCATACGCTGCCCGAAAATACAAATTGTCCGTGGATGGAAAACAATGGGCGGCATGGCTGCCGGTAAAATTTGTGAGAAAAGTTTTGTTTCCTGCGGGCCTGTTTTTGCTGGCGCTTTTTGTGATTTGTGTAAATGCTTCCCTGTTGTTCGACAATGTGCTGTGGGGTGATGAGGCATATGCTGCCAATCTGATTCGTAATGACATATCCGGCATTTTTCAGGTGTTGACTCTGGAGGAAAACCATCCGCCCTTATATTATCTGTGGCTTAAGATGTTTGCAGAACTTTTCGGGTATTCGGGGACGGTTTACCATGTGGCTTCCTTTGTGCCTTTTGTTGCAGGTATTTTGATGGCAGTGACTTTTTTCCGCAAGCGCTTTGGCAGTATGCCGGCGGCGTTCTTTGTAATCATATCGGGTATGGCGGCTCCCTGTCTGGAATTCAATATGGAAATCCGCATGTATGCGCTGGCTTTTTTGGGTGTTGCCGGAAGCTTTTATTGTGCGTACCGTATTTTGCAGGGAGGCAGGACAGCTCCATGGATAGGCATTGTGTTCTGGTCCTTGGTTGCTGCATATTCCCATTATTATGCGCTGGTTGCGGTGGGAATTTTGCAGTTTATTACTTTTGTGGCAGCATTTATCAAATTCCGTGGAAAGATTTGGATAAAAGGTGCGGCGGCTTTATTGGTATTTATCGGGGCATATCTTCCATGGCTTAGCCAGCTGTTTCGGGCAACAGAGTCCGTCAGCAGGAATTGGTGGATGGAGGAGGCAGAAAGTATGAGCCGCAGCATGACCATGATTGGCTGCGGGCAGGCTATGAGCAGGTGGATTCTGCCGATTTTGCTGTTGGTGGCACTGATACTCTTTTTGCTGGAATCCTCTTTCTTTTCTGTGGAAAAGAAGGGAGAGCAGCATATCCTTCGCATTACTGTTCCTTCCCTGAAGAAATGGTCGGATGAAACCTATGCTTTGGCAGTGGGCCTTTTAACTATTGCGGGAACACTTATTTTTGCCTATGGAATTTCCGCCCTTATGACACCGCTTCTGGCACTGCGGTATCTTTATCCGCTTTGCGCTGTCACTGCCCTGCTTTTAGCGATTGGCGTAAGCCGGCTGTTGCAGAGGTTAAAAGAAGAAGGAGAGAGGCGGCATTTCGGCTGGTTTCTTCCGGCGGGGAAGATGGTGCTGTTTCTGATATTAGCGCTGTTGTTTGTGACAGGTGTGAGTGATTACAAGTCTTACAGTGCCTTGGTGAAGGATGAGAAGGCAAAGACGGAGGAAACCTTGAACCTGATAGGGGATGCGGGTGAAGGCGTGGAATTGGTAAATCATGGCATCAAGCATATTGGCTGGACGGTGCTTTATTATTATTATCCGGAGGCACAGGTGCTAAACGGCGATTACCACAGTGCTGAAGGGAATGATTTCTGGTATTTTACCCCGGATTATTTGAGTGCGGAAGAACTTCAGGAGCTTGACAAAGCAGGCTTCAGCATTGCCGGATATGGGGAGAAACAAATATCAAAGTATCCCTTTATCTTGTATCATTGTGTCAGAAACGGTTTTTAAGAAAATTTGCTTGCAATTTCTGTAAAGGTATGCTACAATTCCATATTGTCAGAGCTTGTGAGCTTTGTATGGGTGGATTCCCGAGTGGCCAAAGGGGACAGACTGTAAATCTGCTGCAAATTGCTTCGGTGGTTCGAATCCACCTCCACCCATTAAACTGCCTGCTGGTGTGGCGGAATAGGCAGACGCAAGGGACTTAAAATCCCTCGGGGGCAACCCCGTGCCGGTTCAAGTCCGGCCACCAGCATTATAATTAAGAGTAAAGGACTGTCGCAGGATGAGTGAATGCGTGAGTCCTTTGTTTTATTGTAAAATTTGCACCAAAGCGGACTGCGCAAACTGCACAAATCCTCGCATAAATATTGCCAAGGCTTTATGAAAGTGGTATAATAACTTCATGTGCAAACGATGTATTTAATACCACAAAGAACAGGAAGGGAGAAGTTTTATGAAGGCTTCTAGATATTTGTCAGCAGCGCTTGCTGTCACCTTGGTGATTGGCAGTCTGTGCGGATGTGGGAATACTTCTAAGAGAAGAACCATAGGTTCCATTGTTGATGAAGGGGCAAACGGTGCATCCGGCAGCAAAACTGTGGAGCTGACAATGACTATTGCATCTAATCAGACCTCCCAGGAGAATCCGTATCATTTCGGCTTACAGACCTTTAAGGAAGTTTTGGAAGAATTGTCTGGAGGAAGCATTGAGGTCATATGCAGTGACGGAGATCTGTCGGAAGATGAAGGGGAATTGGTTACTATGCTGAATGACGGACGAGTTCAGATGGTGGTATGTTCTCCCGGGCATATGACATCTGCAGGAGTGGCAGAGGTGGACATGCTGTCTTTGTTGTATCTCTTTGACGGTTTCAGTCATTGGGAGGCCGCTATGGACGGAGAGTTCGGCGCTGCCATGACGGATATTATTTTGAACAAAACCCACAATAAATATCGTATTATGGGATATTGGTCCGCAGGTGTCAGGGACTATTACGGTAAGATTCCCATTAAATCCTCCGCAGATGTGGAAGGGCTTACCATCCGCACACAAACTTCCGGTGTGGTTTCGGAATTTTGGACGCAGCTTGGAGCGCAGCCGGTAACCGTGGGCTGGGGAGACTTGTATGATGCACTGAACAACAATCAGGTGGATTCCGCTGAGAACGATTATACGAACCTGATGTTAAAAGAACATCACAAGACGGTGAATGGCAAATATATCTGCGAAACCCATCATGACTACACGACCCGCTTGTTTATTATAAATGGAGAATTTTATGACGGTCTTACAAGTGAGCAGAAGAATTGGGTCAACACAGCAGCCTTGGCGGCAACCTTGCAGGAAAGAGCAGTCACCTATGACATGATGGATGATTCTAAGGCAAAATGCATTGCAGAGGGAGCTGTGGTAACGGATTACAAGGATATTGATATTGACAGTTTTAAAGCAGGGGCCATTGCCATTCAGGATAATTACGCCGATACAAACGGTCTTAGGACATATCTTGAAATGATTCGTAAAGTTAAATAATGTCGGGTGGGAGAAAAAACATTGGAAAACAAAAAGGCAGAAGTAAAAGCGCAGAGCGCAGTGCAGAACGCACAGAATAAAGAGAAAGAAAAAAGCACATTTTCATTTGGCATCAAAGGGAAACTGTTTGTCGGCTTTACGATTCTTTTGATTTGTACGATTCTGGTGGGAGTCGTTGCTTATTCCCTTGCTGCTTCAGGAATGAAATCCAATTATGAAGATTCCATGATTAAGGCGATGTCTACATCCATGACCTATTTGGACTTTGGATTTGATTCCGCCATCTCGGAGTCGGAGCAGCTGTATTATAATACTGACTTGACCAAATGGGCAACGGGCGCTATCTACAACGATTGGAACAAGAAGGAAATTGAGGAAAGCGTTTCCCTTGATTTGAGAGTAAAGCGGTCAGGTAATGACTTTGTTGCCAATATGTATATTATTCCGGGAGCAAATATGCCCATTATATCTACCTTTGGAAATAGTGCAGCAGTACCGGGATTTTACGAGGGACTCACAGGCAAAGCAGAGGAAACCTGCCTGCAGAGCCTGAGAGGCAGCTGGATTGGCTCCCATGATTACATAGATGAAGTGATGAGCGCAAATTATGCGGATTATTCTGCATCCAGCTATGCTTGTGCTTATATCCGGCCCATGACTACTAAGCGGGCATGCATTGTAATTGATTACAGCAGTGAGGCCATAGCGAATATTTTGCAGAATCTGGCATTGGGCAAGGGAAGCCTCTCCGCATTTGTTACGGCAGATGGCAGGGAGATACTGTTGGAGAATGACCAGATAGTAGTGGACAATGATTTTTCATTTTTGTCCCAGAGCTATTATACACAGGCTATGGAAGAAAATGCGGCGATGGTGATTGACTATGTAACCTATAAGGGCAGGGAATACCTGTTTATGATTACTAAGAGCCACAAAAACGGCTCCGCAATCTGCGCAATGGTTCCGGTCAGTGCGGTAAAGGCCAGCGCCGATACCATTAAATATGTGACATTGGTTACCTTGATAGCCTCCGCTATTATTGCGATATTGGTATGTCTCTTGGTGGTTGGTGCAATTTCCTCTACCATTAAGCAAATCAACAATAAACTGAAATTGGTGTCCGGCGGAGATCTGACTGTTACCATGAATGTTCACCGCAACGATGAATTCCGGAGTCTGATCAGACATGTGGTGGAGATGATTCGGAATTCCAGAAATCTGGTGGTACAGGTTTTAAATACTACGGATAATGTAGCTGGCTCCACAGTAAAACTGACAGAGGCATCCGAAGCCTTGGCGGAGTCCAACAGCCAAATCGCAACGGCTATGGATGAAATCGATAAGGGATTGAACCAGCAGTCACAGGATGCACAGAATTGTTTGATTCTTATGGAAGATTTGTCCCAGAGGATTACTAAGTCGGTGGATACGGTTCACCATATGAATTCTGTTACGGACGATACGCAAAATATCATTTCCAGCGGCATGACCACTATGGATGATTTGAGAGAAAAGTCCAGCGATACCACTAATATTACTAAGAATGTGGTTGACAACATCAAAAATCTGGAAAGCAGTCTTTTGGAAGTTGAGAAGTTTGTGGATATGATTAACACTATAGCAGAGGAAACCAGCCTTCTTGCATTGAATGCATCTATCGAGGCGGCAAGAGCAGGGGATGCAGGCCGTGGATTTGCGGTAGTAGCACAGTCTGTCAGCAAGCTTTCAGACGGAACCATTGAGGCGGCAAGCCAGATTCAGGATGTAATGGAACAGATTAAGACCTACACGAGCGAAACGGTGAGCGTAGCAGAGACAGCGGGAGATATTGTATCCAAGCAGACCGCTACGGTAAACGATACCATAAAGGTATTTGGCGGAATTAACAATAATCTGACAAATCTCATCAAGGAATTGGATTTCCTTGAGAGTACCATAGAGAGTATGGAAAAGCACAGGAACGATACACTGTCCGCCATCGAAAGTATTTCAGCCGTGTCAGAAGAAAATACTTCTTCTGTTTCCATGGTAAACGATTCTTTGAAGCATCAGAATACCATGGTGGATGATTTGCATCTGTCTACTACAGAATTGGAAACTCGGGCAAAGGAATTGGAGCAGGCAGTGCATGCTTTCAAGATTTCCTAAATTTGCTATTGGCAATTTGCAGGAGTGCATGGACAAAACCTGCTATTAGCGATAAAATTAAAAAAGTAATAGAAGAAAGGATTTATCAAATGAAAAAGAAGGCACTTGCAGCTGTTATTATTGCAGCAGGAATTTTGGCAGGCTGTGGATCAAAACAGACAAATTCCGACCCTGTTCAGGGCTTTGTACCGGAAACTGTACCTACACAAACGGAATCGCAGCCCATGGAGGTGGTAGAAGAACCTAAGGAATTTAAGGTTATCACGGAGAGAACGGTTGTAGACGGCAAAATGCAGAGTTATTTAACCGGAGAGTGGAAGGATGCAGATGTTGTTAAGAGAAGAAATATGGCAGTCATGATTCCCAACAACAAACCGGCACTTCCCCAATATGGCATTTCCTATGCCAGCATTATCTATGAAGCGCCAATGGAGAGTGGATCCTGTACCCGTCTGATGGGTATTTTTGAGGATTATGATGACTTGGAGCGCATTGGACCTGTCCGCAGCGCCCGTGACTATTTTATGTTTGAGTCCATGTCCTATGAATCCCTTTATTGTAATTGGGGTCTGGCAGTGCCCTATGTGGCTCCTGTGATTAACACGGACAAGGTGGATAATATCAGTCAGGCTGTGCAATACATCGACTCGCCCTCCTCAGAGGCATTTGGGCGCGTAGACAGAGGCAAAGGATATGCAACGGAGTTTACCGGATATTTGTTTACAGAGGGCTATACGAAGGCTGTAAAACGTCATAAATATGAGACGGAATATACAAACCGTTTTGTCAATGCCTTTACTTTTGCAGATGAAGGCTGCACGGCGGAATATGCAGATTATCCGGATGCTACGGAGATTAAGCCCGGCGGAGATGCCAAATCTTCAGGCGGCTATGATCACACCAAGCCGGTCTTTGAATATAATGCAACAGACGGACTCTATTATCGTTCCCAATTAGGAGCGCCTCAGACGGATGAATACAACAAAGAACAGCTTGCGGTCAGCAATGTTATCTTTAAGGTCTGCAATGGCAGCAAAAGAGATGACCATGGTTATCTGGTATTTGACGTATATGGAGAGGGTGAATCCTATGTCTTTACAAATGGTAAAGTGATTAAGGGAACTTGGTCCAGAGACAGAAAGAACGATTACAGCCCCACTGTCTTTAAAGATGAAAAAGGTGAAGAAATAGTGATGAATCAAGGTAAGACTTGGGTATGCATTATTTGGGCTGACTATAAGGATTGCATTTCTTACAAATAATGTTTTGCCAGATAAAATAATAGGGAAAAGGAATGAAGAGGGGACCATGGCGGGTGTATACACGGTGGTTCCCTTTTTGATAGGAATCTGGAAATATCTGGAGGAGGATTTTTTGAAACGAAAGAGAAGACATATCGTATTTCTGGGAATTTTGATTTTTATTTTACTGATGAACTTGCTGGCATGGTGCAGTAAATCTTTTAGCGATGCCTATATTACATATATTTTTCCTGTATGGGTTCATACCTATGGCAGATTTACAGGACTATTTCCCTTTTCCGTGGGAGAGTGCCTGATTGTGGCAGGAATTTTGCTGGTATTTGCGGCAGTGTGTATAGGGCTTGCTTTTGCCATCTATCATAAGCCCTCCCGATTCCGAGACTTTGTGGGAAAATTTTATGAGTTTTTTGTATGGGTGCTTTTAGGCATATGGCTGATTATGACACTGAACTGTGTTGTATTGTACCATGCCTCCACTTTTTCACAAAAATACTATGGCGAAGATGCCGGAGATTATACTTTGGAAGAACTTTTTACCCTGCGCAATTATGTGGCAGAACAGTGCAATTCTCTGTCAGAGCAGATGGAAAGGGATGAAGCAGGCAGAGTGTTTTATCAGGGCAGTATCAGTGCTTCCGGCGGCACAGTGGACATGCAGGACAAGTCAAGAGAAGAGATGCAGAAATTAGGGGAATCTTATCCCGGGTTGGAGGGCTATTACCCCAGACCCAAGCCATTGTGCTGCTCTGACTTTATGTGCCAGCAGTATATGCAGGGATATTTCTTTCCTTTCTCCATGGAGGCAAATTATAATGATGTCATGATGGATTTGAATAAGCCTGCCACCATGTGCCATGAGCTGGCGCATCTGAAGGGATTTATTTATGAGGATGAGGCAAGTTTTATCAGTTACCTTGCCTGTGTTCAATCGGATGATCCGTTCTTTCAGTACAGCGGATATTTAAGTGTCCTGACTTATCTGGAAAACGATTTATATAGAATCAACAAAAGCAGTCCGGAAGCATTTGCCCGGACAAAGGAGCAAATAGCCCTTGTGGAGGTATTGCCGGTGGTGCGGCAGGATGATATCTTTGTAGAGCAGGAAGATTGGGAGCGCATCAACGGGAAGGCATTGATAGATACGGAAACCGTAAATAAAGTGGCAGACACAATTCTGGATGCCAATCTGAAAATCCATGGAGTTTCGGACGGCGCCATCAGCTATGGGAGAGTCGTGACATTGTTATTGCAATATTACAGAATGCAGCAGATATAAATTTGCGGAATCTCTTGACAATTTCCGTACTTCTGTGTAAAATATCCAATAGTGCGACAGATAAATGGCGGGTAAGCCCTCCGGTAAAACGGGACTGAGACAATTCAGCGGGCTGCACGGATAATCTGCACAAGCCCAGATAGCTCAGTTGGTAGAGCAGAGGACTGAAAATCCTCGTGTCGCTGGTTCGATTCCGGCTCTGGGCATGCATAGAAGAATCCCCAATTAGGGATTGACTTTTTCATTCTTCTATGATATCATATAATTCGTTCGGAATATTATATTGATTTATGCGGGTGTAGTTCAATGGTAGAACACCAGCCTTCCAAGCTGGATACGTGGGTT
>CAZGGA010000041.1:0-6995 GCA_964524555.1 uncultured Acetatifactor sp.
ACGGTCATAAGAATGTGGTATGTCGTATCCCGCCTCACTGCGCACATGTGGCCTGGTATGAATTTGTTAATGGTTTCTCAGTGTCTTAGCAGGCACACACTTCGACTGCCAATGAAAATGTTCACCCCGCTTTCTGCAACTCTGTGTAGGGGTTGTGCCTTGCTATTTCTTGCTGGTGTTTTTATTGTAAAATAGGGGGATTTTTCTGCAATTTCGGCAGACGTCGGCGAATGTCGACGGACAAAAATATTTGTTTTATAACGATATATGATTGATAATATGCCGAATAAGCATTAAAAGTATTGACAAAACCGAACATGTGTGCTACAATGGTTAGCATAAATTAACTTGTTTATGTACCTTGAAAATCTACTATTCATATCTGTTCCCCGGATTATTGTGGAATTCGCTTTTCCTCTCGCAGGACGGGCGATGACACAATAATCCAGATCAAAAATCAAGGGGGACATGAATATGAGAACAATGAGCTATACAATGAAGCTGACGGAAGGCTATACCATTACAAACGGAGCCGGGCATAATTATCATAGCTGTGAGAATGTACCTGATACTAATATCAGGATGACGGTGGAGTGGTCTAAAGGAGCAAAGAGGGATGTGACAGATCTTTTCAGGATCGAAGACGGCGATTGTGCCGGAGTTCTTAATCCCGAGTTCGAAAGACTATTGCCACAAATCCTCCAAGGAGAAACGACATCATGGAGGCTGAGCAGAGTGCATGTTTATTCGTCTGGCATCTACATTGACTTCATAAATGATACCTTGCAGGATCAGAAAGAGAGCCTTTATGCCAAAGATAGATATGATGAGGCAGACGCGATACCGAGTACCGCTACAATGGAGATGACGCTGTCAATAGACGAAAAATGGAAAACAGACGATATGACCATGTGTTTTGAGGTACCGCTTCCTGATGGTTCCGGTGTATCCACTACGCTCGTACGAACAAATGGATACGATCCGATTGAGGTGACTGAACTGAATGCGAATGGCTACAGAACCATTGAGTTCTTAAAGCCAGTAGAGGACGAAGACAACCGGCACGAAATATACAGTGATTTTGTCGAAGTAACTGAGTGCTCATGGTAGAAATTTAAGCCGCAGGGCAACCTGCGGCTTTTGCCATTTGTTAGATGTCATATTTTATGGTATGCTACTCTTGAACAGAGGGGAGGTGGCCTATCTGAAAAATGCAGAAGATCAGGAAAGAATTGAGGAGCTAAAAAAAGAAATGCGTGACCTAAGGAGCAAAATATACCCTGAACGTATCGATGCGATATATCAGTGCCTAGGGCTCCCAAATGATATGAGTCATGCAGATGTGGAGGCATTGCTCATCTATGCTGTGGAAAAAAAATACTCGAAAACAATTAAAAGGGATTATGTATTGGCAGATTGGGGACTGCTATGTGGGTATAGCAATCACCGCAAACTGAGTGGAGGGGATGATTGTAGTGCTGCTGTTACGGAGCGTCGGAAAAAGTTTTTAAGAGAAAGCAGCTATATTTCAATAAAACGTGAAGATTGCAATTCATATGAAGATGCTGAAAAGAAGAAATTAGTTTCAAAAATCGTTGGTACACTTGGAACAGCGACAGGACGCTGTATAGGTGAGTTTGGAAAATCTGGCGGACTTGCCGAGTGGCTATATCACAGGAGAAACAATGGAGACTTCTTAGAAAAAGCCATACAAAAGTATAACCCATCCTCTCATAAAGATTATATCCCGGACGAGGAACTTCCTTTGTTGCTCAATATCAGGGATGAAAGACCGACGGAGGAACCCCTATTAGCTGATACCGAACAAACCACAGATAACGATTCAATAAACCCAAGTGATGAAATTGTCGAGTATGAGCCGGAAGCTTTTTCAGATGACGGGCTGGTGTCCGAGCCGTCGCCAGGCAGCCCGGAAGATATAGAGGAATTATCTGAGGAGCAATCCTTGCAGGACTCTACGTTATTCCCTGAAGAGGATATAATGCAATATGCAGAAGAACTCTATAATGCCTTTGTGGACGATCCGGAAGATGAGGCTCCCCCTTCGACAACTTTTTTTCCTGCTGACAAACGGTGGAAAAGGGTTATGATACCCATATTTTGTTTAGGGCTTGTCGGATTCATTTGGACATTTTATTCCATTTTTCAAGAAGGGGGGATTAAGGCAGTAATCGGGAATCTTTTACACGGTTTCGCTTTTGGAGTTGTGATCATGATTGCAATGATAATTGCAATACTAGCATTAGGCTTGCTTGCTGTGAAAGCACTTGATATTTCCTACGCAAGAAAAAGCAATGCAAAAACGCGTCGAAGTTATACAGTCCAGCAAATCAAGGATGGCGTTCTTGGAAAGCGGATTGTATTTAATTCAATTTCGGACGGTTCTTACATTTGGGGCTACAAGGGCAATGAGAAAAGATTTGTATCAGCAGCCAAAATTGAGGGCGAGAATACAAGATGGCGGTTTGGGTTCATAAAGGCCGAAGATGGAGCTGAATATCTAATCAACGTTTTTATACATAACGATAACCCCAATGGTTATGATGCCGTTGCAAAACACTGTCGCGTCAAGATCCGCATACCGGGCATCCCGTCAAAAGAGGTACAGGTACGCGGGATTATCAGTTCCGATAATGCGAGACCCAGTGAATATTGGGACAGTGTCACGTTTTATAATGCGCATACGCCTTTTAAGCTGATCTGTCTTGAGCCGGCTACGCTATATAATGCTGGAATCGGGCGGAATGGCTATTCCCTGGGTCAGAGAACAGAAGGTTCTGAAGGAGCTTTAATAGGCTATGACTACTGCGATGGGGAAATTCCGGGAGGTGATGGCTACGAGAGCGACATTCTTCTTAAAGTAAAAGTGGTATTTGATAATAATTTTATCATTAAGTTCAGGGGGGACAACTGCGGGCCTGATGGATGGCAGGATACGGTCGAAGCGGACATTTGGGATACAGTCTATTTTCAGATTGGATATAAGAACAGCAGCAACGCAAAAGAGCCACAGGAAAATGTGACGATAAGCATCGACCTGCCCGAATCTCTCCGTTACATTCCGAGAAGCGCTCGCTTAAATATTCTCCCATGTCCGATTTTTGGTAATAGGCGATATGACTATGATTATGACAGTTTATTTCTTCCTGATGGTCTCGACATTGGTGATTTTAATCCAAAAGCCAGCGCAACAATAACTTTTAGAGCAGAGGTTGTTGACCGTGGCTTGTTTTCCGGCTACAATGAAGCCCTCGCCACGGCAAGAGTCAGCATTGGTCAAGTGACGAACTATGATACTGTAAAAATCATTATATACAAAGAATAATCTGCCAAGCGACCTTGGTAAAAACAAGCCTGTTCTGCACATTCTCCTGTGCAGTGCAGGCTTGTTTTTTAGGAAAAATTTGTTTTCACTACTCAAAAGGCAAAAAAGCGTCCTTTCTATATGTAGAGGGATAAAACAGCCCTCTAAAAAATAAAAGGAGGTTTTCACAATGGGAAAACAAAGAACCAGTAACAGAAATTTTGCTTACAACACTTATGATATCCCGCCGGAGGACATTGTAAGCCTTATCCCGGCAGAAACAGGGGAGTATGTACATCCGGATGATTTTGCGGAGTCTGCTGCACTGTCAATACTCCAGAACCGCCGGGATGTATTGTTTGCTAAATCCATCATGGAGAACACTGGCGGGCTGGCATTCATGGCATCCAAATTCTCCGAGGCGGCACCGCTGGGGCGCGAGTATTATGAGGCCATACTAGCACTGTACGCCAGGAAGAGCCTACAGCAGATGATGGAAAGGAGGTAGCTGGAATGGATGAATACACATTTATCGTCGTGCTGATTTTTGTGCTTCTGCTGATGGCTTTCCTGCTGTTAATGCTTGCCGAGACGGTTTCTCTCTATTCCGACAGGCTGGTAAAACTGCAGGAAGAAAACAAACGCCTCCGCCAGCTGATCCAGGAGGGGCTCCTGTTGGACGATGATGGCATGGTGGCTTTCAACAAGATGTTCAGCGCCGCCTGCCTGCACGGGTTCAGGGAAAACGCCATGGATGAGGATATTTGAGATACTGCCAATGGACGTGGCTGTGCGGCGTCTATACAGTAAAAGTTATGCTCACGGCGTAAGCATAACTTGCATATTTTCACAGTTTTTAGCAGTACAGCGTTATAATCGCACCAATCGCCCGCCAGTTTGACAGCCCGTCAAATTGGTGTGGCTATAAAAATTAAATAGTCAGGAGGAATTGCATGGTTTTTGAATACAAAGAGGAGAATAAAAAGTCTATGAGTTTTGATGCAATGAAGATAAAAACCCCTATAATGCCGGGCACAATGCCAAATGGCGCGTCTACGTTGATAATTGATCCAGCCTGGCCGACACAACAACGCGGCACCTTTGGAGCGATAAATCATTATAATCTCATGACGATGGATCAGATCAGGGCATTGCCCATAGGCAGTCTCTGTGCGGAGAATGCCCACTGCTGGCTCTGGGTGACCAATGCCACGATGGAGGAAGGATTCAAGGTGCTACGAGCATGGGGATTTGAGCCACGCTCCATTTTCACATGGTTCAAGCCCAGGCTTGGGCTTGGAGTATACCTGAGGAACTGCACTGAACACTGCATCCTTGCCACCCGCGGCAAGGCACCAGTCAGGGTAAAAAACCAGCCAAACGTCGGGGTTTTCCCCGTACAAGATCACAGCCATAAGCCGGAGGAATTTTATGACATCGTGGAGCGTGTGTCTCCCGGCCCATACCTGGAGCTGTTTGCCAGACGCCCCCGGCACGGCTGGGCTGCATGGGGAAACGAGATTGCATCCGATGTGGTCATCCCAGGCTACCCGGTGCCAAAATACAGCGATACCTTACTAAAAGACTTTCAGAAGAAAACGGGGGGAGTGTGATGGCTTATGTTCGGATACGGAGACAGGGACCGGGGCGGCCCCGGCCGGTGGCTTGGCTATCTTTTCGAGGCGGCTGTCACCATCGCCGCCAGCGGCTACCTGATCCGGCTGGGCGTGAGGCTCTTCCTCGAAGTTTGGTGGGTGCTGCTCGTTATTGTGGCAGTGATTGTCGGGGCGGTCATTGGCTGGCGTATCTGGAAAAACTGGCACAACGACAGGTGGTAAAGGAGGGTTCATTATGAGTGCACATGATTTTAAGGAACTTGTCTGGCGGGAGGCTGTCTGGCAGAGGCCATTTGCCATTGAGTCGGTATGGGATATACTCTCCCACCTTGCCGCCACCCATCCGCGCGGCGCGGTGGTGTGGGAATGCCGGGGCAGCGGCGGAAAAATCCGCTACCTGATCGGCGCGGAACGCCAACACCTTGATAAAATAGAACGCATTTTTAAGGCACATGGGGATGTCCATTTCGGGAGCATCTACCAGACCCCGCGCAAAGAAACCGCCGGGGCGGCACAGCTTCGGACTTCAAAGAAACTGCTCTCCCTTAACATGGACACCTCCATGGCGGTACTTAGAGCCGGGCTTGCGGCACTGGCAAACACCGGGGAAAACGAGGAACTGACTGTCCAGACCGTGCTGGGCGCTTCCTACAGCCCTTCACCAATCTCCAGCGGGATGCAGGATCCGAATGCCTCGTGGCTGGAGATTATCACCGGAAATGTACAGAAAGCCACCAGCGACATGGTGAAGTCGGCAAAGGAAAAAGCCGAGCAGAGCGGGTTCAAGGCGGTGATTCGCATCGGCTCCAGCAGCCGGAAGGATTATATCGACCCACTGCACAACCTGACCGCCGCCTTCCGGATTCTGGAATCCGCCGGCGTCAAAATCTACACCGCCAGCGAAAACCCGGAGAAACTGACAGAGGCAGGCGTGCCGTGGCATTTCCCGCTCCGGCTGTCCGTGAAGGAACTTTCCGGCTTCATGCTCCTGCCGGTAGGGGAAGATACCCTGCCTGGCACAGCCCCTCTCCACCCCAAAGCCGCCCTGCCGCCGGGATGGTATAAGGAACCAGTGTTCAAGAATGAGGACAGGAGTTTTGCAACCGCCATGAATGGGGAAAGACTCAGCATTTCCCCAAAGGATGCGTTGGAACACACCATTATTTTAGGACCAACGGGGAGCGGCAAGTCCACCGCCATGCTGAGCCTGATCCTTTCCGACATCAACGCCGGGCGGGGCGTCCTCGTGATCGACCCGAAGCAGGATTTGGTGGATGACGTGCTGGAGCGCATCCCCGCACACCGCAGAATGGATGTGGTGGTGATTGACCCGGCCAGCCCGGAGCCGGTGGGCTTCAACCCGTTGTCCTGTGCAAAGGGGCAGGACAAAGAGCTCACCGCCGACACGGTGCTTTCGGTTTTGAAAGAGATATTTGCAGACAGCTGGGGCGTCCGCACACAGGATATTTTATCTGCCGCCATCCTTACGCTCATGGAGGTGGACGGCGCTTCACTGATGTGGCTGCCGGAACTTCTGACAAACGAAAAGTTCCGCGCTTCCATCACGAAAAATGTCAAAGACGAAATCGCCCTGAAGCCTTTCTGGATGCGTTTTGAGAACCTGACCCCTTACCAGCGGCAGCAGATGATTGAACCTGTCTTAAACAAACTCCGGCAGTTTTTACTGCGCCCGAAGCTCCGCAACTGTCTGGGGCAGGGGCACCCAAAGTTTGACTTAAACAGCCTTTACACAGAATCAAAGATTGTGCTGGTGCCGCTGAACAAGGGCGTCATCGGCGGCGAGTCTGCAAGGCTGCTCGGCTCACTGATTGTCGGTCTGGCCTGGACACTGGCACTCGGCCGGGCGAATGTCCCGCAGGAAAAGAGGAAAATGGCAAGCATCTACATTGACGAGCTGCAGGATTACCTGTCGCTCCCAACCGATTTGTCGGATGCGCTGGCACAGGCGAGGGGCATGGGGCTTGCAATCACAATGGCGCACCAGTACCGCGACCAGCTGCCGGTACTGCTCCGCTCCGGCGTGGACGCCAATG
>CAZGGA010000042.1:0-6287 GCA_964524555.1 uncultured Acetatifactor sp.
CATATATTTCAAGCGATTAAATATATCGGCAATAATCGGATTCCGTCTCCTAGACAATACATTTCTCAAATCCAAATCCTGTACTCTGCGACCATCCAGCATACCACCCGAACTTCTTCATTACATGCTAAAAATCATTTTATACACTCTTCACACAATTTTCCGCATTCCATCATCTGATACTTTTCATTGTTTCTGACAACCCCAACATAGGAAATTCCTTTTCTTTTGCATATCTCAATAATTTCCCTCCGTTGATTGTTTTTCATATTCATACCCAAGTATACTCTTGTGATCGGATAAAATTTACAGTTATAATTATCCGCCAGCATATTGTCGCATGAAACTAACCGCCATTCATCCTGTGCTTTCCACATAGACCTACTTTTTGCCAATACTCCATATTTATAAATTACTGACAAATACTCTGCATCTAGTTCTTTTTCATTATACTCCAGACATCTATTTAATACATCTGTTCTTGCATCACTGTAAATAACCGGAAATAAATTAGAACACAAATCATCAGTTCTATGGTATATATCAGGCATTTCATACTCAATACAAAATCCTTGATTATTGTCGGCATATTGGTTTGACCACATATTTATCATATAGGGAGATGTGGTAAAACATGCAACCCTAAAACGATTCATCATTTTTGTTATATCGGCATATTCGTCTGATATTGCTTGATAAAAAGCAGTCTGCCAAATATTATCCTGTCCTTCACAACTCATAAAAACAGATTTTAATGTTAGGCAGAAAATACTCCGCCGATAATCTTCTTGTGTCGACAATTGTTTGATTCCAAATATCTGCTCTAAGTCCATTCCACCATGCATCTTATTATACAAAAAGAGAGAAAACTCCCCTGCGCACCTGTTATAGTCCCATTCCCGATTTATTTTCATCCCACATATTTCTGCATAATGTTCTATACGCAGTCTTGCAAACTCTTCTATATTAATTGACAAGGTACAGTCATAACTATCATCAAATTTCTTAATTTCTTGCAAATATACTGTATTATTTTCCAACGCTTCCTTAGAATAATTTATTCCGTCAATCACTTTATTTGAATAGTATTTGTATAGTTTTGAAGGCATACTGCCATGCCTTCTAAGACCAAACTCCTCCCATGTCATTTCATCCAGTTCTTTATATGTATATCGCCCTCCGCATACATAATAATAGGGATCTGGTTTCTCAGGTTCAGGTTTCCGAAATCCTTCCTGTAAATAAACATCTTCTTTCATGCTGCCTCCTGCACGCAATCGCTGTTATATCCTCCTAGCAGCTTATCTGCGCACTTTAAATCCATACTCTTCCTTCAATCTCTCAAAAGCTACCGGACAAATCTCTATCACATCTAATACACTAAGCAAACTTGACAATCTCTCCGGCTGATCAGTATATGGATATTTTTTACAACTATCCGGTTTGCAGTCTCCCAATTTGCAATTCCCGTCTTCCTGTAAAAAATCACATGGCTTATTCTTGGTTTGATAGTTCATGTCATATTCTTCTTTTTCCAAGTAAACATCCACAAACTGCTCCGGTGTGATTCCCAAGCATTGTGCATCCCTGTCAATATCTTCTGTTGGAATGCTTCCTTTATACATCTTGCAACAATTACTGCATTTACTGCAATCATAGTTTGCAAAAAGTTCTTTATGTAATCGTACAAATTGCTTGTCTAGCTCATCCTCGTCTGCATGTCCTTTTAAATAGGTACGAAATTTAAAGTTTTCGTTTTCGTTTTTCTTGGCTTCTGATCTTACTTTGTCTAGCTGTATCATATTCTGTTCTACCTTCTATAAAATCTCTCGACTTTTTCATGGCGCAACTACTTTTTACCTGTATATATGTTTACGTAAATTTCATTGCTATAGCAAAACTTTTAATTCTCCGAATCTTTTTTTACAACGATTAGCATCCTTATAAATATCCCTGTCTGATACATTAAGAATTCTAAATATTTTTCGTCTATTTTATCATTATGCTTAGCCACTTCATTATTGAGCAAATAATAATGGCTAATTAAGGAAACTAACATTGTAACCAACTGCGGGGCAGCATTCTGCAATTTTAAATATGCCTCAACTTCCTTCTTATTCTTGTTTAAATCATTGTTATTATTAAGAAATTCCTTTAAAAATTCCTCGAAAGCTTTTCTCAAATTATCCGCCACATCTCGAATGTATAATCCTTTAGAATATTGCTGAAGAGCAATAATAAATGTTTTTCTTGCATTTGGATAGTCATTTAACCATTCTAAAGGTTCAGACATCAAGGCATCATCCAGTTCCTTTGCTCCTAACGGAAAGATAAACGTTCCATCTTTGTCCTCAATAACTTCATATTTCATATTTATTTTTTCAAGAGACTCTTTTAAATATCCTAGTACTTGGTCTTTACCTACAACATTATACGGATAACCAATGTATCCTGCAGAATAAGTATTACAAAAAGCAATATATTTTGCCACAAGCTCCTGTGTTGACCTAGACCGATCCAGGCTATCCCGAAGATGTTGATATGGCTGATTAAAATTCCAATAATTCTCACCTACCATCTGGCAATAATTCAAATATGAATTTTCATCAAAATTCTCCCCAACAACATTCTCAACATAATTTTTTAATATTGTGGATAACATTTTAAACTTCTGGCTATCATCAAATCCGATTCCCAATTTTTCTCTATAGTCTACCCACTTCATCACACAATCTCCTTGCTTTACTTTTACACTCAATTTACCCTGTATTTTCCATTTTATGTTCTCACTTTATTATGCACTATCTTTATTGAATAAGCAATGAATTTCATTAAAATGATATAAAGCAGTAGCAGATTTAAGAAACATTCACACAACTTCGCAAAGCATCGCATATGGTCTGTTAATCCTAGTAATTACTTTACATTTTGATCAGTAAAGTTTTTGGCACCACTCACTCTAGCTTTCTTTGATCTCAGAACGTAAAAAGGGGTTCGGCAAATCCCCCGAACCCCCGATAAGCGCACCTCGAAAATGCTTCGCATTTCCTCGGTCGCGGACATTCGCCAAATGCCCACGAAGGCAATAAAATAGGGACATCCAAGTAAACTTGGAGTCCCTATTGTTATCGCCTTTTATGCGCTTATCTCATTGCTTTCGTGCAAGTTACTCAATAATAGTAGCCACACGGCCTGAACCAACTGTTCTACCACCCTCACGGATAGCGAAGGTAAGACCCTGCTCCATAGCGATGGGGTGAATCAGCTCGATGGTCATCTCTACGTTATCACCAGGCATGCACATCTCGGTACCATCAGGAAGGTTACATACACCTGTGATATCCGTTGTTCTGAAGTAGAACTGAGGACGATAGTTGTTGAAGAAAGGTGTATGACGACCACCCTCGTCCTTGGTCAGAACGTATACCTGAGCGGTAAACTTGGTGTGGCAGGTAACGCTGCCGGGCTTAGCAAGAACCTGTCCTCTTTCGATTTCGGTTCTCTGAACGCCACGAAGCAGTGCGCCGATGTTATCACCAGCCTGTGCGTCATCCATCTGCTTACGGAACATCTCGATACCGGTAACAACGCTCTTCATGCTCTCTTCCTTGATACCGATAATCTCAACTTCCTCATTCAGCTTCAGTGTACCACGCTCTACACGGCCGGTAGCAACGGTACCACGACCAGTAATGGTAAATACGTCCTCTACAGGCATAAGGAAAGGCTTGTCTGTATCACGCTGAGGATCAGGAATATACTCGTCAACAGTCTTCATCAGCTCAAGAATCTTGTCGCCCCACTCGCCTGAAGGATCTTCCAGAGCCTTCAGAGCAGAACCCTTGATGATAGGGCAATCCTTGAAGCCATACTCCTCCAGCTGCTCGGTAACTTCCATCTCAACCAGCTCAAGGATATCGTCATCAACATCATCGGAATCGCACTTGTTCAAGAATACAACGATATAAGGTACGCCTACCTGACGAGCCAGAAGGATATGCTCCTTGGTCTGAGCCATAACACCGTCGGTAGCAGCTACAACCAGGATAGCGCCGTCCATCTGTGCAGCACCGGTAATCATGTTCTTTACATAGTCAGCATGGCCCGGGCAGTCAACGTGTGCATAGTGTCTGTTCTCGGTCTCATACTCAACGTGTGCTGTAGAAATGGTGATTCCACGCTCTCTCTCTTCGGGAGCCTTATCAATCATATCGAAAGCAACTGCCTGACCGGTACCAAGTCTTGCATTCAGGGTCTTGGTGATTGCAGCAGTCAATGTGGTTTTACCATGGTCAACGTGTCCAATGGTACCAATGTTACAATGGGGCTTAGTTCTTTCAAATTTAGCTTTAGCCATTATGAAATCCTCCTTAAAATATGAAATCTGTTTTCTTTTTCTTTCTGCCGAAGCGGCATTTGCGCACTCGGCGCTCACTAACTCGTCCTACCTCTGATTATGCTTGGATAATAGAAAGTTGAACCTGTTTACTATTATATTAAATAATCAATGGCTTTTCAAGTTATTTTTTCATTATTTTACCAATTTATTTTGCTTTGGCAGCCAATACTTTATCCTGCACGTTCTTGGGAACGGGCTCGTATTTATCGAAGAACATGGAGTAGTTTCCGCGGCCCTGTGTTCTGGAACGCAAATCCGTGGAGTAGCCAAACATCTCGGCAAGGGGAACAAATGCTTTCACCATCTTGCCTCCGCCAATGTCTTCCATGCCTTCCACGCGTCCACGGCGGGAGTTTAAGTCTCCGATAACATCACCCATATATTCCTCGGGCATTGTCACTTCCACCTTCATGATAGGCTCAAGAAGCACGGGAGCTGCCTTCTGCATTGCTTCCTTAAATGCCATAGAACCTGCAATGTGGAATGCCATCTCAGAGGAGTCCACCTCATGATAGGTTCCGTCATATACATTTGCATGAATTCCAAGCACCGGGAATCCGCCGAGAATACCTGCCTGAGCTGCTTCCCTGATACCTTCTCCTACTGCCGGAATATATTCCTTGGGGATTGCACCACCCACTACAGTGGATTCAAACAAAAGCACGGGAGGCTCGTTAATCAGAATATTCGCCTTAGGATCAAACTCAAACTTATCGCAGTTTGCCTCCAAGGGCTCAAATTTCACGCGGCAGTGACCATACTGACCACGTCCGCCGGACTGCTTTGCATACTTGGAATCCACTTCCACAGCTTTTGTGAAAGCTTCTTTATAAGCAACCTGAGGAGCGCCTACATTAGCCTCTACCTTGTACTCACGCAGCAGACGGTCTACGATAATTTCCAGATGCAGCTCGCCCATGCCGGCGATAATGGTCTGACCGGTCTCCTGATTGGTATGAGCACGGAAAGTAGGATCTTCCTCTGCCAGCTTCGCAAGAGCCTCACCCATCTTGCCCTGACCAGCTTTGGTCTTAGGCTCGATAGCAAGCTCGATAACGGGCTCAGGGAATTCCATGGACTCCAGAATTACGGGATGCTGCTCATCGCAGATAGTATCACCGGTTGTAGTAAACTTAAAACCAACCGCTGCCGCAATGTCTCCGGAGTAAACCTTGTCCAGCTCTGTTCTCTTGTTAGCATGCATCTGCAATATACGTCCTACACGCTCTTTCTTGTCTTTGGTTGCATTCAATACATAAGATCCGGAGTTCATGGTACCGGAATATACGCGGAAGAATGCCAGCTTACCCACGAAGGGATCAGCCATAATCTTGAATGCAAGTGCAGAGAAAGGCTCTTCATCGGAAGAATGTCTCTCTATCTCGTTGCCATCCATATCAACACCCTTGATAGCGGGGATGTCGGTAGGCGCAGGCATATACTCAAGAATAGCATCCAAAAGCTTCTGGACACCCCTATTGCGGTATGCAGAACCACAGCAAACAGGGATTGCCGTACACTCACAAGTTGCTCTGCGCAGCACTTTCTTCAAGTCTTCCACGGAAGGCTCTTCGCCCTCCAGATACATCATTGTCAAATCATCATCCAGCTCACAAATCTTTTCAACCAGCTCGGAATGATACAGTTCTGCATCCTCCGCCATATCTCCAAGATCATCGGTCACGGTGATATCATCACCCTTGTCATCGTTGTAAATGTAAGCTTTCATCTCAAACAGATCAATGATTCCTTTAAATTCATCTTCCTTGCCGATGGGCAACTGAAGAATAATAGCATTTTTGCCAAGTCTGGTTCTAATCTGCTCTACTGCACCATAGAAATTTGCACCCAGAATGTCCATCTTATTGATGAAAGCCATACGAGGTAC
>CAZGGA010000043.1:0-5883 GCA_964524555.1 uncultured Acetatifactor sp.
AAAAACAAGTGTATCATATCGGTATCGTTTTACCGCAAGTTACCGCCGCCACATGGGGGCGCCAATCCGGGGGCCGTTTACAAGGGGCGGCAGGAAAAGGATGACGTCCTTGCGTTAACCTTGGCCATAGGTAATATTTTAGAGAGAAACGGTGTGGACGTTTATTACACCAGAACTGCGGATATCTATGAAGCCCCTGCTGCAAAGGCTCAGGAGGCAAATGAGGTGGGAGCGGACTATTTCGTGTCCATTCACCGCAATGCCAGCCCTTTTCCCAATCAATACACGGGAGTAGAGTCCCTTGTCTATAGCAGATACGGAAATGCCGCCAGAATGGCCTATAATATCAATGACAGATTGGAGCAGGTGGGATTTGTGAATCAGGGGGTCAATGAGCGGGATAACCTTGCGGTACTAAATCAGACGCAAATGCCGGCGGTGCTGGTGGAAGTGGGATTTATCAACACGGATGCGGACAATGTTTTGTTTGACCAGCAGTTTGATGCCATTGCCCAGGCGATTGCGGATGGCATTTTGCAGACCTTGTGGAGTTAAATTCCATGAAATCATTTTGTGCACAAATGCCTCTTTTTTGGATTTTGGCGGCTGTTGGAGGTCTTGCTCTGTTTCTCTACGGAATGAAACTGATGGGAGAGGGGCTTAAGGGATTCCAAGGGGGAAGGATGGAGCGCATTTTGCAAAAATCCGCTTCCGGCACACTTAAGGGGGTGTTTGTGGGGACGGGAGTTACCGCCCTCATGCAGTCCTCCTCGGCGGCAACGGTTCTGGTGGTAGGCTTTGTAAATTCCGGCATAATGACATTGGAGCAGGCGGTGGGAATCATTATGGGAGCAAATGTGGGCACCACCGTCACGGCATGGATTCTTGGGCTTGCGGGAATCGACAGTTCCTTTTTTCTGATACAGATGTTGAAACCTTCTTCCATGGCTCCTTTTTTGGCAGTCTGTGGGGCGGTTTTGCGGATGTTTGCAAGGAAGGACAGGAACAAAAGAATTTCGGATAGTTTGGTGGGATTTGCATTATTAATGTTTGGAATGGATGCAATGAGCAAGGCAACAGGACTTCTTATGGAGAAGACCGCCTTTGTACATATGTTTGAAGGATTAACTCATCCCTTTTGGGGAATGCTTGCGGGAACCGCATTTACCGCAGTCATTCAGTCGTCCTCTGCCTCTGTAGGGATTTTACAGGCGCTCTGTATGACGGGAGCGGTGAGTTATGACATGGCAGTCCCTATTATTATGGGACAGAATATCGGCACCTGCGCCACGGCAATGCTTTCGGGAATCGGAGCCTCCCCCAATGCGAAACGGGCGGCATTGGTACATTTTTATTTTAATATCATTGGGACAATGTGCTTTATGGTGGTATATTATGTGGTCAGCGGGCTGTATTCCCCTGCAGTGCTTGGAAAGGCGGCAACTCCTTTTGGCATAGCGGCAATCCATAGTGCTTTTAATATTACATCCGTTATTTTATTGTTGCCATTTGCTAAACAGCTGGTGCGGCTGGCATATTTGACCATCCCGAGAGGAACTGCTGAGTCAATGTTACTCTGATTGGGCAATTCCCTCTGTGCTGTAAGCCTCCTTTTCACCAGCATCCGCCTCAGTTTCCTTATCGGAGTCTTCTGGCTCTTCTTCCGGCAGGGTCATTAATACCTTGGAAATCCGGTTTTGGTCGATGCCCTTAACTTGCAGGCGGATACCGTCTGCAAGGGAGACTTCTTCTCCGTCTTCCGGCAGATGGTTCAGGCATTCAATGATAATGCCGCCAATGGAATCATAGTCTTCACTGTCCAGATTTGTTCCAAGGGCATTATTGATGTCGTCCAGCTTCATACTGCCCTCTACCAGATAAGTGCGCTCATCCACCTCCTGAATAAATTCCTCTTCGTCCTGATCGTATTCGTCACGGATTTCACCCACAATCTCTTCCAATAAATCCTCAAGGGTAATCATTCCCACTGCGGCGCCGTATTCGTTTAAGACAAAGGCGACGTTTGTGGTCTTTTCACGCATTTCATACATCAAATCCGCTATCTTTTTGTATTCGTAAGTATAGTGGGCGTCCCGCAGGATGTCCTTTATGTGAAAATCCCCCGGATTCTCCGTCAAAATAAAATCTTTGATATTGATGAGACCTACAATATTATCCTTGTCTTCCTGATAGACGGGAAGGCGGGTATACATGGACTCCCTGAAAACGGCAAGAACCTGCTCATAAGTGTCCTCCAGCCCCACAGTCACCATATTGATGCGGGGAATCATAATATCCTTTGCCAGAGCATCGGAAAAATCAAACACATTATAAATCATTTCCCGTTCTTCCGACTCGATAACGCCATCCTCATGGCTTACATCTACATAGGTGCGCAGCTCCGTCTCCGTCATGGTGGAAGCCTTTTTGTTGGGATCTACCCGCAGAATGAATAAAATAACACTCGACATTTTATCCACCAAAAAGATTACAGGAGTCAAAAAATGCATCAATCCATAAATAATTCCACTATATAAAAGGGCCAATTTTTCAGAGGAAAGCATTGCCAGAGTCTTGGGGACGATTTCACCGAACAGGAGCACTACCAGAGTCAGAATACCTGTGGCAATGCCAACTGCCAGATTAATCCGCATTGCCAGAGTGGTGGCAAGAGCAGAAGCAGAAAGGTTTACGATATTGTTTCCTATCAATATGGCGCTCAGCATTTTGCTGTAGTTTTCCAAAATTTTATTGACAGTGGCGGCTCGTTTGCTGCCATCCTCTTCCAGTGCCCGCATACGCACCCTGTTACAGGTGGTGAGAGCGGTTTCCGCAGAGGAAAAGAAACCAGATAAAACAACTAGTACGATTAAGGAAATAAATTGTATGACACCGGGGGTATCCAAAAAAGTTCACTCCTTTTGTAAAAAATTTTATTAATAATGAATATACAATAGATACGGATAGTTGTCAAGTTTTACGGATGTAGGGAATATACTTAGAAAGAAGAGGAATAAGAAAGAGAGGGAAATAATTTGGAAAAATATCAGGAAAAAAAGGTGTCACCGCTTTTCTTTTTGAAGAGTCTTCTATTTTCATACATACTGACTGCAGTGCTGTTGATGCTGCTTGCGCTGCTTATTTATAAGGCGGGCATCGGGGCAGCTATTGTGTCAATCGCCATTATCGCAATTTATGTGATAGCCACCTTTCTTGCCGGTTTTTTGGCGGGAAAGCGAATGCAGAATCGGAAATTTCTGTGGGGGCTTATGATGGGGGGCTTATATTTTCTGGTGCTGGCGGTAATGTCCTTTGCGGTAAACCGCTCTGTGGGAGAGCTGGGCAATTCCTTTTTTACCACTATGGTGCTGTGCGCCGGAGGCGGAATGCTGGGGGGAATGGTAAGTTGAGATTTTAGGAAACCATTTACATCAGGCAGGGGAACTCCACTGCCTGATGTGAATGACAATCCAAATTAACAATCCCTGACATATATCCATTCGCCTATCCATACCCCTATGGAGGAGTTGTAGAGGCGTTTATATAATTTTCCGTTCTCTGTTTTGTATCTCCAAACCATTGTTTGAGCCTGAGGCGAAACTGTGCCGCCATAAGATTCTGTTGGCAGTGCTGATAGCATGGAAGAGGAGGCCGCACGCACTGACTGTGAGGGCAGGGCAGCTAAGGGAAAAACCAAACCAAGCATTAAAATCATTTTTCTAATTTTCATTGACTAAGACTCCTTCCGTATCATATATTTTTATCCCCCTGGGATAGAATTTCAGACTGTCAACTGTTTCCATATAGGTATCATCAATGTATAAGTCATAGCTGTCATCCCCGTTTTTAATAAAGTAAGTATTGTCATCCGTGTAAGGTATGATCCCTTCTTCTGGAGGAAGATAAAAAGCCTCCAATATAAACAGATGGGAAGCCGCAAAAACGCTGAGGATAAGAAGCGATAGTATCATATTGGCACAGATTTTCTGCAGGACTGTGGGCTGTTTTAAGAGCATCAGGGTGCGCCGCTTAAATTCGCTGTTTAGCGGGCAGGCCTCTTCTTTCAGGCGGACACCTGACGGAAACAGGGTGTTTGCGGCTTTTTTCATATATAAAAGGCATTCGGTGTACTCTGCAATAATGTCGGGATTGTTCTGTGATATTGCCCCATCAATATACATTTCCAATATGGTATGGGATTGTCTGCGCAGAACGATGCATGCAGGATTCCACCAATAAAGGATGGCCAATATATGGATAGCGCTTTTGATGATCAAATCATGCCGGAAGCAGTGCAGCGCTTCATGGTATAGGACGTAGTGCAGTTTGTCAGAAGGGATGGATAAACCCGCAGGCAGAAGAATGCAGGGATTTTTGATTCCCCACAGGAGGGGTGTGTCCAATTGCGGCAGTTCTATTACACGAAAACGGTTAGGTTTGTGGTGTTTGGCACAAATAGAGTCCAAGGCTTCTTTATATTGAAGGTCATTGGTTTTATCTTGCCCGTACTTTTGGATATAGGTTTTGGAAAGGTGGTAATTTCTGGCGTAATAAACAACATTTATGATAATGCCAATCATCCACAGGATTTCAAACAGATTCCACAACGAGATTTGAATATTCCCAAGAGGAATCCAAGGATGCTGAAAAAAGAATACCACTCTTGAAAGCAGAGGGGACATGATTATTGTGTCAGTGAAAGGAAATTCAAAAGGGAACAAAAGGCGCAGTAAAGCCAGCCCCACAAAAAGAGCCAGAAACTGATAACCGATGCAGACCATGATATTTTTATTGAGAAAAGCAACGGCAATCAGGCTGGCAATGATGCCGCTGGCCAGAAATGCCATTAATATGGCTGAAAACGAAAAATGAAGCATAAGTTCCCCTTTATCAAAACCCTTTATCAAAAGTAAATCTGAGTGCCCTGCAAAGAGCGGTTCAGCTGCCCTTGCGTGAATTTTTGCCTTTGTATTCCTTCAGCAGCTGTTCCAATTCTGAAATTTCCTGCTGACTCTTTTCGGGATTCTTATCCGCCTGCACCATGGCGCTGAGCAGAACCTCCTCCGACACAAGCCTGCGAAACAGGGTATAATCATCCAGAAACATTCTGCATATAATTTCCGGGGCATCCGCAGTCAGCTGAAAGCGTCTGGAAAAAATGTTGCGCTCCAATGTAATGTCGGCAACTTCAATCAAGTTAAATTTCAGAAGCTTACGGATTGCCGGCTGGACGATATTGGCAGTCAAGTCCGGACGGGATTTAAGAATCTGAGGTACATTCAAAGGCTCCTCTGAGTGAAGTATGATGCTTAATATGTCATATTCATTTGCGTTCAAATACTTGTTCATAAATTGCGCTCCTTATAGTAGGGTAACATGTATTGAGGTTAAATTGATAAGGAAACAATTTTATTATATATTGCAGAGTTATAAAAATCAACAAGAATTTGTAAAAACAAACAAATTTATATTTAAAATACAAAATTAAAAAAATAATTGACAATTTTTGACAGTGAAGTATAATGTTAATTACAAAGAAATTTAGGCTGCAGCAGATACAAGAAGAACAGTGATTATCATAGCAAGATTAAAATACAGCAGAGCAAGGGGAAAATTACAAATGAAAAAAATAGGAATTCTGCTTTATTGTCTTATAGCAATTCTGCTATTTCCCCAAAAAGTTTATGCAGAGGAAATTCTCTCTGAAAAAAAGCCCATGGAAATTGTTTTTGTCATTGATTGCAGCGGTTCCATGAAAAGTAATGACTCGTCCAAAATGGGGCTGGACATGGTACAGGCATTTATAGATACCATTCAGACTGACAATGTCAGCATAGGATATGTGGCTTATAACGATGCTATCCGGTCTTTTTCAGCACCAGA
>CAZGGA010000044.1:0-5123 GCA_964524555.1 uncultured Acetatifactor sp.
GATACTATTATTGCGTATCAGGCATCGAAACGCAGCGGTACGCTTTATTGCCATATATTAGGGAATGGCCGTATTCAAATTAGTGGCGAGGCTGTGCTGTTTGCAATTTCAGAAATACAAGAATGATAATAAACAAATCCTGTGACATCCGCCAAAAACCATCCGATCGGAACCGCCCACCAGATGCCGACCACACCGATTGCCGGAATCCCTGACAGAATATATGCCAAGGCCACCCGCATTCCGAGGGAAATTATAGTGAGAACCACTGACATTCCTGGCTTTCCTAAAGCCCGATACAATCCATAAAGTAAAAACAAACAGCCAATTCCACAATAAAAAGCGCCTTCAATACGTAGATAACGGACTCCCTCTGCAATAATGTCCACTTCTTGCGCTTTCACAAACAGGAGCATCAAGGGACGTGCAAAGAACCAAACTCCTGCCGAAACAGTGATGCAGAAAATGAACGCTACTGCCACAGCTCCCTTAAATCCGGCACGTATACGCTCTTTTTTTCCGGCACCATAATTTTGGGCCACAAAAGTGGAAAAGGCATTGCCGAAATCCTGCACCGGCATATAGGCGAATGTATCTATTTTAACTGCGGCGGCAAAAGCAGCCATTACCGTAGCTCCAAAGCTATTGACTACCCCCTGCACCAACAAAATGCCCAAATTCATAATCGACTGCTGCACACAGGTCAGCACGGAAAACTCCGCAATTTCTTGCAAACATCTCCATCGAATACGATATTCTTCCCTTTTCATTCTCAAATACGGAACAAAACACAGCGAATATACCAAAATACCAAGTCCTGAAATATATTGGGCAATCACCGTTGCCTGCGCTGCCCCAGCCACACCCCACTCCAGACCAATCACAAACCATAAGTCCAGCGCAATATTCAACACAGCGGAAACCGCCAAAAATACCAGCGGCACAACTGAGTTTCCAATCGCCCTGAGCAGGGAGGCAAAATAATTATAGAGAAAGGTGGCAAAAATTCCACAAAATATAACTTTCAGATACGTGTGCATATCTCCCCATACATTCTTTGGTACTTGTAAAAATATGCGAATCTTGTCAAGAAATATAAACACTGCAATATTCAAAATAATTGTCAGGGAAACAATTAATAAAAAAGAAGCACAAATACCTTCCTTCATCCCTTTTTCATCCTTTTCCCCAAAACGGATGGAAACAAAAGTCCCACTGCCCATGCATAGTCCTAATAAAATCGAAGTCAGAAAGGTCATGAGCGTAAAAGAAGAGCCCACTGCCGCCAAGGCATTAGGACCGAGAACTTTTCCCACAATCAAAGTATCTGCTATATTATAACATTGTTGTAAAAGATTTCCCAATATCATGGGAAACGCAAAACGCAGCATGGATTTTAACGCTGCGCCCTGTGTCATATCGGTGTTCATGTACAGTCTTCTTTCTTTTATTATCAGTTTCCTTCAAATATCTAATTCTCAAGTCAGCACTTATGGATTTCTCACTGTTACATCATCATCCTCGCATTTGGTTTCACTTACACCCTCGGCAAAATGCTTCACTATCATTTGCTGAACAGCTTCAGGATACACTAGAAGCTGATATTCATACCCTTTTTGACTGACTTTGTTTACTAATTGGATACCCATTTTCAATCCTTGCTGTGTCTGAACTTTCACATACTTCCCATCTCTTTGTTCTTCCATTGTCAGCCCTTCAGACACAAGATAATCCCAAATAGCTGTAGTTGTAACTTTTTTAACATTTTCCACGCTACAAATACTGTTTAATCTGTCTTTGATTTCACTGATGTAACAGTATTGGGCATATTCAAATTTTCCTGCATCTTCCGGATAAATATGAAAGGGGGCTTTTTTCTCCCTTGGCTTTCGCCTTCCATTTAAAAACTTCTCGTTCTTTGGATTTTCCGATGATTCAGAAATGTTCTCATCCTCAGCCTTAATACTAGTGATAGCATTGGGATGCTCCGCCGTAAACTCCTCAATTTCATCTAGAAATCTTTGGCCATATTTCTGGAATTTATGTTCCCCAACGCCGGATACCGCAAGTATTTCCCTCTGATTTCTTGGAGTCTTGGCACACATATCGATTAATGTCTTATCACTGAAAATAATGTATGGCGGCATTGCCTCTTCTTTGGCAATCGCCAACCGCAGGCTGCGAAGTTTTTCAAACAGTTCAAAACCTGCACGGGTAAGGGAATCTGTGCTTCTCTTCGCCTTTTCTTTTCGGATGACAGGAATTTCTTTCTCTTTAAATTTTTTGATTATGATGCGAGCATTTTCATTTTGATGGCTCTGAATATCACCCATCTGAAGAACGCTGTACTCTCCATCGGTTTGAACAAGATACCCTTCTCTCAACATCTGGTCAATCAACAGTCGAAGTTCCTCCTCGCTTCTATGAGCCAAAACTCCATAGGATTTATAAGCCGTTGCGCCTATTTCTTTTAATCTGGCACGGTTTGCCCCAAGCAGGGTTCCCGCCACAATATTCTGCCCATATCTGCCTTTGGTCTCCGCAATGCAGTTAATCACCCACTTAGCCTCTTCCGTCACATCAATCTCTGAATATTCACGATGGCAATTTCCACAGTTATCGCAAGGTGCCTTTATTTTCTCGCCAAAGTATTCCAATATATACTGTCTCAGACATGACGTGGTTTTACAATATCCTTCCATGACCCGGAGCCTGTGGGCATCCCTTTGTTTAAGCACGTCTATCTCTTCAATATCTACACCTTCAAACTCTTTCTGTTCCAAAAGGAATTTATGAATCCGCACATCCTGTGCTGAAAATAAAAGAATGCATTGTGCGCTTTCGCCATCGCGCCCTGCGCGCCCCGCTTCCTGATAATAATTTTCCATGCTTTGCGGCATATTGTAGTGAATCACAAATCTTACATTTGATTTATCAATACCCATGCCAAAAGCATTGGTTGCCACGATTATCGGCGTTCTGTCATAGATAAAATCGTCTTGATTTTTCTGTCTCTTTTCATTATCTATTCCGGCATGATAACTTGTCACCGGAATTCCCCGCTGAAAGAGTTTTTCATATAAGGCATCCACATTTTTTCTTGTTGCGCAATATATGATTCCACTTTCATTTGGATGTTTCTCAAGATAATCTATCACAAAATCATCTTTCTTCTTTCCTGAAAGATGCTCCACACTGTAATACAGATTTTCCCTGTCAAATCCCGTCACAACAATATTGGGATGATTTAACTGTAAAATACATTCTATATCCGTTTTTACTTCCCCTGTGGCCGTTGCCGTAAATGCGCTCACAATCGGCCTTTGGGGCAAGCGTTCCACGAAATCAATAATTTTTACATAGCTTGGTCTGAAATCCTGCCCCCACTGCGAAATACAGTGAGCTTCATCAACTGTAACCATTGAAATCTTCCCATTTAAGGCAAAATACAAAAACTCCGCACTTTCCAATCTTTCAGGCGCCACATAAATAATTTTATAGGTACCCTTTAGCGCCAAAGCTAGTGCTTTTGATATCTGCCTCTCCGTCAATGATGAATTGATAAATGCGGCGTGAATTCCTGCTTCGTTTAAGGATTTCACTTGGTCCTGCATCAGGGATATCAGTGGCGATATCACAAGCGTAATGCCAGGCAGCATTAGTGCCGGTACCTGATAACATATGGATTTGCCGGCCCCTGTGGGCATGATGGCTAGTACATCTCTTCCCGACAAGATGGAATCAATGATGTCTTCCTGTCCATTCCTAAAAGAATCATATCCAAAGTATGTTTTTAATATCTCTTTTGCGTTCATTTTTTATATTTCCCCTCTGTAAAATTTTCTTTATCTTAAAGTTTTGCATTGCTCTCATTTATAGCGCTTTTTCATCTGGCAATGCTGCAAAATATCTCCCCTATCATATGATATCTTTGCTTGTCAATTATACCTCAAACTTTGTGGATATTCCATCAAAATGTCATAATTAACCTCTTTTGAGTTTCTGTTTTTGAAAAGACAAATTTTAATTATGTTTCCGCTACCCAAGTTTACTCAAAAGAATAAAGTAACTTTAAATCTCAACTTTGATAAAGATAGGTAATAGACAATTTCCAAACAGATGCCCATAATTAGATAAAAAACTAAGGAGAGTGTAGATTATGAACATTTTGAAGACTTATACTGCAGAATACATGGAATACTGTAAATATCGAAAACGCTTGGATTCTAAAACTCTGAAAGCATATCAAATTGACTTAAAGCAATATGAAAATTTTTGTTGTAATTTACCTGACTGCTTTGCTAAGCACATCGTGGATCAATTTATTACCAATTTGCATAAGCAATATAAGCCCAAAACAGTTAAGCGCAAAATTGCAAGCCTCAAAGCATTTTTCCATTACATGGAATATAAGGAACTATTGACGGAAAACCCATTTGCCAAGCTAGATATTCGCTTTCGGGAAGCAAAACTTTTGCCCAAAACCATTCCATTTTACGCTATACAAACATTTCTGTCCACTCTTTATCTCCAAAAGGAGCAGGCCAAATCCCAATACCAACTTCGATGTTGCATCAGAGACATTGCTGTCATTGAATTGCTCTTTGCCACTGGTATGCGAATATCCGAATTGTGCTCCTTAAAACCAACCGACATAGACCTTAAGAACAATAATATTTTAATTTATGGGAAGGGTGCCAAAGAGCGTATCCTACAGCTCAACCCGGAAGTTATCTCTGCTTTAATTCTATATCAAAAAACTTTTCAAGAGGACATTGCCGCTTGCGGATATTTTTTTGTAAACAGACTCCAGCACAAATTATCCGACCAATCCGTACGGCTAATGATTAATCAATATGCAGAACTTGCTGGCATCCCTTTGCATATTACTCCACATATGTTTCGACATTCTTTTGCCACACTTTTATTAGAGCAAGATGTCGATATCCGATATATACAAAGAATGCTGGGACATAGTTCCATTAGCACAACAGAAATATATACCCATGTGTCAGATACAAAGCAGAAAGATATTTTGGTAAATAAACACCCGCGGAATTTTATGGAGGTGAATAAAGGATAATACTAGATTATTCAGTGTTGATAAGTGGGTGTGGTTTGTC
>CAZGGA010000045.1:0-4712 GCA_964524555.1 uncultured Acetatifactor sp.
ACTTTGGGGATAACTCCCTTCCTCCATACCGTGTGCAAGCAAGGTCATATATGTCTCATCCGTTCCATACAGGGCAGCACTTCTTTCATTGATGTAGTATGGCTGGTCTACATTAATGTTGAAAACTTCCGACCATCCAACAGCAGTAACATCAAAGCGTTGACTTATTTCTTCTGCAATGTCAGGGGAAATATTCTCCAATTGGATATGCCAGCTTCCATGCTTTTCCTGCATATAGGAATTTTCTGCCCGGATTGTCATATCTGCCACACTGAAAATGGTTGTCACAAGAAGCACTGAAATAATGATACATAGTATTATCATACGATTCTGCCGTTTCTTTACTTTTGCAGAAATCGGAATAAGGCTGAGATAGCTTTTCATTCACTGCACCTCCCTAGATCAGTCAGTACACCGTCTGACACCCGCAGAACCCGGTCCGCAGTCTGTGCAATACTGTTGTTATGGGTGATCATGATGATAGTCTGCTCATATTTCTTTGATGCTTGTTTTAACAGCGCTATGACCTCACTGCTGTTTTGCGAGTCCAGATTCCCTGTAGGTTCATCCGCAAGAATCAGGGCCGGACGTGTGATAAGTGCGCGCCCAATCGCCACCCTCTGCTGCTGTCCGCCGGATAATTGGCTGGGCAGATGGTTACGACGTTCCTTTAAATTCAGTACACCAAGCAGCTCCTCCAGATATTTCTTATCTGGCTTCTGATAGTCAAGCAATACCGGGAAGATGATATTCTGCTCGACAGTCAATTCAGGAATCAGATTAAATGCCTGAAAGATAAAGCCAATATTCCTCCGGCGAAAAATCGTGAGATTCCTTTCTTTCATGGAAAAAGTATCCTTGCCGTCAATCAGCACCTTGCCCGATGTAGGAGTATCAAGTGCGCCTATCATGTTAAGCAGCGTACTCTTACCGGAGCCGGATTCCCCGACTATTGCTACATACTCGCCCTTCGGAACAGAAAAACTGACATTCTTTAACGCCTGCACCGTAGCCTCACCACTGCCGTATGTCTTACAAATTTTGTTGACTTCCAATAAGTTCATAGTTAAGACACCTCTTTCTCAATCATTTTGTTCCAGGAAGAATGCTTCTTTAGACATTCTTCCCCTGCTTTGAAAGAATAGCATACGAATACTACAGCAAGGCTACAATAAGGTTACAATTTTGTAGGAAAAGGCGTAACAAGTTACGCCCAAAAATTTATTGTAAAGGTTGTTCCAACACCTAATCGGCTGTCAACACTAATCGTACCCCCATGGGCTTCAACCACTGATTTTGCAAGAGGCAGTCCAAGACCTATGCCCTGCGTATCTTTGGAATACCTACTACGGTAAAACCTCTTAAAAATATGATGCAAATCTTCCTGATGAATACCTTTCCCGTTATCTTTAATTGTTATCTGTATTATAGATGCAGACTTCCTCCATTCAACCCATATGCTGTCTCCTTTTTCTGTATGGTCAAGGGCATTTTTTACAATATTGCTGAATGCTTCCATAATCCAGTTCCGGTCACAAAAAAAGGAAAGAGAATCATTGCCCGACAGGACAATCTCCTTTCCCTCTTGTCCTGTCCGAAAAGAAAACTGTTTTTTCACATCTGCCATCATTTCCGAAATATTTTCCTGACTTTTCTCTATCACGATGGTTCCTGCATCAAATTTCGCAATCTTCAAAAGATTCTGCACCAATGTGTCTATCCGGTCAAGCTCCTGCTCCGACAGACTAGAAAATTCCCTGACTGTTGGCAAATCATCCGTCTCAGCACCTGTCTGAATAATGCCATTATAGATATTAAGGGCTGCAAGTGGCGTTTTTAACTGATGGGAGATATCCGATATGGTGTTCTGCAGAAATTTTCTTGATTTTCCTTCATTTTCTGCCTGCGCATTCAAAATAGTCGCCAGGGAATTTACCTCATGGAACAGCCTGTATAATTCCCCCTCATCGTCACACTCTATTCTGGCATTCCGATCACCGGAAATATATTCTCTGATCTGTGCCACAGCATCTTCCATAATTTTGTTCTCTTCCATAAAATACCTGTAACAGAACACAGTTACCGTAATCCCCATACCGCAAGTGCAGATCAGTGTATAAAAAGCCTGTCGTTCCGGTTTCAAAATTACAAGTACCACAGAAAATATAAAAAATACCAACATACACAACAAAATTTGTATAAACAATGATTTTACTCTTCGGTTCGCTAATATTTTCATTTCCCACCTCATTCGTCCGTATTCCATTTATATCCCATACCCCGGACAGTCACGATTTTCTGCGGCTCTCCCGGATTATCCTCAATCTTCATGCGAAGCCTGCGGATATATACAGTGAGCGCCTTATTATCAATATAATTCCCGTCACAATCCCACAGCCTTCCCAAAATCTGCTCCTGGGAAAGCACCACGCCCGGATTTTCCATGAACAAGCTGAGCAGTTTGTATTCATTTGAAGTCAGGTTAAGCGGCTCCCCCTCTTTATATCCTTCCCCTTTCAATCTTTGCAGGATGATACCGTTGGAACTCAGTTCTGTGTCTGGCTGGTTGAAATTGTCGCTCCTGCGAAGCAGGGCATTGATCCTTGACAGAAACACTGCTAGTTTGAAGGGTTTTGTGATATAATCATCCGCTCCAATGTCAAGCCCCATAATAATGTCTGTTTCCTCATCTGCGGCGGTCAGGAACATAATCGGAACCTTTGAAGTCTGACGAATCCTTTTGCAAATATCGAATCCGGAGCCGTCAGGGAGCGATACATCCAAAATTACCAGATCATACTTTCCGTTTATCCATAAGTTTTGCGCTTCAAGGCTTGTACGCGCTATATCTATTTCATATCCCTGTTTTTTCACAGCAAAGGAAAGCCCGTTAATCAGGCTCAGGTCATCCTCCACAAAGAAAATGCGCTTCATTATATTATTACCTCCCTGCTGTTATATTAAGACTAAAATACTACTTTACAAGTTCCATTGAGTTCTTTATCAGAGTACCCTTTCCGTTCTTCCCTATTACTTCGGCAGAATATCGTTCCTGCTAAAGCAAAAACAGCTATTGAATTGTACCATTAAAAAATTCTTTTTTTGCTAAATGGCACGAAGCGACTATCTTCCAGAAATGAGGATGAGGCGCATCTTTCATACAACTTAATTTTGTAACCCATTCTAAAATCTTTGCAAATTCTAAGAAATTATCCCGAAAAATACCCACCTACACCTCTAAATATGCCCCACAAACCCTTTCCATGGCGGCATCTTCTTTGTCATTTCCCACAGCCAGAACCTCCCCTGCGGAAATCCCAAGCCAGCCGCACATTTCTTCAATGCCCGCACCCTTGTCCCGACCTTCACTTACGATTTGCAGGCAATTGCCTTCAATAAAACAACGGCAGTTTGACGCTTTCAAAAGTTCTGTCATCCTGTCATATTCCGTATCTTTCCAAACGCTGCGATGTCCTTTGATCAATGTTACCTTATATGCCGCTCCATTCTTCATGTAAACAGCATATTTTGCTTTTACGCTTTCTCCAAACTTAATTACTTCAGATAAACTGCTTAAATTTATCGCATACACTTTTTCCTTTGGTCCATTCTCGTCCCTAAAATATAGATAACCGCCTGATGCAAATATGAAACCCTGAAATAAATCCATATCCTCCTTTAATCTTCTCTTTACATCCGCCTCTGGCATGGATGTGGCAAGAAAAATCGGACACACTTCTTTAAGTGCAGCCAGCTTCTCACGCACCTGAACCGAAAGTCCCCTCCCATGCTGGTTCCCAATTAACATTCCGGGCTCCATACCCATGCTATTGGGAATCAATGTCCCATCCAAGTCGAAAAAGATTGCTTTGAATTTCTCAGAGATCCGGTAAATCGGATACTCTCCAAAAATATTTCTTAAAGCGAAATCTGCTCTCCCGCCGTAGGCAAGATAGCAAGTGCATCTCTTCCGGCTGCACACAGGTTCAAATATTTCCTCCTCGCAGCCATCATACCAATTAATATCCTTCGTCCTGCTAATATTGCAGGTATGTATTTTCCCGTCTGCCTCAACAAAACACCTGTCCGCGCACATTTGTACAGCGGCATTAGGATTTTTCAGCTCGTATGTAAAAAAAGGATCTAATTGGACAAAGGCTTCTATTTCATCCGGACTGTAATTTCTTTTCAGTCCATCCATTTTATTGATCCACAGATAAATGATTGGGGAAAGCTTTTCCCTTAATTCTCTTAACAACTGTATATTCTCCGGTACTCCCACTGCCCCTGCGCACACCATGACATTATTTTTGACCAGCTGATGGCACTTGGATACAAACTCATCAACTGTCGTCATCTCGGGATGAAAGGTTGCCCATATGCAAAGTTTATGGGCAAAATCAAACCCTTTCAGACGCTCCTCCACAGAAAAGCTGAGATTCGTCTGCATTCCCACCCTGTCAATTTCAGGAATCTCAGCCAGACGCGAAAGCCCCTCCCAATACCAACGGTGTATGGAGGCTTCCCCGTATGGTGTAATAAAAACTGCTCCTATAGAAAAAGCCTGCGCCCTTTTCTCAATGCTGTCACAGAACCTTTCGAAGCTCTGACGGTCCTTTTCCATTTCTGTTGATAACGCCTTGTGTTTTGCAAAAGGACAGTAGGAACAGCTATAATTACAACTTTTCAGATTTCCTCTGTAAATAATGGTT
>CAZGGA010000046.1:0-4411 GCA_964524555.1 uncultured Acetatifactor sp.
CATTTACTTTCACAAAAGGGAAGGTGAAGGTATAAACTGTGCCCTTCACCTTCAAGATTGAAAAAGTAATCCCTTAAATTGACATTCTCTAACGCTCTGTACGCTGTCTTATGAGGATAGCTGTACATATATTGAATATATCTGTTCATTCTCACCTCTACAGAAAAAAGTGCTTATACGGCACCGTATTGACCACCGGATGATTCACACCATGGAAAATATACCCGTCCTCGCCGTAGCAGGTGCCATGGTCGGAAAAGCACACTACAAAGGTTTCACCCCTCTTGCTCTTCCAGTAATCAAAAAGCCTGCCAAGCTCGCCGTCCGCATATCGCAATGCTGCCCTGTGGGTCAGAATGCTGTCATTCTTTTCATTTTCCACATAGAAATTATTGGGATAATGAATGGAGCAAACATTCAAATAAAGGAATATCTTCCGGTCATCTTCATTTTTATCTAGTCTGTTTATAATAAAATCAACCTGATTTTTGGTGCTGTCTTTTACCGGACAGGCAAATGACGGATTCCAATAACTCTTTTCAAAAAAGGACGGGAATACTTTCCCCATATCAGAACGCTTGTCAAAAAAGCCCACTCCGCCCACGCACCATGTATCATAGCCGTCATTATGAAGTCCCTGCACCAGATTGCTGGTTTCAAAGCCGTATGCGCCCTTGGGAACTTTATTTCCCAGCCCCATACTCTTGGGGAAGAAAAGCATTTCCTGCTCCGCAAGACTTCTGGCCTCCTCCCTAAGCGGAAGGAACCCCGAAAAGATGGCGTGATGAGAAGGATATGTAAAGTTTCCGGGAGCCTGACGCTTCTCCCACGCGCCATATCTGTTCAAAACGGGAGTACCGCCGCTTTTCTCCTCCTCTATGGCAGCGTCGTATCTCAAGGTATCCAGACATACAAACAGAATATCACACTTCCCCACGACCTGCATCATATCCACCGTATATTCCTTTTGCCCCATGCTGGACTTAAATGCCGTAAACGGTACTTCACCTGTCATTTTTATTGAACCTCCTGCCACAATGTAAAATTATGTTCCCTGAGTAACTTAATCCTGTGTAAATCTTTCGGACATCATCGCCCTCATGATCTCAATCTGCCGCCTGTAAATCCGATTCTCCCCATAGACGTCCCTGTGCAGCAGGTCGCCCTGAGCATTCATCTCAATAATATAAGGTTTCCGGCGCCCCTTCTCCAAAAGCACATCCATCCCGATGCTCTTTAATCCGGGATAACAGTCTGCCGCCCTAAGGCAGGTCTCCGAAATATTTTCGATAACGGCTCTGTCCAGATTCAATTTTTCAAACTCCATGGAATGGTTGTTCAGATGCAGATTGGTAATCGGCCCCTTTGACAGCCGGGGTAAAATATAGTCAATCCGCCTGTCCTGTACGATTACCCTGAGGTCATAGCAATACTCCTGAAAAGTGTCTTTACTATGCCATTTTTCCACAACACAGTCCAATTCCAAAAGTTTGTCCAGAAATGCTGCCGCATCCTCTCCCTCAAACCTGTACAGTCTTTTCGTATTGACGACCTCACCCTGTTCAAGAGCGGCACAGGTATAAAGAACAATTTTCCCTCTTACCGGCGAAAACCGAACCGCTGTCACCCCTGCCGCTCCCGACCCTCTCATCGGCTTTAAAAAGATCTGATGAACTCTGTTCTCCCTCATAAAGTCGAGCAGTTCTTCCCTACAAGAAAAGGATTCATCATACATCTCAGTCACGGCAATGCCATTTCCAGTAAGGGTCTGCTTGCATTTTCGCTTGTCAAGCACCTCTGCGATATCACTAGGATGATTAAAGAAGCCGCCAAAAGACATCCGGGAAAGCCTAAGCAGCTGCTCCCTGTACCGACCTGTAAGTTCATCCAATTCTTTCAAGCGACAACTTTCCCATTCGGGCGCATCGATCTTTACAATACTGTTTTCTATGTCCATGGTGTCTTCTACAAACGGAAAGTCCTTCCAATCATAAAAAGCAACAGGGACACCCGCATCGGCAGCTGCCTTCTCAAAATAAACCTTCCTTTTGCTGCCTTCCGAGTTCTTGCCGCCCTTCGAGCCAATCAAAATAATTCCGCTTATTCCGTCAACATCGCGTTGTACCATATTTCTCCGTCCCATTCCTCTGCTTCTTCCTGCTCGGATACATCAACTTCAGGGGACAACTTTCCTATCTTATCCATCATCTCATCAGACAAATAGTGATGATGCACATCCAGCTTCTTGATATTCGAAAGCTCCGGCAGCTTCTCCAAAAGCAGGCTTCCGCCCTTGTCTGTCAAGGTTCCGCATGACAAATCCAAAGTTTCAATCTGACGGATATACTTACATTCCAGCACCACCTGCGTCAGTTCATCCTGAATCTCACTGTCCACAATTCCAAGATAGGTGAGATTGGGGAAATCGGAATTCGCCAGCAGCTCCTTTATGGTGCCTGCATCGCCGTCAAATCCATAGTCCTCCACACCAATATAAAGAAGAAGCTCTTTCAAGCTGGGCAGCTTCGCTTTCTCAATCTCTTTGATAACATTCGTTCCCAGACCACCGCAGATAATGGTCAGAGACTCCAAATTCTCATGCTCAATCTCTCCCAGCGTCAAGTCCATACTGCCCTTTATGGTCAGCTCCTTCAGCTGAGGCATAGCCTTCCAAATCTGGCCGTAATCTCCCTGCATAATCCATGAGACCTCGCATTCCTCAAAATCCATATCGCCCACAAAAAGCTTTGTGATATGGCTAAATTGATCAGCATTCTCAACGATGGCATCTATAATCGGCTGGCAGTCGTCCTCATATGCGCTGCCCCAGCTACCGATAATAAGCTCATCTAGTCCGGTAAATTCCGGATCCGCCAGAATATCCTTCACCATGGTCTCCGCGTTTTTCCCGCCTTCATACTCATCGTAATCATAAGAATATGTTTTGCTTTTTCCCATTTTTGCTGTTTGCCTCCTTCTTAATTGGTTTATATTTCCATTATACAGAGCGTGATGAAAATGTTCAATACATTTTGCATGATTTGAAAACTGCAATTCAGGTAAGGGAAAAACGTGATTTTCTTTAGTTGAAATTTGTCGCTTTAACTGCTAAAATGAGAAGGGGTTTCGACAATACATTTTGAATACGGGGCGATAGTATGAAAACTTATAATCACTTATTTGAAACATTGGACAATTTCAATAATTTTTTGGACGGAATTGCATTGGACAGGAACAGGCAGGTATTATTACGGGTTCATAGCAATATACATACCGCAGATATGATGGAAGAATTCGCTGCAAAATTAAAAGAACTCTTGCCCAATGCCGTGATGATCGGATGCAGCTCATCCCATGTAATCTGTGAAGGAAAAATTTTACAGGGTGTGTGCCTGCTTTCCCTCACTGTATTTGAGCAGTGTGAAATCCGTATTGGAATGTTTAGCTGTGAACAGGAACCGGGAGTTGAAAAGGCTGGAGAGGTCTTAGGTGAGGAAGTGTCCAATGAGCTTGTAAAAGGTGATAAAGGGATGATGCTGACCTTCTTCCCTTTATCTTATTATAAAACGGCAAAATTTGTAGAACAGATGGACCGATTAAATAAAGGCTTAAATATGATTGGCGGTGTTGCTTATGTGGCAGAAGGCGCCCACAGCGATGCGGGAGAAAGAGCTTATGTTTTAGGGCAGACAGAAACTTCTGTCAATAAAATGGTGGCGGTTATGCTGGTGTCACCAAAGCTTTTTATCTATGAAAATGTTATCTGTGGTGCGGAAGGCGTAGGGAGAAGCTATGAGGTAACAAAGGTCCACGAACATTTTGTAGATGAGATAGAGGGTGATGATGCAGCCAAATGGTATCAGGGAATCCTTGGCAGAGAAGAATTAGAAAAAGACCCTACCCTAGCGGGCCTGTTTCCCCTTGTACTAGAGGAGACTCAGACTGCCTACAATGTGGTTTATGAATTGGCTGATACATTGCCGGAGCCTTGGAAATCAGAAAAAAGGGACAGAATCAATGTTTTCAGTGAAATAACTGAGGGCATGAAGTTCGGTCTGGGATATTTTGCACCCCAGAGAATCGTAGACCAATTAAGCAGTGCCTATGAAGATTTGGGAGAGGCGCCGGTGGAATCACTGTTTGCTTACGAGTGCCTTTCCAGAATGTGGATGCTTCACGACTGCGCCTCATGGGAAATAGGGCAATTCTACACCACTAATATCAGCGGCGCCATTATGGCGGGAGAAATCGGTAATTTAAAGGGAAAAAATATATATGGTAATGCCACTCTGATGATTGCGGGTTTATCAGAAAATGAAAATGCCCGCCTGATTTTGAAGGAAAAGGGATTAAAAAATGTTTCCGAACTACAGCATGAAAATATGCAGATTATTAATTATCTGCTGATGAC
>CAZGGA010000047.1:0-4306 GCA_964524555.1 uncultured Acetatifactor sp.
GTACCTTCAATATAGAAATATGAAAAATGCCACACTCCCCACGCAAAAAAGGTTACTATAGTTGATGTAATATAGCTGAATCGCTCTTCTAAAATGGGTTGGAATGTATATCTCCAGCCAATTTCCTCTATGCCACCGAATAGAATTGCCTTCAAAAATAACCAAGCAGGAATATACCATGCGCTTATCTGAAGTTTGCCGCCAAATAGCACACAGCAAAAATCTAAACTCAAGAATATAAGTACAAATAAGTAATTAGAGTATTCTTGCTGTATATTAAAAAAATCTTTTAATATATTCTTCAAACGATACTTCTTGTATTTAACCGCAATAATAATTCCCCATAATGCAGAGGAAATTCCACCGATTCCAATAGCAATTACTCCAATAGGCGTTGTGAAATCCACACCCATTCCATGATTTCTTAAGATAAAAACTACAATACAAATCATCCATATTTGCCCTAGAGAGCCTAACAAATAAAGGGCAAGTGCTTTTTTTCTGCTCATTCGTTCCTCTTGTAAATTGAAATTTGTCGAATTCTCCAACGCTATCATCTTACCACAAAAGAACAAACAATTCCATGGATTTCATATATGGTGCATAGCTATACTATGCACCATAGCCTCACCGCAAATCTTCCAATACCTTTCCAATATCACTGTCAATGCAAATTGACCGCTGTTCAATTTCCTTTGGGCAAACTGCCTCCCCATAATTGATACAGGCATATGTGGCTCTAGGATTTGTAATTGTCATTTGCCAAAACGGGTACTTGATAATAGATGGGGTATTATAACCCACACCCAACTCCAAAAACAGCACATATGAATTTTTTCTTGTGCGCAAAAAATTCTCATACCGCTCCGCCGCCATATGCCAGCCCGCATCCTCCACAAAACGATTATCGGAGCGCAGATTCATTGTCATAGGCTTACCGCAATGAGGACAGACAGGCAGCAGCTCGGATGGAATACGCATACCCTTTTGCCTCTCCATCATCTGCCGAATCGTATCCTCATTTTCAAAGGTTTCCTGACAACACGGTACACTGCATTGAAATAGACCATAGTCACCCTGCGTGTAAAACAGCCTCATCTTATCGAAACCTGCTTTTTGAAAGCAATGGTCCACATTCGTAGTAATCACAAAATAATCTTTATTTTTGACAATTTCAAATAGTTCCTCATAAATGGGCTTCGGTGCGTCCATATAACGGTTAACCGTAATAAAACGGCTCCAATACGCCCAATGTTCTTCCGGCGTGTCATAATGGCAGAACCCACCTGAATACATATCATGAAAACCGTACTTATCTTCAAAATCTGCAAAATGTCTGCGGAAGCGTTCACCCGAATAGGTAAACCCTGCCGCAGTAGAAAGCCCCGCACCTGCCCCAATCACAACAGCATCGGCAGCGGCCAGCGCCTCTTTCAGCCTTTTAATTCCTTCCAAGTAAGTCCTGGTAGATTTTGTAGTCGACATCTTTGAAAACATTGAAAATCACCTCCATATTACTACAAGTCTGCTCTTTATACTTTTTCACAGTCTGTACTGCAATTTCAGCCGCCTTATCATTTGGAAAGTGAAACTCTCCTGTTGAAATGCAGCAAAATGCAATACTTTTTACTCCGTTTTGCTCGGCAAGCTCCAGACAGGAGCGATAGCAGGAAGCAAGAAGTTCTTTATCCGCTTTTGTCACTCCGCCGGAAATAATTGGACCAACCGTGTGAATCACATATTTGCAGGGCAGGTTGTAGGCAGAAGTGATTTTTGCTTTGCCTGTTTCTTCTTCATGCCCCTGCTCCATCATCAGCCTTGCGCATTCAAGCCGAAGCTGCACTCCGGCATAAGTGTGAATACAGTTGTCAATGCAGCCATGGCAGGGAACATAACACCCCGTCATGCCGCTGTTGGCGGCATTGACGATGGCATCACAGCGCAGTGTAGTAATATCGCCCTGCCATAAATAGATTCCCTCTGATATGGGTGACAAATCTGCGAGGTCGGTAATGCCTTTTGCAGCGGTCTCTTCCCGCAAATATTCATCTTGCACCGCAAGAAAATCTTTGCTGATATCCTTTGGCGCACGGATATTGCATAAAGAGCGAAGCAAACGCTTTTGCTCTGCGATGTCCTGCGGTATTTGCATATCTTTATAGCGTTGCTGCTCGTCAAGAAGTTTTTGAATAAGAAATGTTTGTCTTTCTGCCTGTGTCATATTAACCTCTCTTTTCTACTGCCTTTACAGGGCATACCTCATAGCAGTTACCGCAATGCAGGCAATGCTCCTGCTGTATTTGATAGTGGCTGCCCGGTTCAATACACCGCTGGGGGCAGTTATTCAAACAGGTGCCGCAACCAATACAGGATTCGCTAATCTGATACCCTTTGCAAGTGATATGGCTGCTGCCGATGGTATAGTTCTCTCGAAAAATAGGATTGACGCCAAGATTAAAATACTCAATTTCAGCATCCGTGATCTGAAACACAATCCCTGCTAAATTCCGGGTATCGCCCGGATATACATTTGACAGATACGGCTGCTCGGAAAAAATCGTGTCTATCCATTTCTTTTGCTCTGCTTCTGGAGCAGGAACAGCTCTTGCAGATAAGCGGATCATCTCCTTATATTTTGTGTAGCCGAGAACTTGAACACGCCCATCGGTCAATAGTTCCTTACAAAATGCTTTTCCTTTAGCGGTAAAGAAATACATCGCTTCCGGCTCATAGTGAATCGCGCTGATATTGCGGATTTGCGGAGCGCCGCATTCATCCACTGTGGCGAAAGCAAGTACGCCTACATATTGCAGTTTTTGTAAACAGGTTTTTGCATCCATTTGTAATTACCTCCTCTATTCAACGATTTTGCTTCTGTTTTCTTTTCTCGGTTTTGCCTGTGGGTATTCTCCATCACAATATCCCAAAAGCACAAAGCAGCGGGCAATATAATTTGCGGGAATCTCCCACTCCTGCAAGAATGCCGCACCTACCTCATTATCAAAGGTTTCCTCGCCTCTTGCAATAATACAAGAGGAAATGCCAAGTTCTGCTGCCATCAATACCATGTTTTCTGCACAGCAAAAGGCATCGGGAATACTGTAAAGAAAATCCTTCTGTGCAAAGACTACACAGACCGTGGGTGCGCCGTAAAAACCGCTTTTCATAGACGGATCATCTATCACGCTGGGCTGTTCCTTTGAAACATAGCTGCCTGACAGCCTGCTTCGGTCAAAACGGGCAAGATTCAACCGCCCAATCTTCTCCACTAACGCCTGATTATGAATACCCAAAATAATACTGCGCTGACCGCCTCCGGCGTTTGGTGCATAAGTTCCGGCTTCTATGATTTTCTCCAAATCCTGTTTTGAAATCTGCCTATCCTGATATTTGCGGATAGAGCGGCGATGTTTCATCAGCTCAAAAAGTTCCATCATTCAATCTCCTTCCAACATTGCGGATCAGCATCATAAAAATCCCCCGCCAAACCATTGGCGTGTGCTCCGCTGGCAACGGCCGGACAGCCACGGCACCACGCTTTTAACTCACATTTGCTGCATTTCTTAAACTTGTCATATTCCCGATATGCTTCCATTTCACAGACCCAGACATCGGCAATCCTATCCTCAAAAACATTTGCCACACGGCTATTTTGTACCCGGCGGCAGGCATAAATATCACCCGTTGGCAGGATTGTCAAATGGCAGTTCCCGCAGTTGCAGCCGCCGTAAATCATACCCTCCTGAGCAGTTTCGGGAATTTTGAATGCCCCTGTTTCATACTCATACAGTGTCCAAAGATGATCCTTTTTATTGAAGTAGGTTTCGCAGCCTGCCGCCTCATACTCTTTGAATTTTTTATCACAGACTGCAAGCAATTCCCTATAACGCATAGGCTCTATGCCGGTATCCTTTTCCTCACTGGTGGGACAGTAGCGGGCAAAAGCGAACACATCTACTTTTGCGGCAACCACCGTGTCGATAATGGCGGGAATTTCCTCAATATTTGTGCCGGAAACAGTTGTCATCACCACACTGCGGATACCGGCCTTTTTAATACAGGCAACTTTTTCTAATGTAATGTCAAAGGAGCCGGGTTTCCTGAACCAATCGTGGGTTTCCCGCATACCGTCAAGGGAAAGCTGATATTTTTGACAGCCATATTCTTTCAGCTTCTGACACACTTCATCGTTTAGGTGGAATGGATTTCCAAGGATCGTAAAAGGAATATTGTATGTTTTCAAAAGTTCAAGCAGTTTCCAAAAATCCGGGTGCAGAATCGGATCTCCGCCTGTAATATAAAAGTA
>CAZGGA010000048.1:0-3320 GCA_964524555.1 uncultured Acetatifactor sp.
GAGCACTCGGCTGTTAACCGAGTTGTTGTAGGTTCGAGCCCTACTCGGGGAGTTAAAGCGACAGCTTCATCTAAAATAACATAAAATCTGTGGAAGAACCTATTCTCATGCTTGAATTCCCCCTTGTTTAATAGTATAATTTTAAAGTGAAGTATTTTGATTCAGGAACTCTTTTTTAGGACGGAAAAAATTAAGGAGGTGGGAATCAATTATGATTACCTGGAAAAATTTGGATGCCGTTTCTGCCTATCAGGAACTGCAAAAGACAACGCCTGTGAATCTGGCAGAGGCAATGACCGGAGAGAACGGTGCGGACCGCGTGAAGAAATACAGCGTTCCCATGGCGGCAGGACTTACCTACAATTATGCTGCAAAGCAGGTGGATGATGAAATTCTGGCAGCACTTGCAAAATTGGCGGAAGAGGCACAGCTTACAGAGAAATTTGAGGCTCTTTACAATGGGGAAGTAATCAATACCGGTGAGAAGCGTATGGTGCTTCATCATATGACTAGAGGACAGCTGGGCGATGCTGTTGTGGCCGACGGCGTGGATAAACGCAGTTTTTATGTGGAGCAGCAGCAAAAGATTGCAGAATTGGCAAATAAAGTACATAATGGCCAGATTACAAATGCGGCAGGTGAGAAATTTACCACCGTGGTGCAGATTGGCATTGGCGGAAGCGACCTTGGCCCCAGAGCAATGTATCTGGCCTTGGAAAATTGGGCTAAGGCAAACAATACCTTTAAGATGGAGGCAAAATTCATCAGCAATGTGGATCCGGATGACGCTGCAGCCGTATTGAATACCATTGATGTGGCTCATTCTCTTTTCGTGCTGGTATCCAAATCCGGCACAACTTTGGAGACTTTGACCAATGAATCTTTTGTGAAGGATGCTTTAAAGAATGCGGGATTGGATGCTTCAAAGCACATGATTGCCGTTACCAGCGAGACTTCGCCTCTGGCTAAGAGTGACGATTATCTGGCAGCGTTCTTTATGGATGATTATATCGGCGGCAGATTTTCTTCCACTTCCGGCGTAGGCGGCGCAGTATTGTCTCTGGCATTTGGACCGGAAGTATTTGCACAGTTCCTTGAGGGTGCGGCAGAGGAGGATAAGCTTGCACAAAACAAAGATATGCTTGCAAATCCTGCCATGCTGGATGCTTTGATCGGGGTGTATGAGCGGAACATCCTTGGCTATCAGAATACGGCAGTATTACCTTATTCCCAAGCTTTGAGCCGTTTTCCTGCTCATTTGCAGCAGCTTGACATGGAATCCAACGGAAAGTCGGTGAACCGTTTCGGTGAGCCTGTGAATTATTCCACGGGTCCTGTTATTTTTGGTGAGCCGGGAACTAACGGACAGCATTCCTTCTATCAGTTACTGCATCAGGGAACGGATATTATTCCTCTGCAGTTTGTGGGCTTTCAGAATAACCAGATGGGCAGGGATGTAGTGATTCAGGACAGTACAAGCCAGCAGAAGCTCTGTGCTAATGTGGTGGCGCAGATTGTAGCCTTTGCATGCGGTAAAGCCGATGAGGATCGAAATAAGAACTTTGAGGGTGGGCGTCCCTCCAGCATTATCATTGGTGGACAGTTGACCCCTCAGGCTCTGGGCGCTCTTTTGTCCCACTTTGAGAATAAGGTGATGTATCAGGGCTTTGTGTGGAATATTAACAGCTTTGATCAGGAGGGCGTACAGCTGGGTAAAGTGCTGGCAAAGAAAGTGCTTGCCCATGACACCGATGGTGCGCTGAAGGCATATAGTGAACTGTTAAATATTTAATTTTTCATCGGTTACCTTCAAAAGAACTGTTTTCAAGGTTCATATGTTTTAACCCCGGTGTTAACAGCGCCGGGGTTTTCTCATGGTAGCAGGAATACCTTTTATGTGGCGGAATTTTTTGATTGGAACGAGAATCCCAAAAAGAGGCTGATAACCCGGTTCAGCTTCGCAAGCAGGGAGACGTTGAACATTTTCCTGACCCTTGTCTCAGAGTGGACGAGGGGAAGAGTCTAGTGCAAGATTTGGGGACGAAAAGGATATAAGGTTTAGAAAAGGAGTGAGAGGAAATGAAAAGGATAAGGAAATGGATTACGGCTTTTGCGGCTATAGTGGCAGCTCTTTCACTGACTGCGTGCCAGGGGGACACCTCTGCGGATGCTCGGAACAGTTCGACGGGCAGCTCGGCGGGCGTATCTGCTCAACCGCCTGTAGACAGCGGAAGTCAGACGGCAGAGTTGGATGAGAGAAACGCTCAGAAACTCTACAACAACTACATTGAGATTAACAATCATATGGTAGGCGAGGTCAATGATGCGCTGGCACAGTATTTTTCCAATGTAAATATTGAGAGTGAAAAATTTGAGTTTGTAAAAGAGAACAGTAACAATTATTTCTGTTACTATCCGCATTCCGCCAAATATCTTGGATATGCGGAAGATGCTTATGAGGCAGCATCCGGCAAGAGCGAAAAAGATGCGCTTGATCAGGCTTATCTGAATCTTTATCCCTCTTTGCAGAAGCTGATCAACATACTTGGGGAAATACATGCCTATACCAAAGATGATGGTTTCCTGAAAGATAATTACGCCAAGTCACAGGAACAACATACAGCGCTGATGGAGGTTCTCGAAGATTATTTTACATATGGCGAAGCGTTTGTGAATGAATTGAATACCGTTGCATCCGGGCGGGAAAGAGAAGAACTAGAGAAGCTGAAAGAGGAGGGTTACGAAGTACTTTACACATTGAATATGGCGATGATTTCGGCCGAGGCTCTCTCCAACGAGCTTTATAGTCAGGGTATAGGAAATGACAATGTACTAGATATGGACCTGACTCTGATCCAGCCTTTGTATGATGAGTTCACATCCTATGTGGATCAGGTTCTGCAGTATGATCAGGACAAGGATAAGCTGAAGCAGGAAGGGCTTTATGTGAGTGTGGACGGCATGAAAAACTGGGGATTCTTTGTAACTGCTCTGCAAAATACGCATAAGTCCATTACGGCGGTGTTGGAGAAAGTGCAGGCGGGAGAGCCTCTGGACATGATTGCCATTCGAATGTCCGGTTCTGGCAACGCCTCTGTCTCGTCCTTTGGGGAAGGATTGTCTGAGACTATTGAGTGCTATAATAAACTTATGGCGAATTAATTTCGGCTGTAGTAAAACTCAAGAAGATTATTTTCCCCTTGCCAAGATTCTTCTGCTGTGTTATAATCAATGTCATTGAGGACAAATGTTTTCAATGATATGATGGCTCCATGGTCAAGCGGTTAAGACATCGCCCTTTCACGGCGGTAACACGGGTT
>CAZGGA010000049.1:0-2961 GCA_964524555.1 uncultured Acetatifactor sp.
TGAAGCATCCGGGCCCCATCTGTTCCAATCCGGAAAAATGTAAAGGTTGTAAGGCCTGCATGAGCATCGGTTGTCCGGCAATCAGCATGGAGAACGGCAAGGCAAAAATTGACGCTACCCTCTGCGTGGGGTGTGGAGTCTGCGGACAACTGTGTAAATTTGATGCGTTGTAGTGTGAGAAGAACTTCTAATTGCCTTTGGCAATTTTCACTCGCAGCAAGGGCTGCTTCGTGAAGAAGTTCTAAGTCTCACACCGAAAGAATGGAGATAAATTATGGAAACTAAGAATATCATGATTGTGGGTGTAGGCGGACAGGGTACTCTGCTTGCAAGTAAACTTCTGGGACGTCTGCTCCTTGGCAAAGGATTTGATGTGAAAGTCAGCGAGGTCCATGGTATGAGCCAGCGAGGAGGAAGCGTTGTCACTTATGTTCGTTGGGGCGACAAGGTTTATTCCCCCATTATAGACAAAGGGCAGGCGGACTGCATTCTCTCCTTTGAACTTCTGGAAGCAGCCCGCTATACGGAATATTTAAAGCAGGGCGGCAGGATTATCGTCAACAGCCAGCAGGTCAATCCTATGCCGGTGATTGCGGGCATGGCAACTTATCCGGAGAATCTGGAAGAGAAGCTTGGAGCGCTGGGAATTGAAGTGGATGCCATTGATGCGCTTACTCTGGCAGAACAGGCGGGAAGCAGCAAGGCTGTGAATCTGGTGCTCATGGGCAAGCTGGCCAATCACTTTGACTTTACACCGGAAGAATGGATGGATGCAATTGAGCATAGCGTGCCGCCGAAGTTTCTGGAACTTAACAAGAAGGCATTTGAGCTGGGACGGAGTGCATAGTGTGAAAAAAGTCTGCTTTGCAGACTTTTTTCACACCGAAGAATGCCCATAAAGTGGGCATTCTTCATAAGCTGATTTATAAGCTTTGGGATTGTGAGAAGAACTTCTATCCGCTTTAGCAATTTTTCGTCCAATAAGGAAATTTCAACACCATTTTGGTTGATTATAAATTAGTAAATTATAATTGACTAGATAATGCCAGGCAGAATTCGGAATACGCTTTTAAACTAGCAGAGAAAGAGCGGTTCCTCCATGTCTTATAAGTGTTTTAAAATAGAAGGTTATATATTGGGAGCGAATGGAGTAACATTAGTGAGTTGGGGATTTAGGGCAGATATTTAAGGAATTATTAAAGATAAAATGGTGTTTATAAGGGGAAGTACATATGAATAAGCGAGAAATAAAGCAGCATTTTCGAAAAAATTTTCTTTTTGATGTCAGAAAAGAACGAATCATTTATGCCTATTTATGTAAGGAAAAGCTGAACAGGAAGCAAAAGAAATTACTCACAGATGAAACAAAATTTAAGAGCTATCAATCATGGAAGGCTTATATTGTTGGCAGATATGAAATGTATACTAAGGAAAGTTTAATTGAGTTTAGCAGAGCAGTAAATTTGCTTTTAAGAGAATCTAAGAAATTTGATGAGTATAATAAGAGTATTGGAATAGCATATTTTTCAGTGGTGCTTTCTTCATTACTCACTCATTTTATTGCAGAGGTAGTAAAAAACATAGATTTAATGTTCATACTAACTTTTTTGGAGGCAATTTTTGTATTTGTGTTGGTTATAAATGTATATAAAGGTTTGGAGGGAGAGGACACTTATTTTTATGAGGATATAAAGAGTATTATTGACCAGATGATAGATGAGAAAGGGTGACAAGAAATACTACGGCGAAGAGTACAGCGCAGCATGGGCTTATATATGAGAAATTATTAAAGCATGGCGGGGCGGAAAAACCCTATATTGGAATGTAGGCAAAGGGGCTGCCTGATAACCCTGCTAATAGGGATGTGCCGGATTAAGGGACTACTCCGGCACATCCCTATTATGATATGGCTTGCATAAATATAGAGTTAAATTTTTCAAGCTGATCATAGATGATTCCATGTCCACTGTCAGATAAGGTTATGAGTTTTGAGCCGCAGATACTTTTGTGCTGTATTTCTGCAAGCTCATTGGGAACAATAACATCTTTATCGCCATGTATGATATATGTGGGAACAAGAACATATTCCAAATCTTTTCTACCGTCTTCATCGCGCAGAGCAATACCGCACTTTATTGTTCCGATTCCGGACGCAGATAAAGCGATGTCTCTGAACCAATCAACAACTGCATCCGGATGCGGACTTGCAAAAAGCTGTCTGCTGAAATTCAGGCACAGCTCAGGCCTGTCGGTTTTGGCAAGATTTATCAGGTCATCGACTTCCTGAGCCGTTTTTCCGTATGGAAAGCCGGGACGCTTTGTAAAACATGGTGCGGCAGCAGAAAGCAGAATCAATTTGCATACGCCGAATCCTCTGTAACGATTCATATATCTTAATGCAATCGCCCCACCCATGGAAAAACCGGTTAAAATGAAATTTTTCAGACGAAGCTGCCTGACTATCTGATAAATATCATCAGACATTTGATTATAAGAATATCCACATACAGGCGTATCCGATTTACCAAAGCCTCTTAAATCCACGGCAACCACACGGTATCCGCAATCAGTAAGCAGATTAATCTGATATTCAAAGATCTGATGGGACAGCGGCCATCCGTGGATGAGAAAAATGGTCTGTGTTGCCTGCGGGTTATAGTCGTAAACAGCAATCTTGGTTCCGTCATTTGATGTGATATAATACATATATACCTCTGTAAGAGGGATTATAATATTATATGTGGTGAGGACGGAAGAGGTTCATATATGTGGGTTTATAGAAATGACAATGCAACCGATAAACAATGCATAGATTGTTTTAAAAATTGTAGAGATTATATTACTAGTATAATGACAAAAGGGGAAATTGGTGTTATAGTGGTTACAGTTAGAAAACAAAGCGGACTGGATGAGTCCAGAAAGGAAAAGATCATGGCAACAGTTAATTTCGCTGCGAATGGC